>JBBDTI010000036.1:7375-40493 GCA_040904565.1 Rhodothermales bacterium
GAAGTAAACGGACTGCCCGAAGTAAACGGACAGCGCGACCGCTTCATATGGAATTCGCCGTTTCCCGCCGCCGCTGCACGCCGGTCAGTTTGCGTTTGCCCTGCGATGGCGCTAGACTCATGAATTAGTCATTCCTTGACAGAGGAAGAGGCGCTCCACCGGAACGCCTCTTTTTTTGGTCTGTATTAGGAGCCGCAATACATGGCGGCACGCCAGCCCGCCCTCGCCGGCTATTCGGAAAGGAAAAGATCTACAGTTATGCCCAAGATGAAATCGAATAGCGGCGCCAAGAAGCGCTTCAAGGTGACCGCTAGCGGAAAGATCAAGCGGAGGAAGGCCTACAAGAGCCACATCCTGACCAAGAAGTCGGCCAAGACGAAGCGTAAGCTTCGTAAGGATACCCTCGTCGACAAGTCGGATGAAGCCCGCATCAAGCAGCTCATCCAGACCTGATCGGCCAGACCTGATCGGCGCATCACGCCCGTACCATCCGGCGCTTTCCGCCTGCAGAAACCAGACTGATTCATTATGCCACGCGCTACTAACAAAGTCGCTTCGCGACGCCGCCGCAAGAAACTCATGCAGATGGCCAAGGGCTATCGCGGCGGACGTTCGAAGATTCACACCGTTGCGAAGCACACGGTCGAGAAGGCCCTGCAGTATGCCTACAGAGACCGCAGGCAGCGGAAGCGGCAGTTCCGCCGTCTGTGGATCACGCGTATCAATGCCGCCGCCCGGCAGAACGGTACGACGTACTCGCAGCTGATGGGCGCACTTCGGAAGCAGGACGTCGAGCTCAATCGCAAGGTGCTCGCCGAGCTCGCGGTCCACCATCCGGACACGTTCAGCCAGGTCGTGCAGAACGTCACCAAATAGTTCGTCATGTCGCAGCGACAGACACAACGATTTTTTTTCCTGCGTCCCTCCTTTCTGTAGCCGGGGGCGTCGCAGGTTGCTGCGCGCGAAGTTAGAATCCCGCCCCTGCAACGACAGGACTGGCGGGATTTTTTTTATCTCCATGCTTCGACTGCACCCGTATCGGCCCGGTCCACCATCCCCACGCCAACATGCTTGAAAACGTCGACGACATCCGGCGAAAGCTCGAATCCGAGCCCATCGACTCGGAAGAAACCGCCGAGGAATTTCGCATCAAGTACCTCGGGCGGAAAAGTGGACTGATCACGGATCTCTTCAAAGAGATTCGCAACGTCGAACCGGCCGACCGGGCTGCCTTCGGTCAGCAGGTGAACGCATTGAAGCAGCTGGCCGAGCAGCGCCTGGAGCATTTCGAGGCGAATCTCCGGGACGCCGAGACGACGCGGAAGCGGAACGTCGACCTGACGCTTCCCGGCCGCCCCCCGGCCCCGCGCGGATCCATCCACCCGATCACGCAGACGCTCGAAGACATCAAGCGCGTCTTCGCGCGCTTCGGCTTCGCGGTCGCCGAAGGTCCGGAAATAGAATCGGAGTGGTATAATTTCACGGCGCTCAACTTCCCGCCCGACCATCCCGCGCGGGACATGCAGGACACGTTTTTCGTCGAGGCGGACCGCGTCGTGCTTCGCACGCATACCTCGCCCGTGCAGATTCGCATTCTGGAGAAGGAGCCGCCCCCGGTACGGGTGATCGTGCCCGGCCGGGTGTACCGCAACGAGGCCATTTCATACAAGTCGTACTGCCTGTTCCATCAGGTGGAGGGGCTCTATGTGGATGAGGGCGTTACGTTTGCGGATCTGAAGCACGTGCTGCACGTCTTCGCGCAGGCCCTGTTCGGCTCCGACGTTCGCATGCGCTTTCGTCCGAGCTTTTTCCCATTCACCGAGCCGAGTGCGGAGGTCGACATCTGGTGGGCCGACGACGCTCTACCCGACGGCGGACGCTGGCTGGAGATTCTCGGGTGCGGTATGGTCGACCCGAACGTATTCGACTCCGTCGACGTCGACGCCGAACGGTACACGGGGTACGCGTTCGGTATGGGCGTGGAGCGCATCGCGATGCTGCGGTACGGCATCGACGACATCCGCATTTTTTACGAAAACGATGCCCGTTTCCTCGATCAGTTTTGAGGACGCCGGCGATCAGAGATAGCTGTACATAGATCATGAAACTATCCTACAACTGGCTCCGACAGTACGCCCCGGTCGACGAGACTCCGGAGGCGCTGGCCGAACGGCTCACGATGGGCGGCCTTGAGGTGGAGGGAATCGATCGCATCGGCTCGCCGCTCGACGGCGTCGTCGTCGGCCGCGTGGAATCCGTCCGCGCCCATCCCAACGCCGACCGGCTGACCCTCTGCAACGTCGACCTCGGCGACGGCAGCCCCGTACAGATCGCGTGCGGGGCGCCGAACGTGGAAGCCGGACAGCTCGTCCCGGTGGCCACCGTCGGCACGACGCTGCACCTCTCCGACCGCGACGATCCGGATGAGCGGACGCCCGTGTCGATCAAGAAAGCCACGCTCCGGGGCGAAACGTCCGAAGGCATGATCTGCGCGGAGGACGAGCTGGGACTCTCAGACGATCATAGCGGCATCATGGTGCTCGGCGAGGACGCGATCGTAGGGCAGCCGTTCGCGGACTACCTCGCGGCACACGGGATCGACCCCGCCGATGCCATTCTCGACGTAAGCATCACGCCGAACCGACCGGACGCGGCGAGCCACCTCGGCGTCGCGCGCGACGCCTGCGCGATCACCGGGACGCCGCTCGCGCTGCCCGACGTCACGCTGCCGGACGAAGGAGGGGAGGTGTCGGAACGCGTTACGGTCGATATCGAAGCACCGGATGCGTGTCCACGCTACGTCGCCCTGCTCGTGCGCGACGTCACCGTCGGAGAGTCTCCGGCGTGGCTGAAGTCCCGCCTTTCCGCGATCGGACTCCGGCCCCGCAACAACGTCGTCGATGTGACCAATTTCGTGCTCCACGAGACCGGGCAGCCGCTGCACGCCTTCGATTTCGACGAGATCCGCGGCCACCATATTCGCGTGCGGCAAACGACGGACGAGACGGCCTTTACGACGCTCGACGGCAATGAGCGCTCCCTCCCGGCCGGCACGCTGATGATCGCCGACGCCGAACGGGACGTTGCCATGGCGGGCGTGATGGGAGGTGAGAATTCGGAGGTCAGCCAGAAAACGACCAACGTACTTCTGGAGAGCGCTTTTTTCGATCCCTCCACGATCCGAAAGGCTGCCAAAACGATCGGCGTGCAGACGGACGCGTCCTATCGGTTCGAGCGCGGCGTCGACCGGGACGGGCAGGTGCGCGCAGGGGCCCGCGCGGCGGCGCTCATCGCCGAGCTCGGCGGCGGCACGCTCGTTCCGGGTATGGTCGACGCCCATCCCACTCCTTTCGAACGAACCACGGTCGACGTCCGACCCGCGCGCGTCGACGCTCTCCTGGGCACGCACGTGCCGGTCGACGAGGCCGAGCGGCTGCTCGCCTTGATCGGCTTCGACGTCGAGCGCCGCGAGGACGTTCTCCGCTGTACGGTGCCGACCTACCGGCCCGACGTCGAGCGCGAGGTCGACGTGATCGAGGAGATCGCGCGCCTGTACGGATACGACAACATCCCCGAGCCGGCCCGGTCCGTCGCCCCGAGCACCGCGCCGGCGGACCGACCCGAAGACCGGTTTCGGGCGAGCGTACGCGCGCTCCTGAGCAGCCTCGGGTATCGAGAGATCTACACGAACAGCATGCAGCGCCACGAGACGGCCGAGCGCTTCAACCGGGGCGTGCTCGCCGGAGGGAAAGGGGATGTGGTAGACACCCTCAATCCGATCTCGCGCGAGATGGCCTCGCTCCGTCCGAGCCTGCTTCCCGGCGCGCTGTCGGTCATGAGTTACAACCGGAATCACGGGCAGCGGCTTCTCCGCTTCTTCGAACTGGGCCACGTGTTTCATCGAGGCAGCCGGGACGACGCCGTCGTCGACGGCTACGCGGAGAACGAGACGCTCCTGGTTGCGGCCTCCGGGACGGCCGCTCCGGCCGGTTGGGACACGGACGATCGATTGATGGACCTGTTCGACCTCAAGGGACTGGTCGCCGCGTTGCTTGACCGCCTCCG
This sequence comes from Rhodothermales bacterium, assembly GCA_040904565.1. GTDB lineage: Bacteria > Bacteroidota > Rhodothermia > Rhodothermales > VXPQ01 > JBBDTI01. The sequence goes on from JBBDTI010000036.1 coordinate 11,441, forward strand.
GGTACCCGAGGTACGTATGGAAGCCGTCTACGGGTCGACCGACCTGACCGTGCACCACCTGGACGTATTTTCCGGCGGCGAGCGCCTGGGGGTCGTCGCCCAGTTGGCTGAGGAGTTCGCCGGCGAAAACGACCTGGACGATCCCGTTCTCTTCTGCGAGCTGGACTGGTCCGCCGTCGTGCGTCTTGCCGCGCCCTTCATCGACGCGACCTACCGCCCGGTCAGCCGCTATCCGACCGTTCACCGCGACATTGCCGTAGTGGTCGACCAGTCCAGGGAGGCCGGGGTGTTGATGGACGCCATCCGGCGGTCGGCAGGCGAACTGCTCCTCGAAGTAGATCTCTTCGATCTCTATCAGGGGGAGCACGTCGACGAAGGCCGCAAGAGCCTCGCCTTCGCCCTGCGCTTCGGGACGAGCCGCACGCTCACCGACGAGGAGGTCGACGAACGCGTCGACGCCGTCGTACGGACGCTCGAATCGGAGTTCGACGCGCGGCTCAGGTCGTAACAGGAAGGTCACGCGCTGCATCGGCAGGAGAACGTATCGCCTGTGCGGCGCGTGCCGGATGCATCCCGGAGACCTGTGTCTGATCGACGGGAAAATCCGCGGGGGAGCTGAACTTCTGCGGGAGATGTGTATATTCACTTAAAGTGTTACTCTAGCAGGAAGCCTCGATACCTTGATGGCAGAGCAATCGGAGCCCCCCGAAATCGATCGGGAACGGGAATCCGGAGACGAGACCTCCGAGGCCGGTACGTCGGAACGGGTCAGCCTGAAAGGCATGGCCTCTCTCGAGCGGCTGCGGGACCGCGTCGAGGCGGCCGCGAGTGAGATGGAACGCCTGCGGGAAGAGAACGAAACGCTTCTTCAGCGCGTCAAGAAGCTCGAGACCCGTCCGGACGTCGATCCGCGGGGGACCTTTCTGTCCCTCGATCACGATCCGGAGGAGCTCAAGCGCAAGATTGCCTCCTTCATCGATGCCATCGACAGTTATCTCGAGAAGGAACGCAGCGGTACCTGATTCTTCGGCCATCAGCACGATTCACACGCATGTCCGCCACCACGCATTCCATCCGCGTTCGCATTCTGAATCGGGACTTTTCCCTCCGCGTCAGCGAGAAAGACGAGGACCTTACGAGGGATCTCGCGCGGTACGTGAACGACAAAATGCAGGATTTCCTGCGCAAGCACCCGGACCAGCCGGAGATTACGGCGTCCATCATCGGTGCGATGGCCATCGCGGAGGAGCTGTTCACGGAGCGGGAGGAACGCGAACGCCTGGAATCACAGCTTGAAGAAGCGTTCGAAACCATGTCGAACCGGCTCGAACAGGCATCTAAGGCTGCGTAGCCCGTCTCGTTTTGACGCACGTCTGTCTTGACCGGTGAAGGTCGGTTTTCTTAAATAGACCTTCGAGGAACAGGTCAAACCGTACCCTATTAAAGGGCGTGCTTGCCTTGAGAGGGGCAGGCCCGCGATACCGTTTGCGGATGCATAAAAGAACCTGACAACTACGTTAAAGGGAGCCGGTCTTCACGCTTGGACGGCAGGCCCAGCCTCGCTTCGCGGGGTCCTCTCTTCGGAGGGGCAGGGACGATCGGAAGAGGGTGAGTGGCTCCCACATTGGATGAAAGAGGTTCTTCTATCCACCGCTCGGAATCGCGTGTTTAAGGAAACGCCCCGGTGTCGGATACGGTTTGATAGACCTGCACGCACCGGGGCGTTCTTTTTTTATAAGGGGATAATCCTATGATTACGGTCGAACTGGCTGTCGCCATCGCCGTGGTCGCGCTTGGCATCGGCATTGCCGTAGATAAATTTCTTCTCTCTCGGTCCGGGCGAAACCGCCTGAGCGCGGCCGAGAAGGAGGCGGAGGCCATCCTCGAACAGGCTCGGAAAGAAGCGGAGGCGCTTCGGGACGACCGGTTGGAGGAGGCACAGCAGGAACTAGCTCGTTCTCAAGAGGCCGCCGTCAATCTACAGGAGGAATCCAAGCGTGCCCTTCGACAGACGCGGCAGAAGCTGGAGAAGCACAGAGACAAACTGAATCGTCGGACGCAGCGCGTCAACGAGCGCGAACGGCTTCTACACAAGGGATCCGAGGCCATCGACGTGATCCGCAAGGAGGCCGAGCAGCATCGTCGCGACGCCGAGATGCTGCGTTCGAACGTGACTGCGCTTCTCGACGAAGCCCAATCGCGCGTGGAGGCACTGGAGCGGCGTGAGCACGAACTGAACGAACGGCTCGAGGAGGTTCAGTCCAGGCGCCGCGAGCTCGATCAGATGATCGACGAGCAGATCCGCAGGCTCGAACAGGTGTCGGGCATGACGGAGCGAGAGGCGCGCGAGGCCATCCTCGATCAATTCCTGGAAGAGGTCAAGCTGGAATCGGCCTCCCAGGTGAAAGAGATCCGCGACGAGGCGAAGCTTAAAGCCAACCGGGAAGCCCGCAAGATCATCCTCACGGCCATTCAACGTACGGCGGCAAGCCATGCGATCGAGAACACCGTATCGGTCGTCAACATCGAGTCCGACGAGATGAAGGGCCGCATCATCGGTCGGGAAGGGCGCAATATCCGGGCGTTCGAGGCGGAGACGGGGATCGAAGTCATTATCGACGACACGCCGGAGGCCGTCATCCTCTCCGGTTTCGACCCGGTCCGCAGGGAGATCGCCCGGCTCGCCCTCATCAAGCTCGTGCAGGACGGACGCATCCACCCGGCACGGATCGAGGAGATCGTCGAACAGGTGCGCGGCGACATCGAAGAGGAGATCGTCGAGATCGGAGAGCGCACCGTGATCGATCTCAATCTGCACGGGTTACACGACGAGCTCGTTCGAATGGTCGGGCGCATGCGTTATCGGACGAGCTACGGGCAGAACCTGCTCGGACACTCTATCGAGACGGCACACATCGCCTCGCTGATCGCAGCCGAGCTGGGCCTCGACGCGGCCAAGGCGCGCCGGGCGGGCCTCCTCCACGACATCGGAAAGGTCGTGGAGGAAGATATCGAGAACCCGCACGCCATCGTAGGCATGGAACTCTGCCGCAAGTTCGGGGAGGATGAAATCGTGTGCAACGCCGTCGGCGCCCATCACGACGAGATCGAGATGACGTCCTTCATCGCGCCCATCGTGCAGGCCGCCGACGCCGTCTCCGGGGCTCGTCCGGGAGCCCGACGGGAGGCCCTCGAGGCCTACATCAAGCGTCTCGAGAAGCTCGAAGACCTGGCCGCCTCCTTCGACGGTGTCGCACAGGTTTACGCGATCCAGGCGGGCCGCGAGATCCGCGTGCTGGTGAATCACGAGCTGGTGTCGGACGCTCAGGCGGAGCAGCTGGCCGCGGACATTTCGAAACAGATCCAGCACGACATGCAGTATCCCGGCCAGGTCAAGGTCACGGTGATCCGCGAGGTTCGGTCCGTGTCCTACGCGAAATAGCTTACCTCCATCCACTTCCTTGATCGACTCCTTGCATCATGCAAGACAAAAGGTCCACGGGTCGGCGCGTTACATTGCAGGATGTCGCCAAAGACGCCGGCGTCTCCCGGGCGACGGCTTCCCTTGTGCTTCGGGAAAGCCCGCTGGTGGCCGACGAAACGCGCCGGCACGTACTGGCGTCGATGCAAAAGCTCGGCTACGTTTACAATCGGGCCGCGGCGAGTCTTCGGACGCAGCGCTCGCACACGGTCGGAGTCGCCGTGACCGACATCATGAATCCCTTCTTCGCAGAGCTCGCGGTAGGCATCGAGAGCCTGCTCGACGAAGCGGACTACGCCGTCCTCCTTACCAACACGTCCGAGCAGCTCTCGAAGCAGAACCGTCTACTCGAAGTCATGCACGAGTTTCAGGTCGACGGCGTACTTCTTTGTCCGGTCGAAGACACGCCCGTCGACGCCATTGAACGCCTCCGCCGATGGGAGCTCCCGGTGGTGCTCGTGGCGCGCTACCTGGCTAACGTCGATGTCGACTACGTGGGGGGCGACAACGTCCGGGGCGCGCAGATGGCCGTGGACCACCTGGTGGATCGAGGACACGGCGACATTGCATTCCTAGGGGGACCGGCGCATTCGTCGGCGCGGGCCGATCGCCTGTCCGGGTTCCGGGCGGCGCTCACTCGGCACGGCTTGCACGAGGTGGCCGCGCCCCGCGCCAGTGGGACCACTCGGGACGGCGGCCACGATGCCATGATGGAACTCCTCGACGAGACCGATGCCGTCACGGCCGTTCTCTGCTACAACGACGTGGTCGCCATGGGAGCCATGCTGGCTCTGCGAGCCCGCGGCCTCGAACCCGGTAAAGACATCGCCGTCGTCGGCTTCGACGACATTGCCGATGCATCGCTGTGGCGCCCGTCGCTGTCGACCGTCTCGATACCGCCCCGCCGCATCGGTCAAGAGGCGGTGCGTCTCTTGTTACATCGCATCGAAAAGCCGGACACCGACGTGCGAAGCGTCATCCTCTCCCCTGAGCTTATCGTGCGCGACTCGTCCGCTCCCCGTGTCTGACGACATTTCGCCGCCTCCGTTCGTCCCGCGCCCACTCTCACAAACGATTTGATTTCCACGCTACCATCCCAACGGTCTTGTGAAGATTATGTAAAGCCCCGCATCGCATCACTGTTTGCTTTGATTTAGATCGATCTAAATACGTACCGTATGGAAGCGATTGATTAGATCGATCTAAGCCCCACGACAGGCTCTCACACCCATGGCAATTCCAGTCAACGCCCTCGGATGGGGTCTCGTCGGAGCCAGCACGATTGCTCGCGAGTACATGATCCCCGCCATCAATGCGCATCCCGACAGCAGGGTCGTGGCCGTTATGAGCAGCTCGGCGGAGCGGGGACGGCGCTATGCGAAACAGAACGACATTCCGACGGCATATGACCGTTTGGAAGACTTACTTGCCGATCGGGATGTGGACGTGGTCTACGTCTCCACAACAAACGAACGCCATCACGACGAAGCGCTGGCTGCAGCGGCCGCCGGCAAACATGTCCTCTGCGAGAAGCCACTCGCCCTTTCTTTGGAAGATGCGCGAGAGATGGTCGAGGCGTGCCGCGAAGCCGGCGTGGTCATGGGTACGAACCACCATCTGCGCAACGCCGCCACCCATCGGACCATCCGACGTCTCGTACAGGAAGGAGCCATCGGCCGCCCCCTGGCCGCTCGGGTGTTCCACGCCGTACACCTGCCCGAGCACCTTCAGACCTGGCGCATTCAAAATCCTCAGGCCGGGGCCGGCGTAATCCTCGACATCACGGTGCACGACACGGATACGCTGCGCTTCATTCTCGAGGATGAGGTCGCTGAAGTTACCGCCCTTGCCGGCCGGCAGGGCCTGGCCGTAGAAGGTGTGGAGGACGCCGCCATGGGGGTGATGCGCTTCGAACGGGGCGTCCTCGCTCAGTTTCACGATGCGTTTACCATCAAGCATGCCGGCAATGGGCTCCAGGTGCACGGAACCGACGCCTCCATCTTCGCCGAGAACGTCATGACGCAGAACCCCGTCGGTCGAGTATTTTTCCGGAAGGGCGACGTCGTCGAAGACGTCGACGTTGGTAAGCCCGAAGGGCTGTACGCGCGCGCCGTGCGGCTCTTCAACCAGGCGGTTCGCGGAGAGGGCCGCCCGGCCGCCACTGGTGAAGACGGCATCCGCTCCCTCGCCGTCGCCCTCACCGCACTCAAATCGACCCGTACCGGGCGACACGAATCTGTCGCCTACGTCTGACGCTCCTTCCGTTCCATCGCGACTCCTGCAGGATCCCGCATGCCCGCCCATTCGCTCGTAATCAGCCTCGAAGAGGCAGCGCGCCTCATCGAAAACGACCAGGTCGTCACGGTCAGTTCTTCGAGCGGACTCGGGTGCCCGGACGCGTTACTGAAAGCCATTGGAGAGCGCTTCCGCTCCGAGGGCGCGCCTCGCGGCTTAACCACGCTGCATCCCATTGCGGCTGGAGATATGTACGGCATCGATGGAATCGATCACATCGCCGAGCCGGGCCTCCTCCGTCGTGTCGTCGCGGGCTCGCTGCCGAGCGGGCCTTCGTCGATGCCCTCGCCTCGTATCTGGCAAATGATTCACGCTGACGAGGTGGAAGCCTACAACCTGCCGAGCGGCATCCTCTTCCATATGCACCGTGAGGCGGCCGCGAGACGCCCGGGCGTCCTTACACAGGTCGGCATGGACACCTTTGTTGATCCCCGTCGCCAAGGTGGACGAATGAACGACGCCGCGACGGAAGACCTCGTCACGCAGGTCGAGTTCGACGGACAGCAGTGGCTGTACTTCCGCGCCATCCCCGTGGACGTAGCTCTCGTGCGCGGCACGACGGCGGACGAGGACGGAAACATCTCGATGGAGCACGAAGGGGCTTACCTGGGTGCCTACGACCAGGCACTCGCCGCGCACAACAACGGCGGCATTGTGATCGCGCAAGTGAAGCGGGTCGCCGCCGCCGGATCCATCCCTCCCCAGCAGATTCGCATCCCTGGCGTCCTGACCGACTACGTCGTCCTCGATCCGGATCAGATGCAGACGACGCAGACACCGTACGACCCGGCGATTAGCGGTGAGACGAGATGTCCGCGCAGTTCGTTCGAGACCGTCGGATGGGGAATCAAGAAGTCCATCGCTCGGAGAGCCGCCATGGAGCTTCGCGCGGGCGAGGCCGTCAATCTAGGCTTCGGCATCTCCGCCCTCGTACCCCGAATCCTGCTCGAAGAAGGGCTCTCTGATGCCGTGACGTGGGTGATCGAGCAGGGTGCGGTGGGCGGCGTTCCTCTGCTTAATTTTCAGTTCGGCTGCGCGGCGAACGCGCAGGCCGTCGTCGCATCGCCCGACCAGTTCACCTATTTTCAGGGCGGCGGGTTTGACCGTTCCATGCTCTCTTTCCTTCAGGTGGGCGGCGACGGCAGCGTCAACGTCTCTCGCCTCTCGGCCCTCCCGCACATCACAGCGGGCGTCGGGGGCTTCATAGACATTACCGCCAACGCACGACGGATCGTATTCAGCGGTACGTTCACCACGGGAGGCCTGAAGGTGGACGTACGCGACGGCCGCATCTACATCCGCCAAGAAGGGAAGGTGCAGAAGTTCGTGCCCGACATCGAGCACGTCACGTTCAGCGGCCACCGGGCCGTCGCTACGGGCCAGGAAGTGATCTTCGTTACCGAACGCTGCGTCATCATCCTGGAAACCGAGGGCCTGACCGTAACGGAAATCGCTCCGGGCGTCGACCTCGAGCGCGACGTGCTGGGCCAGACTGACGTGTCGCTGCGCGTCTGCGACGAACTGAAAGAGATGGAACCGCGCCTGTTCTCGCCCGAACCGATGAATCTGACGTTGTGAAGCACAATCTTTCTAAGCGAAGCCGGATCTTGCGGGGACGCTGTCGCTGTGCCGCACGATTTCGCGGAGGTGAGCCTCTATGAGCGACACGATACGTACGAAGAAGATCAGGCTGTCGCTCGACGGACCGCTCGCATGGGTAACGCTTGACCGACCCGACAAGCTGAACGCGCTCGACAGGGAAATGCTGGAGGGGCTGGAGACGGCGTCCACTCTGATCGACCGAAACGATCGCGTGCGGGTCGCGCTGCTTACCGGCGCCGGGGATCGGGCGTTTTGCGTCGGTGCCGACATCAATGCCTGGAGCGAGCTGGAACCACTTGACATGTGGCGCCGGTGGACGCGCGACGGACAGCGGCTGTTCGACTGCATCGCCCAACTCCGGGTCCCGGTCATCGCCGTCTTGAACGGATATGCGTTCGGCGGCGGGCTCGAACTCGCCCTATCCGCCGACCTTCGCATCGCCGCCGACGACGCCGCGCTTGCCCTTCCGGAGGCTACGATCGGTACGGTTCCCGGTTGGGCAGGTACCCGGCGACTGCCGCGCCTGATCGGGCCGGCGCGCGCGAAGGAAATGATCTTCTCGGGTGAGCGCGTCGACGCGCGGAAGGCCGAGCGATGGGGCCTCGTCAACGAGGTGGTGCCCCGGGCGCGATTGATGCACAAGGCTGCGGAAATAGCCGACCGCATCGCCGAGAACGCTCCTATCCCGGTTCAGATCGCCAAACAGCTGGTGAATACGGCGGTCGGGGAAGCCCAACCCTCCACGATTGAATCCGTCGCCGGGGGGCTCGCCGCCATGACCGACGACGCCCAGGAGGGACTGGTGGCCTTCCGGGAACGCCGCCCCCCGCGGTTCAGCGGCCGCTGACCTGCCGCGAGAATCCGGCCGGTGCCTGCCGCCTGTGATCGACGAACCTACATACGATTCAAACAAGGATACACATCATGTACGATTACATCGTGGTAGGCGCCGGCGCCGCCGGCTGTGCGGTCGCCCACCGCCTGAGTGAAGACCCGGACACGTCCGTGCTGTTGCTGGAAGCCGGCGGCAAAGATTCCAATCCCCTCATCCACATGCCGGCGGGCTTTACGAAGCTCACGAGCGAGGACGTCAACTGGGGCTTCAAGACCGTGCCCCAGGAACACGTAAACCGGCGGGAGATGCACTATCCGCAGGGGCGCACGCTCGGCGGCAGCACGTCGATCAATGCAATGATCTACATCCGCGGCCACCGGCTCGACTACGACGAATGGCGCACGCTGGGCAACGAGGGCTGGGGCTACGACGACGTGCTCCCATACTTCAAGAAGGCGGAAAACAACGAGCGCTTCGTCGACGAATACCACGGTAGAGGCGGGCCGCTAAACGTCGCCGATCAGATACAGCACAACCCGCTCACCAAAGCATTCGTTCGCGCCGCCCAGGAAATCGGCGTCCCTTACAATCCTGACCTGAACGGCAGCCGCCAGGAGGGCGTGAGCTTCTATCAGGTGACGCAGCGCAACGTTCGGCGTGAGAGCGCAGCAACGGCGTACCTCCATCCGGTCAAGAACCGCCCCAACCTGACGGTCGTAACTAACGCCATGGCGACCAGGATTCTTTTGGAGAACGGCCGCGCCGTAGGAGTGGAGTACCTTCACCGGGGTAAGAAGATCAGGCAAGCCCACGCCGGTGCGGAGATCATCCTCAGTGGGGGCGCCGTGAATTCACCCAGACTGCTCCTGCTCTCCGGGATCGGACCCGCTGACGAGCTACGCGCCCTTGGCGTTGACGTGCGGCACGACTTGCCCGGAGTGGGCAAGAATTTTCAGGATCATATGGACGTATACATCGCTGCGAAGGTTAGCCAGCGGGTTAGCTACAACGGCGAGGACCGGTGGTACCGCGCGATGCTCCACGGTATCCAGTACCTGCTCTACAAGACCGGCCCGGTGACAGCCTGCGTGGCGGAGGCCGGGTGTTTCGTTTACAGTCACGACGAAGTTCGCTCGCCCGACATCCAGATCCACTGCCTACCCGCCTACGTCGTCGATCACGGACGAAAGCGGATACCTGGCGATGGGATCACCATCAATACGTGCCACCTCCGTCCCCGAAGCGTCGGGGAGGTCACGCTTCGCAGCCCCGACCCCCTGGACCCCCCGGCGATCGATCCCAACTTTCTGGCGGAGCCCTACGACCTTGAGAAATCCATCGCAGGGTTCCGATGGGCACGAAGGATCCTCTCGGCCTCTTCGTTCGAGCCGTTTATCGAGGGTGAGATCATGCCGGGACCCGACAGTCAGACGGACGAGGAGATCGCGCAGTACATTCGCCAGTGGTCGAAAACCGACTACCACCCCGTCGGCTCGTGCAAGATGGGACAGGATGAGATGGCCGTCGTCGACACGCAGCTGCGGGTACGCGGCGTGGACGGACTTCGAGTGGTCGACGCCTCGATCATGCCGAAGCTGATCAGCGGCAACACACAGGCACCTTCGATCATGATCGGTGAGAAAGGTGCCGCCATTATCCAAGCCGGAGAGGTAATCTGACATGCAGCTTCCAACCGAACCAGAATGCTTCCAGATGCTGATAGGCGGGCGCTCGGAGGAAGCGCGCAGCACAATGCGCTATACAACCGAGAGTCCTGCCCACGATGTCGCTGTGGGCAGCTATCCTCTCGCCGCCGCCGAGGATGTCGACGCCGCTGTCGGTGCAGCCCGCAGCGCCTTCGACGAGGGGCCGTGGCCGCGACTGCCGGGGGCGCAGCGCGCGCGCGCGCTGCGCGCCGTGAGTGAGGCGATTCGGTCGCAGATCGACGACCTAGCCTACCTCGAAACGCTGGAGAGCGGGAAGCCCATCGCCCAGGCCCGCGGCGAGATGGAATCGACCGCCGACCTGTGGGATTACGCCGCCACGCTGGCACGTCACGTTTACGGAGACACGTACAACACGCTCGGCAGCGACAAGCTCGGTTTCGTCTTCCGCGAGCCAATCGGCGTGGTGGGCATGATCACACCGTGGAACTTCCCCCTTCTCATCGTCAGCCAGAAGCTGCCGTTCGCGCTGGCGGCCGGGTGCACGGCCGTCGTAAAACCGAGCGAACTGACGCCGGGTACGACGCTTCGCCTGGGATCCATCCTCCAGGACACCGGCGTCCCCGAAGGCGTCGTCAACATCGTGACCGGCTTTGGTGACCCCGCCGGGGCCCGTCTTGCCGAGAATCCCGACGTCGACATGCTCTCCTTCACCGGGTCGACCGCCGTGGGGCGGAAGATCGTCGATGCGTCCCAGCACAACCTGAAGAAAGTCTCGCTGGAACTGGGGGGTAAGAATCCCCAGATCGTCTTCGCCGACGCTGATCTGGAGGCGGCTCTCGATGCGGTGGTCTTCGGTGTCTCCTTCAACATGGGAGAGTGCTGCAACAGCGGCAGCCGGCTGCTCGTGCAGCGGGAGATCGCCGATGAGTTTCAGCAGATGGTGATCGAGCGGGCGAGAACGGTGCCGGTGGGGGACCCCCTGGACGAATCGACAAAGGTCGGGGCCATCGTCAATCAAACGCAATACGACAAGATCATGCACTACGTCGAGGTGGGGCGGGAGGAAGGGGCCGCGCTCCGCCTCGGCGGTCGCCCGCTGCCGTCGGACCGGGGACGCTACATCGAGCCGACCGTCTTCGTGGACGTCGAACCGTCGATGCAGATCGCGCGCGAAGAAATCTTCGGTCCCGTTCTTTCCACCATTCGGTTCGACACGGCCGAGGAGGCCGTCCGCATCACCAACCAGACCATGTACGGACTGTCGGCCGGCGTCTGGACGCGCGACGTCGACACCGCCTTTCAGGTAAGCAGCGGCATCCGTGCCGGCACCGTCTGGATCAACTGTTTCATGGACGGTTACCCCGAGCTGCCGTTCGGGGGCTACAAGGAAAGCGGGCTCGGACGCGAACTCGGACGCTTCTCTATCGACGAGTTCACCGAATTGAAAACCGTACAGCTCCACCTGGGAGCGCGCACGAACTGGTGGCATCGGCCGGAGTAACCACGTGCAGCTACTCGCCCCTCTCGACTGGGCATTCGTCGCCGCCTATTTTCTGCTGGTCTTCGCCGTGGCCTTCGGTGCGGCACGCCGCGAGGGATCGATCCTGCAAACCTCCACCGGCTATTTTCTGGCCGGAAGGCACGCCGGCTGGTTCGTGATCGGCGCCTCTCTGTTCGCCTCCAACATCGGAGCGGAGCACATCGTCGGGCTGGCCGGCTCCGGCGCGGCCGGCGGCATGGCGGTCGGCCAGTTCGAAATCCTGGCCTCCCTAATCCTGCTTCTTCTCGGCTGGGTGTTCGTTCCCTTTTACGTCAAGAGCGGCGTGTATACGATGCCCGAGTTTCTCGAACGTCGTTATTCGCCAGGCGCCCGCTGGTATCTCGCCCTCATCTCCATCGTCGGCTACGTCCTGACCAAGATCTCCGTTACCATCGCCGCCGGCGGGATCGTGTTCGAGACGCTGATGGGCATCAACTTCTGGACGGGCGCGTTGATCGTCATCGTCGTGACCGGCGTCTACACCGTCTTTGGCGGGCTGCAGGCCGTACTCTATACCGATCTCATCCAGATGTTCGTTCTCGTCGGGGGCGCCGTGACAGTGACCGTGGTGGGCTTGAACGAGCTCGGCGGGTGGGACCGGATGGTCACGCTGTCCGACCCCGGCTATTTCAACCTCTGGAAGCCCGCCTCGCACCCCGACTTTCCCTGGACCGGCATCGTGTTCGGCGCACCCATCCTCGGCGTCTGGTACTGGTGCACGGACCAGTTCATCGTCCAGCGCGTCCTCTCCGGTAGGGACCAGGGACATGCCCGCCGCGGCACCATCTTCGGCGGACTCCTGAAGCAGCTGCCCCTCTTCATCTTCGTCGTGCCCGGCATCGTCGCCGCCGGCCTGCTCCAGACCGGCGGCCTGACCTTCGAGGAGAGCGACCAGGCGCTGCCCGCCCTTATCGGGACCCTCCTACCGACCGGTTTTCGTGGGCTGGTGGTGGCCGGGCTCCTGGCCGCCCTCATGAGTTCGCTGTCGTCGGTCTTCAACTCCTGCTCCACGCTGTTTACGTTCGACATCTACAAGAAGCTGCATCCGCGGGCCTCCGAACGGCGGCTGGTACGCGTGGGGCAGCTGGCAACGGTCGGGCTCGTCGCGCTCGGACTACTCTGGATTCCCCTCATCCGAGTGATCTCGGGCCAGCTTTTCGTATACATTCAGAGCGTGCAGGCCTACATCGCCCCGCCGATCGCAGCCGTATTTCTGGTCGGGGTCGCGTGGCGGAGGGTCAACGCGCGCGGCGCCATGGCATCTCTGCTTTTCGGCTTCGTCGTCGGGATGGGCCGGCTCGTCGCCGAGCTGATGAAGGACGATCTCGGCGGTTGGCTCTACTGGTTTGCCGACGTCAACTTCCTGCACTTCGCAGGCATCCTTTTCGTCCTCTGCACGGCTGTGATGGTAGGCGTGAGCCTTTCGGCGCCGGCACCGGCCGCAGCGCAGATCGCCGGACTCACGTTCGCGACCGCCGAGAAGAGTGAGGAGGAACTCGAAGATATGGGATCGGCCGGAACCGCCTGGCGGCGCCGAGATCTGTGGGCCAGTCTTGTATTACTCCTCGTCGTCGCCATCGTTTGGCTCTCTTTCACCTCGTGAACATCCAGGCATGATCGACCTGAGCGCACGCATTCGTCCGTTCGACCTTCGGCCCAAGATCCGGCGATTCTGGGAGCTTTCGGCTGCGAAGATCCGCGCGGTAGAGCGCGACTTCGATGTGGCTCGCGGTGCGCCTGTGTTTACGATAGACGGACGCTATACGACGCGCGGGTGGACGGAGTGGACCCAGGGCTTTCAGTTCGGGTCGGCTCTACTTCAGTTCGACGGGACGGGCGACGATGCATTCCTGGACCTCGGCCGCCGGAAGACGATCGAGCAGATGGCGCCACACGTCACGCACGCAGGCGTACACGATCACGGCTTCAACAACGTCAGCACCTTCGGCACGCTACTGCGCCTGCTCGAAGACGGGCGGTTCGAAGCGGGTGAGTGGGAGCGCAGGTATTACGAGATGGCCCTAAAAAGCTCGGGTGCCATCCAGGCACTGCGGTGGACGGCTACCGGCCCGGACGACGGATACATCTATTCGTTCAACGGGCCCCACTCGCTCTTCGCGGACACGATGCGAACGCTGCGCGTGCTGGCACTGGCACATCAGCTCGGTCACGTTCTCGCCGGCGAGAACGACGAGCGGATCTCGCTTCTCGGACGGGCCATCCGACATGCGCGGACGACGGCTCGGTACGCGGTTTTCTACGGCGACGGACGTGACGGGTACGACGTGCGGGGCCGCGTGGCGCACGAGAGCATCTTCAACGTCAACGACGGGACGTATCGGTGCGCGGGGACGCAGCAGGGCTATTCGCCGTTCTCGACGTGGACGCGCGGGCTTGCCTGGGTGCTGCTCGGCTTCACTGAGCTGGCCGAGTTCATTGAAGCCACCGAGGACGAGCTGGCCGAGCACGGTGGTCGCGGAACAATCAAATCGCTGCTGCTCGCCGCCGCGGCAGCAGCGGCGGACTTCTACATCGACCACACGCCGGTATGCGGCGTGCCGTACTGGGATACCGGAGCTCCCGGGCTGCACCTCATGGGGGACTACCTCGACCGGCCGGCCGATCCGTACAATCCGCACGAACCCGTAGACAGCAGCGCAGCGGCCATCGCGGCCCAGGGCCTCCTGCGCCTGGGACGACTTCTGGGGAATGCAGACGGCAGACAATACGAGCAAGCCGGCCTGCACGTACTCGACACGCTCCTGTCCCCCCCGTATCTTAGCGACGATGAGCGGCATCACGGTCTCCTCTTACATGCCGTATACCACTGGCCGAACCGGTGGGATCACGTGCCCGAAGGGCACGAAGTCGCATGCGGCGAATCCACGATGTGGGGCGATTACCACGTGCGTGAGGCCGTCCTCTACGTCCAGCGCCTGATCCGGGGCGAGCGATACCTGACGTTCTTCCTCGGACCGTACCGGAATTAGTCATGGTGCGCGATTACGATATCGTCATTATCGGCACCGGCGCGGGAGGCGGCACGCTGGCGTACGGGCTGCGCGGCACGGGCGCCCGGGTGCTGCTGATTGAGCGGGGCGACTATCTTCCGCAGGAGCCGGAGAACTGGGATCCGGAGGCCGTCTTCGTGCACGATCGCTACAAAGCGGACGAGACCTGGCTCGACAAACACGGCAACCGCTTCAGACCCGGGATCCACTACTTCGTTGGAGGCAATACCAAGGTGTACGGTGCCGCGCTTCCCCGCATGCGAGCGGAAGACTTCGACGCACTCGAGCACGAAGGCGGAACCTCACCGGCGTGGCCCATCGACTACAGCGACCTGGCGTCGTACTACGCACGCGCGGAGAAAATCTACCGGGTACATGCGGATCCGCACGAGGATCCAACCGAGCCGCCGCGATCCGAAGAGCCGCCCTACCAAGCCGTGCCCCACGAACCCTACGTCGCGGATTTGTCCGACCGACTGCGCCGCCAGGGCCTCCACCCGTTTCATCTGCCGCTGGGGATTGACCTTCGTCCCGGAGGGCGCTGCATTCGCTGCAAGACGTGCGACGGCTTCGCGTGCCGGGAGCTCGCAAAAAGCGACGCAGATGTGTCCTGCGTACGACCGGCACTCGAACGGGACGAGGTCGACCTGATGACCCGCGCATTCGCAGTGCGCCTGAAGACGGATGTATCCGGGAGACGTATTGCCTCCGTCGATGTGGAACGAGACGGCGAGCGTTTCGAGGTCCGAGCAGATCGCTTCGTCGTCTCTTGCGGCGCCGTGAACTCGGCCGCGCTGCTTCTCCGGTCCGGCGAAGACGGGGCGCTGGCGAACGCATCCGGACAGGTAGGACGCAACTACATGATGCACAACAACACGGCGCTGGTCGCCGTGGACCCGTTTCGCCGAAACACCAGCGTGTTTCAGAAGACGCTGGCCGTGAACGACTTCTACCTACATGGCGCAGATTGGCCGTATCCGATGGGCAACCTCCAGCTCGTAGGTAAGGTGCAGGCGCCCATGCTGGCGGCGGCGCGGCCGCGCGTGCCAATGCTGTTTCTGCGTTTCCTCGCCCGCCGAAGTGTCGACTGGTGGGTCATGTCCGAGGACCTGCCTAACCCCAACAATCAGGTCACACTCACGGCCGGCGCTACGATCCAGGTGCACTGGTCGCCCAACAACCGCGTCGCCCATCGCAGGCTTATTGACGCTGCTGCCGAGATGATGCGAGCGGCAGGCTATCCATTCGTCTTCACCGAGACGATGGGCGTCGCCACGAACTCGCATCAATGCGGAACACTCCGATTCGGCGACGACCCGGCCGCCTCGGTGCTCGATCCGTACTGCCGTGCCCACGACATCGCGAACCTCTACGTGGTCGACGCGTCCGTCTTTCCCTCTTCCAGCGCCGTAAACCCCGCCCTCACCATCGCGGCGATGGCGCTTCGCGTGGCGGATCATTTTAAGAACACGGCATAACCGGACGTTCCCAACAAACCGTGAAGAACGAGAGCGGGGAACAGCAATGCGAACCCGGCCTGGAACCGGCCGGCGTCATTCCTTTTCAATGAATGACGATATCCATTTTGTAACCCCTTCCAAGCGGACCGCCTATGTTCGGCGTAGTCGGACACCTTTTCATCCTCCTTGCCTTCGTCGCCTGCGGGCTGGCGGCCTTCGCCTATTTCCAGAGCGCTCGTACGTCGGGGTTGACGGCGGACGTCGAGGGGGCGGACTGGAAGCGGATCGGCCGCATCTCGTGGGGCGTCCTCGTCCTGGGCATCCTGGGCGCATCGGCGATCCTGATGTATCTGCTGCTGACGCACCAGTTTCAGTATGCCTACGTATATGGGCAGTCGTCCACGGCCCTGCCGACGCACTTTCTGGTGTCCTCTTTTTGGGCTGGACAGGAAGGTTCGTTTCTGCTCTGGGTCGTGATGATGAGCCTTCTGGGCGCCGTCCTCATCCGAACGACGCGCGAATGGGAGGCCCCGGTGATGTCCGTCGTCGCCGTCTCCCAGCTGTTTCTCATCTCGATGGTCGTCGGACTCAAGCTGGGTCCGCTGCAGGTGGGCATGTCGCCCTTCATGCTGCTGGCCGACAAGTTTCCGGACGCCCCCATGCTGCAGGTGCCCGGCTTCGTTCCGGCCGACGGATCCGGACTGAACGACCTCCTGCAGAATTACTGGATGGTCATCCATCCGCCGACGTTGTTCGTCGGCTTTACGATGATGGTCGTCCCGTTCGCGTATGCGGTATCCGGCCTCTGGAAACGCCAGTACACCCGGTGGGTCCGTCCCGCGCTTCCATGGACGCTCGCCGCGACGGCCGTGCTGGGCGTGGGCATCGCGCTCGGCGGGTACTGGGCCTACGAGACGCTTTCGTTCGGCGGATACTGGGCGTGGGATCCGGTCGAGAACTCCTCCCTCGTGCCGTGGATCATCGGCATCGCCGCCGTCCACTCCATGATCATCCAGAAGAAAAGCGGACGCGGGCACAAGACCGCCCTCTTCTTCTGCGTGCTGGCGTACATGCTGGTGATCTACTCCACGTTCCTTACCCGAAGCGGCATTCTGGGCGACGTCTCCGTGCACTCTTTCGTCGACCTGGGGATGTTCAACCAGCTCCTGTTGTGGATTCTCGTCGTCGCCGGCACGGGCTTCGGGCTCTTCGCGGCACGCTACCGCGATCTCCCGGTGCCCGACAGCGAGCCCAACATGCTCTCCCGCGAGTTCATGATCTTTTGCGGTGCCATGCTGCTCGCCGCCACGGCGCTGGTGATCACTGTGGGGACGAGCTCCCCGATCCTGGGCAAGATTTTTCGAGAGGCGCCGTCCACGGTACCTATCGAGTTCTACAACAAGTGGACGCTGCCCCTGTCGATTTTCTTCGTCTTCCTGGCCGGACTCGGGCAGCTCTTCTGGTGGAATAAGATGAGCATCGACAACATCAACCGCGTGCTCGTCAAGCCCATCGCCCTTTCGGTAGCGAGCACGCTGGCCGTACTCGTCTTCACGCCGTTCGTCGAGGAGTCCGTTCGCGCCGCCGTGCAATCCGCCCCGCAAACCGCTTCCGTCCAGGCAGGCCTGCTTGCGGGCCTCGAGCAGTTCTGGTCCATGTACGGTACGGGGCTGCTCATGCTGCTCCTCGTCTTCATGGCCTTTTTCGCCCTGTACGGCAACGGCATGGTCCTCTGGCGTGTCGGGCGCGGCAATCCGCGCATGGCCGGCGGCGCCCTCGCGCACGTGGGCCTGGCCATCATGATCCTGGGCATCATCGCCTCGAGTGCCTTCAGCCGTCCGGTCGCGCAGGGCGGGGGCGTTCAGATCGGCGAGAGCCGGGACAATTTCGTCATCTCGCGCGGCGAAACGCGAACGATCAACGGATACCGTGTTACGTACGCCGGCCAGGAGCGAACGGCCCGCAGCCGGCCCGTCTACGTGCTCGACTTCGTCGACCCCCAGGGCCGGTCGTTCACGGTGAGGCCGGTCGTTTACCGAAGCAACCAGGATCAGTGGATCCAGCATCCCGATCACGCGATCTACCCGGAAAAGGACGTGTTCGTGGCGGTCTCTCCGAGTGCCATGTTCGAATCGGCATCGTCCGAGAACGATGCGTCCGGTGAGAATCAGGGTGAGATAACGATCTCTCGAGGCGATTCCACGGTAGTTGGAAATGACGAGTTCGCCATCGAGTTCGTGAATTACCGTACCGACGTCGATGAAGAGATGCTTCCGGATTCGACCGAAATCGCCGTCGCGGCCGAACTGGACGTAACACATCTCCAGTCCGGCGAGACGCGGCGGATCAGTCCCGTTTACCTGATCATGCAGGATCGATCCCAGCAGTACATCCAGAATCGCATCGGCGACTGGGGACTGACGGTGACGTTTACGGGGATGAATGTCGACAACGGCTCCATCAACCTTTTTCTCGAGGGCGTCGACGTCTCCCCGGAAGACTGGCTCGTCGTTCAGGCCTACGAGAAGCCGCTTATCAACTTCCTCTGGCTCGGTTTCTTGCTGTTGACTGGTGGATTCGGCATTTCTATCTACCGCCGTTTTTCCGACGCCGGCTTCAGTGCTCGCCGGTCCTGATCGAGCTCATTTCTCTCCAGTAAGACGGATCGCGTCCGTTTAATCGCACCCCGCTCCGGGAAAAGTGTGTCGTTCGGTAACAAAGCGCTTAAAAATGGCGCCGCGCTGCCGATACTCATGGCAAGGAAAACGATCACACTTTCAGCGCACCCCAATGGACGTCTCTACGAACGGTAGCAGAAGCCTGTCCGGTATGAGCGAGTACCTCATTGAGGCACTGCGTACCGAAATCGGCGGTCACAACGAGCTCGACGCCCTCACTTCGATGATGAACGCCGCGGGTAACGACACCCGCATGCGCATCCTCTATCTGTTGTGGCGCCGCCGAGAGGTGCGCGTGAACGACCTCGCAGAAATTCTCGAGGTCACGACGCCCGCCATTTCGCAGCAGCTCAAGAAGCTGCGTTCGCAGCACCTCGTCGACACCCGACGAGACGCGCAGACCGTCTACTACCGGCTCAATCCGGAGACCCCGTTCGTGAATCAGCTCGTAGACTTTTTCCAGGATCTAACCCGGCCCGCGGTTGCCATGCGGCGAGCAGTATAGGCCCTACCTCGATGGACGGCCTGCCCGTCTACCTCGACCCGCCCACCCCGACCATCCCCTAGATCATGATGCCCGTGAACCCACCCGGTGCAGGAGACGCCGGATCGCCACGCGACGCCGCGTCGAACCGTGACATCCGTACGGGCGATCAACCTGCCCCGACCGACCGGGACCAGGCATACGTCGTTCGGGTTGAGAAGCTCGAAAAGGCCAAAGCTGAGGCGGAACGCCGCGCCGACGCGCTGCAGCGCAAAGTCGACGACCTGGAGGATGCTCGCTCGACGGCCGTGAAGGCCACGCAGCAAAAGAGCGAATTCCTCGCCGTCATGAGCCACGAGATCCGCACACCCATGAACGGGGTGATCGGCATGACGGACCTGCTGCTGCAGACCGAGCTGGGGAAGGATCAGCGGGAGCTCGTCGAGACGATCCGAACGAGTGGTGAAAGTCTGCTGGCCATCATCAACGACATCCTCGATTTCAGCAAGATCGAGGCCGGCCGCATCGACCTCGAGCGCGAGCCGTTCGAGATTCGGACGTGCATCGAGGCCGCGTTGAGCCTCGTCATACCCCGGGCGGCGACGAAGGGATTGAATGTCGCGTATCTGATCGACGACGACGTTCCGGATACGGTCACGGGAGACATCCTCCGTCTCCGACAGATCCTCGTGAACCTGTTCAGTAACGCCATCAAATTTACCGAGGAAGGTGAGGTCGTTCTGAGCGTCGGACGCGTCGACACCGACGAGGGGCGCCGCATCCGCTTCTCCGTTCAGGATACCGGCATCGGCATCGCGGAAGACCGTATGAACGATCTGTTCAAGTCGTTCAGCCAGCTGGACGCATCCACGTCGAGGAAGTACGGCGGCACGGGCCTCGGACTGGCCATAAGCAAACGCCTCACGGAGATGCTCGGTGGGTCGATGTGGGCGGAGAGCGAGGTAAACGAAGGGTCCACGTTCCACTTTACCATGGCCTTTCAGGATCCTCTGAAGGCCCCGCCCCCCGACCTCCCCACCGTCGCCGGGAGAAAGGTGCTCATCGTCGAGCGGCACGACGCGACGCGGGAGATGCTGAAGCAGCAGCTCGCCCCGTACGGCGTCGACGTAACGACGGCCTTGTCAGGAACCGAAGCACTCAAGACGTTCGAGACGTCACGCTTCGATCTCGCCTTCATCGAGGCCGATCTCCCCACGCTCGACGGTCCCACGCTCGCGCAAGTCATCACCCAGGTAGACCGGCACCGCGCGCTCAAGATCGTCTTTCTCCACATGCTCGGCCAGCACGTCCGCGTCCGCGGGCTCGAGCCGGCCGGCCTCCTGGCGAAGCCCGTGAAGAACAAATCGCTTCACGACGTCATCGCCGACACGCTCGTCCGACGGAAAGAGCCGAACACCGCTGTACCCGCGTCGAACGACGCCCCTGACCCTATGAAAGAAGTACCTGGTCTTCGTGTCCTCCTCGCGGAGGATAACCCGGTTAACCAGAAAGTCGCCGTACGCATGCTGAGCAAACTCGGCTTCGAGGCCGACGTCGCCGGTAACGGCGTGGAGGCGCTCGAGATGCTCGAGACGGATCAGTACGACGTCGTCTTGATGGATATCATGATGCCGCAAATGGACGGCATCGAGGCCACGCGGCAGATTATCGAACGCATCCCGAAAGAGCGGCGCCCGCGCGTCATCGCGCTGACGGCCAACGCCATGCGGGGCGACCGGGAGCGCTGCCTGGAGGCGGGCATGGACGACTACCTCGCCAAGCCGCTTCGAGTCGATCGCCTCAAGGAAGTACTCGGCGACTGCATCCCCTTGGCCGCGCAAGCGGAACCGGCGGCAGCGAGCGCCGGCAATCCGTCACCGGAACTGGAGATGGATGGGGATCGGAAACCGACCGACACGCAGGATTCGTCCGACGCTCTCGAGAGCGTGACGTCGACCGAGGATTCGGTCGAGAACGTAGACGCCGCCGGTGGCGACGGAACGGGCGGCGACGGAGCGAACGCCCGCGTAGAAGCGAGGGTGCCGTCCATCAACCTGGCCATCCTGCACGATCTCGAAGACATGATGGCGGACGACGATCCGCATTTCCTCGCTTCGATCATCGACGAGTATCTCGAAGACGCCGACAGGCTTATGGCCGCCATCTACGCGGCTGTCGGGGACGGTCAGGGTTTTGACCTGCAGCGTGCCGCACACACCTTGAAATCCAGCTCGGCGATGTTCGGCGCCTCGGCGATGGCGGCAACGTGCAAGGAACTCGAGCAGATCGGTGCCAAACAGCGGATGGACGAAGCGGCGTCGTACGTCGCGCTCCTTAAGAAGCAATACGCGTCGGTTACCAGAGAGCTCAAGGCGCAGGCGGATGCCGCCTAGGTCCTCATCCCGCGGCGCTTTCCGCTGCCCGCCGAAATGCTAGGTCTGAACGATGGCCTCGGTACCCTGGTCTGGTGGACTACGAAGCTAGGTCTGCACGATCGCCTCGGTAGCCAGGTCGCGCCCTCGTTCCGTGAGTTCGAGAAATCCGTCCTCGCCGCGGATGAGACCGTCCTCCTCCGCCCTCCTCACGACCCGCAGCGCGAAGTCCGGCGGCCAGTTTAGATGTTCTTCGAGATGATCGACACGGTTTTCGGTCCGTGCTTCGGGCAGTCTTTCGTGCTGGAAGAGGTGAATGGCAAGCAGCTTTTCGGCGAACTCCCACTTCTGATTTAGCCGCCTGCGTACGCCGGCGAGGATGCCGTGGCGCGGCGCGAGCAGATATACGACGCCGAATTCGACGCCCACCATGCCGGCCATCGCTCCGGCAATGGAGGCATCCAGGAAATGGGCTACCCAGAAGCCCGAGATCGCCGCAGCCAGTCCGAGCGCGACGCTGATGAGGATCATCCGTTCGAGGCGATCGGTGAGCAGGTACGCCGCGGCGGGCGGACCGATCATAAGCGCGACGACCAGGATGGAGCCGACGGCGTCGAACGCCGCCACGGCGGTCACCGAGACGAGCGTCATGAGTCCATAGTGAATGGCTGCCGGTGCAAACCCCAGCGCGGCAGCGAGTCCGGCATCGAACGTAGCTACCTTCAGCTCTTTATAGAAAAGCGCGATGAACAGGGCATTCAGCACCCCCACCCCGCCCATCACGAAGAGGGAGCGCGGGCCGAGGTCCGTTCCCATGACGACGAGTCGATCGAACGGAGCGAAGGCGAGCTCGCCCAGCAGCACGGCGTCCGTATCCAGATGCACGTCGCCCGCGAATCGCGCGATGAGGATGACGCCGACGCTGAAGAGGACCGGGAAGACGATGCCGATCGCCGCGTCTTCCTTAACGAGACGCGTCGACATCAGCAGCTCGACGAGGAAGACCGTCAGCACGCCGGTGGCCGCCGCGGCGACGATCAGGAGCGGCGAATTCAGATCGTTCGTCAGGAAGAACCCGATGACGATCCCCGGAAGGATGGCGTGACTGATGGCGTCGCTCATCATCGCCATCTTGCGCAGAACGAGGAACGATCCCGGCAGCGCGCAGGCTGCCGCCACGACGGCCGCGATCAGCTGTATGTCGATCTGGTCCGGCGTCATGTGCGCTTCTCTTTCAACGCGCGTGCTTTTTCAACGCCCGACGACGTCAGCGCCCACCGTGTAGCATCCAGCTGTCGAACAAACCCTGCCTCGCGGAGCCGCTCGAGTATCTTGACGGCGGAGCCCTTGCGGACGCTCATGACCTCGAGCGCACCGGCCTCGTGCGGATGGAACGGATCGCCGTGCTGCATGCCCAGCTCGTGCAGATCCATCAGTACGGCTTCCCGATGGAACCGTCCCGCACTCCGTCGCGCCCGCACGCGCGCCCAGACGAGTCCCCTGTTCGGCGCGAAGAATATCGATACGATCACGATCACCCCCATGCACAGGACGATCGTGGGGCCCGTGGGCAATCCGGCCGTCGTGCTGCTGATCAGGGCTCCGCTTACGCCCGCGGCCGCCCCGAAGGCGGCTGAGAGGGCGACCATCTTGCCCAGGCCGTCCGTCCACTGCCGGCCGGCCGCGGCCGGCGCAATGATCATGGCGCTCATCAGCACGACGCCCACGGTCTGGAGTCCGATGACGATCGCCACCACCAGGAGGGTCGTCAGGAGAATGTCTACGGCGCGCATGTGCATGCCCATCGTGCGGCCAAATTCCGGATCGAACGAGAGCACCTTCAGCTCCTTCCAGAAAAGGGCCATCAGCACGAGCGCACCGCCGCCGAGCACGGCCATCGTCACCACGTCGCGTTCGACGAGCGCGGCGGCCTGTCCGAATAGAAACGTGTCGAGGCCGGCCTGTCCGGCTCCCGAACGGTGCTGGATGAACGTAAGCAATACGAGTCCGACCCCGAAAAAGACCGACAGCATCAGCCCGAGCATGCTGTCGTACTTGATGCGGGTCGTCTCCGTCACGGACATGATGAGCAGTGTCGCGAGCCACCCTGCGGCTGCCGCACCCGCCATCAGCACGAGGGGTGCCTTGCTTCCGGTCAGCAGGAAGGCTACGGCGATGCCGGGAAGCGCCGCGTGCGAAATGGCGTCGCCCAGCAGGCTCTGTCCACGCAGCACGGCATACGTACCCAGTCCGCCGCTCACGATACCCAGCGTGGCGGAGCCCATCGCCACCATCTGCAGCGTATAATCGGTAAAAAGTTGACGGATCAGTTCCATGTCAGCTCGACGCCGGCTGCACGGTCGGACCCGTCTCGCCGCGCAGGAAGGCGATGCGTCCGCCGTAGGTCAGCCGCAGATTTTCCTCCGTGTACACCTCCTCGACCGGTCCCGACGCGATTCGGCGGACGTTCAGCAGCATGACGTGGTCGAAGTACTCGGTCACCGTTTGCAGGTCGTGGTGAACGACCAGCAGCGTTTTGTCACGGGCCCGCAGCTCGCGCAGCAGCTCGATGATGGCGCGCTCCGTCGTCGCGTCCACGCCCTGGAAGGGCTCGTCCATCAGATAGATCTCCGCATCCTGCACGAGGGCGCGAGCGAGGAAGACGCGCTGCTGCTGTCCACCGGACAGCTGGCTGATCTGCCGATTCGCAAACGATTCCATCCCCACCTTCTCCAGCGCGTTCCGGGCCTGCTCCCGCTGCTTGCGGCCGGGCCGCCGAATCCATCCGAGCCGTCCGTAGAGTCCCATCATGACCACGTCCAGCACGCTCGTCGGGAAGTCCCAGTCGACGCTCCCGCGCTGAGGCACGTACGCGACGTCCTGTCGCCGCTCCTCGTAGGGAGCGTCGAAGAAGCGAATGCGCCCGGCGGCCGGTCGGATCAGATTCAGGAGCGCCTTGATGAAGGTCGTCTTGCCCGCGCCGTTCGGACCGACGATAGCCATGAGCACCCCGGAGGGAACGGTCACGTCCAGGTCCCACAGCACGGGGGTATCGCGATAGGCGACGGTAAGGTCGCGGACCTCGATAGCCGTACGACGTCCGTTCATAGCTACGACGTCGGCCTTGTCAGTGAGGATACGATCGTGTCGATGTTCTCGCGCATCATGCCGAGATACGTACCGGCCGGCGTGCCCGGCTCACCGAGTGCGTCACCGTACAGCGTACCCCCAATCGACACCTCGAACCCTCGCGAGCGAACGGCCTGCCTGACGGCCTCGATGCCGCGCGGCGACACGGACGTCTCGACGAACAATGCGGGGATCCGCCGCTCGGCTACAAACGCCGCCAGCTGCTGCACGTCCGCCGTACCCGCCTCCGTGGCCGTGCTGATCCCCTGGAGCCCTCTCACGTCGAATCCGTAGGCCCGTCCAAGGTACCCGAACGCGTCGTGCGACGTCACGACGACTCGCTTGTCTTCCGGAATCTCGGCCGTTCGCCGTCGAACGTACGCGTCGACATCCTCCATCTCATCCAGATAGGTTTCGAGGCGCTCCTCGTACGCATCCGCATGCTCCGGGTCCATCTCTGCGAGCGCTTCGGCCGTCCGGCGTGCGACGTCCTGCCACATCTCGACGTCGAACCAGACGTGCGGGTCGTAGTTGCCGCTGAACTGCTCTGACTCGATCAGCCGATCTTCCGAGATGCTTTCCTCGGCGACGGCGAAGGTAGGAATCCCCCTCCCTTTCATCTGGTCGAACACGTCCGTCATCTTACCTTCGAGATGAAACCCGTTGTACAGGATAACGTCAGCCCCGCCCATGCGGCCGACGTCTCCCGCGCTGGCCTTATAGAGATGCGGGTCCACGCCGGGCCCCATGAGTCCCGTTGCGTCGACGTGTTCGCCACCGAGCTGCGCGGCCAGATCGGCGATCATGCTCGTCGTCGTAACCACGGTCAGGCGCCCGGAGTCCTCCGTCCCGGCGTTTGACGCACAGCCCGTCCCGACGAGGAGAACGAACGGCAGCGCAGGCAGCGCATCCCGCAGTAACGCTAGATGCTCAACAATACAACGCATTTCGATGGTGCACTTTTGAGGGAATGCTCGTCTGCCTACACGATACAGCCTACCCAACGCGCGACAAGATATTTAGTTTATGCTAAATAATAAATTAGGATATACAGGCCGCCGGGCGGATCGTGTTCTTGGAAAATGAGGCTAAGAATGCGCCGGGCCCGGATGATTTACGCCGCCTGGCGGGGCAGAGATAGAACGCGGCCGGAATACCGGAGTAGAAAGTTTGAATTGGGCGCACGTTTACGACCAACCGACGAGACGAACTGATGAACGTCGAAGCAGACTTCGAGGTACGAAATTTCGAACGGGATGTGATCGACGCGAGCCGCTCGATGCCGGTGCTGGTGGACTTCTGGGCGCCGTGGTGCGGTCCCTGTCGCACGCTCGGTCCCGTGCTGGAGAAGCTGGTCGGGGAGACGGACGAGTGGAAGCTCGTCAAAGTGCACACGGATCAGCATCCGGAGGTCTCGTCTCGCTACGGCATCCGCGGCATCCCGGCGGTCAAGCTGTTTGTAGATGGAGAGGTGGCCGACGAGTTTACCGGTGCCCTGCCGGAGTATGCCGTCCGGCAGTGGCTGGAGAAGGCCCTGCCGTCCGAGACGAAGCAGATGACCGAAGAGGCGGAAGCCGCCATCGAAGAGGGACACGCCTCGCAGGCCGAAACCCTTCTCGAAGCCGTGCTCGAACGGGATCCGTCCAATGCGAAGGCGGCCGTCTTGCTGGCCCGCCTGATCGTGTTCGAGGATGCCGATCGTGCAGTGGAGCTCGTAGCAGGCTCCTCCTTCGCCGGACCGTCTTTCATGCACATCGAAGAGGCCGTCAGGACGGTAGCACGGTTGGTAGAACTGGACCTCGACGACCTGCCGGACGGTGAGGCGGCGGCGGCTTATGCCGACGGCGTTAAGGCCCTCCGGCGGCTGGACTTCGAGGCGGCCCTGGAGCACTTTATCGACGTCATCCAGCGGGACCGCTACTACGACGACGACGGCGCACGAAAGGCCTGCGTGGCGCTTTTCGCACTGCTCGGCAACGACCATCCGGCCGTGAAGGCCTATCGGCGGCGGTTCGACATGGCGCTGTACTGACGCGGCTTGACGCCCTGACGCACGCAGGTACCGTGCGCCCCTACGCCGTCTGCCCGCCGCACGAGCTGCCGGCTCCCGCGGTGCAACCGTAGCAGTGCCGTTCCGTGCGGACGACGTGGTGTTTCCAGGCCTCCAGGTCGAAGTCCTTCACGTGCGGCCGGCCCGGGACGTCCATCTTCATGTCGAGCTGCTGGTTGAAATCGCAGTCGTACAGGTAGCCGTCCCACGAGACCGAGAGCGTATTGCGGCACATCAGTCCGTCGATCGTGGCCGGATTGAAGGCGTTCACGAGGCGCTCGAGATATTCTTCCACGAGGCCCTTCTCCATCAGCCACTCCAGGTAGCGCGACATCGGCATATTATTGAGCGCGATGAGGCGGTCGAACGTGACGCCGTGCTTCGCGGCCAGCGCCTCCTTCCACTCGCGCTCGAGCGACGACTGGCTGCCGGCCAGAAAGGCACCGACGGGGTTCGTAACCAGCGTAAGGGTCAGATCCTGGTTACCCCGCCCGTATCCCACTTCGTTGAGCCTGCGAAGCGCCTCCAGGCTCTTTTCGTACGTCCCGGCCCCGCGCTGGGCGTCCGTTCCAAGCTTGCGGTAGTGCGGGAGCGAGCACACGATCTCGACGCCCCGGTCGGCCATCCATTGCGGCAGATCGGAATACCGGCGCGTGGTGAGAATGGTGAGATTGCAGCGGTCGATCACATGCTTGCCCCGCCGCACGCATTCGTCGACCAGATACTTGAAGTGGGGATTCAGCTCCGGCGCTCCGCCCGTCAGGTCCACCGTGTGGGCGCCCGACACCTCGATGGCCCGGAGGCAGGCTTCGACCGTTTCCAGATCCATATTCTCCTCGGTACGGTCGGGTCCGGAGTCGACGTGGCAGTGCCGGCACGTCATATTGCAGAGCTTGCCGACGTTGATCTGGAAGATGTCCAGCTGCGCCGGTCTGAGCTCGTCCCACCCCGAGGTCTCGAGATCGCGCTGAAACCGGCCCGTCCCGGTGGGGCCTCCGTCGACGTCGGCCTCATGCAGCACCCGAAACTGCTCGTCCGGGTCCGTAAGCGGTGCGCGGCGGTACCGCATGCTCGTCGTCGTACGCGGACCTTCGACGTCGAGCATACTCCCGTCACCGCCTGGCATCTGCTCGAGCGGAATTAATTCGTTCTGGCCTTCCATGTATGGGGATGGATCACGTGCGTGCTACTTCGATCGTTCGAGCTCGCGTGGACGTCGTGACGTCTACATCATCTTCTTTTCGACCTGCTCCAGCATCTGGATGCCATGGACGAGGGAAGCACCGCCCCGGATAGCCGTGGCCACGTGCACGGCTTCCGTCATCTGTTCCAGGTCCGAGCCCTTCTCCAGGCAGTCGTCCGTATACGCATCGATGCAATACGGACACTGTATCGTATGGGCCACGGCCAGTGCGATAAGCGATTTCTCTCGGGCCGACAGCGCACCGTCCTCGAACACCTTTCCATAGTAGGAAAAGAACAGGTCGGCCAATTCCTGGCCGCCTTCCGCGATATCTCCGAAACGGGGAAGCTGGTGCGGCTTGTAATACGTATCGTCCATGGGATGCTCCGTAAATTCGAGCTCTCAACGTTATGTTCAGGTGAAGTGCGTAGCGTTACACGCGGCGCGCCGCGATCCGTTGCGTGCCGCCGCGCTCACCGCGACGACGCGGCCGGCTTCGTCCCGCGAACGGTCACGCTCAGCAGCCCGCCCCCGTTTGCTCTAAACCTCGCCAGATCGTCTTCGGATGCCGCCTCGCGCAGTACGTCGTCCGGCACCTCGATCACCTTCGCTCGTGCGACCTCAACGTCCGTGAAGCCCGCCGCCCGCAGGAGATCCACATACTCTTCCCGCGGAATGGCCCCGGCGACGCAGCCCGCATAGAGCTCGGCGGAGCGCTTGAGCGACTCCGGAAGGCGGCCCCGCACGACGACGTCCGACACGCAGAAACGACCGCCCGGAGCGAGCACGCGGTACATCTCGTCGAACGCGCGCGGCTTATCCGGTACCAGGTTAAGCACGCAGTTGCTGATCACCACGTCGATGCTGTCGGACTCGACAGGGAGGTCCTCGATGTCCCCGTCGCGAAACTCGACGTTGTCGAATCCGAGCTCGGAGGCATTCGAGCGGGCCTTCTCCGTCATCGACGGCGTCATGTCGACCCCGATCACGCGTCCCCCCTCACCCACGACGGAGCGGGCGATGAATGCATCGAGCCCTGCTCCGGAGCCCAGGTCGAGCACGGTCTGTCCGGCTTCGAGTCCGGCCAGATCGGTCGGCATGCCGCAGCCCAGGCCCAGGTCGGCGCCGGCGACGTAGCCCTCCGCTCCCTCGTATTCGTCACCTATCATGGAGACCTCCGTCCCGCAGCCGCAGCCGCAACCCGCCTTCTCTCCGCGACGAGCAATCTCGTCGTACTTGGTTTTTACCTGTTCTTTTAACGTCGTC
>JBBDTI010000037.1:0-7317 GCA_040904565.1 Rhodothermales bacterium
GGGCTTTTCGTCGCGGTTCGCGGCACGGAGGCCGACGGTCACCTGTTCATTGACAAGGCTGTTCAAAACGGAGCCAAGGCCATCGTGTGCGAAGCGGTGCCGGATGACCGGGAGCATCGGTTTCCCGGCACCGCGTTCGTACACGTTTCAGATTCACGTTCCGCTCTGGCGGAGCTCGCCGCGGCGTACTACGGCGACCCGTCGCGTCGCATGAAGCTCATCGGCGTAACCGGCACGAATGGAAAAACGACGGTTACCCATCTCATCTACCACGTCTTAACGGATCTCGATGAGGCGGCCGGACTGATGGGCACGAGCGGGGTGCGGATCGGTGAGGAGACGCTCGACACGCGTCTCACGACGCCCGATGCCCTCGACGTGCAGCGCCATCTCTCGGCCATGCTTGAGGAGGGCCGCGGTACGTGCGTCATGGAGGTCTCCTCTCATGCACTCGATCAGGAGCGGGTTCGAGCGATCGACTTCGACGTGGCCGTATTTACGAATTTCACGCGCGATCACCTCGACTACCACGGATCGGAAGCCGCCTACCTGGCTGCAAAAAAACGTCTCTTCGACGATCTCGATGAAGGTGCCGAGGCGCTGTACAATCTGGACGATCCGGCCGGAACCCGCATCGTGACCGATACGCGAGCCACGCGACGTTCCTTCGGCGTCGATGCGTCCGCAGACATTCGGGCCGATATCGTCGAAAACAGGATGGAGGGGCTCGTACTGAATTGGGCCGGACGTACACGTCGCTTCCAACTCGTTGGCCGGTTCAATGTGTACAACCTGCTCGCCGCCGCGGGGGCCGTCACTGCGCTGGGGCATGCGGAGGACGTCGTAATCGATGTTCTCGAGTCTGCGCCGCCCGTTCCTGGCCGGTTCGAGCAGATTGCGTTCGCCGATGGGACACGCGTCATCGTGGACTACGCCCATACGCCGGATGCCCTTGAGAACGCGCTCCAAACGATCGTGAACGTCAAGGATGACGACGCCCGGCTGTGGTGCGTCTTCGGCTGCGGCGGCGAACGAGACCGGTCGAAACGACCGTTAATGGCCGCCGTTGCCGAGCGCTTCGCCGACAGGATCATCCTTACCACCGATAACCCGAGGCGGGAAGACCCGGATCAGATCCTTGCCGACATCCAGGAGGGGCTCTCCGATCCGGCCCGGGCTCGCGTCATCGCCGATCGACGCCGCGCGATTGAGGAAGTCGCGCAAGCCGCGCGGTCGGGCGACGTCGTGCTCGTAGCAGGAAGAGGCCACGAAGCGTACCAGATTTTCGAAACGGAGAAGAAGCCCTTCGACGATCGGCAGGTCGTTCGGGAGGCCTTTACTTCGAGAAATATCCTGCCACCCTAAAGGGGCGTTGGCTGAGTCTACACAATCACGCATTCGCCGACCCACACATACGAAATGCTTTACTACCTGATCGATCACCTGGAGCAGCTGTACCAGCCGCCGGGATTTCAGGTCATCCAGTTTATCACCGTCCGCGCCACGCTGGCGGCGATAACGGCGATGTTTATTTCGATGATCGTCGGGCGAAACATTATCGAGTGGCTCAGCCGGCAGCAGCTGGGTGAACGCGTTCGCATGGGCGAGGCTGCAGGCGTCGTGAGCCACGCCCACAAGGCCGGTACGCCCACGATGGGCGGCATCATCATCCTGCTGGCGATTCTGGTGTCGACTCTCCTATGGGGAGCGATCGCCGAGATATACGTCGTCCTCGCCATGCTCTCCGTGGCGTGGATGGGTGCCTTCGGATTCATCGACGACTATATCAAGACGGTCAAGAAGGATAAAGACGGCCTTCCACCGGCCGTCAAGCTGACCGGGCAGATTTCGATCGGATTGATTCTCGGAACCGTGCTTTATCTCTATCCCGCCTTTCAGGACTTCAACACGCTCACGTACGTGCCCTTTTTGAAGGGAAAGTCGATCGACTACGACATCCTGCAGTATGTCGTCGACGGGATCGATCTTGGCGCGGTCGTCTACATTCCGGTGGTGGTGTTCATCATGACGGGCGTTTCGAATGCCGTGAACCTGACGGACGGACTGGACGGCCTGACGGCCGGCGTGACGGCCTTCGTCGCGGCCGGACTCGTCGTTCTGGCCTACGTGACGGGCAACATCCAGCTGGCGGCATTCCTGGACATTCAGTATCTGCCCGACACCGGAGAGCTCGCCGTGTTCGGCGCGGCCATGACGGCGGCGTGCTTTGGTTTCCTCTGGTACAACGGATATCCCGCCTCCGTATTCATGGGCGATACGGGATCCCTCGCGCTGGGTGCAGGGGTTGCCGCGCTCACGCTCATGATCCGAAAAGAATTACTACTACCGCTGCTTGGTGCCGTGTACTTCATGGAGGCGCTGTCGGTAATCATTCAGACCGGATATTTCAAGTATACCAAGCGACGTACCGGAGTCGGCGAACGGGTCTTTTATATGGCGCCGCTTCACCACCACTTCGAGGCGAAGGGAATGCACGAAGCCAAGATTGTAGTACGGTTCTGGATCGTGACGGCCGTTATGGTGGTCGCGACGTTGCTGACGCTTCGAATTCGATGACGATGGAATGGCATGATGGGCGACAGACTCTTGGCATGTTGCAATGACGATGCGAGACGTACGTGGCAGGCGGATTACGGTGGTGGGCGCGGCACGCAGCGGATCGGCAGCGGCCGAATTACTTCGGTTGCACGACGCCGTCGTATTCGTGACCGACGCGAAGCCGATCGAGCCGACGATCGCGTCCCGCCTCGACATCGCAGGCGTGCCCTACGAGGAGGGCGGGCATACCGACCGTGCCCTGCAAGCCGACATGTTTGTCGTCAGCCCCGGCGTCCCGACGTCGACACCGATCGTACAGAAAGCGCTGAAGGCAGGCCTCCCCGTGTATTCGGAAATCGAGGCGGCATCGTGGTTCTGCAGGGCACCCATCGTTGCCGTGACCGGCTCGAATGGCAAGACGACGACCTCGAGCCTGATCGGGCACGTATTTCGAACAGGCGGACGCGTGGCACACATCGGCGGAAATATCGGACGCCCGTTTTCCGCGTTTGCGTCGGCCGCGCAGCCGGAGGATGTCGTCGTGCTTGAGGTGTCGAGCTTTCAGCTAGACCACGTCGACACGTTTCGGCCTCGCGTCGCCGTGCTCTTGAACGTGACACCGGATCATCTCGATCGGTACGACCAGGATTTTGACAGGTATGCGCGAAGCAAATTTCGAATCGGCGAGAATCAGCAACACGACGATACGTTCATATTCAATCAAGACGACGCCGTGGCGGCGCAATACGCCGGCCGACTCCGGACAAGGCCGGAGGCCCCCGGACTGATGGCATTCAGCCAGCAGTCCGAGGTAGAGCGCGGCGCGTTCGAGCGCGACGGTACCATCGTCCTGCGAATCAACGAAGAGGAGATCCTTATGCGATCGGAAGAGCTATCCCTGCAGGGGCGCCACAACCTGTACAATTCACTCGCGGCCGCCGTGGCGGCGCGGGTTATGGAGGTGCGCAGCGACGCGGTACGGGAAAGCCTCGCCTCCTTCGAGGGCGTGCCGCACCGGCTCGAATTTATCCGGCAGGTGGATGGAGTCCGGTATGTGAATGACTCCAAAGCCACTAACGTAAACGCCGTCTGGTACGCCCTGGAGAGTTTCGACGAGCCGGTGATTCTTATTGCGGGCGGACGCGACAAGGGCAACGACTACGAAGCACTCAAGCCGCTCGTCCGCCAGAAGGCGCGTGCCGTAATCGCTGTCGGAGAGAGCGCCGATAAGGTGGCTTCGGAGCTGGGGTCGGAAACCACGCACTCCGTGACAGCCGACTCCTTCGCCGATGCGGTCCGCTATGCGCGACTCTTCGCGGAACCCGGGGACGTCGTGCTTCTCAGTCCGGCTTGCGCGTCGTTCGATATGTTTCAGAACTACGAAGAACGCGGAGACACTTTCCGCAAACTGGTCAACGAGCTCTAAATGGGTAAATCCGTTACGACATCACTAACGAAAAAGCTTGGGTGGGACGGTCCGGCAGACAGGTATGTCGTGTGGGTCGTACTCTTCCTGGCGGCCCTCGGCGTGGTAGCGGTGTACAGTGCGATATCCTTTCTCGCAGCGACGAAATCGGGCGGCGATACGGAGCGCTTTCTTTTGCGCCATGTGGCGCGTGTCGGGGCGGCGCTCGCCGTCATGCTCTTCTTCAGCGGCATCGACTATCGCAAGCTCGCGCGGTTCAGTCAGATTGCTCTTGCGGCCACATTAGGCCTGCTCGTCGTCGTCCAGATCGTCGGCGTGGCCTCCGGCGGCGCCACACGATGGATTCGGTTCGGATCCGTCGGATTCCAGCCGTCCGATCTTGCACGCGTGGCGCTCATTCTCTACGTCGGCGTTCTGCTCGCAAAGAAGCAGGACTACATCAAGAGTTTCTCGAGGGCCTTCATTCCCGTGTTCGTCTGGATCCTCCTGGCGTGCGTGCTCATCGGCATCGAGGACCTTTCGACGGCGCTCATGCTCCTCGTTGCGACGGCCGTGATGTGCTTCGTCGCTCGCGTGAGCGTCCTCCATCTGGGTGGACTCGGAGCCGTCGCCTCCCTCCTGGCAATTCTACTTCTCCTCGGATCGCCGGGCCGTGCCGCCCGCGTCGAGTCTTACCTGGGCATGAAGCTGTTCCCACACACGGCTACCGAGGAAGTGTTCAACGAGCAGGGCGAAGGCTACCAGGCGCAGCAGGCGCGCATCGCCTTTGCCATGGGTGGTCTGACCGGTGTGGGACCCGGCAAGAGCGTGCAGCGCGACTTTCTGCCGGCGCCGTACAACGACTTCATCTTTGCTATCGTCGCGGAAGAATACGGTCTGCTGGGTGCGCTGGTCCTGCTGGGTGCCTTCGTGGCCCTCCTCTTTCGAGGATTTCTGCGCATCGCACGGCACGCACCGGATCCGCTGGGACTCTTCGTCGGCGTGGGCCTGACGGTAAGCGTCGTGCTATATGCCTTCGTGCACGCCGGGGTCGCGTGCGGATTGCTGCCTGTGACCGGCCTGCCGCTGCCGTTCGTTTCCTACGGTGGGACCTCGATGGTCGCGACCGGAATGATGCTCGGCATTCTTCTCAACATATCGAGGCAATGCCGCTAGTCCGTATGGTGCGAGCGCCCCACATACTCTTCGCGGGCGGCGGTACGGGCGGACACGTGTATCCGGCCATCGCCATTGCCGATGCGGTGCGTCGGCTGATGCCGGATGCCGTCATCGACTTCGCCGGAACCCGCGACCGCATGGAATGGGAAGCCGTGCCGCGCGCCGGTTTCCCCATACACGGCATTACGATCAGCGGATTTCATCGTGGACAGCCGCTGCGAAACGTCACGCTGCCGCTGAAACTCATCCGAGCGATGCTCGAAAGCCGAAAGCTGGTCCGCCGGATCGCGCCGGATGTCGCCGTGGGTACGGGCGGCTACGTGAGCGGTCCCGTACTCCTCGCCGCCGATCTGATGGGTACCCCGATCGTGATCCAGGAACAGAACGCACGCGCCGGATGGACGAACCGGATACTCGGCAAACGCGCGTCGCGGATTCATATCGCGTTCGAGGAGGCCCGGAAAGGATTCCCTTCCGACCGATGCGTTTACAGCGGTAATCCGACCCGAAGAGAGCTGTTCGACGTCGACCAGAAAGCAGGAAAGGCCTACTACGACTTGCCCGAGGAGGCGTTTGTCATCGCGGTGCTGGGCGGCTCGCTGGGAAGTCGTGCCATCAACGACGCGCTAGCGGCGCATGTTGACGAGCTGCTGGCGGACGAGGACGTGCACCTTATCTGGCAGAGCGGGAAACGATACGTAGATGAGCTGCGGTCGCGCGTGCCCGACCGTCCGCGCCTGTACCTCCTCGAATATATCGATCGGATGGACATGACCTATGCGGCGGCGGACCTGGCTGTCTGCCGGGCGGGAGCCATCACGTGCAGCGAATTGATGGTCACCGGCACGCCGTCCCTCCTGATTCCGTCGCCAAATGTTGCTGAAGATCACCAGACCCACAATGCACGAAGCATGGCTGCGGCCGGCGCCGCCGTGATGATACCCGAACACGAGATGGAGGACGATCTCCTGCCGACCATACGCCGGTTACGGGGGGATCGCGAGCACCTTGCCAGGATGACATCTGCCGCCAGGCGAATCGCGCGACCGGAGGCGGCGGACGCCATCGCTGCCGACGTGCTTCGACTCGCTGGGGTCGAGATCGACGGGACCGATCCGTCCGACGCACTCATCGCCAAGAAGTATGAATAACGGAGTGATGGAACGCAGACGACAACCTTCGCTAGGCCGCATACGGCGTGTCCACATGGTGGGCATCGGGGGGATCGGTATGAGCTCCATCGCCGAAGTACTCCTGAATAGAGGATTCGAAGTCACGGGATCCGACCTTCAACGATCAGAGGTAACGGATCGCCTGGAAGAGCTCGGCGCCATCATTCATGAAGGCCATAGTGCCGAAAACGCGCGCACGGCCGACGTCGTCGTGTATTCGTCAGCCGTACGGCCCAAAGAAAACGCCGAGACACTCGAGGCCGACCGCCTTCGCATTCCGCTGATTCCCCGCTCGGTCATGCTGGGCGAGCTGATGCGAATGCAATTCGGCATCGGCATCGCCGGCACGCACGGAAAGACGACCACGACCTCAATGGCCGGTCTCGTCGTGACCCAAGGCGGATTCGATCCAACGATCATCGTTGGCGGAAAGGTGACCGTCTTCGGCTCGAACGCCGTCGCCGGTGAAGGAGACATCATCGTGATCGAAGCCGACGAATATGACCGGACGTTCCTGCGGTTGACCCCCTCGCTGGCCGTAATTACGAACATCGAAGCGGACCATCTGGATATCTACAAGGACCTCGACGATATCAGGGGAGCCTTCACCCAGTACGCCAACAGCGTACCCTTCTTCGGCGCGGCCATTTTGTGTCTGGATGATCCGGTCATTCAGGAGATCGTGAGCCAGATCGACCGGCGTATAGTCACGTACGGCATGTCGCGCCAGGCCGAGATTCGAGCGGAAAACGTAACGCAAGATGGTCTGACCTCCCGATTTACCGTGATCTCACGCGGAGAGACGCTCGGCGACGTCGAAGTCCAGGCGCCCGGCCTCCATAATGTGAGGAATGCGTTGGCGGCCGTTGCGGTCGGGCTCGAGCTTGAAATCACATTCAGCAAGATTCGGTCAGGGCTCGCGAAGTTCACGGGGGTCCATCGACGTTTCGAGAAAGTAGGGCACGTGCACGACGTGCTGCTCATCGACGATTACGCGCACCA
>JBBDTI010000038.1:0-7305 GCA_040904565.1 Rhodothermales bacterium
ACGTCCTGGCGGAGGCGATCGTCCTGCTGTTTCAGGGCGCCATCGTGAGCAGCCAGACCTACGAAGAGGTGTGGCCGATCGTCGAAGCCCGGAATGCGGCGGCACGACTGCTCGGGTCGTAGCCTTCGGCAGGGTGTAACACCTTTCTAACGTCGGGGTTGATCTGTAACGCTGAGGCTGATTGACCTACGTAAGGGTTGCGATATAGACAGGTCGGTCTGTCTATATAGATTTTGCACTCTTACGTTCAAAAAAAGAGGTTTTTACCTATGGCAACAACGAACGGTCAACGCGACGAGCAGCGAGAGAAGATTTTCGAGGCTGTCGAGAGTAAGTTCGGCTTCGTACCAAACCTGATCCGCGAACTCGCCGAGAGCCCGGCCGTCGCTCAGACGTACCTCAACGGGGCGGATGCGCTGTCCTCCGGTGCGTTCACGCAGAAAGAGCAGCAGGTCATTCAGGCGACCGTCGCGGTGTATAACGCCTGCCACTACTGCACGGCGGCCCACGGGACCATCGCACTGGGAGCGGGGCTCGATAAAGACGAACTGGCGGCCATCCTGAAGGGCGAGACGCCGTCGGACGAACGTCTCGCGGCCATCGTGGACACCACGCGCGAGGTGCTCGAACAGCGCGGCTGGCTGGATGAGGACGAACAGGCGGCCATCGAGGCTCGCGGCCTCTCACGGGCCGAGCTCTTCGAAATCATCGGCTTCATCGGCGTGAAGACGCTGTCGAACTACGTCAATCACGTCGCCGAGACGGAGGTCGACGAGCAGTTCAGCGAAGTCACGAAGATGCCCGAATATCAGGAGGCCATCAAACGGAAGAAACCAGCGGGCGTCGCAGGTTAAACCACGCTGGGCAAAAAATACGGAAGCGCGCCGCTTCGCCGTTCGCAGGCGGGGCGGCGCGCTTTTTGGTTGGTATCGCTCTACGCTATATTTGCTGCTCCCTGTAACGATCCGTTGCCGGGGATCACGTACGACGGGAGCGATCCCTTCGATCTAACCTCAGATCCCATCCAGATCATGCAAACCCCCGACACCATTCTCGATGACGTGCGAACCTACTACGGTTCGGTACTTCAGGGTACAAAGGACCTTCGCACGACCGCCTGCTGCACGACGGACTCCATTCCGGCGCACGTCCGCTCGGTCCTCGCCGAGATCGATGACGAGATTCTCGATCGATTCTATGGATGTGGATCCCCAATCCCCCCGGCGATCGAAGGGGCTACGGTTCTCGATCTGGGATGTGGCACGGGACGCGACGTGTACGTGGCTTCGCGGCTAGCCGGCCCGTCGGGGCGCGCGATCGGCATCGACATGACCGAGGAGCAGCTGGACGTGGCGCGACGGCACGTGGACGCGCACACCGACCGCTTCGGATACGACGAGCCGAACGTAAGTTTCCGGTCGGGATATATCGAGGACCTTCGAACGGCCGGTATCGAGGACGAGTCCGTCGATGTCGTGATATCGAATTGCGTGATCAATCTCTCGCCCGACAAGCGCCGGGTCTTTCAGGAGATCTTTCGAGTGCTGAAACCGGGTGGGGAGCTGTATTTTTCGGACGTGTTCGCCGACCGGCGCGTGCCGGACGAGATGAGTACGGATCCGGTGCTCCGGGGTGAATGCCTCGGCGGCGCCATGTACGTCGAAGATTTTCGGCGGTTGTTGGGCGAGCTCGGTTGCCCGGACTACCGCGTCGTTTCGAGCTGTGCGATCGAGATGGAGGACGGCGAACTGGCGGAACGCGTCGGCAACGTGGGCTTCACGTCTCAGACGATTCGAGCGTTCAAGCTGCCGGATTCGCTCGAAGATATCTGCGAGGATTACGGGCAGATTGCGACCTACAGGGGTTCTATCCCGGAAGCACCGAACGCGTTTGATCTGGACGACCATCACCGGTTCGAGACGGGACGGCCCGTCCTGGTCTGCGGCAACACGGCCGCGATGCTGGAGGAAACGCGCTACGGACGGCATTTCGATCTCGTGGGTGACCGAAGCATTCACTTCGGCGCGTTCGACTGCGGGCCGTCTGCATCGCCAGGTCCGTCAGGCGCGTCAGGCGCGTCAGGAGCCTGTAACTGCTGATCGAACCATAGACCGAACCAAACAACAGGTGAATACATGCCGCTATCCAGTCGTCAGGAGGAGCTATGCGATCGCAGCGAGTGGGACTTCTCAGGGCTCAGCGCCTTGTTTTTAAACTGCACCCTCAAACGCTCGCCCAGCCTCTCTAACACCCGTGGGCTCATCGACGTCTCCCGTACCATCATGGATCGGAACGGCGTCAAGACGGAGGTGATTCGGCCGGTCGACCACGACCTGGCGTTCGGGGTCTACCCCGACATGACCGATCACGGCTGGGAAGCCGACGAGTGGCCCGAGCTCTACGCCAAAGTGCAGACTGCCGACATACTCGTTATCGGATCGCCGATATGGCTCGGAGAGAAGTCGAGCGTATGTTCGCAGGTCATCGAGCGCCTGTACGCCTCGTCCGGCGACCTCAACGAAAAAGGACAGTACGCCTATTACGGGAAAGTCGGCGGATGCATCATTACGGGTAATGAGGACGGCGTAAAGCACTGTTCGATGAGCATCCTTTACGCTTTGCAGCACATCGGATATCTCATTCCCCCGCAGGCGGATGCCGGATGGATCGGTGAGGCAGGTCCGGGTCCGTCGTATCTGGATGAAGGATCGGGCGGACCCGAAAATGAATTTACGCAGCGCAACACGACGTTCATGACGTGGAACCTGATGCACCTGGCACGGATGCTCGCGCATGAGGGAGGCATTCCGGCGCACGGGAATCAGCGGTCCGAGTGGGAGGCGGGATGCCGCTTCGATCACCCCAATCCCGAGCACCGCTGAAGCGAGCGCCGCGCTGTAACGACGGCTCCGCAACATCCACACAAGGAAAGCGGGCTCGAAGGACGCCGCGTGACGTGATCGGATATTTGTCCACGTTATGAATTTGTTGAAACGCATATGTCGTAGCATGATGCTCACCTGCGAAGACGTCAACCGGTTCCTGGCCGCGTACCTGGAGGATGACGTTCCGCCGGCTCTTCGGCGTCGCTACGAAAAGCACGTCGAACGGTGCAGCGTCTGCGGTGCGTATCTGCGTCAGTATCGCGACACGATCGACCTCACCCGGCAATCGGCGGAGATCGATCCTGAACCGCCGGAGGCGCTGGTCGAGTTGACGCTGGCGTTTCTACGTGAGCACTGGGATGAGGAAAACGGTAGGGCCGAGCGCTCTGCTGCCTCGTGACGAGGCGCTACGTAGCCGCTTCCACCGGCTCTACGCTTTCGAACAGCGCGAAGAAGCCTTCCGCCATCGTCGGGTGGATGTAGACGGCTTCCTTGAGTACGGTCCAGGGAACGTCCGCCAGCATGAGCGTCATCAGAATCTGCACGAGCTCACCGCCCTCGCTGCCGAGCACCGACGCACCGAGGATCCGATGCGTATCGGCGTCGATGACGACCTTCATGAGGCCGGCGGTTTCGCCGCGTTCGATCGCCCGAGCGACACGGCTCATGGGGATCGAGCCCACCATGATGCGGTACCCCGCTTCCCGCGCCTGCGATTCCGTCATCCCAACGCGGCCCAGCTCGGGGTCGGTGAAGAGGGCGTAGGGAACGATCCGGCCGGAGATCGACCGATCTTTTCCGTGGATCAGGTTGTCGAAAACGATGAAATGGTCGTCGTACGAGATGTGGGTGAAGGCCGGGCCGCCCTTCACGTCGCCGATCGCCCAGATGCCGTCGACGTTCGTCTCGAGCCGCTCGTTCACGTTGATGAAGCCGCGTTCGTCCGTTTCGATACCCGCGGCTTCGAGCCCGAGGTCGTCCGTGTTCGGCACGCGGCCGGCCGCCACGAGAAGATGGCTCCCGCTACGGGTACTACCGTCGGATAAATCCAGTTCGAGATCCCCCTCGCGTTCTACCGCGGACTCAATGGTGCAGCCCAGCTGAAACCGCATGCCCTCGGCCTCGAGGGCGTCCTGCAGCGCCTCCGATACCTCCGAATCCTCACGGGGAATAATCCGCTCATTGTGGTCGATGACGGTCACCCGGCTTCCGAAACGCCGGTACATCTGACCAAACTCGAGGCCGACGTAGCCGGCGCCGAGGATCAGGAGGTGGTCGGGTACCTCGCGCAGGTCCATGACCGTTCGGTTCGTAAGGTAGGGTACGTCCTCGATGCCGGCAGCGTCGGGGATGCGGGCGCGGGTACCCGTGTCCACAATGATGTGATCGCTCTGCAGCACGTCCCCGTCGACCTCGACCGTGCGCGGTCCCGTAAAGCGCCCGTGGGACCGGTACAGGTCGAGCGTCGCCCGCGTGGAGACCTGTTTTTCCAGTCCCTCCCGCCACCGTTCGACCATGTCGTTCTTTCGCTCGACGACGGCGGACAGATCGACACGGACGTTACCGGTATCCACGCCCAGCTCCTTCGCGCTGCGCGCCGCGTGTGCCGCCCGTGCACTGGCAATCATTGTCTTCGTGGGCGTGCAGCCGTAGTTCACGCAGGACCCTCCGAGATGCTCGCGCTCGACGAGCGCTACGGCCCGGCCGAGATCGACCAGCTTATGGGCCAGCGGATTGCCGCCCTGTCCGGATCCGATAATGATGGCGTCGTAATCTTTCATGTTTCAATTGCCTGTCGAGCAAGAAAAAATCGTTTGAAGATGCGGGAAGCGTTCCGCTGCCGGCACGTTTTGTAGCCGGCACCGCTACTGCGGCCACCTGGCAAAATAGCCGAGCACGAGGGCCGGGCCGGTAGGCAGATTGCGGCCGGCGAGCGGAACGCGCAGGCCGGCTTCGACGACTCCCGGGCCGACAGGCCATCCGACGGTTGGAAAGATCTGCAGCATCTCGCGGCGCGCGGATGAAATGGAGAGGCCCTGGATGAGCGGCGGCTCTCCTCGCCATCCTTCGACGGCGAACTTCCACTGCGCGGGACCCAGCGTTCCGCCGACCGCGGCATATCCGAACGTCTCATCGCCCGGCTTCCAGTCCGCCTCGACGTTGGTTTCTCGCCACCGGTATCCGATCCACCCCATGACGTATAACGGAGCGGGAAAGAACGAGCGGCCGGCCTCCAGCATCACCTCCCAGTCCCGCTGCCCTTCACCGAGCGGAATGATTTCCGCGTCGATCGGAAAGTCGCCCCCGACGAACTTCACCCCGCCACGTACGGCCACCGGGATGGCATTGAGGCCCAGGAGCTCGGGTCCCGCTCGGAGAAAGATACGAGGATCGCCGATGCCGGTCCGGAGGCGGTCGTCCAGATTGTCGTCAAACGCGAGGCGATGAACGGGCACCTGTACCCAGGCGTCGACGCCGCGGAACAGCCCCAGGGCGCCCGTAATGAAAAGCGATATCGTCGTCGCGTGGCCGTCGTTGAAGATTTCTTTCCGCGATCCGGTCTCGTCATACACGCTCGAGGTCTCGTGCCGGAAAAGGGCCGCGTGGATCCACCCCGTCCCTGGATCTTCCACCCACTGTGCGGAGGCCGCGGGGACGGAGAACAGCAGGATGCCGAGCGCCACGGCCGAACCGGCAAGGAATCGCCGCATTATTCCGCGTTCCAAATTTTCGTTTCAGGATGAAAGGCAGCCCACGCGAACCAGAAGGCCACGTAGGCTTCTGCTACCGGCTCGAGACGGGTGTCTTCGAGCGGTCCCGAAACGGCGCGACCGTCTATCGTCCAGCGGCTTGACGTACCGGCGTCGAACAGGCCCTCCTCGCGCGCTTCGAACTGCAGCCGTTCGCCGTCGACGACGGGGGAGAAGGCCATCGCGCCCCGACTGGAGCGATCCCAGAAAACGACGATATCCCTACCTGCGACCTGTGTCGAGACGACCGTGAAGGCATCGCGGTCGAGCGTACCGAAGGGAAACGCCACGCCGCCGTCGAGCGGTATCCCTAGCGCGCGCTCTTTCGGTGGTCGCCGCTCGTCGATCGGCATGTCGAAGAGCAGGTTTGCGTTGTTCGTCTGCTCGTAGTTGCCGTAGGGGTACCCCGAGGGGCTATAGGTTCTGCTGAAGCCGGTGTTTGCCGAAACGACCCGGGTGTCGGGGTGGAGCATTCGCCAGGCTTCCCATGTCATTTCGACGATGGGCCGCATCTCTAGGACCGTACCGTCCTTCGTTCCGCAGCCGGCTTCCCGGTTCATCTGGGGCCAGAGCGACTCCTCCGTGTTCCGGTCGTACATGACGAGGTTGTTCTGAAAAAGGAGTCCGGATACGCCGAACTCCGCGCCGTCTGCGGCCGACCGGTCGAACGCCAGGCTGGAGCCCGTCAGCGGACAGTACGTCACGGCGAGCTGTTCCCCACCCCGATTCAGGTTCACGATCTCGTGATACCAGAGGATGTTGTGCGGAATGGCCAGCATGTCACCGCCTATTTCCAATCCGATGACACGGCTGTCGTCCGTGAGATAGCCGGCCTCTCCGGGCGCGACGAATTCAGGATCCGTCAGCGCCGGGATACCGTCTTTTGGCACGCCGCCGCTGACCAGATTACTCGTCGGGATGCTGCACTCATCGGTGGACGCGCCACCTGCCGGCCCGGCTATACTGGAATCGTCGTCACATCCACTGAGAATCAGCAGCACAAGGGTCAGCCCCCCGAGCCACTTCAATAATGACGCGGGGGCCGACGTGTACCGCTCGTGACGCCGTACGCTGATATTCGCGATCATGGCTGCACCTCGCTGTCCGAGACATCCTGGTCGCCTGCAGCACGCCTACGCGATTCAGGCGTGTGTCGGCTGATCCGATCCCGCGGTATTATTGCCGACGATCAGGAAATAGAGGGCGATGGTCAGTACGGTTACCGGAAATTCCATTCCGCGGCCCTCGTTACCCATCCCCATGTTGACCGAGTTCCAGCCGTGCTGCAGGTGGACCATAAATATGGCGCCGACCATGACCACGGAGACGATCGCTCCGGCCGTACGCGTGGCCCAGTCCGGTCCGACGCCGCCGACCAGGATGAGCAATCCCGCAAGCGTTTCCATGGTGGCCAGTCCCCCGATCATGACCGACGGCATCCCCATCATCTCCGAGAGCATGCCGAGGGCGGGAAACTTGGTCAGTCCGTGATAGAGAAACACGGCCGCCAGGGAGAAGCGAAGCAGCCAGTGGGCATTAGGGGTGAAACGGGCGAGTGCGTTCATGGCATGTAGGTGATTTGTTTCGGAAATACGCGGCGCCCCGAAGGACGCTGTTACTTCCGTTGATCGCTTCGCCCAAACGTTACGGCTCTGCCCGTGAAGACGTGT
>JBBDTI010000039.1:0-11488 GCA_040904565.1 Rhodothermales bacterium
CACCGCGCCAGAATCGGCGCATGGCGTCGCGAAATCGGCCGTTCCATTCGGTCCACAGCCAGGGGAAGCTGCCGACCTGATATCCACCCGGACCGACATCCCACGGCTCCGCGATCAGCTTCACCTGACTGAGCACGGGATCCTGCTGGATGAGCGTAAAGAAGGCCGAGAGCATGTTGATCTCGTACAGCTCTCTGGCGAGTGCCGCGGCCAGGTCGAAGCGGAAACCGTCCACGTGCATCTCGAGGACCCAATACCGCAGGCTGTCCATGATGAGCTGGAGTACGTGCGGGTTGCCGGCGTCCAGCGTGTTGCCGGTCCCGGTATAGTCCATCAAGAAGCGGGAATTGTCCGGATTCTCCTTGTAGTAGGAGAGATTGTCGATTCCGCGGAAGGACAAAGTCGGCCCGAGCCGGTTCCCCTCCGCCGTGTGATTGTATACGACGTCGATGATCACTTCAAAGCCCGCGGCGTGGAGGGCCCGGACCATCAGCTTGAATTCGCGCACGGCCGCGAGCGGCCCTTCGCTG
The DNA here is from genome assembly GCA_040904565.1 of Rhodothermales bacterium. GTDB lineage: Bacteria > Bacteroidota > Rhodothermia > Rhodothermales > VXPQ01 > JBBDTI01. The sequence continues at coordinate 531 of JBBDTI010000039.1, forward strand.
CAATATTCCGGTTCCGGCGCGAAGTAGGCCAGCGTGTTGTAGCCCCAGTACTGCGCGAGTCCCTGCTCGACGAGCCGCTTATCCTGGACCTTCGCGTGTACGGGGAGCAGCTGGATGGTCGTCACGCCCAACGCCCTGAGATGCTCGATCACGGGGTCGGACACCAGCCCGAGGTACGTTCCCCGGAACGCTTCCGGAACGTCGGGATGGAGCTTCGTGATGCCCTTTACGTGCGTCTCGTAGATGATGGTGTCTTCCCACGGGATATGAGGGGAGCTATCATCACCCCATTCGAACGACTCTTCGACAACGGCCCCGAGCGGAGCGAACGGAGCGCTGTCGAGCTCGCTATAGCTCAGATCCTCGTCTTCCGATTCCAGGTCGTAGCCGAACAGACTGTCGTCCCATTCGAGCGGACGTCCTACCGCCTTGGCGTAAGGATCCAGCAAGATCTTGTTCGGATTGAACCGATGGCCCCTCTCGGGATCGTGGGGACCGTAAACGCGGTAACCGTATAGCTGACCCGGCCTCAGGTTCGGGACGTATCCGTGCCAGATCGGGCCCGTCACCTCCGGCAGTTCGAGAACCGCCGCCGGCTGCTCGTCGTCCGCACGATCGAACAAAACGAGCTCGATTTTCGTGGCTTGCTCGCTGTAGAGGGCAAAATTTACGCCGTGCCCGTCCCAATCCGCCCCCATCGGAAACGGTTGGCCGGGCCACATTCCGGATTCGCCGCGGGTCGTGGGACCCGATTCATCCACGTTTGTCTCATCCATCGTATCTATCCACAACGCCTCGACCGTATCGGCGAGCGGGAAACGTTATTTTATTCACAGATCATTGTTACGCGTTACGTGACAACGTTCGGCGGCGCATTCCGTATCGCCTTCGCCACAACCCTGGAAGGAGAATCTGGAAGCTCTGGTAACGAGGCCATCGAGTTTGACCTTTGTCCAGGAGCATGCATATTACATGGTGGCGCGCGGAGAGGACGCTATGGTCGTTCGTCACGCTCCGGGGTCCGCGCCTTTGTAGACGACCCCGGACGCTTTAGTTTCTTGAGTTTCTGCTTGAGTTTCGCGGTCCGGTTGATTCCGGATGCCGCTCGCCGCGCGTCCGCGTCTCGCGTTCGAATCTACTCAATCAATTTTTTCCATACATGGTGGACAACACCTTGCCTTCGAAATGGTCACGCGTCGTTCTTGCATGGATCAAGCCCGTCGTCGACGGTGGCCGGTGGCCGGTAAAAAGATCCGTCGGAGAAACCGTAACCGTAACCGCGGCGTGGATAGCCGACGGTCATAACAAGATCGCCGGCGAGCTCTTCTTCCGGGACGAAGACGACGAAGAGGACCGTGTGCGCCGCATGGAGCTGCTCCATAACGACGAGTATCAGGCCTCCTTCGACGTCGATCGCCTGGGACGCTATACGTATCGCGTTCGTGCTTGGATCGATCGGTTCGCAACGTGGCAGGATCAGTACAAGCGACGCGTCGAGGGGGGCGACACCGAGTACGAGATCAAGAGCGAGCTCCTGGACGGAGCCGCCCTCCTGCGCGAGGCGGCCGAGGCCGCCGAAGAGCCGGATGCCGGCGAACTGCTGCGCTATGCCGAGGCCTTCGAGGACGGCGACGTGGAGGCAGCACTCAACCAGACCGTACTGAAACTCGCGCAATCCAACGATCCCCGCAAGGGGGCTGTCGTCAGCGAGACGTACGAGCTGCAGGCCGACCCGGAGCTGGCCCGGTTCGCGGCGTGGTACGAGTTTTTTCCGCGATCGGCTCCGACGAAAAACGAAAACGGGCATGCCACGCTGAACGATGCGGCCAAGCTTCTCCCCCGCATCAAGGAGATGGGATTTGACGTGGTCTATCTTCCGCCCGTCCACCCCATCGGTCGAACGCACCGCAAGGGAAAGGACAACGCGCCAACGGCAGCGCCCGACGAGCCTGGAAGTCCGTGGGCGATCGGCGCCGGCGAGGGAGGCCACAAGACCGTCCACCCCGACCTGGGCGGACTGGAAGCGTTCGATCGATTCGTCTCGGAGGCGGACGAACTGGGACTGGCCGTGGCGCTGGACATCGCGTTTCAGACGTCACCGGACCATCCCTACGTCAAGAAGCATCCCGACTGGTTCAAGCAGCGTCCCGACGGGTCGATTCGTTACGCGGAGAATCCACCCAAGAAGTATCAGGACGTCTATCCCATCAATTTCGAGTCGGCGGACTGGAAGAATCTGTGGGCCGAGCTGAAGAGCGTCTTCGAGTTCTGGATCGAGCGCGGCGTCAAGGTCTTTCGCGTCGACAATCCGCACACGAAACCCTTCGCCTTCTGGGAATGGTGCCTGGGCGAGCTGCGAAGAGAACACCCGGAGACGGTCTACCTGGCCGAGGCGTTTTCCAGGCCGAAGATCATGTACCAGCTGGCCAAATTGGGGTACAACAACTCCTACACCTACTTCACCTGGCGCAACACGAAAGAGGAGCTCGTCTCGTACTGCCTCGAGCTGTACGACACGGAGGTCGGTGACTTTTTCCGGCCCAACTTCTGGCCGAACACGCCCGATATCCTTCACGACTACCTGGTGCACGGCGGCCGGCCGGCGCACGTCATCCGCTTCGTGCTCGCCGCCACCCTCTCCTCCGCGTACGGCCTCTACGGCCCGCCGTACGAGCACGTGGACAACCGCCGGCATCCCGATCGCGAGGAGTATGCCAACAATGAGAAATACGAGGTCCGGTCCTGGAACTGGCACGACCCGAGCTCCCTCCAGCCGCTCATCAAGCGCGTGAACGCGATTCGGCGCGAGAATTCCGCTCTGCATCACATGCGGAACGTGACGTTTCACGAGACCGACAGCGCGCATCTCCTCGCCTACTCGAAACGTCACGAAGACAACCTCATTCTGGTCATCGTCAACCTGGATCCGTATCACGAACATCAGGGTTGGGTGCACCTTCCGCTCGATGAACTCGACATTCCCGAAGAACGACCCTACGAGATGCACGACATGCTGGGCGGCGAGCGCTACTACTGGAGCGGGGCGGACAACTTCGTGAAGCTCTCCCCCCACGTGACGCCGGTCCACATCTTCCGCGTCTACAACCACCCGCGAAGGGAGAGCGATTTTGATTATTTCGTATGAATCGGTTGACCGACTACCGCTAACCGTCTGACCGAGTAATGACCGACTTCCTCACGGACCCATCCTGGTACAAGGATGCCGTCATCTACGAGCTGCACGTCCGCTCGTTTTATGATGCATCCAACGACGGGTATGGCGACTTCGAAGGACTGCGACGCAAGCTTCCCTATCTCGAGTCACTGGGCGTGAATACGCTGTGGCTTCTGCCGTTTCTGGAGAGTCCCCTGAAAGACGACGGCTACGACACGGCCGACTACTTCAAGGTGCTGCCCGTCCACGGGACGATAGACGACTTTAAGGCATTCCTCAAAGAAGCCCACAACCGGGGAATGCGCGTGATCACGGAGCTGGTGCTCAACCACACATCCGACCAGCACCCCTGGTTTCAGGAGGCCCGTGATCCTTCGTCGGAAAAACACGACTGGTACGTCTGGGGCGATACCACGGAACGATACGGCGACGCGCGCATCATCTTCACGGATACGGAGGTGTCGAACTGGTCGTGGGACCGGCAGGCGGGCAAGTACTACTGGCATCGCTTCTTCAGCCACCAGCCCGACCTGAATTACGACAATCCCGACGTTCGTGCCGAGATGAAGGAAGTGCTCTTCTACTGGCTGGATATGGGTGTGGATGGACTCCGGCTCGACGCCGTGCCCTATCTCTACGAGCGGGAGGGCACGAACTGTGAGAACCTGCCGGAGACGATCGACTATCTAAAGGAGCTTCGATCGGCCATCGAAGAGCGTTACGGCCCCGGTAAGATCATGCTGGCCGAGGCGAATCAGTGGCCGGAGGATACCCTGCCGTATTTCGCCGACGGCGAGGGCGTGCAGATGGCCTTCAATTTTCCCATCATGCCGCGCATGTACATGGCGCTGCGTAGAGAAAACCGGCACCCTATCGTAGAGATGCTCGAGCTGACGAGCGGCATCCCGGATGAGTGCCAGTGGGCCATCTTTCTTCGCAATCATGACGAGCTGACCCTCGAAATGGTGACCGACGAGGAACGCGACTACATGTACCACGAGTATGCGGCCGAGCCTCGTTTCCGCATCAACGTGGGCATTCGCCGTCGCCTGGCCCCCCTGCTGGGCGGCGAACGGAAGCGCATCGAGTTGATGAACGCGCTCCTCCTCTCCCTTAAGGGGAGCCCGATCCTGTACTACGGCGATGAAATCGGGATGGGTGACGACCCCTTCCTGGGCGATCGCAACGGTGTACGCACGCCCATGCAGTGGAGCCCGGATAAAAATGCCGGCTTTTCACGGGCGTCCCATCACCGGCTCTTCATGCCCACGATCGGACGCGGGCCGTTCAGTTACGAGTTCGTCAATGTGGAGGAGGCGGAGGCGGATCCCTACTCGTTGTTGAACTTTATGAAACGCCTTCTCGCCATCCGCAACCGGCATACGAAAGTCTTCGGGCGCGGCTCGATTGAGCTGCTGCCCCTCGAGAACCAGCACGTGCTGGCCTTCGTGCGCGAATATGAGGACGAGAAGATACTGGTCGTGGCCAACCTGTCCCGCTTCGCCCAGTCCATCTTCCTGTCTGACTCGGATACCTACAGGGGCTACACGCCGGTCGAACTGTTCAGCCAGTCGCCGTTCCCCGCGATCGGGGACTCGCCCTATCACATGCTCCTGGGACCGCATGGATTTTTCTGGTTTAGCCTCGAACCCGAAGAATCGGTTTCGGCTGAGCGCTTGCAAGGCGTGCAGATGCGCCCGGACCAGCGGTCCGAAGACCTCCCGGTACTCTCGGTGGCGGAGGGCATCCAGAACCTCCTCGTTCGCACCATGGTGCGAGATCGGGGCATGAAGCATCTGGAGAGCTTGCTGCCGGATTACGTCGCCGACCAGCGGTGGTACGGAGAAAAGGACCGGGGCATCGCGTCGATCGAGATCGACGACGCCGTCCGCCTTCAGACCAACCCCTTCCCGATCTATCTGACGCTGCTGCGCGTCCGGACCGTAGACGACTCGGAAAGCCTGTATGTGCTCCCGTTGACGCTGAGTTTCGACGGGGCGGCCGATGCCGTGCTCGACGAACACGACGGGTCGGTCATCGCCTGGGTAGATGGGCCGGACGGACGCGGCCTGCTGCACGATGCCACGGTGCGGCCAGATTTCTGGCTCCGTCTGTTTCGCTGGTGGCTCAAAGGGGGACGTGGGCGGTCCCTCCGGGGCGTCTATAAGGCATCCATCGACCGGAGCATCAGTCACGACGCGGTAGAGACGGCTACGCTCCTCTCCGGCGAGCAGAGCAACTCATCCGCCATCATCGACGATCGGTTCTTCATCAAACTCTATCGGCGGATGGAGGAGGGTACGAATCCGGAGACCGAGCTACTCCACTATCTCACCGACGCCGGCTTCAAGTTTATCCCGCAGCTCTACGGCCGTGTTACGTTTCGGGCCGGCAAACGGGAGTATGCGATGGGCATTCTCCAGGACGCACTGCCCGTCGAAACGGACGGCTGGAACCGCGCGATCGACATCACCCACCGTTTCTTCGAACGCGTTTCCGAGATGACGCCCCCGGCAGGCGCCCTACCAAAACATTTCGATGATGACGTACCTGGATGGCTCGAAGACGTCGCGCCTGAAATGCTTTCCCTGGCCCGGTTGTTGGGCATCCGAACCGCCGAGATGCACCTGGCGCTGGCCCGAGCCGAAGACGGGGATCTCACCCCCCTCCCGGGTTCGGATCGAGATGTCGTCGATCTCGTCGATCGCATTCGGGGCGAATCGGCCGAGACGCGGCGCATGCTGGCGCGGCACGACGACCGGCTGGCAGACCTGCCGCGGGCCGCGGAATGGGACGCCGGGCTCGATTTTCTGGAGCGCGTCACGGCGGCAGACGACCCACCCGACAAGATTCGCATTCACGGCGACTTCCACCTCGGACAGGTCCTTCTCGCCGCCGGCGAACTGTACATTCTCGACTTCGAGGGCGAACCCGCTCGAAGTCTGGAAGAACGGCGTCGCCGCGACATCGCCCTGCGTGACGTAGCAGGCATGCTTCGGTCGCTCGAATATGCGGTGCTGGCGGCCTGGAACGATCAGCGAGACGGCCGGCAAGGCGGCGAAGACAAGCTCGGGGGCTGGGCGCGCGCCCTCACGCACTGGTGCGAGGCCGTGTTTCAGTCGGCCTACTTCGGCACGGCCGGGGACGCCGGCTTCCTTCCTTCGGAGGAGGCGCGTCGAAGCTACCTGTGGGCCTTCCTCTTCGACAAAGCGCTCTACGAGGTACGATACGAGCTAAACCACCGTCCAACCTGGACCTGGCTGCCGCTCCGCGGTCTGAAGCGTCTGCTCGCTGAGGCGCGGATGGAGCCGGATGCGCCCACCGACGAACCTACCGGGAAACTCACGGATAAATCCGATTGACTCGCTTGCCGGCGAACATCTTCATTCTCCAAACCAGACGTTCCGACCTATGTCCTGGCTCGATAACGACGACATCCGGCGCTGGAACGACGGCGCCTTCCACACGAGCTACGAAAAACTCGGCGCCCATCCCAACAGCCAGGGAACGTGGTTTGCCGTGTGGGCGCCGTGGGCCGACTCCGTGTCGGTCCTGGGCGACTTCAACGACTGGGATCCCGACGCGCACGCGTTGAAGCGCAACGATGCGGGGATATGGGAAGGGTACGTCCGGGGAGCGCGGGTAGATCAGCGCTACAAGTACCGGATCCGCCGCGGGATGTATACGGTCGACAAGACGGATCCCTATGCGTTTGCCATGGAGGCCCCGACCGCGCGCGGCGACACGTCGGCCGGACTCGCCTCCATCATCTGCGACCTCGAGTACTCGTGGTCGGACGGCGCCTGGCTGGACGAGCGAGGCGGCCCCGAATCCCTCAACCAGCCCGTCTCCATCTACGAAGTACACCTCGGTTCGTGGCGCAAGCAGGGAGATTACTCCATGAGCTACCGCGAGATCGCCGAACCGCTGGCCGACCACGTTCAAGAGCTTGGATTCACGCACGTAGAGCTCATGCCGGTGATGGAGCATCCCTTCTACGGCTCGTGGGGATACCAGGTCTTAGGCTACTACGCACCGACCTTTCGCTTCGGCAAGCCGGGAGACTTCAAGTATATGGTCGACTACCTCCACCAGCGCGGCATCGGGGTGCTGCTCGACTGGGTCCCCGCGCATTTCGCTACGGACCCGCAGGGGCTCGTCTTTTTCGACGGAAGTACCCTCTACGAGTACGACGATCCCGGGATGAGGTATCATCCCGACTGGGGCACGTACGTGTTCGATTATCACAAGCCGGGCGTGAAAAATTTCCTCGTTTCGAACGCGCTGTTCTGGCTGAAAGAATATCACATCGACGGGCTCCGATTCGACGCCGTCGCATCCATGCTGTACCGCGATTACTCACGCGGTGAATCGTGGTCTCCGAACATGTTCGGCGGACGGGAAAATCTCGAGGCCATCGATCTGCTCAAGCAGGTCAACGAAACGGCCTATACCGAGGTACCCGACGTGATGATGATCGCCGAGGAGTCGACCGCGTACCCGGGCGTGTCGCAGCCCACCTACAACGGCGGACTCGGCTTCCTCTATAAGTGGAACATGGGCTGGATGCACGACACCCTCGAGTATATGAAAGAGGATCCCGTCCATCGCAAGTACCACCACGACAACCTCACCTTTCCGCTCGTTTACGCGTTCTCGGAGCATTTCACGCTTCCGCTGTCACATGACGAGGTCGTTCACGGCAAGGGCTCTCTCTGGTCCAGAATGCCGGGCGATCCGTGGCAGAAGGCGGCCAATATGCGCCTGCTATACGGACATCAGGTCGGACATCCGGGGAAGAAGCTGGTGTTCATGGGATCGGAGTTCGGGCAGGAGAGGGAATGGACGCACGACCATTCGGTCGATTGGCACCTTCTCGACGACCCGCTGCACGAGGGTATCATGGGGTGGGTGAAGGATATCTTCGGATTGTACCGGGAGCGTCCGGCGCTCTGGGATGACGGTCCGGAGGGATTCGAATGGATCGATTTCGGCGATCGCGAGAACAGCACCATCAGCTACATCCGGCGCTCAGGCGACAGCAAGCTCCTGTTCGTGTTGAACTTCACGCCCGTTCCCCGAACGAACTATCGGATCGGGGTCCCCGACGATGGACGGTGGCGCGAGGTGCTCAACTCCGACGCCGAGACGTATGGTGGAGGCGGCATGGGCAATTTCGGCGGCGTGGACACGCACCCGGTGCCCTTCCACGGGCGCCCACATTCGCTCGTGCTTACGTTGCCTGCGCTGAGCGTCACAATCCTCGAACCCGAGGGCCGTTGATAATTTGCGCAGCTCCGCCGGCCCTCCGGGAACTGTAATTCCTCAGGCTTCGAGGGCCGTTGATAGGTCAGCCGGCCGGATCCGGGAAGCTGACCGTAAACGTAGACCCTTCGCCCAGGGTGCTGCAGGCATGGATGCGGCCGTCCATTAGCTCTACGAGCGACCGGGTCATCGCCAGTCCGAGGCCGGTTCCCCGCTCTCCACGTGCGCCTCGTCTCTCTCGCTCGAAGGGTGCAAAAAGCCGCGGAATGAAGGCGGTGTCCATTCCGCGCCCCGTATCCGCAACGTACAGCCAGATCCGGCCGTCGCGTCGTTCCACGTCCATCTCGACGCGCCCCTCGTCCGTATACTTGATGGCGTTATCGATGAGATTGTGCAGTATGCGATCCAGAAACAGCGGGTGCAGCTGCGCGGTCATTTCGTCGACGTCCGGAGCGAAGACCAGCTCGATATCCTTTCGTTCCGCATCACGGCGGAGGATCTCGACGCGGTCGCGGACGTGCCGAACGATATCGACCTCAACGAGCTCGATCTCTTTCTCACCAAACTCTATCCGCGCGAGATCGATGACGCCGTTCAGCGTATCGATCAGATGCCTTCCGCTAGCCGTGATGATCTTCGTCATCTCCAGATCCTCGTCATCGACGCGATCCCCGAGCATTTCGGCGAAGCCGACCATGCTCGCTACGGCGGAGCGGATCTCGTGGCTCAGCTTGGCCAGAAAGCTCGCACGATCGCGATCGGCCTGCTCCGCATCGCGAAGATATTCCATCGTCACGTCCACGAGGAGGACCACGCGGCCGCTGCCGGTATCGGCGCCGCTGCCGCCGTCGAGAACGAGAAATCGCCGCTCTCCGACCGATATGCTGCGACGACCGCCTATCGCGTCCGGCCACGCCGGTATGAGGTCTACGATCCGGCGCCCTCGAAGCACCTCGCCGGCGGATCCAAGCACGTCGGTCGCCCGCTCGTTTGCGTCGAGGACGACATCGTCCTCGACCACCAGAGCCGGTGCGGGAAGGGAATCCAGCTTTACGTTCATACCGCACTCAATCGATCAGGACACATCGGCGGGAATAGGCGTCGCAACGGTTGATCCGGTTCAGGAGCTAGACGGCGCAAGCGGTTCGAAAGCAACATTCAAATTGGCCACGCGACTAAAGATCGACCGCTTCCCGTCGATACACAGATCGACGCTGCAAACGAGCGTTATGACATTCACGTGCGGGTGAGCCGCCCGATCCTGCGCGTGAACCGGCCCCGCGACTGCGCTTCGGCGCCGTTGCGGGGCTATTTTTTTAAACCCCGCTCCCCTTCGTCCGCCCGAACAGCGTGGCAAACACGTTTCGACGGCCCCCTCTATTTCTGTGCTCGCACAGGTATACGCCCTGCCACGTCCCCAGCGCCAGACGACCGTCGTGGATGGGAATCAGAAGTCCGCTCCCGAACAGGGACGCCTTCACGTGAGCGGGCATATCGTCGGATCCTTCAATGGTATGCGTCCAATACGGAGCGTCTTCCGGGACCATCTGGTTGACGTGCGTTTCAAAATCCGACCGTACGGACGGACTCGCATTCTCATTCAGTGTGAGTCCGGCAGACGTATGCTGGATAAACAGGTGCAGGAAGCCGGAAACGTACCGGCGCACGTCGGACAGCTCGCGGAGAATCTCGTCCGTTACGAGGTGGAACCCACGCGGGCGCTCCGGGAGCGTTATCTGTTTCTGCGTCCATTCCATAACATACGTGCTAAGGTATTCCGAGCAGTTTATGGGTTTGAAGCGAGAGTCGCCACGTGGGATGCTCCAGACAGTAGGCAACCGCCCGGCGCGTATGGTCATGGACCTGCGGGCCGTCCATTGGCTGGAGGAAATAGTGCTCGAAGGGAAGCCCCTCGAACAGCTCCGGAAGGGCATCGGGCTGCGGATAGACCAGTTTGAGCTCGTGCCCTCGCTTCAGCACGAGATCGGCTCCCGCCTTCGGACTTACGCAGATCCAATCGATCCCTTCCGGCGGCGCCTTCGTGCCGTTTGTCTCGACGGCCACTTCGAAATCTCGACCGTGCAGTGCATCGACCAGCGGGCCGTCGAGCTGAAGCAGCGGCTCCCCGCCCGTACACACGACGTACCGGCCGGCCGCCCCCTCCGGCCATCGCCTCGACACGGCGTCGGCGAGCGATTCGGCCGTCGTAAAGCTACCGCCGCCCGGACCGTCCGTGCCCACGAAGTCCGTATCGCAGAACTGGCAGACGGCTTTTGCTCGATCCTCTTCTCGTCCCGTCCACAGGTTGCACCCGGTGAATCGGAGAAAGACGGCCGGGCGCCCCGTACGGGCTCCTTCCCCCTGAATCGTGTAGTATATTTCCTTTACGCTGTAAGCCATTCAGCTCGATGCCCCGGTGCGATCGGGGTATTGACCAATCGTTACGTGATTCGTGTTGCGGCAGTCTGTCCCGCGGGCGTACATAGTCCCGCGGGCGTACATACAATCAGTGCAGAGA
>JBBDTI010000039.1:11588-17090 GCA_040904565.1 Rhodothermales bacterium
ACTGAGAGATCATCATACGGACCTCCGCAGGCTCGCCTGTTGACGCGCACATCCTCATACAGAGCGTCCTGTAGAGCATAACTCACGAACCTGGAACTTCGTTCAGAATTTCTCGCACATGTCCGATTCTCCGCTTTCCCTTCGTGACGCCGTGTTCGTCGACGGCTGCCGCACACCGTTTTTACGATCGGGAACGGCGTACGCCGACCTGAAGGCGTACGACCTTGGACGAACCGTCCTGAAGCGTCTCCTTACGCGGACGGGGATGGACCCCGAACGTGCGGACCGCGTCATCATGGGCTGCGTCGTTCAGGACGTCGATACCACCAACGTCGCCCGGGAGTGCGCGCTCGCGGCGGGCTTTCCCGCACGCGTCCCGGCGTTCACCGTCACGATGGCGTGCATCTCCAGCAACCAGGCGATCTCCTCGGGAGTGGACTTGATACGATCCGGCCAGGCGGATGTCGTCGTGGCGGGCGGAACCGAGACGCTGTCCGACCTGCCGATCCGTCTGAGCAAAAACCTCCGATCCCGGCTAATCAAGGCGCGGAAGTACAAATCGCCGGCCGACTACCTGAACCTGTTGAAGGGGCTCAGCCCGAAGGATCTCCTACCGGACGTCCCCTCCATCTCGGAGTACTCGACGGGAGAAACGATGGGCGAGAGCGCCGACAAGCTCGCCGCCATGTTCGGCGTCTCACGTGAGGCGCAGGACGAATACGCGCTCCGGTCCCATCATCGCGCGGCCGGCGCCTGGTCGAACGGATCGATCGGAGACGAGGTCGTGCCGGTGTCCGTGCCGCCGGACTTCGAGCCGATCGAACGGGACAACGGATTTCGGGCCGACACGAGCATGGAGAAGCTCCGCGGCCTCTCTCCGGCCTTCGTAAAACCCTACGGTACCGTCACGGCGGGCAATGCGTCCTTTCTCACCGACGGAGCGTCGGCCGTCCTGCTCATGAGCCGGGAAGCCGCGGAGGCAGACGGGTTCGTCCCGCGAGCCGTACTGCGAGATTATGTCTTCGTTGCGCAGGACCCCCGCGAGGAGCTTCTTCTGGGGCCTGCGTACGCCATACCCAGGCTGCTCGATCTTGCCGACCTCGATCTCACTGACGTCGACGTCTTCGAGCTCCATGAAGCCTTTGCCGGACAGGTCCTCGCCGTGCTCCGCGCCCTGGCTGCCGACGACTTTGCGCGCGAGCATCTGGGCCGGGACCGGGCGCCCGGAGAGATCCCCATGGAGCGGCTCAACGTGCACGGCGGATCGCTCTCGCTAGGGCATCCGTTCGGTGCGACCGGGGCCCGGCTCGTCACGACGGCCGTCAACCGATTGCACGCCGAAGACGGTCGTTACGCCGTCGTCGCGGCGTGCGCCGCCGGCGGGCTCGGACATGCCATGCTGATCGAACGGGTCGACCTATCATGAACGGACACTTTCTCCGCACCGAACGCGACGACGAGCTTGTGATCTGGTGGCTGGATCAGCGGGACGACGCGCACAACAAGCTGTCGACGCGTGCCCTGGACGAGATCGGGCAGGCCATCGACGAGGCGAAGGCCGAGCCGGACGTTCGCGGCATCGTCGTGCTCAGTGCGAAGGCCGACAGCTTCATCGTAGGAGCCGACGTACGCGAGATCCAGGCCTTTTCGTCTCGCGACGAGGCTGCCGCGCTGAGCCGCACGGCCCACGCGCTCATCGAGCGGGTTCGCGGGCTCGACATCCCCATCGTCGCCGGCATTCACGGCCCGGCCATAGGCGGCGGACTCGAATTCGCGCTCGCCTGTACGATGCGCATCGCAACGGACCATCCCGCCACGACATTCTCCCTTCCGGAAGTCAAGCTCGGCCTCCTTCCAGGCGGCGGCGGCACCCAGTTTCTTCCTCGGCTCATCGGCATCCAGCAGAGTCTTCCGATGCTTCTGACGGGAAAAAACGTGTATCCACGTCCCGCTCGGCGCATGGGACTGGTAGACGAGCTGATTCACCGCCCCGGACTCGCGACGGCGGCGAAGGCGGCAGCCCGTGCCCTCATCACGGACAACCGAAAGGTGGAGCGCGACAAAACGTTGCAAGAGCGCGTTCTGGAAGGCAATCCGCTGACCCGGCGCATCATATACCGGAAGGCCTCCGAGCGTGTAGACCGGCAGACGCGCGGCAATTACCCCGCGCCCATCCGCATCATCGAATGCGTGCGAGCAGGGATCGAGGACGGCCTCGAGGAAGGCCTGCGCCGAGAGGCAGAGGCCTTTGCCGACCTGGCCATGACCCCGGAGTCGCGCGAGCTGGTGCGCCTGTTCTTCGCCAAGAACGACGCCGAGCGGAATCCACTCAGCCACGAAGCGAGAACGGTGCGCGCCGTCGGCGTGCTCGGAGCCGGATTGATGGGCTCCGGCATCGCGGAAGTGACGGCCGAAAACGGTCTCGACGTGGTCGTGAAGGACCGATCGCTCGAGCTTGCCGCCGCTTCGCGCAAGCACGTCTTTTCGACCGCGACCCGGAAGGTCAAAAAAGGCGCTATGAGCCGCTTTGAGCGAGACGTGGTCGTCGAGCGGGTGACCGCCACGGGCACCTACGACGCCTTCAAGGGCGTCGATCTCGTGATCGAGGCCGCCCCGGAGGACGAAGCCCTGAAGAAACAGCTGATCCGAGACGTAGAGCAGGTCGTCGGTCCGGACTGCATTTTCGCATCCAATACGTCCTCGATTCCGATATCCGACCTCGCCGAGGCATCCTCACGCCCCGACCGCGTAATCGGCATGCATTACTTCTCGCCCGTACCCAAGGTGCCGCTCCTCGAGATCATCAGCACCGAGCAGACGCCGGACTGGGTGCTGGCGACCGCCATCGACGTCGGACTGGCCCAGGGAAAGACGGTGATCGTCGTCAGCGACGGGCATGGGTTTTACACGACGCGCATCCTCGCGCTGTATATGAACGAAGCGTTGGACCTTCTCGTGGACGGCGCCGACATAGAGTCCGTCGACCGGGCCATGCGCAACTTCGGCTTCCCGATGGGACCGTACGAAATCTTCGACCTGGTCGGCCTCGACGTGGCTTCGAAAATCACGCACGTCATGGAAGAGATCTTCAGCCGGCGCGGGTACCGCCCGAACCGGCGAGCCGACGAGATGGTCGATGCCGGCTGGATTGGGCAGAAGTCCAACCGCGGCTTCTATTCGTACGAGAAGGGAAAGAAGAAGGAGGTCAACGACGACGCCTACCGCTTCTTTCGCGAGCATGCGGCACAAGGCCGGGTGGACTTTTCTGAAGACGAGATACAACATCGCCTCGCACTGACGCTCGTCAACGAAGCCGCCCGGTGCCTGGAGGACGGCATCCTGCACTCGGCCGTCGACGGCGACGTCGGCGCCGTATTCGGACTTGGTTTTCCGCCGTTTCTCGGCGGACCGTTCCGGTACGTCGACCGTGAGGGCCCCGATCAGGTCGTCGCCCGTCTCGACCTGCTCGCCGACCGCCACGGACCGCAGTTTTCGCCGGCGTCGGACCTGCGGCGCATGGCCGACGAGGGGCGGACGTACTACTGACTGGCATCAGGCCCAGCCGGCCTGTCCGGCGCCCGTGGGCGCATCGGACGAGACCGCCGCGAAAAGGCATCGACCGCCGCGAAAACGCATCGCTCACCGATTATACGGCGGCAACCGCTCGAGCCTCTTCCGCCGTGACGAGCTTCACGCCGGAGGACTCCATGTTGCCCATCGCTTCGTCGAGCGAGCCTTCGGTGTCGATCGGACGCGACCCGTCTTCGACGACCATCACGTCGAAACCCTGTTCGCTGCCATCGACGGCCGACCAGTGCACGCAGAAGTCCAGCGCGAGCCCGACCACGTACAACGTATCGATACCGCGTTCGCGGAGATAACCTGTAAGTCCGGTAGGCGTGGTACCGTCATTCTCGAAGAACGCTGAATACGAGTCGATATCGCGTCGAAACCCTTTCCGAATGATCAGCTCCGCCCGGTCCACGTCCAGGTCGTCGTGCAGCTCCGCGCCGCGTGTGCCCTGCACGCAGTGATCGGGCCAGAGGATCTGGTCTCCGTAGTCCACCTCGATGACGTCGAACGGATCGTGGCCCTCATGTGAAGAGGCGAAGGAATCATGTCCGGCCGGATGCCAGTCCTGCGTAAACACCACGTGATCGAAGTGATGGATGAGATCGTTGACTGCCGGAATGATCTCGTCAGCCTCCGGAACGGCCAGGCTTCCTCCCGGCAAGAAATCGTATTGAACGTCTACGACGAGTAGTGCTCGCATGGGGTCAACCAGTAACTCTATTTCCGAATACGTACCGTTGTGTCGCGTTGTCGATTAAATGCTCCCGGGGGCACCACGGTTTGTAACGTCACGGCTTGTAACGTCCATCCAACAGCTCGCGTACCCGGAAACCGGCACCACGACGCCTCGTGCCGGCTTCACCGACCGACCTCCGCGGTGCCTGGTAGGGCCGCACCAACCAGAAAGGCGGTACCCTTTCTTCAAGGGCACCGCCTCACTCGTTACGCATGCTGTACGTCGAATCCTGCGGATCCGTCATGCATCAGACGGCCCGGCCCGGCGTCAGGCATTCTTGAAGTTCTTGGCCACCTGGTCCCAGTTGACCACGTCCCAGAAATTTCCGACGTACGTGCCGCGGTTGTTCTGGTAGTTCAGGTAATAGGCATGCTCCCAAACGTCCAGCCCCAGAATCGGCGTGTCGCCCTTCATGTAGGGACTGTCCTGATTCGCGGTGGAATAGACCTTCAGGTTCCCGCCTGCGTCGACGACGAGCCATCCCCAGCCGCTGCCGAACTGGCTGGAAGCCGTGCTGGAGAATTTCTCCTTGAACTTCTCGAACGACCCGAAGGCACTGTCTATCGCACCTGCGAGATCGCCGGAGGGTTTGCCGCCACCGTTCGGCGACATGCTCGGCCAGAAGAGACTGTGATTCACATGGCCGCCTCCGTTGTTGCGAACGGCCGTGCTGATGTCTTCAGGTACGCTGTCGATCCCCCGAAGGAGATCCTCGACGGATTTCTTTTGCAAATCCGGGTGACCTTCCAGGGCCGCATTCAACTTATTCACGTACCCCTGATGATGCTTCCCGTGATGGATGCGCATCGTCTGCTCGTCGATCGTTGGCTCGAGCGCGTCGTATGCGTACGGCAGATCAGGTAGTTGGTGAGCCATATTGTCTTTAATAATTTGGGTGATACGTTTCGCTAAGATCGGATTATATAACGTGCCAGTACGGGGAGATGTTTTCCCGACGCACGACGACGCGGGTCCCGTGCGGCGATCCGTCAACCCCCCTGGTTCCAGCCTCTTGCCCCGTGCTCGGACGCCCGAAAGCCCGCGGCGGCAAAATGTTACGATTGTGTATCGGCGTCGCTCGACGAACGGTTGAGTACGCGCAGCATGGCCTCCATGTCTTCCCAGGCAAGAACGCCCTCTGCATGCAGGGCTTCCAGACGGGCGCGCACCGTCTCGACATCCGTCGTTCCCGG
>JBBDTI010000039.1:17190-39828 GCA_040904565.1 Rhodothermales bacterium
CCTCAGGATCGGCCACGAGCATGGCCTCCTTCAGGAAACGGGCGACGAAGTCGGAGGCTTCGGGGCGACCGGAAAAATCGATGGTCACGTCGAACGTTGCACGTCCGCGATTGACCTTCAGCACGACGCGTCGCCCTCCGATCCATTTCCGCCGCGGGTTGACCCCTACGACATCTGCATACCGAACCTCGTGGACGGGATCGAGGCCGTGATTCTGAAATACGAGGCGATCGGCGGTGAAAAGGGCGCCGTCCTTCGCGTTACCCATGAGCGTCGCGTCGTAGAGGGCCAGCACTTCCGACGCTTCGATGCTATCGGCATAATCGCCGAGTGCATTCCGCAGCTTGGATGGTGGGATGTTCGGCGCGAGATAGAGGCCCATCTGCGGCGCGTGCGGGATAAGTTCTTCTACGAGCTGCCGCATGGGCTCCGGGATCGGGTGGTGTGTGCTTCCGGTTTAACGCTCCGCCTCAAACCCTCAGGGCGTCACCGCCATCTGAACCGCCAGATCGGGGAAGAACGAACCCGTCACTTCGAGCAGGCCCGGCAGGACGCCCAGCGCGAGCAGCGCCGCCGCGCAAACGACCAGCACCACGGCGGACGCCATCGGAACGGGAAACGCGAGTCCGGCCACGTCGTCGGCCGCAGGCACGTCTTCCGGCTCCTGCATGAAGAATACGTAGAGTACGCGGAGATAGTAGAAGGCCGAGACGGCGCTGGCCAGGACGCCGATAATCACGAGCCACGTATATCCCGCCTCTATCGCCGGAGCGAAAATGGCATACTTGCCGAGGAACCCGCCCAGCGGCGGGAAACCCGTCAGACTGAACATGAAGAAGCCCATCGTCACGCCGAGCAGCGGCTTGCGAAGACCGACCCCCGCGAGCGAATCGAGCGACTGCTCGCGTCCGGCGTGACCGTCCCACTCCAGCAGCGCCATCACGCCGAAGGCGCCGATGTTCATGAGCGAATAGACGAGCAGGTAATACAGCGCGCCGGAGTACGCCGCGGCGGTACCCGCGGCGAGCCCCACGAGCACGTATCCGCCGTGTGCGACGGAAGAATACGCGAGCATCCGCTTGACGTTCTTCTGGGAGATGGCCAGCAGATTCCCCACCACCATCGTCACGACCGCGATGACGGCCAGCACGGGACCCCATCGCTCCGCCGGCACGGCGTAATAGAGGATGAGGATGAGCGACGCGAAGGCCGCCGCCTTCGAGGCTGTCGACATATAGCCGACGAGCGTCGTCGGCGCCCCCTGGTACACGTCGGGCGTCCACATGTGAAAGGGCGCCGCGCTGACCTTGAAGAAGAAACCGATCAGCAGCAGAGCCACGCCGGCCCAGAACAGAACGTTGAACCCATTTTCCTCGAGCCCGGCCGCCATATCCGGCAGGTACATCGTCCCCGTTGCTCCGTAGAGCAGTGCGATGCCGTACAGAAAGAAGCCCGTCGAAAACGCACCGAGCAGGAAATACTTGAGCGCACTCTCGGTGGCCCCTTCGTCGTCGCGAACGAGTCCCGTCAGGATATAGAGACAGATGGACATGGTCTCGAGGCCGACGAAAACCGTCACCAGATTATTCGCCGTGCCGAGCGTGATCATGCCGGCCGTCGCAAACAGTATCAGCGCGTACACCTCCCCGTACGCGTGCTTGATCCGTTCGAGGTAGGGTACCGACAGGACGACGCTGAGGAGCGCGCTCGAAAGGATCACGACGTTTACGAACGCCGCATATCCGCCCGTACGGACCATCCCGTGAAACGCCGTCCCTGTCTCTACGTCCAGGCGAAAGAGCTCCACCACGACGGCGGCGGCGAGAACGGCACCGGCCGCCCAGGGAATCTCTCGCGCGTTGTTGCGAAAGGCGTCCCAGACGACGAGGACGAGGCCCATCACCGTCACCAGAACGAGTGAGGAGGTCATCCCCATATCCGTCAGAAAAGCGTCGTAAGCTTGGCTAAGCTCCATATCCATAGGTATCGGATGACCCCTTGTCGTCGCGCCGGTCCGTAGGACGCCGTGCAGCGATCATAGAGGGGCAAACTCTAGAGAGTGTCTATCTTCTTTGCCAGTTCGACGTCGGCGGCGGTCACCTTGCCGCCCGCATCGTGCGTGTTCAGCGCGATATCGACCTGGTTGTATACGTTATGCAGTTCCGGATGATGGTTGAGCACCTCCGCTTCGAACGCGACGCGGACGATGAATCCGACCGCGGAGCGAAAATCATCGAAGGTAAAGCTCCTCTTCAGCCGGTCGTCGTCGAACGTCCATCCATCGAGGTCCTTCAACGCGGCGTCGATCTCATCCTGGTTTAGCGGCTTCATAGCATGCAATCCTCGATCGAACAGATTAACTCGTGTTCGTGGGTGTCTCGCGCGCCGCCCGTGCAAGCGGGACGACGAACGTCGTGATGTTATACGACCCGAAGCCCCTACAGTTGGATGACCCATCCGCTGTAGAAGACCACCCAGACGACGAAGTAGACCGGAACCAGTATCGGCAGCGAGTACTTCACGATGTAGCCGACGAAGCTGGGCGCTTCGACGCCGCTGCTTTCGGCGATGGCCTTGACCATGAAGTTCGGTGCGTTGCCGATGTACGTCATCGCGCCGAAAAATACGGCCGCGACGGAGATCGCTTGCAGGAAGATCCAGGATTCAGGATGCGCGACCTCCGGTAGGGCCATGTCCACGACCTCGGCGGCGAGGTTCACGTCCAGCCCGAATTTGCCCATGGCCGCGGCCAGGAAATTCAGGTATGTGGGGGCGTTGTCGAGAATGCCCGAGAGCGCACCCGTTCCCCAGTAGAACATGCCTACCGTCAGGGACTCCGAATTGTTGGCGGCAAACGCGCTGATCAGCTGCAGGGCCGGCTGCATCGTCGCGAAGATGCCGAGAAAGAGCCATCCCACCTCGCGGATGGGTTCGAACGAAAATTCGTTCTTCGTCATCGCTTCCTTATCCGCAAACTTGTAGGCAAGCACGCAGACCGAAAACATGACCAGCTCCCTAATACCGAAGGGCATGTGAAGCCCCACAATGTAGAGCTCCGGCACCCAGTCGAATACGTTGGGGTCGATGAAGACGGAGAGGATGATGATCAGCACCCACCAGAAGGACTTTACCCCGACGAAACTGATCTTCTTCTTGTCGGGATTCGCCTCCGGGCTCACGGCCGTGTTGCGCGAATCGATGACGTAGAAGATGAGCAGCAGCAGCAGTACCGTCGGCAGCCAGATGTACCATACGTGCGTGAGCGTCCAGAAGAAGGGAACGCCGCGCAGAAAGCCCAGGAACAGGGGTGGGTCGCCGATGGGCGTGAGCGCCCCTCCAACGTTTGCGATCAGAAAGATGAAGAAGGCGATGTGGTACGGCTTCAGCCGGCCCTCGTTCAGGCGCATGTACGGGCGGATGAACAGCATCGCCGCGCCCGTCGTGGCGATGACATTGGCCACTACCGAACCGATGAAAAGGAGAATCGAGTTCGTGATGGGCGTGCCGCGCGCGTTCACGCTAAGAAAGATGCCCGACGCGGCGATGAACAGCGACGCTACGAGCGCGATGAACGACAGGTACTCCTCCAGCGCGTGCACCATCGCGATGGGCGAGTGCAGCACGAAGAGATAGTAAAAGGCCGTAAACGCACCCAGGCCGATGGCATATTTCGGATAGTGATGGTGCCAGTGGTGCGGATAGAAGAGCGGTCCGGTCGCGATCATGATCAGGATCGCCACGAACGGAAGCACGAGCCACACGGGTGGGAGCGCGCCGTGGCCGTCATCTCCGGATTCGCCTTCAGCCGCTTCCTGGCCCGCCTCCTGAGGGGCGCTCGTCGCCACGATCTGTTCCGCGTCGACGGACTGCTCCACCGACTGAGGTACCGCCAGCGCGGCGGATGGACGCAGCGCACCGACCGCGAGCAGCAGCGCTATCGCCACGAACAGCGAGCCAACGGTCGGCCGGAACGAGGAAGAACGGACAAAACTACCGAATCGCATCGTTTTCAGGGGTGAGTTGCTACGGGAGCCGATGTGGAGGGATGGTTCGCGCCCCTCCCGTCAGGTTCGGTCGACGGCGCGTCGAAAAACGAAGCAACGTTCTCCGCTTCGTGCGCCTCGATAGCCGCGACCCTTTTCTGTTCGATCGTTTCCAGCAAAAAATCGGTCATCGGTTCGCTTTTCTGCAAGAACGTATTCGGCGCAAAACCCAGGATGACCATCAGTAAAGCCAGCGGTGCCATGAGCGCGATCTCGCGCCCGTTCATGTCTACCATCGACCGATTCGCATCGTTGTCGAGCGGACCGTAGAAGGTACGATAGACCATCCACAGCAGGTACACGGCGGCGAGGATGACGCCGGTCGTCGCGAGAGCGACGAGCATGGGTGACGCCAGGACGTCGCTCTTGAAGGCGCCGAGCAGGATGAGAAACTCACCGACGAATCCGTTCAGTCCGGGTAGCCCGGCCGAAGCGAGCACCGAAAACACCATAAAGAAGGTGAGGATCGGCACCGCCTTCGCAAGCCCCCCGAAGTCGCCCATCTCACGAGTGTGGCGCCGTTCGTAAAGCATACCGACGAGAAGGAAGAGGGCGCCCGTAGAGATGCCGTGGTTCACCATCTGAATGACGGCCCCCTGCATCGCTTCCGCCGTGAAGGCGAAGATTCCAAGCACGACGAAGCCGAGGTGACTCACGGAGGAATAGGCGACGAGCCTCTTCGCATCCGACTGCACGCGGGATATGAGCGCCGCGTAGATGATGCCGATGACGGCGAGGACGGCGAATGCCATGGCGTAATCCTGCGCCGCATTCGGAAAGAAGGGTAGGCAGAATCGGACCAGGCCGTACGTGCCCATCTTCAGGAGAACGCCCGCCAGGATGACCGAACCGCCCGTCGGCGCCTCCACGTGCGCGTCCGGCAGCCAGGTGTGCAGCGGGAAGAGCGGCACCTTGATCGCGAACGACAGTGCGAACAGTACGAAGAGCCACCCCTGGAGCCCGATCGGCGTATTGTAGGCCAGCAGCTTGTACCAGTCCGTCGTGAACACACCGCCGTTCACCGCATTCCCGGCCAGATAGCCC
This sequence comes from Rhodothermales bacterium, assembly GCA_040904565.1. Taxonomy (GTDB): domain Bacteria; phylum Bacteroidota; class Rhodothermia; order Rhodothermales; family VXPQ01; genus JBBDTI01. The sequence goes on from JBBDTI010000039.1 coordinate 22,278, forward strand.
AAATACAGGATGCCCACGAGCATGAGCAGGGAGCCCACGAGCGTGAAGAGCACGAATTTCACGGCGGCGTAGATGCGTCGCTCGCCGCCCCAGATGCCGATGATGAAATACATCGGGATGAGCGTCAGCTCGAAGAAGATATAGAACAGAAACACGTCGAAGGAGCAGAACACGCCCGTGACGCCGGTCTGGAGGATGAGAAGCAGCGTGTAGTACGCCTTTCGCCGCTCGCCGATGTAATGCCACGACGACAGGACTACGATCGGGCCCAGCAGCGTCGTCAGCATGACGAGCAGGATGCTCAACCCGTCGATGCCGACGTAATACTTGATATCCATCGCATCCGGGAACCAGGACGAAGACAGGTCGGCCAGCTGCGGAGCCGCGGCGGTACTGATGGACGGGTCGAACCCGACGTACAGCCCGATCGACAGCAGAAACGTAAGCGACGTGGTCCCCAGGGCCGTCCATCGGACGGCCTGATCGCCGCGAACGACCATCGTCAACAACGCTCCCACGAGGGGGAGGAAGATGACCATGGACGTGAGATAAGGTATCGACATCTATCTTCGAACGAATGGGTTACACGAAGAGCATCAAGGCAACGACGAGGAGGACGCCCAGCACGATCGCCGCGGCGTAATTCTGCACGCGTCCGGTCTGGATATAGCGCAGCGCGCCGCTGGCCGCGGCGGTCAAGCCGGCCACGCCGTTGACGGCACCATCCACCACCCGCGCGTCGAACCTCGCGAACCCCTTGTCGGCGAGACGCATCAGCGGGCGAACCACGGTGCTGTCGTAGAACTCATCCCAGTAGAATTTGCCCTGGGCGACCTCGTACAAAATTCCGAAGCGCCCGGCAAGCCGATCGTCGTACGCCAGTCCGTGCGTACGATAGGCCCTCACGGCAAACGTCACCCCCCCGATGGCGATCAGCGCACCCAGCGTGATGAGCACCCACTCGATCACGACGAAGCCGGCGCCGTGGGCCACAGTCACGGGCTCAGCCACCGGTCCGCCGTACGGAGACCCTAGCCAGTGGTGGATCCAGTTTAAGTCTCCGTGCGCGATGACCGCCGGCAATCCGAGAAAGCCGCCGACGGCGGCCAATGCCGCGAGGATCCACAGCGGTACGGTCATCGTGGCGGGCGACTCATGCGGCTTGATGCGGTCGGCGCCGGGCCAGCGCTCGCTCCCCTTAAACGTGAGCATGTAGGAGCGCATCATATAAACGGCTGTAAGGAAGGCCGTGATCAGGCCGAGGATCCAGACGAAATAGGCGTATGCGTGTCCGTTATATCCGTACTCGAATGCCTTGAAGAGAATTTCGTCCTTCGAAAAGAAGCCCGCCAGCGGCGGAACGCCCGCGATGGCCAGCGTAGAAATTAAATAGGTCTTGCTGGTGCTGGGCATGTACTTCGCCAGACCGCCCATGGTACGCATATCCTGCGGATCGAACGGCTCGGCGTCGGCGTGTTCGCCACCGTGGTCCGGCGAGCTTTGCTCCGCGCCGTGCTCCCGTTCGTGCTCCAGGTCATGTTCGACGCCGTGCATCGCGTGGATGACGCTGCCCGACCCAAGGAAGAGGCAACCTTTGAAGAAGGCATGGGTCATCACGTGGAAGATCGAAACGAAAAACGCCCCGACGCCGGCCGCGGCAAACATATACCCAAGCTGCGAGACCGTGGAATAGGCCAGCACCTTCTTAATGTCGTTCTGCGTCATCGCGATCAGCGCTGCCATAATGGCGGTCACGCCGCCCACGATCGCGACGACGGCCATCATCGTCGGCGCGTTGAGCACGATGGGTGACAGCCGCGCGAGAAGGTAGAGTCCGCTCGTCACCATGGTAGCGGCGTGGATAAGTGCCGAAACCGGCGTGGGACCGGCCATAGCGTCCGGCAGCCACGTAAACAGGGGAATCTGTGCGCTCTTCCCCGTCGCGCCGATGAAGAGGAGAAGCACGGTCCAGTTCACCACGTTTTGCGGCAGCGCATCGGCTGCCTCGAGTATGGGACCGAAATCGAGCGTACCGAGCTCGCGATACAGGATGAACATCGCCATGAGGAAGGCGAAGTCCCCGACGCGGTTCATAATAAACGCCTTGTTCGCCGCGGCGCTGTTCTTGAGGTCCGCGTACCAGAATCCGATGAGCAGATAGGAGCACAATCCGACCCCTTCCCACCCGAGGAACAGCACCGGCAGGTTATCCGCCAGCACCAGATTGAGCATGGCGAAGATGAAGAGGTTCAGATAGGCGAAAAAGCGCCAGTACCCCCCATCGCCGTGCATGTACCCGATGGAATACAGGTGGATGACGCCGCCGACCCCGGTCACGATCATGGTCATGATCAGGGACAGCTCGTCGACGCGGTAGGCGAACGACAGGTTGTAGTCGCCGACGGCCATCCACGTATAAAAGTGCGCGAGGACGGGCTCGCCGCCGTAGGTCGTGAACAGGTAGACGGTGATGGCGAACGGGATGGCAACCAGTGCCGTCGCGACGGCGCCGATGACTGTTTCCCTGGAGCGCACGGCGGGCAGAAACAGGCCCCCGAGACCGATCGACACGGCCCCCAGAAGGGGCAGCAGAATGATAAGACGTACCAGCAGATCTATATCCATAATGGATGTGAGCCCGGCGCCTCAGCGGCCGGTCGCTCGCGAATCGCCCTAATATTTGAACAGGTTGAACTCGGAAATATCCACCGTCTCCTTTTTTCGGAACAGTGCGATGACAATGGCCAGGCCGACGGCGGCCTCCGCCGCCGCGACCGACATAACGAAGAATACCAGTATCTGTCCGGACACGTCCCCCATCGATTGGCTGAAAGCTACTAGCGTCAGATTTACCGCATTCAGCATAAGCTCGACGGACATAAGGACGACGATGACGTTTCGACGCAGCAAAACGCCGAGCACGCCGATCACGAAAAGGACCGCGCTGAGCGACAGGTACCAGACTAAGGTAATCTCCATTTCACCGGGTTACAGGTTGCGGGTGCATCAGGGACGCGACCCGGGGCGACCCCGGTACGTCCGCCTGCATGTTTACACGAATCGCCTCTTCGCCAGCATGACCGCACCGATGGTTGCCGCGAGAAGCAGCACGCCGACGACCTCCAGCGGAAGCGCGTAGGTGGTAAACAACTCACGGCCGATCGTCGCGGCCGAGCCTGATTCGGCGGCCATTTCGGGTGATGAGGGAACGGGGAGTACGTCCAGGCTGGCGGCTACGACGTAGACCAGCTGAGCGAGCACCGCCATCCCCAGCAAGAATGCTACGCCGATCTTCCAGTCCACCAGCTGCAAATCGGGCAGCGCGGACAGATTCAGCAGCATGATCACAAACAGAAAGAGCACCATGATCGCGCCGGCATACACGAGAATCTGGATGACGCCGATAAACTGGGCGTTCATCGTCACGTACAGTACCGCGATGCAAAAAAGATTGAGGACCAGCCAGAGGGCGCTCGAAACGGGACTCCTGGAAACAATGAGCCCGATGCCCGCGGCTATCGCGACGACGGCAACGAAAAGGAAGAGGATTTGGGCGAGCATATAGGCAGACGTACTACTATGGGCATGACCCCACTTGGGCCATATTTCCACACAGCAGAAAAAGGTAGATAAATCGCCACGCTGGAGCAAGCAGAAGCCCCATAAAGCCCACGTGAATACGACGCCGCTCAATGTACAAGGCGTTCGGCTTCGACGCCGCCCGCCTCTTCGATCACGGGGGTCGACAGGGTCTCAGCCGTAATGCGCACGTCCACATCGAATGTTTTCTTGAATAGATCGGACGACCGTTTGCCCCCCCAGACTTCCAGCTGGGGATCGCTTTTCGTCATGATGTGGATGTGAAGCTCGTCGTCGGTGAGCTTGGCGTTGAGGCGCTCGACGTTCTGTATATGACTGCGATCGAGCCCATTTGCGAGACGGAGAAACGAACCGAGCTGATTGACGAGGCGCTTGCTCTCCTCGGGCAGTTTGCGATACGCGCTGTGCCGGTCCTTCGGCGTACTCCTCCTGTGATAGCGTGCCACGTGGGCCATCACGTCCACTTCATAGGGATGGAAGCCGGTCCAATCCGCCTGCTTGATGAGATACAGCGAGTGTTTGTGATGGCTGGATCGACTGATGTAATAGCCGATATCGTGGAGCAGGGATGCGAATTCGAGAAGCTCTCGCGGATGACTCCCCAGTTTGTGCAGCGGTCTGCAAGCATCGAAAAGCTGCAGGGCAATTGCCGTAACGTGCTGCACGTGCTTCTGGTCCCAGTCGAAACGATGACCGATTTCGTACACGCACCGGTGCCGCACGTCGGCATACGACGCGATAAGTTCCAGGCGCTCGTAGTTCTCGCGGATGAAATAGACCACCATGCCCTCCCGAAGCGCATTGGGAGAAATGCGGACGCGCTCGACGGGAAGATCTTTCACGACGACGTCCACGAGCATCGCCCCGGCGACGATCTGGTCCACCCGCTTCTTGTCGATACCCTGCATTCCTTTTCGCTCGGCGCGCGTGGAATCCATCACCTCCTTCGTGACGGCTCGCAGCCCATCTGCCTCCATCGACTGGAGGTAGATCGAGACGTGTGGATCGCCCCTGCGGTGTGCATACACCTGCGCCAGATTCTCGAAGGTCCCTGAGGAACCAACCACCTCCGTCACCCCGTGCTCGGCGGCGGCCCTGAAGACCGGTTCCAGGGCTTTTCGGTAATGGGCACGAAGCGCCTCGAACTCGCTGCGATCTACCGGGTCCGTCGACACGAAATGCCCCGTCATTCGCGCTGCACCCAGCTTCAGGCTCGTGGCGAAATAGACTTCGTCCCCCGTTCCGATGACGAATTCGCTAGAGCCGCCGCCGATGTCGACGAGCAGCGTCGGCTTCTTCAGGTCGACGGCGCGCCGTACCCCTTGATAGATGAGCTGAGCCTCCAGCATGCCGTCGATGGCTCGGACGTGTACGCCCGTCTTCTGGCGAATCCGTTCGATCAGCTCGCCACCGTTTTCCGCCTCGCGAATGGCACTCGTGGCGAATGCCAGGAATTCCGTCGCCCCCCAACCGTCGGCCAGGAGACGAACGCGGCGAATGGCCCGAACGGATCGCTCCATTGCATGTTCGGTGAGGCGCTTTTCGGAGAGGCCGCGTTCGCCGAGGCGCACCATTTCCGTGATGCGGTCGATGACCTCGAAGCTCCCGTTCGGGAAGGCGTCGACGATGACCGTATGGAAGGAGTTCGTTCCGAGATCGATTACGCAGATACGGGTCGGATGCCGCTCCGATTCGTTGTTGGCATAATCCCGTTCGGTAACCATGCATGCCGCATGATGTTCGGCCGCGTTCATCAAGCGTAGATGCTGATTCGTTCGTCGGAGCTATGTGAACCGGACCCCGGATCGCGCGTTCCTCGCAGGGCCGCTATCATGGTAAAAAGGATTTCGAACCGATGCCTGGTCGCGGCGCGACGTGATGCGTCCAGCCGGTGAGGATGCGGCAGTCTTAGGATGCGGCGGTCTTCGCCAGGGCCGCATCGACCTGGTGAACCAGCGCATCGGTCGGTGTGCCCTCTTTCCAGTGCAGTTGCACCAGTTCGTCACGGTGCACGAAGATCCAGTGTGAGAGAAGGTGCAGCTCGTCGACCTCTTGCTCTCGGTAGACCTGGACTGCATCGGCTCCCTCGACGAAGTAGCGGTCGAGCGCCATTGCGAGGTCGTCCGGATCGTAGTCTGCCTCGAAGGTGGCGACATGGCGTCCCCTGCTGACGATGAGAATTCTGGGGCTGCCATCGTCTCGGGTGTGGACGAGAACGGCGTTGTGTTCGAGGACGCGGGTAGCGACGGCCTCGCGCCGGGCCAGCATCCGTTCGAGCCGTCGGATCCCGTCCCGATACGTCTTCGCCTGCTCGTACTCCTTCTCCGCCGATGCCTCGAGCATACGGGCTTCGATCCGCTCGACGACCGAGGCGTCTCTTCCGAGCAAGAAATTGCGTACCCGCTCGATCTCAGCAGCATAGTCCGCGTCGACGATCGCATGCGCCCCCTCCCCGTCGGTCCCATGGTGCTGCGTTTGTGCCTCGCACGGAGCGGTGCACCGATCCATCGACGCATATACGCAGCGGCGGCCCTTCTCGAGCGTTGCATCGTCGCACTCACGCAATCGGAAAAATCGATCGATTAGATCCACGACAAAATACGCCTCGCTCCGGCTGGCCATCGGCCCGTAATATTCCGCACCGTCGTCGTGCAGAAACGCACTGACGGACGCCTTTGGAACCGGATGCTCGGTATCCAACCGGATGAACGGCCTGTTCACGTACCGTCGCTGCGCTCTATTGTAGGCGGGCTGCAGCTGCTTGATAAGGCGAGACTCGAGCAGCAGCGCATCGAGCTCGGAATCCGTCACCTCCCACTCGACGCCTTGCACGGAGCGCACCATCTTGCGGATGCGGGGCGAGTGTCCTTCGACGGACGTGAAGTAGCTCCGAACGCGGTGTTCCAGGTTTTGGGCCTTGCCGACGTAAATAATCTTACCGTTTCCATCCTGCATGAAATAGACGCCCGGACGGTTCGGAACGTCGCAGAGCACCTCCTCCCGGATGCGCTCCACGTTCCTCGAAACCTGTTTCAGATCGCTGTACCTGCGATGCTGGAACGTCAACAGCTCGGGCAGGCGGCTCACGCCGAACTCGAGTTCAACCTGGTCCAGGAAGCGCAGCATTACGTGCGCGGTCGCTTCGGCGTCCGCCAGTGCGCGATGATGGCGGCGAAGCTGAATTCCGTAGAAATCGACGAGACTGGCCAGCCCTTTCGAACGGAGGCCGGGGAGCAGCCTACGGGCAAGGCGCAGCGTGCATAGCGACCGGTTCGCCACCTCATCGAGGCCGATGCGTCGGCATTCGGCGTTCAGGAACCGGAGATCGAAGGACAGATTGTGGGCTACGAACACGTCGTCGCCCAGAAAATCGAAAAAGTCCGGAAGCACCTCCTCGGCCGTCGGTTGGTCGAAGACCATCGCGCTGGAGATCCCGGTAAGCCGCGTTATGCGACGCGGTACGGCACACCCGGGGTTTACGAGCTGCTGAAACGATTCGACGATGTCGCCGCCGGAGACCCTGACCGCGCCGATCTCTATCACCCGATCGGAGGCGGCCCGAACTCCGGTCGTCTCGGTGTCGACGATGACAAATGACGTCTCGTTCAGGTCCATCTCATCCGCCCGCACGGGCGCATACTCATAGATCACACATACTTCTATAGTGTAGCGTGTTCCGCGGACAGATGCTATGCATTCAGGGGGTGGATGCGGCTTCTCCCACCTCGACGCCGGCCATCTCGAAGAGCACCTCACCGATCCGCGTATTGTCGACGTTCCCTGAAAGAACCTCGCTACCCGGTCCATACGCATAGAGGTTCACGTCTACCGCCGTGTGCCCGGTGGACGTCCACCCGATGACGGCCCGGCGGGCGATGATCTCTCCGAGCACGACCTTGAGCCTTCCTTCATTCGAACCGGCGGCGGAGACGGCCGCGAGCTCTTCGGAGGTCGGCGCATCGATGCCGAGATCCCTTTGCAGCACCGAGCCGGCATCCTGGCCGGCGAGTATACTCCTTGCCGCGGCCTCCGTAGAGCTGGAAGATCGGGCCAGAACCTCCGGGTGCCACGCGTATACGCCCGATCCATACAGGCTCCTCGAATAACCGGGGACCGGCGTATTCGCCGCGGCACCTTCCTGCACGACAGATCGACCGGCCGTCAAGCCGCCCGTCTCGTGATCGGCGACGGCGATGACGAGCGTCTCCCCGTTTCGCTCGGCGAACGCCCTGGCAACCTCGAAAGCATCGTCGTAGGCGATGAGTTCGCGAAGTGCCGCCGGGCCGTCGTTATCGTGAGAGGCGTGATCGATGCGGCTGCCCTCGACGAGCAGGAAGAATCCCTCCTCATGCCCGTCGAGAAGTTCCAGGGCCTTCCGAGTCAACCCGGCCAGATCGACGTGATCCTCGGATGCTACGTCGATCACATACGGCATATGATCCCGCGAGAAAAGCCCGAGCACAGGCCCCGATTCGTGTGCGGCCAGTTCCGCGCCATTTTCCACTACCGTATAGCCTGCATTTTCGGCCTCGTCGAACAGGTTGCGATCGTCCTCTCGCACCCCGCCATCGGACAGCGGGAGAAAGTGCCGCGCCCCGCCGCCAAGTATCACGTCGACTCCCTGCCCGATCATCTGCAATGCGATCTCATCCTCCATGCCTCGATCCGGGACGTGCGCGGCAAACGACGCCGGCGTAGCGTGCGTGATGCGGCTCGTCGAAACCAGCCCCGTCGCGATGCCGTCGGCCTCCGCTGCCTCCAGAACGGTCTGAATCGGCTCGCGGAGCGTGTCGACGGCGATGGCGCCGTTATACGTTTTCCTGCCCGTCGCGTAGGCCGTAGCGCTCGATGCGGAGTCCGTCACGCGTTCCACGGCCGAATGCGTACGCACCGTGCCGATGAGAAACGGATCGATATAGAGCTCGTCACGAAGGCCCATGTGGCGCGCCATCTCCCGCGCCATCGTGAAATGCGCCGGGCCGGCGCCGTCGGCTACGAACAGAATGACGTTCGCGGGACGCCGATCCACGGTACTGGACGCATTCTCCTGCGACGTGCATCCCGTAAAAAAGAGCAATAGCAGAAGCGCTCCGACCGTGGATCGGGATGAAAGTATTGGCATCATCGTACGTTGTATCTGCTGAAAACAATCGACAAGCGATCCCGAGCGGAACGCCTACCGCACGCCACTGCACCCACTCCGGTCGCAGCTCTCGCACGCGGTCCGATGAAAAGAACGGCCGGAACGGGAATTTTGTTTTTGCTAAATATTGGCAGAAGCCGCGCCGCGAGCATGCGTTTTTTATCTATTAACTACCCGGCGCATCTTCGACTCGGAGGAAATTCGTAGCGCGTCGCCGGTCGCGGCCTGGCGTCTCGTCAGGCCGTCGTGTGGCCGACGCGATCAGGATCGTAAGCGCTTTAGCTAACATATAGAGGAGATTGACATGGATGCATCCAAAGTCACCGTCATCGGAGCCGGCAACGTCGGCGCGACCGTTGCGGATTGTGTTGCACGCAAGGATATGGTCGACGAGGTCGTTCTCGTGGACATCGTCGAAGGCATGCCCCAGGGGAAGGCGCTGGACATGCAGGAGTCGGCACCCATCCATCTCTTCGACACGCGCGTTACCGGAACGAATTCGTACGACGCCACGGCCGGATCCGACATCTGCGTCATCACGGCTGGACTCGCCCGCAAGCCCGGCATGAGCCGAGACGACCTGCTGAGCAAGAACGCGGCCATCGTGCGGTCCGTCACCGAACAGTTCGTGGCCCAGAGCCCGAATGCGATTCTCATTGTGGTGTCGAATCCGCTCGACGTGATGGCCTACGTCGCTCATGTGACGAGCGGCTATCCGAGTCCGCGCGTGATGGGCATGGCCGGCGTGCTCGACACGGCTCGCTACCGCGCGTTCATCTCGATGGATCTCGGCGTGTCGGTGCGGGACGTCCAGGCGCTTCTGATGGGTGGGCACGGCGACACGATGGTACCTCTTCCCCGATACACGACCGTGGGCGGCATCCCGTTGCCCCAGCTGATGGACGACGACAAGATCGACGAGATCGTCGAGCGCACGAAGATGGGCGGCGGCGAGATCGTCAAGCTGATGGGCACTTCGGCCTGGTATGCGCCGGGGGCGGCCGCCGCGGAGATGGTCGAAGCCATCGTCAAGGATTCCGGACGCGTCCTGCCCTGCGCCGCGTGGCTCACGGGCCAGTACGACCTGAACGATCTGTTTATCGGCGTACCGGTACGACTCGGACGGAACGGCGTCGAAGAGATCATAGAGGTGCAGCTCAGCAACGACGAGCGACAGCTGCTGGACGAGTCGGCGCAGCACGTTCGAGACAACCTCAAGAATCTGGAACGGCTCGAAGCGGAGTGACCGGCTCGAAGACCAGTTAGCGGCAAGGCATTCGCCTCAGTCGGTACTCTCGTGGCCTAGCCGGACGTGAAGTACCTTCAAGCGCTCGTTGATGCGCTTGACCTGCGCCATGATGTCCGCCCGCTCGAACCGGTTGCACGCCGTGTTGAGCAGCTCGTCGCGGCGCTTCTTCAGACGCCCGATTTCACGTTGCGTAATGGCTTCCGTCTCCATACCCGAGTCGACTTGGATCCCTTCTAGGTGAACCGCTTAGAATGAATAGATCGTATTCCGGATCAGCGACAGGCTTATGGGTGACCATCATCACCATTCCCACCTCCCACATGGGGCCGAGGTTCGGCCGGACGAAAGTGGGCGCCTCATCGCCTCGATCGGGCTTAATTTACTCATTACGGTTGCGGAAGTTGTAGGCGGGCTCCTTTCAGGCAGTCTTTCCCTGCTCTCCGATGCCGTTCACAACCTCAGTGACACGGCGTCGCTGGGCATCAGCTACGCCGCGCGCCGTATCTCGAAGCGCGAGGCCACTCCCGAGAAGACATTCGGCTACAAGCGGGCCGAGATCATCGGAGCGTTCATCAACCTGATCACGTTGATGATCATCGCACTCTTTCTGGTGAATGAGGCCATTCACCGGTTTCTCGATCCCCGTTCGATCGACGGGGTGCTCATGCTGACGATCGCCGTCGTCGGTCTCTTCGCCAACGTGGTGACGGCCCTCCTCCTCTATCGGGGAAGCCGCGGCAGTCTAAATCTAAGGAGCGCCTTCCTGCACATTCTGACGGACGGGCTTTCGTCGGTCGGCGTCGTCGTCGGCGGGTTGCTCATCATCTATTTCGACCTCTACGTGGTCGACCCCATCATCACGCTGGGCATCTCCTTGTATTTGATGGTGCATGCATACGGCATGCTGCGCGTGACGATCGACATTCTGATGGAGGGGACGCCGGCGCAGGTCGAGATCTCCGAGATCGTGGAGGAGGTGCGCACGATCGAACGTGTTATCGACATCCACCACGTGCACGTCTGGCAGCTGGACGACGACCACCTGGCCCTCGAAGCACACGTCGTCATATCGAATGAGGACCTCCAGGAGATGGAGGCGATAAAGACGACGATCAAGCAGCGGCTGCTGGACGCCTACCAGATCTCCCACTCGACGCTGGAGCTCGAGACGGTGCCCTGCGATCCGTCGAAGGAGCCGCATTGTTACGAACGCGTCGCACCATCGGAGGCGGCGCTCGCTCACGATCGGTAAGGTGTCACGGAGCGGATGTGGGCCGTTCAAACACCATGAAATGATGTTGTGGCAGGATGTCCCGCGTTTCGAGCCAGCGGAGTCCGGCCGCCTCCAACTCCCTGCGCGCCTGTTCCTCCGTAATCGTGTAGACGGATGAGACCGGCAGCGTCGTGTCTTCACCCCGGTACTCTACGAGGACGACGCGTCCGCCCGGCACGAGCGATTCCCGGATGTTGACCATCATCTCCCGGGGATGGGAAAACTGCGTGTACGTGAACACGATCAGCGCCACGTCCACCGAATCGTCTGGCAGACCGGGATCCTCGACGGTACCCAGTACGGTCCGGATGTTGTCGGCGCCTCTCCGCCGCATCTTCCGGCGAATGAGCGTCAGGGCCTCCTCCTCGATGTCGACGGCCAGTACGAGTCCATCCGGCACGTGCGGCCCGATGCGAAAGGTGAAATACCCGGTGCCGGCGCCGATGTCGGCGACGACGTCGGTGGATCGGAGCTCGAGTGCACGCACGACGCGATTCGGCAGTTCCTCCGTCTCGCGCTGCGGCCGATCCAGCCATTCCTGCCGGTCGACGCCCGTCACCCGGGCAATCTCTCTCCCCATGTAGTACCGGCCTGTACCGTCGGCGTGCTCGCTCGAAGCTTCCTGGTACGAGGGAGCGCGTCCCTCCTCGGTCCCGCCCTCAGCGCATGCGCTCACCGTAAGGAGGGCGGCAACGGCAACGGCGGATTGGAAAGCGAGGCATATTCGAGCGTCGATCATATCGACTCGAGACGTGGAATCAAGAAGGAAGTCCGGTTCGGCGCCGGCGCCCATCAGAGCATTCAATTGAAACGCGCAGCCCGCACGAGGCGATCCCCATCTATTCGCCCAGCCGATAATACGCGCGAACGGCGTGGTAGTCGGTCAGGTCGATACCCGTCTTCCCGACAGCCAGATCGTCGAGCACGATCATGCGCATCTCCCGATCGGGCTGAGCGAAAAGGTCGACCTCCGTGGTAGACGCCTCGTAAAAAACTTCCAGTAGATGATCGTCGAAGCCGTATCCGAGCGAGATCGTGTAATCCACGGCCGGCAAATCGGGCGACTCCTCAGCGAAGGTGTACGGCATGGCCGTCCACGTGCCCTGCTCTCTGAAAAAAACGAGCACCGCGCCGAAGTCGACCACTCGCGGCGTAATAGAAGGCACCTCGAACTGCACGGAGGCGACGGATCCGTTGACCTGCGCGTCGAGCATCGAAAAGACGAACGTCTCACTGTAGATGCCGGCGTTTCCCTGCGGTCCGCTCGGCCCATCGTCGCCGCAGCCCATGGTCGCGGCGAGGAGCACGACGATGAGTGTAGAATGCGTAGCGTTCATGAATCAAGAATCTCGTTATGATACCGGCGTCGCGGGAAACCGCGGGTCAACGTGTCTACATCCAATATGCACAAAGAACAGGCCGAGGTGTGCCAGTGCGGCCGGCATGCGCCGTAGGAGGCGGCCTCTGACCGGAGAAACGGACGCTTCAACTCCTGCTATATAGCCTTTTCGGTCGAGGAAGAGCCCGGAACGCGTCACATCGTCAGCCATTCCAGACGTGCAGACGGTCGGTGTCCACTTATCGCGACACCTTGTAACACAAAAGACGTCAGAGGCACTAATGTTACAAAGAGGTTGGGACGTGTCGCCCGCTCTTGTGACCCGAGTTCAAGCCTGGTACTTTATTTGCACGTTATTAGGATGAGCGCGGAGAAAGCGCGACGGGATGACAAACTGTCAACCTGGCAGGTATTGCTTGAAATCCAAGAGGAAAATGACTACTATGGTAAACTTTAAGGCTTGTTGAATCCTTCGGAAATACGGGAACGGGCCGATAGGGCGGCTATTAACATGTTGTTTGACCGCGCTATCGCGCAGACATCCGGCTAGATCGTTTTATTGAGCCGGCGCGCAAACATTTGAAATCCGAACCAGACACTACGACAACGTGGCGGATATAAAGAAAAAAATCGTAACGAAGACCACGCGAGACGCTGGGACCAAGCGAAAGACGGCCCTCGAAGAGATGACGGATGAGGACCTGATGTCGCAGTTTCAGTCCGGCTCCGTGGCCGCGTTCAACATCCTCGTTGAACGCTACTCGGAACGGTTGATGCATTACTTGTACGGCTTTCTCGGCGACATGCGCCGTTGCGAGGACCTGCTCCAGGAAACGTTCCTGCGGGTCTATCGCAACCGGCACTCGTATCGTCGCATAGCGAAGTTCTCTACGTGGCTGTACACCATTGCGGGTAACCTGGCGCGTTCGGAATACCGCAAGCGGAAGCGGCGGCGCCTGTACTCCATACAGAGCGTGAACCGCGACAACGAGGAGTACGAGATGCAGCTTCCGGACGAATCGTTTTCGCCGGACAGGCATGCGGAGAGCACGATTCAGGACAAGCACATTCAGCAGGCCCTGAACGAAATCCCCGCGTCCTTTCGCGAGGTCGTGGTGCTGCGCGACGTGCAGCAGCTCGCCTACGACGAGATCGCGGAGATCACCGGTCTTCCGATGGGTACGGTGAAGAGCCGCATCAACCGAGGCCGAACCAAGCTTCAGGCCTTGCTCAAGGACGTGTATCCGTTCCAGCAGGCTGAGACGGCGTAACTAGCAGATATAGAATGGTACATAAAGGACCCCGGCACCGTCACGTACGGTGTCGGGGTTTTTTGTTGCGCCGGTCGTCGGTTCATCCGGCCACCTGCCGTTCCCGCGTTTCGAATGCGCGCGCCGCGGCTGCACGCGTGGTGCGGCCCTCTACGGCAGGTTCAGGCTACGAGTCCGATAACGACCATGACCAGTACGAAGGCCAGCAGTATGCCGACGGCAATGACGATCTCTTTTTTACGCCGTTTGTTCATGGCTTATTCCCTGGTATCATCCGTTTTCCTATAGAAACGTAGCGGCGGCCAGCGCGGCCGCCGTCAGGCACAGCACGACGACGGTAAGGCATCCCTTCTTTTCCTTACGCTTCACTTTCTTGACCCGGGCGGTCTCTGCGCCCTCACGGGGGGCGACGGGAGCGCGCGGTCCCTTTCGCTGCAGCCGTTCCCTGGCCCCGTCGAGCCGTTCCTTCAGCCGAATCACCTGTGCACTCGGTCCTCGCTGTTCCTCAATGCGGACGGCCTCTTCGAGCGCTTCGACCTCCTTGCCGTGCTGTCCCAATGCCCGGTAAAGCGCGGCCATACGTTCATACGTATAGGCGACGTCGCATCCCTCCCTCACGTTCTCTTCGTACAGCCGAAGGGCTTCGACCGTTTTCCCTTCCGCCTCCAGGTGCTCCGCCTGTTCATTGCGCTCGAACCATTTCTTGCGCTTGGCCCGCTCGTTCATTATACGTACTCATTCATTTCATCACGTACCGGTTGTACTTGGTAAACCTACTAAAATCGCAGCGAGATAGCAGACAATAAGCGCCCGCTCTTCAGATTTATAACCCTCGGCCGATACTGTGAGAAATACTGTTTGCTCTCCCAGTACCCACCCGCCATGCACTTCAGCTTCCGGATCCGCCCGCCGGCGATTGGCCGGCTCGACGGTGCGCCTCTCGACGCAAGAGAGGCACCGGAATGGCTGCGTACGTACCGGGTCTACTGCCTGCTAACCGGCATTTTTCTTCCTTTCTTCGGCCTCGCCTACGACGTCTCCGCCGTCGGTAACTACGATCCTCTATGGCTCCGCCTCCTTCTATCCGGTCTCTGTCTGGCGGTGCTCGGTACGTCATATGTCTCGAACTGGGTCGCGCGGCACCTGAACCACATCGTCTACACCGTCTTCATCCTGATCACGCTCTGGATGGTCGGATTGAACGTTCAGAATCAGTTCGCGGCCGATTATTCGGTCGGACTCATATTTTGCGTCGCGGCTACATCGCTCTCGCTCAGTTTCATTCCGAGCGCCCGGCTCCCGCTTCTATGGTACCAGATCCTTATGACGGCCGTCGTAACGGGTGCGGCGCTCCTCACGAGCGACGTCGAAACCGGGCGCGTCGTACTCGTGGCATGCCTTGCGGGTATCGCGTTCGTTACGGACGTAGCCGCGACGATTCGGTCGCGTCTTGAAGAGGATCGCGATCGCTACAAGAACCACCTTATCGCCGCCAACGAGCGGGCCGAAGAGATGCTCCGTCTCAAGGCCTCCTTCATCAACAACATGAATCATGAGATCCGTACGCCGCTAACGGGTATTATCGGATTCGCGGAAATCATCGGTGAAACGGCCGGCGACGAACAGCAGGAATATGCACGCGTCATCCAGGAAGCCGGGCGGCGGCTGATGGACACGCTGACCGGCATCCTCGATCTGGCTCACCTGGAATCGGGCGGATTCAACGTGGCCATCAACCACGTCGACCTGAACGCCGCCGCGCGCGAGGTGGTCACGTTGCTGGAAAACAGGGCCTATAATCGCAACCTGACCTTGCGCGTCGAGTGTCCACCGATACCCGTCACGGCTCGAGCCGACCATGCCGCCGTGACGCGCATCGTGTACAACCTAGTGAGCAATGGTATCAAGTTCACCGAGCACGGGGGCGTGACGATCCGCACGCTCGTCTCAGGCGACTCGGCTCGTGTAGAAGTCGAGGATACGGGTATCGGCATCGACGACATGTTCCTCCCGTTCATCTTCGACGAATTCAAGCAGGCATCCTCGGGCGTAAACCGCAGCTTCGAAGGGACCGGCCTCGGCCTGACCGTAACCAAACGGCTCGTAGAACTTATGGACGGCACCATCACCGTCCGCACGTCCAACGACGAAGGCAGCACCTTCATGGTAAGCCTTCCCCTCTCTACTCAGAACGAGTACGAATCGAATGGTCATCATCCCGGCGAGAGACAAGCACTTGAGGCGAGCGCCGCGCGAATCGACGTTTCATGACGAACACATGGACTTAGCGGAACCAGGCGCCAGCGACTCGGTGGCATATAGTCGTGGCGCTCTCCATAACTCATCCGTCCCGATATATGTCTTCCGCTCAGGTCTCCATCGCCGACCAATCCATCGACCTCCCGATCGTTACCGGCACGGAAGGTGAGACAGCCATCGACATCCGATCCCTTCGGAAAGAGACGGGTTATATCACGCTCGATTCCGGATATGGAAACACGGGCTCCTGCGAGAGCGCCATTACCTTCATCGACGGCGAAAATGGCGTACTCCGCTATCGGGGATATCCCATCGAAGAGCTGGCCGAGCAATCGTCGTTTGTGGAGGTCGCCTATCTGCTCATCTTCGGTGAGCTGCCGAGCGCCGGCGATCTAGAACGCTTTTCCAGCGAGCTGACGCATCACACGATGCTCCACGAGGACATGAAGAAGTTCTTCGAGGGGTATCCTCCCAGCGCCCACCCCATGAGCGTTCTTTCAGCGATGGTGGCATCGCTTTCGGCGTACTACCCGGAGTCGCAGGATCCCGAAACGCTGCGACTCAATATCATCCGCCTCCTGGGAAAACTGAAAACGATTGCGGCATTTTCGTACAAGAAGTCGATCGGGCAGCCGTTCGTATATCCTCGCAACGACCTGAGCTATACGTCGGATTTCATGCGGATGATGTTCGCGGTGCCGGCCGAATCGTATAGCGTCTCGGAAACGCTCGACAAGACGCTCGACATGCTGCTCATCCTGCATGCGGATCACGAGCAGAACTGCAGCACGTCGACCGTACGGATGGTAGGCAGCAGCGGCGCGGACCTCTTCACGTCGATCTCGGCGGGTATCAGTGCGCTTTCCGGTCCGCTCCACGGACGCGCCAATCAGGAAGTGATTCAGATGCTCGAGATGATCCACGCCGACGGGGGTGATCCCTCGAAGTACATTCGCAAGGCGAAGGATAAAGACGATCCCTTCCGCCTTATGGGGTTCGGCCACCGCGTCTATAAGAACTTCGATCCGCGTGCGCGCATCATCAAGTTATATGCGGATCAGGTGCTCGAGGAGCTTGGAACGGAGGATCCGCTGCTCGACATCGCGAAGCACCTCGAAAAAACGGCGCTGGAGGACGACTATTTCGTCGAACGCAGCCTGTATCCGAACGTCGACTTCTACAGCGGGATTCTCTATCGCGCCATGGGCATCCCGACGAATATGTTTACGGTCATGTTCGCCATCGGCCGGCTTCCGGGCTGGATCGCTCAGTGGAAGGAAATGCGCGGCGATCCGTCCGGACGCATTCACCGGCCCCGCCAGGTTTACGTCGGCGCCGGGAAGCAATCCTACACACCCCTGGATCAGCGCAAAGGCCGTTGATAATTCCCGCATCTCTGCGTTGCATTTACTCGCTG
>JBBDTI010000040.1:0-39765 GCA_040904565.1 Rhodothermales bacterium
TAAGAGACAGGCGGCCATGTAATAAGCCGTTCACGACCGAATCGCTCAGTTTAGGTCCTATCAAGCACGTGTTCGTTAATGATGACACCGACACGTCGAAAACGTAGTACGTTTTGGAGAACCGTATCTGCCGATTTGTTCGATCATGAACTGAGGCGAGGTGCGGCGGGAAAAAACAGTCGCTACTGACTACGGTGCTCGTGAACCAATCAACGACGGTAACAATTTCTCCTCTTATAAACGAATCGGGCGGTCGAGAGCAAATGTGTAGAGGCCGTCGAGGTATTGGAGCAGATTTCGATGGGATCGGGTGGCCATGACCTGTCTGCGCCCCCTTTTTCCCATTGTCCGACGTAATCCGGCATCTTCAGCCAGGATCGCCAACGCCATCGATGCTTTCTCTGGGTCCCAACTATCTAATATGAATCCAGTTTCTCCATCCGAAAGCAGTCGGCCGACATCTCCAACATTGGTCGCGACGACGGGAAGTCCCGCTGCCATCGCCTCCAACACGACATTTGGCGTTCCTTCGCTGGCCGAAGTCAATACGAAAATATCCGCCTCGTTGTAAATAGGTGCGACATCTTCGACGGCACCGACGAACTTGAGAGCATCGTCGTTCAGTTCGAGCACCTCAGCTTGCTGCTGCAATAATCGCAGGAGAGGACCATCACCGATTATCGCTCCTTTAACGCACCTACCCATCTGCTTACGAAGAAGGGCGATCACGTCGATAAATCTATCGAATCTTTTTTCCTCTACGAGGCGACCGACGGCGAGAATCTTGACATGATTCGTAGATACTCTTTGGCCTGGCTGAAAATGTTCGACATCCACTACATTGGGCAGATAGAACAGCTTCCGCCTCGGTATCCCGCTACGTATCGCATCCTGCAGCGCAGCCTCCGAATTGACAGCAATTACGTGTGGCGCACGTAGACTGACATAACCTGAAAAACGGCCGATGGCTCGATATCCGTTTGCCAACGACGCGCGGACCGCCCCGATGCCTCGCGCACCTAGCACCCGTGCGCTCACTGCCGTGTACAAATTCGTAAACGTATGCGTGCTCTGGATCACGTCCGGCGGACTACTCTCCAAAAGCCGTAACATAAGGCTAAGTCGGCCGAGGCGTGTATTCGCATTTCCCAGCCAGGACATCGGATATCCTAGCTTACGAATTGGCTCCTCCCAGAATTCCCCCTGCGTCGTACAAAGCAACCGGACGTCAGCGTTCGTTTGGGCCAGCGACCTTAGCATATAGTAGAATTGACGCTCGGCGCCTCCTTGCCCCATCGACCCTACCACAAACGCGATTTGAAGGGGAACGCTCACTTGGCGATATCCTAATGTGTCGTACCGATGTCAGGCCCACCGGGGTGCGGTGTCCCTCGGTCGGACGTATCACGTACCACATTCCTGCCGTTCCCCCTCCGCGTATTACTTCGTCGCATCTTCGCTCTCATGACAGCCGCCGCACCGTTAAAGGGAATGCTCATTCCGACAAGGAGCCATAGCAATTTATTGGCATGGTCGTGCTTCAAAAGACCCCCGACGGCCAGTACTATGAGACAAACAAACCATATGTACGGCAGATTCAGGACCGCGCCCGTGGACTTGCTCGCATGATACATCTGTCGAGCCGCCGTGGCAAGGAACGTCACGAAGAAGATCAGTCCAATGATACCTGTTTCGGCCAGCATGTTGACGTACATATTGTGCGGACCGATCTCGTTTCTGAAATAGGTTGAGTATGAGGTAAGTTGGAGCGGAAATTGTCCAATCCCAACTCCCTCCCATGGATGATCGAGCCACATTTCATAGCCCGCCATGGCCAGAAAGATGCGGGCATTTTGATCGATCGATTCCATATCCGGTCGGTACCGATTGAGATCAGTCGTCTGCAAAACGGATGAGTAGGCTTGAAAGATGGAATCTGGCAGTACATAAATGACGCCTGTCGATACGGCAGCGGCTAATACGATGATTTTGAGCTTCGTCGTCGCCTTCAGGTTCGTACGGCCCATCATGCGGAACGCCAAGAGCAACCCGGCAGTGAGGAGGAGCAGCAACCCGGATCTCGAAAGCGTGTAGGCAAGGCCCGCGAGCAGTATCGCGATAGCTCCCAGCAAGATCATTCGATACTGGTGACGGCGCTCGATCGATCGAAGGTAGACGAGAAATATGATCGAGAGCACAATGTACCGCGCAACGCTATTCGACCCACCCGACAGGCCGGCGCTTCGGACGCTCTCGGCGCGCGTCGCCGTGATTACAGTCTCACCAAAGACGAAACATGTAGAGATGACCGTCGCTGTGGCGAAAACGATCATGAGGAAGCGCTGACGTTGCGGCGATCGAAGTAGATAGCCGCTCATCCACGTAAGCGCCAGGAGCTGGACGAACGTAAATACCCAGTTTCTGTCCCCACCCTCAGTCGCCGCATACGGATTGGAAAGGGCAATCCAGACTACCAGCAGTAGCCCGAGTCCAAAGATACCGGAGAAAGTTGGTACCTTGCCCTGCGCAATCACATGCAATACGGTGCCCACCATGACGGACGCGCCGAGAAGAGAGAGCATCGACGTCGCGAGCGGCACGTTTGGAAGCGTAGCAACCAACGGAATCATTCCTATGGTCCCAATAAGGCCCAGATGGGGTCGTAGGAGGGACAGAGGAACTAGACTGGCTCCTATGAAAGTGACGACCAGGTCCACGCGCCTATTGTATCAGCAATTTTCGATTAGACTCATTGATGCAGGTGCCGTGATCGTCAGTTCATCACATCAGGCTTTAATCTTGCGAAACCGCTCGCCCGTCCCGTTAAGTCGTCGGTAAAGCGCGTAGAGCGGCTTCGCAATTATCTTTCCGATCGGCCCCAGCATCAGCAAGGTTGCAAGAACATAGGCTCTAGGCCGTTTCAATGTCTCCTTTGGATACGATGCAAAACTGAACGCGAGCATGCGGACAGCCTGCGTATACGTGCCGTAGACCAGCTGCGTTAGGCCATTCTTTAGACATACGTTATCCAGTAGCGCGCGCACCAAGTCGTCGCGGAGCAATCCTAGCGAGGCGAGAAAGTCGTCACTGAATTCCGTTGTGTATAGATAATCATCAATCTGGCGCTTCAACGTTTGCTGCTGCGCCTTCTCATTGGGCGACTGGTGAACGCGATATTCAAAGAGGGTTTTGCGGACATATACGATGTCCGGGTCCTGTGAGAGCAGCTTGTAGTTAAAATGCTTATCCGGTCCAACAGTACGCACACTATTGTACCCTTCGATGGCCTTCCAGAGCACCTTTGGATATACGATGGAGAGGAACGGTGCGAACGTGCGCAATTGACGAAGCGTTGTCGCCAGTACGTCATGCCCTCGCAGGACGGTAACTTCTAAAGTATTGTTCAGGCCATCGTCAGCATAGCCGCCCACCGCCGACTCATATGAATCGATGTCGGTTGCGATTGTGTAGAGAGGATCACCTCCCGAATCAATGACTTCGACATCCGACATGAGTACCGTGCGCGAAGCGCGATCGCCCCGAGATCGCAGCACTTCAGCGTACGTTTCCAACGCATCGGGCTTCAGGCGATCGTCCGACGAGAGCAGATTGATAAAATCGTAGTTGGCATACATGGTGGCTCGCTGCAGATTCGGCGCGAATCCTATGTTATACCTGTTCTTGATCAGACGAATGCGCTCGTCTTGAAACTTCTCTACGACCTCAATTGAATTGTCTGTAGAAGCGTTGTCGACGACAATTATCTCGAAATGCGAATACGTTTGATCCAAAACGCTCTGAATCGTATCCCCAATAAACCTAGCATAATTATAGTTCGGAATACAGATCGAAAATGTCGGTTTTGACATTATTACATTGCTTTTGACGCTTGAGCCCATTTCGTAATCTATCCGGGTTTCACTGACTCGACCTTATCCTTCCAGTGCTCCTCGAAGTGCACCAGCGCTTCCGGCGTTCCCATGTCCCACATCTCCGATGCCCGGGAGGTATCTACGCGCCAACCTCGTTTGAGATAGTCCTTGTAGAGAGGTATTACGTAGTATTCACCTCTATTCCTGCGACCAGCACGTACCAAAGCGTCGCCCATTCTGACGAAGTCGCGTCCGCTCGAAAAGTAATACAGGCCAGTGCTTGCATGGGGCGAAATGCGGACCTTTTCAGCCACGTCTAGAACCGTCCCCTCTTCATCCGTCTTCACGAAGCTCCAGCGGTCACCCGGCAGATCGGTCACGGAGATGAGTCCTTTCGATGAGGGAGACATCGCATCAATGTCATCCTGAAGATTCGATACAACATACGTGTCCGCACTCGCAATGAGCAACGGTTCCTCCCAGTCCATGAACGAACGCGCTCGGAGCACTGTACAGAGCTGGCCATCCGTAATCGACGGAATCGACACGACTTCCGTAGGATAAGGAGAAATCGACGGAAGCAAATCATGCAGGTCGTATTTTGCCGTATGTTCTTCGAGCGCTACGAAGATCAGCCGATCGATCGAACATCCATCCAGCGTCCCCAGGGCCCATTCGACCATCGGTTTCCCAAGGACCGGGATAAGGGGCTTGGGAAGCCGGACGCTCAAGCCCTTGAGACGAGAGCCCCGACCAGCCATCGGTACAACCACATTCATCGACGCTTCGCCTCCGCTTCGAGAACGTCGTCGGACAGTTCGCTCCAGTCGGAGAAGCGGATCGCCCGGTCGTCTATATAGACCTCCGCATTCGGCTTTCCGAAGTAGATCTCGTTGTACTCAATGTTATGTTTCTCTAGCCAGTCGAAAGTAATCTTGCCAACATTTTTTAGAACACGCCCAAGATTACTTTCACATGTCGCCATATTTCGAGCTGTCTGTATAATAATATAATGGTCATTTTTCTTCCATTCTCTTAATTTGCGAACCGCCTCTGGATATGGAACCAAATCTCCATACGATTCATGAGGTTTCTTGATGGGGCACAACGTTCCGTCAAGATCAATTACGATTCTCATGAGCAGACATCATTAATAAGCGAAAGGCCCTTTACGAACATCATCTGCTGTCGCTCAGGCTGATCGCCATGAAGCGGTAGCATCGATATGAAGAGCAGCCCCTCAATAAGTCGAATCTCATCGATCGAATATCCCATTTTATCGATCAGTTCGTCGAAAGTTGATCCTACCGCGTTCACAACCCCATTAGCATACACCTCGCCGTGGAACGAGTACCCATTCGTCTTGATCTGAAACATATCCGTCGTGAAGTAATCGTACAGGCCGCGCACGCTATGCCGCAGCTTGGCGATGTCATAGCGTGGATCCCCGATGATTCCTTTCTCGCCAAAGCTCCCCCTCGGGTCGATAAGCCGGACGATTCGATTGTTGATATCGAAAAGGATGTTCGAGAAACAGTAATCTCCGTGCACAATACACGTCGTCGCGCTATCAATAAGGGCGTCGATCCGCTCCTCAACGTCCGACCGCAACGTGAAGAGGTTTCTCAAGACCGTCCCGTTGTACGTGATCAGGGGCTGGCTTAGTAGGTCGGCCCACCATTCACTGTTCCGGCACAAGGTGTCGAGCCTGTCCCACAACTTCTGTTTGTACATATACTGAAGAGACGAGCGTTCAACATGTCCGGGATATTTCTTGAATTGAAGATGGATGCGAAGCACGTGCCTGAGAATCGATACCCATGCGTCGGCATGAAGCTCACCATAGACGTAGAGCTCGGCAAGGGTTGGATACCCGTAGTACTCCTGAACAATCTCCAGGCGCTCGTCGACTACATTGTGTCGCAGAATACGGGGCGTAAGGACCTTCAACTCGTCTGGTAGTTCGAGGTACCAGTCGAGTTCGTCCTTAAGTTTCTCACCATTCTCGCTCACTTTAGTGATAGTGTTCAGAATTGGGTTGATCGTGAGCGTATTGAAATGGCGGGGACGGAGCAACTTTTTCCGAGCGTCAATGATGTTATCCAGGTGGCCGAAATCGAACCACTCCTTCGCCTTTCGCGCACGGATGGGATGGCAGGCGCCGTAGCGCCGCAACACGTCGCTCAACTCTCGCTCCCCCGCTTCCACCGCCTGTTCCACGGACGTCCGCAGGTCGTCAGCGTCCGTCAGATGGTAGTATCCCGCGAGAGCGAGAAGAGGGATGTGGGTGACCTCCTTCTTGTCGACATAGTCGAGCACCTCGCCATCCTCGCCGATGACGGCCAGGCACCATCGGCGGGCATCACTCACGTTGCCGACGTAGACAAAGTCTTCGTCGCTTTCGAATGCGTCCGTAATGAGCGTATCGCCGAGAATGACGCGAGCGGCGCCGGCCTCCGGATTCTTCTGCAATCCGGCCTCGAGCGACTCGATGATGGTGCCGTCGCGGTCCAGCTCCGCGAGACAAAGGTTTATGCGCGCCGCGTAGGAGCGTTCGATGAAGGTACGGAGGCGCTCATTCTCCACCCGCAGCACGACGGTGACGTCGTCGATGTCCTTCGCAAGGAGGTCGTCCAGGATCCAGCCGATCACCGGCTTACCGTTGACCGGGATCATGGCGTTCGACAGGTTCGTGCCGATCGGCAGGTTGGAATAGTTGATTGGCCCGCCGCAAAGTACAATCGTGGCGGTCCGTGTCCGTGCTGAACTCATGGGGTCGACAGAAGTCGATCGTACACGTCGGATATGCCTTCTCGATGGCTATCGAGGGAGTAAAGCGCCTCAACCCGGGCACGTCCCGCTACACCCATTCGTTGCCGCGTTGGAGCGTCGTCCAGGAGACGGCCGACGGCCTCGGCCATCGCGGCCTCGTCGCCGGGTTCGACGAGCACGCCGGTCTCCCCATCCTCTACGATCTCGGCCGCTCCTCCGCTCCGAAAGGCCACGACGGGCTTTCGGGCCGTCATCGCCTCGACGAAGACCCGCCCAAAAGCCTCGTGCTCCGTCGTGTGGAGGAGCAGGTCGATTTCATCCAGTAGCGCGGCCACGTCGTCGACGTGACCCAGGAACTCCACGCGGTGGGTCATCCCGAGGTCCGCGGAGTACGCCTTGAGACCGTCTTCGAATTCTGGCTGTCCCGATCCTGCGATGAGAAAGCGCACGTCCGACCGTCCGTCGCAGACCCGCTTCGCCACGCGCAGGAAGGACCTGTGATTCTTGATGAGGACGAGTCCCGCAATCATCGCTACCAGGTAGGTGCCGTTCCACCTGACCGGGTCCACCGCACGATCTGTCCGTGCATCTATGATTCCACCGGTCCATCCATTCGTGCCACGATTCTCAAGCCGGCGGTCAAACGCGTCGACGTTGATGCCGTTCGGTACGACGCTCACGGGGGTGCGCGCGTGCTGGAGGATGTCCCGCTCGGTCGCCGGCGAGTTCGCAACCCACGCGTCCGCTTGGTTCATCACCGAGAAGAATCCGCGGCGGCCCAACGCGAACCGGTACGTGATGGCGCTCGGGATGTCACGGAAGTGCATCACAGAGGGAATGTTCAGAAGGCGAGCGGCCAGGACGGGCTCGATAATTCGGTTAATGTTAAAATGTACGATATCCGGCTTCGTGGAACGGAGGAAGCGCACCCACCGCCACAGACTCGCGATCTGCCATGGCAGGGTGAGCGCGAAGGTCATCGCGTCGCGCGGCGTCCTCAGCCACCAGCGCCAGCTTTGCGTGGGGACGAAGCGCACGTCGACACCGCGGTCCAGCAGCCGATCGACTAGCGGACCCGGACCCGGCAGCGCCGCCGTGTAGCGGTAGGCGGTCATCGTGGTCACGAGATCGATCAGGCTCAGCTCCGCGCCTCCGAGATCGGAAACGCGGTCCACGATCAAAATGTGCGGCCGACTCATACATTCAACACCTGATCCTGCCAGGCGCGGAAGACGATGAGGTTCCAGACCTGCTTCCAGCTGCCGCGGCCGGTTTCGAATCGGTGCCAGACGGCTTCCATTTCTGCCGGGTCGAGGAGTGGGCCTACCGAAGTACCGAGCGACTGACCATTCGATGGCGGCAGTAACACGGCCCGGGCGCGCTCACGCAGCGCGCCGCGTAGCCAGCGCTCGTGCGGC
Source organism: Rhodothermales bacterium (assembly GCA_040904565.1). Lineage (GTDB taxonomy): Bacteria > Bacteroidota > Rhodothermia > Rhodothermales > VXPQ01 > JBBDTI01. Next base: position 8,063 of record JBBDTI010000040.1, read on the forward strand.
ATCTTGAAGCCCGCCTTATGTCGGCGTTCGAGGCCCGGCGGCAGCAGGTCGGCCACAGCCTCGAGCAGAATGCGCTTGACGCCTCCCTCGGCGTAGCTGACCGACGCCTCGCCCGTACCCTTGTAAGCGGAAGGGTCAAACTTGTAGGCCGAGCTGAGCCCAAAGGCGAACTCGACGATACGATGGTCGATCAGCGGAAAGCGGACCTCGATGGAGTGCGCCATACCAACGGCGTCCATGTCGCGGAGCAGCTGGGCGGCCATAAAGGTCTTCAAGTCCAGGTGACTGACCCTCCGGATGGCATCCCGCTCGTGCGCCACGTCGAAGGGGGCGAGCGCGTCGGCCGCCGTACCGTTGGATGAGCCCCTTTCGCCCAACAGGGCGGCGACGGTCTCCGGGCGGAAAACCCGCCGCGACATGGCGTAGCTTGCCAGCACGTCGTGACGGTCCGCCTCGTCGGAGAGCCGCCGCCGCAGCAGATCGGGAGCCGCCTCGAGGGCGCGCCGGCCTATGCCGGTCCCCATGGCCGACGAGAGGCCCTTGCGGAGAAACCGGCGCCGCTGCCGCTGCTCGTGAGCGATGCGCCAGGCGCGGCCATAGCCAGCAAAGAGCTCGTCGCCTCCCAATCCAGAGAGCGCGACCGTTACGTCCTTCGAGGCCAGCTCCGAGACTAAATACGAGTTCAGCCCGTCCACCGACGGCTGATCCAGGCCCCACACGAACCGGTCGTAAGCGTTCGCCACGTCGATGTCAGACACGCTCCTGCTCCGATGCGCGGTGCCGAAATAGGCGGCCGTCTCGGCGGCGTATGCCGTTTCGTCGAGCGGCCCGCCGTCGCCGTCGAAACCGATGGAAAACGTCTGTATGTTCGTCGCCCCGCAGGCGGCCATCAGCGCGACGAGCGCCGTCGAGTCGAGGCCCCCGCTGAGGAAGACGCCTAGCGGAACGTCGCTCACACGCTGCTCCATCACGGCCTCTAGCAGCAGCTCTCGAAGCCGGTCGCGGCCCTCCACGAACGAGAGCTTGGTTAGCTCGGTATCCTCGTGAAGTTCCCAGTAGGTACCTATCTTGAGGCCATCTTTCGAATAGGTGAGATACTGCCCGGGTTCGAGCGCTCGGACGTCCCGCAGCATCGTGAGCGGCGGCTGGACGCTGCCTATGAGCAGGTACTGCCGCAATGCGGCGGGCTCTACTTCGCGGTCGGCGAATCCACCGGCCAGGAGGCACCTCAGTTCGGAGGCGAAGACAAGACGTCCGTTGCACTCCGTGTATAAAAGAGGCTTGATGCCGAGACGGTCGCGGGCAGCAAAAAGGACCTCCTCTTCGCCGTCCCAGACAGCGAAGCCGAACATGCCACGCATGTGGCCCACGCAGCCGGGGCCGTAGTGGAGGTATAGATTCAGGACCACTTCCGTGTCGCACCCCGACGAGAAAGTGTAGCCCTCCTTTTCCAGTACGGCCCTTTGCTCAGCGAAGTTGTACATCTCACCGTTGTAGACTAGCGTAAAGCGTCCGTCCGGACTCACCATGGGCTGGTGCCCGGCCGAGGAGACGTCTAAGATCGCCAAACGCGTCGAGCCCAGAACGGCGCTGTCACGGCGACAGATGCCACGATCGTCGGGGCCGCGGTGATCCATAGCCGCGACCATTCGCTGCACTGCATCGAAGTCCATGGCGTCTTGAGATCCGACAACGCCCGCAATGCCACACATGGCTATCTAGCAATCATCGGCTTCTACCCCTGATGCCTCAAGCAAGAACTCGTATTTTTCCAGGCTAAAGAGATCCTCGACTTCTTCGAAGTTCTTCACCACTTCACGTACGCTCCTATTTCTCTGTCTCTGTACTACTGCCTCATAAGGTCTCTCCACTTCCGACTCCAGAAACGGGGCGATCCACCTTTTCATGTGCCCTTCCGGATCCTCACGTAAATCTTCGTACGCAAGAACTAAAAACTTTCGACCGCTTTGACTCAAGGCCCGAACGGCTTGTCGATATTGCCGCTTGATTCTCTCGGCGTATTGCTCGAATTCTTGACGCGATAGGTAGAGCCGAGTAGCCTCTCTCTCTGCGAAATTGGTTTCGCCGGCATACAGTCCCCACTGACCCGTAACCTCTGCGAGCTGCAAAGACAAGAACTGCTCTGCGAGACGCCGGCGGTATAAGATCAAGTACTTCGCTTCTGGAAATTCGTCACATAGTTCTCTGACCGTCATTCCTGAATTCTCGACCTGATCGAAGGTGATTTTTATCCCGACAGTCCGTCCAGAAATACGCCTTAGAATCTCCCTTAGCGATCGCGCGGCATACACTTGACTGCGGTAGCGTCCATGAGCATACCGCATCATGCGGAGCAGCCGGTGCCTGCCCGCCAAGGCAGCCGGTTTGAAGAGCTCATACTCGAAACGAGTATGAGGCAAGCGATGCAGGTGGTCGATCAGAAACTTACTTCCAGCGCGTCCGGCGAAGAGAATGAAAACAACCTTTTTATGGTCAATCGGGTTCTTGGACCACTTGAAGTGGTACTGCCAGACATACCAAACTGCGTTTCCAGTGAGTTTTGCCAGACGGTTACGCAAAGTGTTCGCTGCGCTCCGAGCCGCCTCTTTGGTCCTAGATATATGTGAATCGCCATGGTCTTTAGACCGCACAGCGATTGCAGCCTGTTACTGTGTCAGGGTATTCGATCGGCGTACACCGATGCGTGTCGGGAATTCTATGTGTACTTAGATTTCTCTGCACTTATCTATTTCAGATCTCGCCTGCTTGAACGTGGTTTCTGCTGAACCACCGGCTATGATACTCAGACACCGCTCTAGGGCGTCCCCTCCGTCGTGCCAGTATCTGGCTGCGTCAATCTTCTTAGCAGGAACATTCAACACTTGCTCTAGGATAGTCGGAAGTTCTTTTTCTTTGCGGACGCCCAGGGCCGTACCGTGCTTCTGAAAAGGAAGCCAATCATCTTCGCCAGTGAGATTAAGGATCACCACCGGCCGCTGCATAAGCATTGCCTCGTAGCCGAGTGTCGAGCTGACCACGATCACAGCGCTACTCTGTTCGATTAGATCGTAGACGTTTTCTTCATCGGTCACGCACAGGTTTGCACCCGCCCCAAATCGTATACAAAGTTGACGTGCGAAGTAGGGATTCTCACTCGGATGCATCTTCACCACGAAGTCACAGTGCGGCATCGCTTTGGACGCGTGTACGACATCTTTGACCGTCTTGACGTAATCGTTCCGGGAGAGTCCAGGGCTGATGGTAATCGGCGTGCTCGCATATACGATCAGCGGCCTCTCGCGACGTGGGTTGTTGGCTGCCCTCTCTCTCAACCTGTCGTGCTTAGGACTGCCGGTGATTACTACTCTCTCTTGTCGATCCGGCAATCCTTCAAAAAACTTCGCATGGTAGGATCCCCATACGCATATCTCGTCAGCCAGGAAGTACTTCGGTCGCACTTTCTCGTAGAACAGACCATGCTGAATTGAGACACTTCGTATGCCTCGCTGCCGGGCAAGAAGCTCAAGTACGCGGGCATCGACCGAAAAGTCGGTGCTTACGACGACAGTGGTCGGACGAAAGACATCCAGTACTCTTCTAAAGCGGCCGGAATAATCGTGAGCGCGTTCCAGGGCGTGAACGGTTACTCTCGCGATATCGGCTTGCAGCTCGTTGGTTGGACGCACCCACGAGACTGGCCACGCTTCTGCCACCCAGCGCTCCACGTACAAATGAATGCGGTCCGCGTACTTGGCGGTCCATGCGTCCAGATCACGTCTCCCCTCGGGACGACATCTGTAGAGTGGGAACGAAGTGATCTCAGCATGCCGAAGTTCTCTGTCCACGCTAGGCCTTAGAGATACATATACCTGATTAACGTCGGCGCAACATTCGAGTCCCTTGTAAAGCGGGGTCATAACGTGCACGTTATTCGGATAGAAATCCTCGTAAAGAATTCGCTCGGATCCGTGACCGGAGGGGGGATCGACAGACGGTAGCATGTGGTAGAACCGTCGTTTCAAACCGTCCGCGAAGCGCTTCGATAAGCTAGCGTTCAAGGTGTCGCGCTCTGCCGATATATCGTACATAACTTGATCCGACTCCTGAAGCTCGACCGAGAGTCCGAGCTCTCGACCGTACTGTGCGAGCTTGACCACGTCGGATCGTCGGAGGTCGGGACAGGGTACTTTCCAAGTCGACCCGTACTCGGACGCAGCGGCAAGCTGCCACGCCCAATAGCTCCTGAATGGCAGCTTGATCCGCTGAAAGATGTCGAGCCGAGCTGCTTCCAGAAGGTCGACCTCATCCTCCCCGAACAGCTCCGGAATCCAACCAGCCTCCCGGCCATACGACACGAGGGCACTCGTGAGCGTGTCGATGGCCCGATCCAACTCCACGCTGCGTACTGTCGGTACTTCGACCACCGGACGACTGCGCACAGTCGTATCCTGTGTAGGGTACCACTGAAGTGTCGGCAGTTCGACTGAGTCGTTCACTGGACCGCCTTCACGCGCCTGAGCTTCTTGAGAATGGGCAACTCACTTTCGTATACCTTCTTTACGCCGTCACCCATAGCTCTTTCGATGACGCGGACGTCGCGCATCAGCCGCATGAATCCCCACGGCTCCACCGAGGCTGCCTGATCGCTGCCCCACATCGCGCGATCCAGCGTGATGTGCCGCTCGACCACGCAGGCGCCCAGGGCCACGGCGGCATAGCTGACCTGTAGGCCCACCTCGTGACCGGAGTACCCGATGGGGCAGTCGAACTCGTCGCGGAGCGTGTGAATCATGCGGAGATTCAGCTCGTCGATCTTCGCTGGATACGTGCTGGTGCAGTGGGTGATGATGAGGTTCTTCATGTCGAGCTGCCCCGCCGCTTCGCGAATTTGCTCCATGGTAGACATCCCCGTTGACAGAATGACTGGGCGTCCCTGCTCGCGCACCAGTCGCAGCAGGTCGTGGTCGGTCAGTGCGGCTGAGGGAATCTTGTAGCAGACCGGATCGAAGCGTTCCATGAACGCAACCGAATCTTCGTCCCACACGGAGGCGAACCAGGTAATCTCGCGCTCCTTGCAGTAGCGGTTGACTTCGGCGTATTCCTCCTCCCCGAGCTCGACGCGCTCCTTGTATTCGAGATAGGAGACAGTGCCCCACGGCGTCACCCGCGGTATCTCCGCCTGTTCTGGCGGCACCGCCTTCTCTGGCGTGCGCTTCTGAAACTTGACGGCGTCGACGCCGGCCACCTTCGCCGCGTCGATTAGCTTCTTCGCGATCTCCAGGTCGCCGTTGTGGTTTATGCCAATCTCCGCGATGACATAGACGGGCTCGTCGTGTCCTACGCATCGATCTCCGAGATCAACCGTTCTGGCCAAAACTGCCTCCTGACTTCATGATGATCATATCTGAAAGCTCGCGAATCGCTCCGCGCCCCCCCCGTTTCGAGAGCACGACGTCGGCTTCACGGAGGACCAGGGGATGGGCATCCGCGACGGCGACGGAGAAGCCCGCCATTCGCATGCAGGTCAAGTCGTTGATGTCGTTGCCTACGTAAAGGACGCGCCCCGGCGCGATTCCCAGCTCTTCCAGCAAGTCACGGAACGCACTCTCCTTGTCGTGTCCGAGGCCGTGCCGGCAGCGGATACCGAGCTTCTCGCACCGGGCTGCAACGACGGAGTTGACCTCGGTTGACAGTACGGCTGTCTCGACGCCCGCGTCCCTCAGCAGTGAAAGCCCCATACCGTCGCCTCGGTGACACGCGACGGCTTCACGTCCGTCTTCGAAGACCCAAACGCGATTGTCCGTGAAGACGCCGTCGAAGTCCAGCACGACGACATCGACCTGCTCTGGCCATCCGTCTCCGGCGGGCCGGTCGATGTCGAGTCCGCCTTTCTGCAAGAGTGCGGCAGCGAACTCCAGATCCCGCACTGTGTCGATGTCGATGCAGTACCGCTGTTCGATGTGGATGGGCAGCACCCGGGAACCCGTCAGCGTGTGCTTCTCGAGGATTGTGCTTGTTCGAATGGCGTCGATGTGCCCCGTCTGCCAGAACGTCTTCGGAAGGCGCTGGCGAGGCATGTTGTACGGCTCGTCGAGGTCCGTCTCTATGACCGGTGCGAGATATCCATTCCTGGTCTGCCGCCACATCTTGTAGGGATTCTGACGCGGAGAGGATACGCCCCGTACGCAGTCTGCGTTCGCATCGTCGGCCAGCAACCGGACGGCCTCGTCGACCAGCCCTCTCGGCCGAAACGGCGACGTAGGTCGGAGCTGCACGACGACGTCGGGACGATAGCCTTCTTCCTCGTCCAGCGTCTGAAGCGCGTGTTCGAAGAGCGGCAGATCCGCCGCGTCGTCCGTCGCGAGGCGGTCGGGCCGCATGAAAGGGACCTCGGCGCCGTACCGCCTGGCCGACTCCGCAATCTCGTCATCGTTTGTTGAGACAATGAGCCGATTTACGCTTTGGGCCGCGAGGCCGCTTGCGATGCTGTAGGCTATCAGAGGGTGTCCGCCGAGGTCTAGAAGGTTCTTCCGCGGGATGCCCCTGGACCCTCCCCGTGCTTGAACTACGCCCAACACCTCTACCATGCCGTCCACCCCCCGTCCACGACGAGATTGGCTCCGGTCATGTAGGATGAAGCGTCCGAGACGAGAAATAGCATGGCGCCGTTCATCTCGTCTTTTTCCGCCATTCGCCCCATGGGCGTCCGCGCCGCGTACTCTTCTACGAAAGATTTCTCCTGGTCATTGAAGACGCCGCCAGGCGTGAGGCTGTTCACGCGGATGCCCTTGCCGCCCCAGTACGCCGCTAGGTAGCGCGTCAGCTGGGCCACGCCCGCCTTCGTGACGGCGTAGCTGACCGGCTTGAACAGTGTTTGCTCTTCCTCGTCTGCGCGCTGGTAAAGCCGCTGGTCGGGGGCGACGAGTCCGTACGTGGAACAGATGTTCAACACAACCCCTCGGCCCCGACGGACCATCACGTTGCCCGCCTCCTGTGCGCAGAGGACCGCTCCCGTCAGGTTCACATCGAGGGACTGCTGCCAAAGCTCGAGCGGGTAGTCTTCGAAACCGTAATGATGCTTCTCGGCGGCGCTCTTGTCGAACTTCGGATCGATGGCGGCATTGTTGATCAGGATGTCGATGCGGTCCCATGTATCCAGCGCCATTTCGACCATTCTCCGGACGTCGTCCTTCTTGCTAACGTCGACCCCAACGCCTAAGGCCTCCCCTCCCGTCCCGTCCGACGCCTCGGCCGCCGCCGTCGCTGCCGCCTCGGCCTCGAGGTCGGCGACCACGACTCGCGCACCTGCTTCAAGCAGCGTCCGCGTGTACTGGCGACCGAGCATCCCGGCTCCGCCTGTCAGTAGCGCCACGCGCTCGTCCAGCCGGAACTTCAGATCAATTGGCATGAGCGGCCGTTCGTCCCCGCACGTTCTCCTGGGCGCTCTCCATGGCGAGGAGGGCGATATCCATTACGGCGTACCCTTCTCGTAGCGGGATGAGGGGCGCCGTCCGTTGAGCGACAGCCGCCAGAAAGTGCCGCATCTCGTCATTGAACAGAGTGTTTCGTTCGAACGCGGCAGGCACGACCTCCTGGTCCGTCGCCCCGTCCGGCTCCACCCAGTCGAGCTTTCCGGCGTGAAAATCAAGCTTCGCGCACCCATCTTCCCCCAACACCGAGAGGCGGTGCTTTGGGGGGCGCTGCACGTAGTCGAGGTGAACACTCGCGAGGACTCCCGTCTCGAAATTGAGCATAATGGCGGCCACATCGTCGTCCACTTCCGTCTTCAACGCGTCGATTTTACGAACCGACGCCTGGATGTCGGCGACGGGTCCGAACATCCAGTATAGATAGTCGAGTGTGTGGCTCAGTGTGAGGATGACTCCGCCCCCGAGATCCTTCCGCGCGCTGTAGCTCTCGCGATAGTCTTCCCAGGGGTGCCATGCAGGGAGGTACTCACCCCACTCGGCGCGTGCCGATACGACGGCACCGAGGCGTCCCGCATCGACCTGCTCTTTGAGGGATCGAAGCAAAGGGTGAAATCGAAACTGATAGCCGACCATCGCTACGAGCTCGCGGTCGTCGACGACGTCGAGCAACTCCTGACTACCTTCCCGCGTGTGCGACAGCGGTTTCTCGACGAACAGATCGCAGCCGGACTTGGCCACCTTGAGAGCGACCGCCACGTGCAGGGCTGTCGGATTCGAAACGACGGCGACAGTCGGTTTCATAGCGAGCGCCTCGTCGAGGTCCGTCGTCGACGGCCAACCGGCTGTCTCGATGTCTTCGAGCGCACCACGATGACTTCGGAAAAAGACAAACTCCTGCACCCCAAGCGATCGGAGATTGCGGAAGTGGCTTCGGCCAACGGACCCGAACCCGGCTATGAGGATGCGTGCACTCATGATAAAGTGCGTATTACGTCAGCCGACACCCTGCCGACGAGTATGCGTGAACTAGGAAGTAGTACGAGACGAAAACATCCCGCAGGTCTCGGACGAGACAGTCGAAACGCTTGCGCCGGGATTTGTCGGTTCGATATATGGAGTTGTAAGTCGTGGGCGCCGAATGCCGTCACGGCCTCAATCATCGGACATGTCGCCATAGTACGTCCTTTCGGGTTCGCCGAGCAGCACGAGGTTGACGGCTTCCACACCCTGCATCACGGAGTGGTCTTGGTTGGAAACTTCGTACTTCCACGCCCCGAACCGGCCCCTGCTGAAGATCTGATATTGCCGAAGATATTTCTCGGCGCGCTCGAGCACATCGTTGCGTCCCAGCCAAGGCGTCGGATACCCCTGTTCTAGCTTGTGGTGAAATCGGCTCTCCACCTGCGTCGAGTCGTCAATGAACCCACATTTCTTGAAACCGCAAATCACGTCATCCACGATGCTGGAGTACTTGACGGGCTTCTGATCCGATTCGCTCACCTCTGCCATTAGGGACCACTCCGCACCCGGATTTGGCACATTGTACGGCGAGTAGTTGCTGAAGACCGTCACGCGGTAGCACGGCACGTCGTCCTCGGGAAAGTAGATCCAGCATTTGCTTGCGAGGTCTTCCGGCGGAGAGCCCGCGAGGCCAATTCCAACAATGTGGCTCGAAGAGTAGACGAACTCGCTAGGCAAGTCGGACACGTTGCTCGTTCCTGTCAAGCGTCGCAGTAGGTGATTCAGGGGCATCGTGGATATCACGTAGTCGAAACGATCGGCGCTCCCGTCCGAGAAGCCAATGATCTTGTTCACCTCGTCCACCGACACCACTTCCTTGCCGAATTGCAGCTTCTCTTCCGGAAGCTGTCCAGCCACCGACTTCCAGATAGCCCCCGTCCCGCCGCGAAGTGGAAAGCGGAACGTCGCATTCGGCCCCCATCCTACGTCGTCGCGCTCGTAGACGAGGTTTCGAAGTACTCGTTTGAGATCGACGGTCGGGACGCGCTCGCCCATCCAGTCGGTGTTCATCTGCCGCGGCTCGTAGGCCCAAACCTTTCGATTATAAGGGAACATGAACGTGTCGCAAAGTCCGTCGCCGAAGACCGACAGCAGCCACTCCTGAAATGAACCCGGCTCGCTGCTATGGCCGTTCTGACTCCCCTTGAGGTCCAGTAGACCATCCAGGCACTCCACAAGCTCCTCGTGCGGCAACCTCCATATGTTGTACTGAAAGGGATAGGGAATCCAGCGCTCGCGCATCCACACCCAGGCTTCCCGCTCGTGCTCAATCCATTGGTCGGCCAATGCGATATCCATCAGCCGGTCGAAGTACTTGTAGTGAGAGAACAGCACGTGTCCGCCCAGGTCCCACGTAAAACCGTTCTCATCGACGACAGAAGCGGCTAGTCCGCCTGCCCGGTCGGCAGCTTCATAGAGCGTCCAGTTCTCGTGTCCTAGCTCGTTGATTCTCCATGCGGCACCGAGCCCAGTAGGGCCGGCCCCGACGATCAGTATTCTAGGTTGATCAGGCACGGCGCAACTCCCTTCGAAATGAAAGAAGTTGCCCGAATGCCGTCGCACAGAATTTGACCAGTTTCATCCGCTGGATGGACACCTCACCCGTATCCCTCTCCTTGTGCGGTACATCCATCTCGCAGACGTCGTAACCGTTCGTGTTAGCATAGAGGGCTAGAAAGAGCGAAGGTGCAAGGGTGTCGGGTGGAATATGCCGCGCCGCTCTCTCCCATATCGATCGGTGCACAAGCTTGAAAGGAACGTTCGCGTCGTAAATCCTCGTGGAGAACATGACCCGCAAGACGTGTCGAATCAGGGCGCTAAGCGCAAGGCGTATTCTCGGATCCTGACGATTCCTGCGTATACCGAATACACCGTCTCGCCCCTCCTGCACCATTTCCCACGCCCGAGCGAATCCGTTTAGAGGAATCTGACTGTCGCTGTCAACTAAAAACAGATATTCGCCACGAGCACGGTTCAATCCGGTCATTAAAGCTCCACCGTGACCCTGGTTTTCCTGGTGGATTACATTGATCCGGTAATCTTCTTTCGCGGCATTATCGAGCAGCAATCCCGTGTTGTCACGGGACCCGTCATTTACCGCTACGAGCTCTGATCCCTCAACGCAACTAAGCACGTGCTTCTGCACGTCCGCAACAGCCTCATTTATGCCGTCCTGCTCATTGTATACCGGCATTACAACTGACAGGATGATCTTGTTTTCCGCATGCGTCTTCATTGGCCATTGATGCGGCTGACTCTAAAGCTTTTGATTCTAGACTGATCTATGGGTGCGCTTCTCACGTCTTGATTCGGCGGCATCTTTGATACAAGAAGACAGTCTCAGTGGACCGACTGCACGAAATACCTGACCTCCTGTCCGGATCTTACATCCAGAGCACGGCGGCCGTCAGTATTATACCCGGAAGCGCATCGGCCTCCGGCGCGCAGCGTTCCCCGTGCGCTACGTGCCCGCGTCTCCGTCCGCTCTATATGAGACGTGAGCACATTTGACGTGGACATAGTCAACGTATCTCCCTCGCCACCAGCACGAAATCTCCGCCGGACCGCACCGTATCCACGGCTTCGGAGTGGTCGATGAGGTCCTGAACGTAGGGATTCGATGAGCTCTCCGAGCCGGGCGCGAGAAACACCCGGCTCCCCTCGCTGGATATGAGCCGCTCATGCATTGCCGGCATACCGGTTTCTTCGAGGACGTTAAGGTTCTCGTCGTAGCGCTCTACGTAAATAAGCGGATTGAGCCCGAGGCCGGGCGGGGTACCAGAGAAGAGGTAGATCCAGCTCCGGTTCAGCACGACGTTTCCCTCGTGGACGTCCTTCAGCGCGGACGTGATGGCCAGGTCGGTCTCGCTCTTGAGCGAGAACGCGGTGCCGTTCCTCAGATCTGCCACAAAGGGCAAAAGGGTGCCGTAGGCCATCTGCAGGACAGCAACCGTCAGAAACGCGGCCGTTAAGACGATGGCGGGCGTCCAGCGGCGCGGTATTCTTCGTAGCCGCGAGAGGACGTACATGAGAAGCGGAGCCAGCAGGACGAATAGGTAGTAGTTCTTGTCGGAATTCGTATAGAACAGCACCGTCGCACCGATCGCCGCGATGGTGACAAAAAGTGCATCCGGCTTCTGGAAACGGTCCGGAACGACGAGGAGCAGCAGCAGCGGCAGCCCGCTCATCAGGAGCGCGCCGAAAAGGATCGGCCGGTAGGCCAAGTAAAGGACGTCGCGTGCGTATGCCGACCCGTGCACCTGGTTGAACGCCACGTTGTGAACGAAGAACTGCCCCGGGGTGAAGTCCAGCAGCAGGGCGTGCGCGAAAAACACAAGCCCGAAGATGGCAATCCCGAGCGCGCCCGAGCTCAGCCACTCCCTGAGGCGCCCTTCCTGCGGGTGCACGAAGAAATACATCGGAGCGAATAGAACCGCATCGATGCGCGTGAGGACGACCAAGCTGAACACGCCGAAGGAGCCGTACAGGAACCCGCGGCGGCCGGTCTCTCGGTTCTTGAGGAGAAGGTGGAAAGACCAGAGCAGAAGCGCAGTCTGGAAAAGAGCAATGCTGGCGTTCGAGTTTTGGGCCGCTAGCGAGGCGCCCGTGAATAGCACGACGAGTGTCAGGGCCGGGATAGAGGACGTGTAGCGGCGCGCAATCGCGAGGACGCTACAGGCATAGGCTAGAGCAGTAAGAAAAAGCGACACGACGGCCTGCACCGCACCCGACCCGATCACATTTCCGATCGCGGTGAGAAAGATATAATACGCCGGGCCTTTGTGGTCGAAATGGTCGGCATAGAGCTGAAAGTCATCGCTCAGCAGACTCGCCCCGACGTAGTACACGCCGAAATCCGTACCCCACTCGCGGTCCAAGCCAACGCTCCACGCCAGACAGAGTACAGCAGCCATCGCGTAGAGCGTTCCCAACGCGATGACATGTCGCACGTCAGACGAGGACCGTGCTCGCTCGACTGTCGTCGCTGGAAGCATGGTTGCTTGACGAACGCTTGCTGAATTCACCGTCGCGAGCCGTCGTGTCTTCGGTTTCACGAGCCGAGTCGCCGACTGCAGTTGGCCCACCCTGAATCAATTCGGCGTAGAACGTCAGGACCTTCTCGCGAATCCTCGCTCTGTCGGCGCGCCGCCGTACAATCTCCCAGTTCCTCTCGGCCGCAGTCCGGAATAGCTCGTCATCCGCAATCCCGCGCGAGACGGCCTCCGCGATTTCGTTCGGATACAGCGCCCGGGCAAAGAGACCGTTCTTCCCGTCCTCGACCCACTCCTGAATGGAATCGATTGGCGAGACGACCGGAAGAGCCCCTGCGGCCATAGCCTCCAGCATCACGTTCGGCGTGCCGTCCGAAAGGGACGGTGACACCACGAGACGCGCGCGGCCCATGAGTTCGAGCAGCTCTGGTCGCGGGATCATCGGATGGCAGCGGCACTTGCGACGGAGGGACTCCGGCATGCGGCGCATCCATGTCTCGGCCGCCTCATTGCACATGAGTAGATGGATCTCGAAGCCCTCTAGCCGCTCGTCGGCGATTCGGAGCGCCTCCAGGATGGGCATGACGCGCGTGGCAAGTGGTCGATCAAAGGCCTTCGGAACGATTATCACATCTCGGTCGCGGGCCGACGATCGGATCCGCGAGAACAGGTCGAGATCGAGACCGCCCACTCCAGGCACCGCGTCGGCTAGGGCGAGCTTGCGTTTGTCGAGTCCGGCGTCGACGGCGAGCTGCCTGTCGCGGCGGCAATCGGCAAAAAACGCGTCGCAGTGCAAGAGAATGTACTCTATGTTCTCGCGCTCGTCCGGGGCGTCCACACCGAGGTAGAGATCGCTCCCCCACGCCGAGGCCACCCACTTCGGGCGCTCCTCCATCGGGATGCTCTCGAGCGCGAGCCGAGCGAGCTTACCGCCGACGTTCAGCGGCAGACTGTGGATGACATCGGGCTTCCAGCTTCGAATCACGCAGCGCAGCCACCGGACGGACAAATCGAATCGGTCATCGGCCCACTTGAACAGGGTTGCCATCCGGGGAAGTCGCGGTAGTAGCGCGTAGACGTCCCCGGTTTCACGTGTACGCCGCTCGGGCTTGACTACTACATACGTCGGAAAATGCCACGGAGGAGGGAGGACGTGTGTCACTCGAAGTGGGACGGTGAAGACGCGAACGTCGAAGGGGCCGTCCTCAAGCAGTCCCATCCAGGCCTGCGAGTGCGTGCTGTCTGCGAAGCACACAAAGAGGATTCGAGGCTTTCGGCCAGCGCGAACCCGTGCGTTAGCGTACGTCACCGGCGCTGCAGCTCAGTGACTCTCCTCCTAGACCAGCCATATGCAAGGCGCCACATGACAGTCGGACTAAGTCGCGCAATTCGGGCCACAAGCGGCCAGGTTGCTGGCTTTTGAAGATGCGGTCGCAGGTAGTAAAAGAGCTTCGTCGTCACGAAATCGCAAAGAATGCGGCGCTCGTCGGCCGTCCATCGTGGCTGACTCAGAATGTGGTTGCAGAGCCGATGCAGTACTGCAGAGACCTCGACAGCCGATTTGCAGCTGCTCAAAGTACGATCCCAGATCGTTTCGACAAGTGGATACGAGACTCGATCTTCGAGAGCGAATTCAATCGCTCCTTGGCTGATCGAAAGTGCCGCTAAACGTTGTTCCTCATTTCTCGTGCACGTCACGCTTCCGTCGTGAACTCGGCGATGATAGAGCACCTCGGGCACGTTGGACAATCTGGTAATGCGGCTTGAGCGAACGAAGAAATCGTAGTCTTGCGAAATGCTCCACCGCTCGTCGTAACCGCCCATCTGTTCGAATATGGAACGTCGCATCATGACGCAGGGATGGGGTATGGGATTCTCCAAAAATAGTCGCCACTGCAGTACAGCGGGTTCCGTAGGAAAATCGGAAACGACCTCCGATACCGTGCCTTCGCCATCCATTTCACGGAAAAAGCAGCCGACCAGGCCGATCTCCGGATGGTCCTCGAGGTACTCAATCTCTTTTTCGAATCGATCGTGAAGCGAAACATCGTCGGCATCCATTCGAGCCAAATATGTACCCTTTGACACGCTCCACGCCTTGTTGAGCGAGAAGGCAAGCCCGCGAGTAGAAGAGTTGGAGAGCACTCGTATCCGGGAGTCTGAATCGGCGTACCTGCGACAGACACCTCCGGAACCGTCTGTGGACGCATCGTTGACAATGAGAAACTCAAAGTCGCGAAATGTCTGATTCTGGATGCTCTCGATTGCCCGGCCCAGGTAGCGTCGACCATTGTGGACCGACATCAATACAGATAATGTCGGAGGAGTGGAACAATCTTCGTCCGCGGGCGCACGTCGCTGAGAACATTCGTCATTCTCAGGATGTTGTCCGTGTCCAAGATTACGACATGTAGAGCGATCTATACAGCCCAATTTCTGTCGTCACGATCGTATCGAGAGAAAATCGCCTGACGGCATACTTACGCGCGTTTAAACCAAGAGAGAACCGGAGACTCGGATTGTCGCGGGCGGTCACAATGGCTGTCCGAATTGATTCGGCGTTTGTTTCGCAGAGCAAACCCGTAGCACCGTCCTTTATTAGATTGCTTATGCCCGAGACGTTGGTTCCAATTACTGCAACACCACAGGCCATCGCCTCGATCAGAGCCTTTGGATGTCCCTCAAAATTAGATGGAAGGACAAATATATCGGCCTTCTGTAGAATCGACGCAATGCTTTGTGTTGGCAAGTTCCCGGTGAACGTCACGTCGGTGCCATTTCTTCGAGCCACCGATTCGAGATCCTCTCTAAGTGACCCGTCACCTATCATGATTAGCTTTGCGTCAAGGCCGGTCACTGCTTCGATCAGAGCCGCGGGATTCTTCTGGTTTTCAAGCCTGCCAATAAAGCAGATCGTACGTCCATCACGAATGGCAGGCGAGACCGGTTGAAAAACATCTGTGTCTACATAGTTGGGAATGACGGTGACGATATCGGAGGATAGATCGTATTGGCTGGTTATCCGCTCCTTCATTGCGTCGGTGGTTACCACCGTCGCGTCAGCATTCGCGAAGATGCGTCGCTCAATTGCCCAAGCATGTTTAGCGCGCTCAGAATCAGGACCTGCCTTTCTTTCTTCGAAATCTGAAAGTAAATAACCGCATCGCGCTACCATGCGCTGCTGTGCCGTACGCGCAGCAAGAGCGAGCGCAGCTCCGTTTACTTGATTGCTCTTTAGAATGCTGCGTCGGTTCCAGCCAAGCGGATACAGCCACTTTACAGCCCTGCGATACCAAATACTTGAGAGTTTCTTCGAATTGCAGATCACTTTTATCCCCGGAATGCGGGATCCAAATTCCAAGTCACGCCCATCGCCATACGTAACGAACGTCACACGTACTCCATGCTGCTGGAATCTCAAGTAAAGCGAAACCTCGCGGTCGAGCCTACCGAGATCGTCCCAACGCCGAAGCGACATGCCTTCTGTGAAGAAAACGATCAGGTTGATTGGGGCGGACACGTGCGGTCGGTTCGTGCGGTCGGTTCGTTAGTCGTGACGACAGGTAGTTGGCTCATACTTCTACTCCGCTCGAATTTCGGCCCAGACTTCCCCCCAACGTACCTCTTGGTGCGTGATTGTCAGACCCGATGCCACGACCTCCTCTGCAAAGGATTCCAATGTATATTCCGTCTTGTGGTCGATATCCAAGCGCCACTCTATGCCCAACTCTTTTTTTAGAGGGACACGCCAATCTCGCTCAATCAATGGAACCCTTATTAGGAAGCGAGACGGACACACTATTGTCCGGAGACGGATGAGCAGTTCTACGCGGTCGACGATGTGCTCAAGCACATTCGATAGTACGACGACATCGAATTCTTCCTCCGGGATCATGTCCAGGATGTCTGCATGCACAAATTGCAAGTCCGGATGATCATGTCGAGCTCTGGCCGATTCAATCGATTCTCTGCGCAGATCGACTCCACACACGCGTGCGCCGGACTTCGTGACCAAGTCGTGGGCAAGCTCGCCTGTTCCACAGCCGACATCCAGCACGAATTCACCGGTCCCAACGCGATCGACGAAAAAGTCGTGGTATCCAATCAGCCGATGCTTCGGGTGACATCCACTGCCGAATTCGAGCGCAACTCCTTTGACGAGATAATATAACCGGGTATCCAGTTCCAAGAGATTCTTCAAGGCTTCTTCCGGGTTCGCTCGCTCTACCCGGCGGCTAATTACCTGATAGACGAGACGAAATAGTCGATCACTCGAGATCTGGTCGAGAATTGCAAGAAGGCCGTGCTTCGTGCGAAGCTTAAGATCGATCATCGGAGGCCCTCACTTCTTGAAGCATACGAACAGCATCATGTGGCCGAACCTCCTCAACCATTGTCGCCGTCGAAGCCAAGCACGAAGGCGCCAACCGACCCCGTTCACGCTCAATAGCTTCCGAATGAGCGGAAGCTCATCCTTCAGACCTTTGAGTCCGTCATAGGGATAGAGGTCTACGGTCTCGAAGCCGTTAGCGTCCAGGATATCTTTCATTTCGTCGGCCATGAAGGCGTACTGATAGAACGGTTCGTCGAGAATCTCATCGCTGAACAAGCCCAGCTTTCCCTTGAGACGCCGGAGTGGATGCACGAATGGTACGGAGACCAAGAGAACCCCTCTTGGCGACAGTATGCGAGATGCCTCTTCGAGAAAGGCACCCGGTCCTTCCTTGGCGTGTTCGACGACACCCAGAGAGATGTAGGCATTATAGTGTCCATCTGGGACATCGAGATGCCTCACGTCGCCAACCCGAATCGCGAGGTCCGGAAGGAGAGCTTTTGCAGCATCGACCGTATTACTTCCCCATTCTACGCCCTCGCAATCGTACCCGCGGACGGACAGGGCTCGCACGTACTGACCCAAGCCGCATCCAGCCTCGAGTATCGTGCCGTCGCGAGGCAGATACGCCGTGAAGGGTTCCTCGAACCAACTCAGATCTCCCTTCTCCGCCGCGGCGTAGAAATCGGCTGTAAGCTCAGACTTCCAGTGTAGGTCCCAATACGTTGCGTCCGGTGTAGACAAATAGTACACCAGACGACCGTCCTCCCATCGTCGCGCGGAGGTGAACGTCGGCCTCACAGAGTTGCCGAGCCCATCGCTCGATTGCTCACTCATCCATAATGGAGCATCGCCACGACGGCCCCTTCCCTGTTAGTCCTGTGTAAGAAACCTATGAACCGACGGCTTGGTCCGGGGAACAATCACTGAAATATTTCGCGAGCGCCCACTTCGGAAACCAGAGAAGTGAGGCGACGCCTCGCAAATGAATAGACGGTCGTCCAGGTACTTGGACGCTCTTCTCTCATTCTTTCGAACCCTGGTTTCGGTACCAGCGGCTTGATGATCTCCTCCTCCAGCATGGCGATGAATCGGTCGGCCGCGACCTTGCTAGAGAAGCGCTGTTCCACCATTGCCCTACCTCTGTGTCCAATCCGATTTCGCAGCTCAGGCTGCACGATCAGCTGCTTGAGAGCCTCGTACCACCCGGCTTCCGTCACGGCGAATAGCGTCGTTTCACCGTGTTGCAAATCGTGACAGCTCTGGACAACAGGTGATGTAACGGATGGAATTCCATAGGCGAGAAGCGTATTTACGCGGTTCGGATTTCGTATGTAGGTGAAGGGATTTATCAACTGATCGAGAGAAGAGAAAACCGGACAAACTCCGATATCGAAGCTCTGAAGATGCCGTTCGTACGATTCAAGCTCCCAAGCTATTAATTCAGTTCGCACGCCATCGATGACTGGCTGTTTCTCTGGGTTCCGGACGACCACTTTCAACCTAAAGTCATGTTCCGAAGCTAGGCGGTGTAGCGCCGCCGCGCCATGAGGAAAGAAATCTTCTGCATAGTGGAGATCATTGCCATGATAGCCAATGACAAGATCATGGGTGCGAGAATGTTTTTTAAGTGGACGATCTTCCGCGTCTGTTATGTAGTCAATGGTTTCATAGACTCTCCGACCAAATGGCAGCAGCATGTCGCGCCACATGATACCGGTTACAATAAAGAAATCGACATTGGCTACAACGCTATCCAGGACTTGGAATGTGACTTCCGGATCCGCCTCCTCTATGTATGAACGGGGATATCCAAGATATCCTGGGTTCAGCACTCCGAGGTGTGCTTCGGGAGAATGCTCGAGTACGCGACGAATGATCTCTGGTCGCGCCCAGTGCACGATCGCTATGTCATAGGACGATGTGCCGAGCACGTTAAGATCCGCAGTGATCCCCACGGATTCGATCAAATCTTTCATTTGAAAGAACCACTGGCGCGCCGCTGCACTGCGGGCTCGGTCACCTTCCGTCCAGAGTAAGACTCGCACCTGAAGAACCCAAGATCAGAAATCTCAATACTCTCCCGTGATTCACGGTGAATACGGGGGCTTTTCTCCTTCAACCAGATGCTCCACCACGCGTTTGCAGACCCGACGCACGCCCTCCCGCAATGATAATTCAGGCGTCAGTCCCAGCAAAGACTTCTGCCGATCCAGGGTAGATCCACCCGTAACAAGAACGGTCATACCAGCTCGTCTTCAGCATAGCATTCCATACCCAAGCGGCTCGTTGAGCAAGCTCGTACGTCGTAAATCGTATGACCTATGCTTCCCGCTCTATGGGCTCACGGATGCTTCCATTCTTGCGGCACGGATCTATGCCGGCAGGTTTATACACGGAGCGCATCCACGCCACCGTTCGCTCCACGCCCTCTTCCAGAGTTACTGAATTCCGATAACCCAAGTCACGAATGGATTTCGAGATGTCTACACGCTTCTCTCGCGTTGTGAGCACCTCGGCGTCTTCGTAGGACACAAGATCCGGGTTGGCGCCGACAACCTTGATAACGAGGTCTGAAAACTCCTCGATTGTATGGTATTGATCCCCTCCGATGTTGTAGACTTCTCCTCGCCTAAAATTGTCGGCAATATTCGCGAGAGTTTGCGTCATGTCTGGCAGATACGTCGACGTACGTCCGTAGCCGCGATAGACCAGCCATGGAATATTATGGAGCGCACAATAAATAAAACGGCAGTTTACCGAGCGGTACGGGCTGTAGTACTCCCCTGGCCCGTAAGAATTGAAAATGCGCACGACCACTGATTCTGTACCGTATTGCGTGGCCGAGTTCCGCACTTGCATTTCGTTGACCCATTTGGTCATGGCATAGTCATTAAGCTGCTTGACTTCGTACTCATCCATGACGGTCTCGACCATGATGTCGGGCCAATCCCCATAGACTTCCGAGGAAGAGAAATGGATGAGTCGAAAACCCAGCTTTTCCTGTAGCCGAATCACGTTCTTCGTGCCAATTGCATTTGTCTGCCACAGATTCTCATAAAAGTCCTCTCCGTTCCACCGTCCAAACTCTGCAGCTGCGTGATATACGTAATCGAACGGGCCCATCTCGCCGAAGACCCGCTCGAGCTGCCGGTACTCAGAAACGTCACAGCGAGCATAAGTCGGCTCACTGACGTCGGTTCGAAGGGAAAAACCGATCTCCTGCTCACTATGTGACGTATCAACCGAAACCACTTCGTGACCTCGGGCCTGAAGCGTCTCGACCAGTGCACGACCAATCGTTCCATTACCACCTGTTACCAGAATACGCATGCTTGATATCGTCTATGGGATGGTTGGCTCATTCGTCACTTTGATCATGTCCCACTTACTGCTGATTCTGCGTTGTACAGAACATCAAACTTAATAATATAAAATGATTATATGTAGTAATATTCTATACTATATACATATTCTACAAATATTGTCCTATCAATTATTGATAATATCACTGATATCACGAATCCATTCATGAATAGAACACATTTGTCAATCTTACTCGATATCGTTTACAGTACCTGGCATGTTCAATCTTAAATCGAGTGGTGACATGTATTACTACTGTGTCATAAAACGCTTGCCTGATTCGGCGTCTGTAGCGTATCTTCAGTCGCATGGCGGACCGCGACGTTGATCGAGAGAGATTCGACGATTACCAGCATTATTACTCTACCTCGCAAAATTGAGAACCGATAATTCCCGTCGGACGCTAAGTGCGACAGACTCCGAGGACGGAAACTGGACGCTCGAGAGCCGAAGGCGCCCCAGCAGGGCCCACGTGATAATCATTAGGTGAACCTGACCGATAAGGAATTGCGAGCTGGCCGGGAGCCTTCCGAAGAAAGCCTACCAGCCGCTCCGCTGGCGTGGATATCAGTAGAAGAGCCAGCGCCAGGTGGCTATTTTGTGTCGAGCACGTTGGAAACGACACGTCCCGCAACTTTACGCTTGAAGGTCCAGTCGAGAAGTGGGCGAACTGGACCGGGAAACGCAGCCTGATAGTTCCCTCGCGACGTGTCACCTCCCCCTGCGTCATAGACCTGGAACGTCACGGCTTCGTCAACGTGGACCTGCCGGATATTGCGAACGCCGGAAGCAAAAGTATTGAGGGTAATATTGACGAGCATGATCCCTTCATTCAGCAAATTGCCTGGTATCCAAGCCGTTGAGGTATACGTTCCCCGTGCTGGGGGAGCCTCCCATCTTGGATCCGTATCGAAAGCACTGAAAATATGTTCATTCTTGTCGGTGAAAAGCGCGATCCATGGGACGAATGCCGCTCCGCTTCTACGTACTTCGAAGGAGATCTCAATTCCTACCGGTGCACGCACATCCACAGAGTCGACCGTCTCGTTAGCGCCATCAACGATACGCACCGAACAGAGTCGCACGTAGTCTCCACCCGGCGCATCCGGCGAATCAGACCACGTTCGATATGACGTCCGACCCAACGCGGACTGTAGGTACGTCGCGACGACCTGCTCGGAAGGACCATCGTCAACAATGCGCCCATCATTTAGCAGGATCGTGCGATCGCAGAGGCGAATTATCGAGTCGAGATTATGCGACACGAAAAGAACCGTCCTACCCTTTCGTGTCACATCTTGCATCTTACCCAGACACTTCTTTTGAAATTCTGCATCCCCTACGGAGAGCACTTCATCTATGAGCAAGATTTCTGGGTCAAGGTGAGCAGCGACGGCGAAAGCCAACCGGACTTTCATGCCAGACGAGTATCGCTTGATGGGCGTGTCTATAAACCTCTCGACTCCGGAAAAACGGACGATCTCTTCGAATCTCTCGTCGACCTGGGCTTTCGTCATGCCGAGGACAGTACCGTTAAGGTAGACGTTCTCTCGGCCGGTCAACTCCGGGTGAAACCCTGTGCCTACTTCGAGCAAACTTGCCACACGTCCGTATATCTCGACACGCCCATGGGTGGGATGCATGATGCGTGCGAGAATCTTGAGCAAAGTGCTCTTCCCGGCGCCGTTTCTTCCGATAATTCCCACAACCTCGCCACGTGCGACTTTAAAAGAGACATCGCTTAACCCCCAGACGACGCTGTTTTGGTGAACGTCAGATGCGAAGCTGGTCAGTCTCCGAAGCCGACGGAAGTTACGTATAGGCGACGTCAACAAGTGGGCAAGCGTGGCCGCAAGCGTGTCGTAACGCTCCTCAGCCTCACCGATTCTGAAGCGCTTCGACAGGCTCTCAACGTGAAGGGCCAGATCGACACTCATGCTACGTCTGCGAAGTTTTTCTCCATCCGTTGAAAAAAGAGTAGCCCGCTTGTCACGATGGTTACTGCTGACAAGGCTCCGATAATTATTAGATCCCAAGGAACTGGATTAGTCGAAAGTAAGACGGATCTGAATCCTTCAATCACCCCAGCCATCGGATTGATGGCGTAGATGGCTCGGTACTGGGCAGGTATCAGGCTGGCAGGATACACCACCGGTGCCGCGTACATCAAGAGCTGGATCAGGAAGCTCATTGCGTATTGCACATCGCGGTACTGGACCGCTAGGGCTGTGACCCACATCCCCATCCCCGCCGCCGTTATCATCATGACAATGACGAGAAATGGAAGCAGGATGACCCATGGCGTCGGTGTGATCCCGTACCACAGCATGAAGCACGATACAATGACGATGCCAATACAGAAATCAACCAGCTTTCCCAGTACAGGCGTCAGGGGAATGACGAGCCGAGGAAAATAGACCTTCGTGATCATGCCCGAGGCCGTAGTCAGGCTGGTTGACGACGATGTCAGGGCTGTTGAGAAATACGTCCACGGCACGAGCGCCGCCAGACTGAATATCGAATAAGGTACACCGTCCGAACTGATCTCAGCGAGATTTCCAAAAACCACCGTAAAAACAACCATCGTAAACACTGGCTGAATCACGGCCCATCCTATACCTAGGACCGATTGGGCATACCTGGCTTTTATGTCTCGCCATACGAGAAAGTAGAGGAGATCTCTATATTCCCAGAACTCCCTCCAGTCGACCCAGCGTCGCTGGTGTCCACCTTGGATGACCGTGACCGGCACGGATTCGGCGGCTCCGCTCATAGCCGGTCGATCAGAGCCCGTGAACTTGAAAGATTATTTACTGCCACAAGAAGTCTGCTATTCCAAACGTCGAACCAAACCAGCGGTGAACTGCTTCGAACGGTGCACGTCTGGAAGAATGGAGCCACACCCCACGCAATCCGTCGGATAGGAAACGCCATTTAAGTTTGGCTCGATATAGGTAACAATCACTAATTTCGCCACAGTCGCACAACCTGGCTGACAAGGTAAACGGACGAGGATACTGCCGTTACGACCGACAAGACCTCACGCCACGTGAATAATCGTCTCTGCTCAACACCCTGAACGATAAGAACGTCTCCGTCCTCCAGTATAGGATCTTCCTCAAAGACCAGCGTCGATTCGGTCATCGTGTATTCGTATGCGACGCTGTGACGGCCCCCGTGCCGGCGAACGATGCGAATACGGAGTTCCTGATCCTCCCTCGGATTAATCGTTCTGGTCACCGAACCCCCAGCCAGCGTGAAGAGCGTGCTCAGGTGAATCCCTCGCGTCACTTCGTAAATCCCGGTTCTGATCTCGCCCCAGACCGTAACGCGTATCACCACGTCTCCCGGCTCTGCCAAACGATAGTAAGCGCCTTCCGACACCTGCAGATTAGTTCCGGTATTCGAGCCCAGCGATTGGGCATGCACGTCGTGTGTGCCCGTCGCTAGTATGATCATGAGCCCACATGTAATGTGGATCAGACGTTTCCTGCTAAATAGTGCAGGGGCGCCGCGCACCTGGAGATAATTAGGATGCCTCATCCAATTCGCTTTCACGGTCACTTCAATCAAACCCCTTGCACCGGTCTAATAATCACCATGCCGTTCGAAGTGATGTTCGATACCGTAGTAGCCGTAGCCGTTACCCCAGTATCCGGCCTTCGGATCGAATCGGTTCAATACGACGCCCATGATCTTATCTCCGACTTCCCGAAGCGTCTCCCACGAGCGCTCGAGCATCGTCCAATCGGTGTCACCGGCGGAACATACGATGATCGTTGCATCGCAGTGCATCGTAAGCAGTACCGCGTCGGTAGCCGCGAGTACGGGCGGCGTGTCCAGGACGATCACGTCGAACTCGCGTCGTAGCTCCACCAGGAATTGCTGCATTCTTTCGGATCCCAGGACTTCCGCCGGATTTGGAACAGGGGCACCTGCCGGGATGAGACGCAAATCGTCTACGGTCGTCGTAAAGCGTCGTAGGTCTAGCTGAGTACCGTCAAAGATCAGGTCAACCAGGCCGGGCTCACGAGGCACGCCCAGCATCTTGTGTCCGTTTGGCCGGCGAAGATCAGCGTCCACGTACACCGTGCGACGACCAGATCGGGCCAGCGTCACGGCAAGGTTGATCGAGCTTACCGTCTTTCCTTCACCGGGGCCGGGGCTCGTAATTACGATTGTTTGAACGGCCTTGTCGGGCCGACTGAGCTGAATGTTGATCCGCAGGCTGCGATATGCTTCGGCGATCGGTGATATCGGATCCAGCAGCGTGATGAGGCTCGAATGATATTTCCTGCCGTGGAACGCGACGTACTCGCGCCCTTCGAAATCCGTCTTGATGACGGATTTCATATCCGGAATAACACCTGTGACGCTGTATCCCTTCTTCTGGAGCTCATCCGGTGTTCGAATTTTGTTATCGAGTGCGTGGCGAAGAAACGCCAGCCCAATGCCGACCACCAGACCCAGGACGCCGGCCATCATGAGGTTCCTCTGCACTTGAGGTCGTACGGGACTCGTGGGAACGATGGCCGCATCGATGATGTCCACGGATCCTAATTCGGACTGCTCCGCGATCCTGGCCTCCTGGAGCTTTTGGATCAGCGTCATGTAGATCTGCTCCCGGGTCTGAAGGGAGCGCTCGAGGCGGCTCAAGATGATGTCTTTGTTAGGGAGAAGACGGAGCTCCTCTTTGTGTTGCTCCAGCCTCTCGTCGATCATGTCGAGCCGAGCTTGCAACCCGCTGACGTCGACTCGCTTCGACGTAATACGCTGCAGCAAGTCTCTGAGTGTCGAAAACCGACTGCCGCCGAACTCACCCATCAGCGGAGCCGGAGCGGCCAACTCGATTCCGCCGGACTCGATAATGTTGTCTACAAGCTGTGACATACGGACGGCCAGCTGCTGCTTGATCGCTTCGATCTGGCTGAGGATGTCAAGTAGCTCTCGATCAGTAGGATTCTCGCGCTGTTCGGGGTTTCTAGCGTATTTTTGCTCCGCCAGGATGGTCAGCTCCGCCACCCGCTGGTTGAGGCGCTCTATGACGACGTCATTCCCTACCGATGCCATATCTTCGAGCTTCGGCGTGATGCGCCTGAGCTCCTCCTGCAGCGTGTGCAGCTCGGTCTGCACCATCCCCAGCTCGAACTGCGTCTCGTATTGGGACTGCTGCAGCGACGACACCTGCTGAATGAGCTGGCTTGCTTCCTCGTCAGGCGCCACCACGCTTTCCTGGACGAAGAACGAAACCATGTCATTCTCGGACTGCTCCAGCTCCGTGTTAAAGCGATCCGTGACTTCCGCCAGGAATTCACGAGATGCCGTCATACGAGCGCGGCTTGCCGTTCGGTTGTATTCGACGTACTCCTCGGCGTAGACATTGGCGATCAGGGCGGCCTCGGCCGGGATCGTGCTCGTCGCGGTCAGCTCGATGATGTCAACCTCCCGACTGAGCGGTCGTGCTGCTATATGGCCACGTAATCGCTGGGCTAGCTCCAGACGCGTGACGGAGCCAGGATTACTACCCACCACGCCGATCGGATCGTTCGTGCCGGGTATTCTCTGTAATTCCAGCAGTTGATCTGCCACGTGTCCCGCGATAAGGCGTGATTTGATGATCTCGATCTCGTTCGCAACCTTTCGATTGCCGGTCGATGCTCCCAATAGCTCGCCGAGCTGCGGCGTAGTATTCTGATTGTTGAGATAGAGCGTGGAGGATGCCTGGTAGACCGGATCCTGCTGGAGAGTGTCGATGGCGACCACACTCAGAATGACAACGAAACACGCGAGAACAATCCACTTTCCCTTCAGCAGGATCTGGATAATGTCCCGAATCGAGATCTCATCCTCCGGTTGAAATCCCACGGCTCCGTTCAAAGGGAATTCGTCGTCTCGATGATTTCCGTATGATTTAGGCGATTTCTGCATCGTCCTCCATTCTTCTGCGCCTCACTCGGTCATCGAACTGAGTCTACGTTCGACAGCACGGTCTCCGCATATCGATATTGCCAGCGTGCCATGCCCGAGCCGGGGGTGCCGACGACTCCGTTCCCTTTCGTTCTCAGGCGCTCTTCGGGGATTCCCAGATTTGTATAATACCGCATAACGGCCCTCGCGCGGGCCGTGGAGAGAGCCTCCGGAAGACGTTCGCTCCGATCCGCATAACCAAAAATCTCGACGGCTTGGCCCGGGCAGGAGAAGATCCGCCAAACGTTTTCCTGAAGAAAGCCTCTCGCATTTACGTCCAGCGCGCTGCTATTCTCCTCGAAGTAAACGGGATTGAGTGCCGAGGCCGTCAGACATGCATCTTCCCTGACCGGGACCGTCGTCGTGGCGACCGCGGAACCGGATGCAGTGCGCGTAAGGAGACTCACCTCGTGGCTGCCCGAGAGCGTATACGTGTGTGAAGCGTCGCAGCCCGTCGCCATGGACGAGGTCCTGAGCAGCTGCCGCGCCGGCAAAGATGCCAAGAGCCACGGCGGTTACGGGTACTATGCGGTCGAAACGCATGCGCCACTTATTGCCGGAGAAAGCGTTCTATCATCTCGGGCGCCGCGAAGCCGCCTCCGACCTCAACGGTCATAGCTCCGCCACGTCAGTCACATCCAAAGCGACGAGACCTACCCTTCGGGAGGTGTTGCATTGTAAGCAGACGATGCTGCCTGCGGAGGCACGCGACAAAGAGGTCATGACACCCGTCGACATCCCTCGGGATTGGTTATTCGTAGCCAAATCGACGAGATGCACACATGCCGTCCGGACGCAAGCAGGTATCTCTGCTCCGCCTACGTTCAGTGGCACTATCGGCAGGCTCCGCTGCTTTTCCTTCGCGACGGTCACGCGGACGCTCTGGTTCTTCGACGTCGACCTCGCGCCGTACGAATCAGTCCTCTTCGCACTTCCCGACACGCTGTACGTAGGGCTCGTCGACGCGGGTGAGGACGCCAACCATCTCGTCGCCGCCGTCGCTCCCTATCCCCCCGAAAACATATCGTAAACGGGCAACGCCGCCGCGGGCACGTGGAAGCGGCTGTGGAACGTCCAACCGCTCGGCAGCACCGATCACGATCCCATGCGAGGAACGACCGTTCCAATCCGTGCCGAGTTCGCCGTGACAGGCTTGTCGAACGAGGAACAGGTCCGTTCCGAGCTGCAGGCCGGCGAACAGAGGATCATGCGGAAGATGATCCTCGCGAAGTGACGCGGGGTTGTTGCGCACACGCAGGTGGGGCAGGCGTTTTTGCAAGCGCGCAGATTGTATAAAGGAGAGGATCCACTTATCTCACCCGCGTCCGATCTCCGGCACGAATCGTCGTCTGACCGCGCGTACAATTACGCTCGGCGCTTGCCTTCATACGATCTTCGCAGTATACTATTGGTCAATTTACCACCGTGCAGATCCCTCCCAACCATAACTGTCCCCCGACAAAATCGACATTGTGCTGTAGTTACCGAGTGTAGTCAGGGAGCAAGGCAGTTTCGCTCCAGAGTTTGTTTCACCCGGAAAGCAGTAGTCACTCCGAACGCGGTACCAACTCTCCCAGGACCGCGGACGGTGGACCGCATCGCGCACCATGGGCATGACCCTCTCCACGTCCTTCATCGCGCGTATCGGATCTCATGACCGCGCCTTCCCGGGGATACCACCATCCCCAGCCAACTTCTCTGCCTCCCACCCATGCACGACATCATTGCATCTTGTGCTGCGATGTGTCCGCGGCGCGAGCACGTCACGCGCCTCGTAGAGCTCTGTTTCAGGATGGCCCGCGTCTACCTGCGTAGACGCGCCGTAGCCGGACGCCTCAACCCTGATTTCTTCGGCCTGACCCTCGACGACTTGGCGCTCGACTGCATCGCCGAGCTCTTCGAACGCGACGAAGACGGGCGCTTCCCACACCTCGTCACCTACTACGAGCCCATCCTCGCCAAACATCCAAGCCGTGCACGCCTGCTAGGTGCCACCCGGCGCCTGGTGTTTAGCAAGGTCAGCGAAGGCCTGTACCGGCGCTACCGCGAGGCCGACCCGTCGCTCGCGAAGTTGATACGCAACCTCCGCTACGCGATCCGCACGGGAGACGTGGGAGTGGAAGATCGGATACGAGGCCATCTCTGGGTCACGTTCGGCCGGCATGACCCCGACGTTTACTCGCGGCCCGTCATGAGTGAGGAGTACTTGCAGGTCCGGCTGTCTGCCTGCGTGGACGCATCCACCAGCCTGAAGGATGTCGTGAAAGCCGTGCGTCAGGTCGTGCTCGAGAACGGGGTTTACGCACCCGGGTATCCGATGGTCGGTCTCGCCTCGGTCATGCGTCGGATCTACGATCTGATGTCTGATGATCCCCTACCAAAAGAAACCTCGCTCGACAGCCTCTACCGCCAGGACCTGCACAAGCTGCTCTACGCCAGTCGCACCCTGGTCGAACGAGACATGCGCCCGAAGTACGTCGGCGCGAAGCTGACGTCCAGCACGTTCGACGCCTATATCCGCGCCGCCGAGGACGCCCTGTGCGCCGAGTTCGTCGAGCCGGGCGCCGACGACGCCTCACATTTCGACGTGCTCCGCCCCTACCTGCATTCGATGTCGTACGAGGACTTCCGCGCAAATCACCGCGGACGCTTTCAGTACGTCGTCAAGAAGATGCGCGCGGATTTTGTGGAGAAGGCGCGGGAGAATTTGTAGGGTGTTTGTAGGGCGGTAGGGGTTGCGCGTAGTGGGGGGTGTGCGTAGTGGGGGGTGTGCCGCGATGGTTGACGCTACGCACGCTTCAGGGTAGCTTTATTTTATCGCGGACTATGTAGGTGACGCCATGGATCAAGAAAAGCTATGGAAAGATCCCATCATGGAGGAGGTGCGACGGGCAAGGCGCGCTCATGCGTCGAAATTTGGCAACGCCCTCGCTGCCATCGCTAAAGATCTGAAACGGCATGAGCGGGAGACAGGTAGCAACGTCGTTTCCTTGCCGCCAAAGCTCCTCTAAGGCAAAAAGGGCGAAGAAGGGCGCGGCATAATTTAGAGCCGTTACGCCGCGGCGGACTCGCCGCAGCCGGACCGGCCGCCATTCTCTCCCGTGTCATAGCCACCCGTGAAGATGGCCCGCACGAGCGCATCGGGATGCGGCGGTCTTCCCCCTTCTTTTTCTTCCTGAAAGGCCCGGTGATACTGGAGCAGCAGGCCCAGTACGCTCCGGCACATTACGCAGCTTCGGGCATGCTCGCAGATGGCGACGTGCAGCTCCGGGCTCAGCTCCTCGGCGGCGATGACCAGCACTTCCAGTAACTCCTCGGGCGGATGCTCCCCTACTGGCGTGGCTTCCGGACGATCGGACGGTCGAAACCCGCCGGATCGCATTCCCGGTCGATCTTTTTGTGGGCCGGTGGTCATGCCGGGGCGGTGTAGGGAAGTTGGCTGAGGGATATCGGATTTACCCGGGTTGGTTTGCCGGGGTTGGTCCGCGATACCGTTCAGCTACCGGGCGTTAAAGTCCAGGCGGCTAGAGTCCAGGCGGCCAAACTTGTCCACACGTATGGACAAGTTCGCAACCGGCTTGGCACGCGGGTTTATTTGTTATTCGTCCCGACGCGGCGTTACTGCCGAAATTTCTTAGGAATCGTCTTGATCGCCAGCCACCTCGTGCGGTCGATCCGGTTCTGAAGCAGCCGAATTCCGTCGTCGAGGTTATGTTGGCGGCACCTCGCGTGTCTATCGTGCACCACCCTGCGTGTGCACACGTAGTTTCAATCCGCTTCGAACCGGGCCCCGCCCCGATCGTTAGATGAACGAAGACCTCACACGGGACTATCTGGAAAAATCCGAGTTCAGCCCCATGCAGGCTGATGCACTCGCCAAATTGCTGTCGGAGACCGCCACGAAGGACGACCTCGCGGGCCTCGAAACGCGCCTGGACGCGAAAATCGACCGCGGTATCGCAGACTTGCGCTCCGAGTTAGGCCAGGCGATAGCGGAAACACGCTCCGATCTCAGCAAGGCGATCGCAGAAACCCGCGCCGATCTGAGTCAGGACATAGCGGAAACCCGTGCCGACCTGAGCCGCGTGATAGCAGATACGCGCGCCGACCTCACTGGCTCGATAGCGGACAATCGTACCCATCTCGAGGGGGCTATCAACCGCGTGGAGACCCGCATCATGAAGTGGGGCATCGCGATGATCGTCGCCATGGCATTGATCTTCACCCTGCTGGATATCTTTATCGATTAGGGGGCGTTACCGTTCAATGAACGATGGTCGGAGCTTGTCCAGACATATGGACAAGTTCGCATCCGGTCTCGGAGTCGTGCGCCGGGTGAATCTACAGCAGATGTCGCGGCGCGCCCCGGCACATCAGACATCCGAGGCCGTGCTCCGTGATGGATTTCCGGACTCCAGTCCGTCGTAGAGGTTATGTTGGCGGCACGTCGCGTGTCTTTAGTTCACCACCTTCGATTCGAACCGGGCCCCGCCCCGATCGTTAGATGAACGAAGACCTCACACGGGATTATCTGAAGTAATCCGAGTTCAGCCCCATGCAGGCTGATGCGCTCGCCAAATTGCTGTCGGAGACCGCCACCAAGGACGACCTCGCGGGCCTCGAAACGCGCCTGCGTGCGGAAATCGCTCGCGGTGTCGCAGAGCTGCGCTCAGAGTTAGTCCAGGCGATAGCGGAAACCCGCGCCGATCTGAGTCAGGACATAGCGGAAACCCGTGCCGACCTGAGCCGCGTGATAGCAGATACGCGCGCCGACCTCACTGGCTCGATAGCGGACAATCGCACCCATCTCGAGGGGGCTATCAACCGCGTGGAGACCCGCATCATGAAGTTTGGCATCGCGATGATCGTCGCCATGGCATCGATCTTCACCCTGCTGGATATCTTTATCGATTAGGGGCAATACCGTTCAGTGAACGATAGTCTGAGCTTGTCCAGACATATGGACAAGTTAGCATCCGGTCTCGGAGTCGAGCGCCCGGTGAAACGGCGGCAACTGGCACGGCGCGCTCCGTGATGGATTTCCGGACTCCAGTCCGTCGTAGAGGTTATGTTGGCGGCACGTCGCGTGTCTTTAGTTCACCACCTTCGATGCGAACCGGGACCAGCCCCAATCGTTGGATGAACGAAGACCTCACACGCGATTATCTACACGGGATTATCTGAAGTAATCCGAGTTCAGCCCCATGCAGGCTGATGCGCTCGCCAAATTGCTGTCGGAGACCGCCACGAAGGATGACCTCGCGGGTCTCGAAACGCGCCTGGACGCGAAAATCGACCGCGGTATCGCAGAGCTGCGCTCCGAGCTAGGCCAGGCCATTGCGAATACACGCACCCATCTCGAGGGGGCCATCAACCGAGTGGAAACCCGCATCATGAAGTTTGGCATCGCGATGATCGTCGCCATGGCCTCGATTTTCACCCTGCTGGATATTTTTATCGACTAAGCCGCAGTCCATTCAGCGGTTTTCGACGTTACGTCGCCGTCTACGATTCCCACCCGCAGTTCGTACACCCGCACCTCCTCCATCTGCTAGGACCAGCTCCCGCCGTAATCCGAGGTGCATTGTACGTTCG
>JBBDTI010000041.1:0-7166 GCA_040904565.1 Rhodothermales bacterium
TCGACCGGCACCGGGATGAGCCTTTTTTCGTGTACTACCCGATGAATCTGACGCACTGGCCGTTCGAACCGACACCCGACTCGCCGGGCTGGGATCCGACCGCCCGGCGCGAGCACGATGCCGAGCAGGCGCTGGAAGGCGACCGGGATCCTCAATATTTCGGAGACATGGTGGAGTACGCCGACAAGCTGGTCGGAAACGTCATCGATAAGCTCGAACAAGCCGGGCTCCGTGAGAATACGCTCGTTATGTTCACCTCGGACAACGGCACCGAGCGAGGGGTGCCCTCCATCCTGAATGGCGAGGAGTTCGTAGGAGGAAAACTGACCTCGACGGAAGCAGGAACCCACGTGGCCATGATTGCCAACTGGCCGGGCGTCGTTCCAGAAGGCGTCGTCGACGACCAACTGGTCTGCTTTACGTACGTCTTCCCGACCCTCGCCGAGGTGGCGGGCATCGATCCGCCGGAGAATCTGCAACTGGATGGGCAGAGCCTCGCCCCGCTACTCTACGGTAAAGAGACGGACCTTCGCGACTGGCTCTACATGTGGTGGTATCGCAATAATGACCCCGACGGACCCGGTGACGAATTTGCGCGCACCGACCGTTACAAGTACTACCAGGACGGCAGGTTCTACGATCTTCGTGAAGACCCGCTCGAGGAACGCGCACCGATCGATGAGGATGAACTCACAGACGAACAGCGCGACGTGCGCGACGAGCTGCGGCAAATCATCTCGAGGTATACCCGTGAGGGCTTCTACGACACCTGATGATCAGCCGGATCGCTCGTCGGACGCGCCAACAACGTGGGCCAGACGCCTCTCATGCTGGCGGCGTCTAACGGCCACTCCGCCGTGGTCGGAGGTGAAGAAAGGTGGACCGCAGTGATCGGAACTGAGGAACTTTTCAGTCCCCCTTCGTGCGTTTCTCACGAAGGAACAAGAGGTCGAGTTCGTC
Organism: Rhodothermales bacterium; assembly: GCA_040904565.1. GTDB lineage: Bacteria > Bacteroidota > Rhodothermia > Rhodothermales > VXPQ01 > JBBDTI01. The sequence goes on from JBBDTI010000041.1 coordinate 961, forward strand.
TTTTTCCCGACCTGTCTGTTTCATCCGGATGAGGAGATCGATCGAGGCGAACGGAATCTTAACATCCTCGATCTCCGTCCATTCGATTTCGGACTCTGCTTCGCGGTAAGATATACCGCACGCTCTAACCATCAGATCGACGATAATCGCGTCGGCTACGCGTACGACCGTATATTCTTCAAGATCGCGAGGATCCATTTCGCGAATCGCCTTGTCCGGCAGGATCTCGAGGGCACTGCGGGCTCTTTCCACGTTTTCCCGCGCCTCGTCCAGCAGCAAGTCGATGTCTTCGGTAGCACGAAGATAACCCTGATGGATCATCGCCATCCCGCCGACCACGATGTATTTTACGCCCTGTGCGTTGAGGGATCGGCAGACTTCGATAAAGTCCGTTCGTTCCGGGGGCCGGGGTGGCTCATCCTGTGGCGTTTTTTCCACGCCTCGAATTCCTCAAAACTGGAGAAGCGAAAGACGCCACGCGGCGGTCCGTTTACGCCGCGAAGCTTGCGTGCCGTTTGCTGCAACTGGTCGAAGCGCGTCCAGTAGTCCGGAAGATTCCTGCCGCCGAGTACCTTCAACTTCATGCCAGTTCATCATCTGTTGCTGGGCGCGGTGAACGATGGGGAGGGGGGGCACGTTCCCCGGATTTCCGACCGGTGGCGGCACATCGGACGGCGTCAGCGTCCGCACGTCCCGTCAGGCAGCTCGCCGCTCGGATACCGGTCGTTAGCGTAAGGATCCGTACCTATTCGTCCGGATCCCATACCGCGACGCCAACCCGCGAGTCCGCCGTCCCGTAATACAGATACCATTTCCCCTCGAACGGTACGAGTCCCTCTACGAACGTCGTTCCGGAGACGTACTGGCCGGTGCGCTCGTACGGGTGTTCGGGCTTCAGAAAAGGATACTCCGTTCGGTCGAGGAGCTTCATGGGGTTGTCCCGGTCGAACAGCGCCTGCCCGGCGGAATAGACGCGGTTCCGGAGGGCCGGATCACCGAAGTCGCCGCTGTTGCCGGCGTTGTAGAGCACGACGATGCCGCCATCGGTGAGGACGGCGGGCGGACCGGCTTCCACGAGCCATGCGTCAAAGTAACCGGGACGCGGGTTGAGCACGCGAACGAGCTCACCGAATTCATTTCGCACCTCTTCCCAGTGGATCAGGTCGTCCGACGTGGCCATGTAGATAGCGGGCACGCCCCAGTACATCCAGTACTTGCCGTGGACCCGTGCCGCGACGAGCTGCTCGCCTTCCACCCGGGTAAGTATGGCGCCCGACTTCGATTCGTGGCCCAGGTCGGGAAAGAGTGGACCGTGCTTATCCCAGTTCACCAGGTCGGTCGACGTGGCTACGGCCAGCTGGGGAATTTCGCGGTTCCACTGCGTATAGGTCAGGACGTACGTGCCGTCCTCGGATTGCACGATGCGAGGATCCTCTACACCCCCCGGCCACTCGTTGGACCGCTGCGCATCGTCGTCCGGATACAGAATCGGCGTGGGATGACGCGTAAAGGTCACCCCATCTTCGCTCGTCGCCATACCGATGCGCGAGGTATGGCCCCCGATCTCCATTTCGCCCGTCAAGTCCTCCGCTCTGAAGAGAACGTGGATCCGGCCCTCCCTCACCACGGCGGCCGGATTGAACGTGGCCATCTCCTGCCAGCGTATGGTCTCGCCGCGAAGGGGATCGTCGAAGGTCGGACCGGGATCCGGCGTGAGAATCGGATTTACTCCTTCCGGTCGTTCGAACGGCCCGAACGTCCAGTCTCTATCCTGGGCCTGGGACGATCCGACTACGGCAAACAGGAGGAAAAGTGCGACGAATGCAGGACCTCGGCGTTTCGGCAGAACATCGTATCGCGTCATAGCTGCATGGCTGGGGATATGGTTGGAGATGGAGCGTGCCTGTGTACGCCTGTCGCGATTCACCAGAATAGCCGATACCTGCCACTATTAAAAACGGCGGAGGCGGTTCGCCCCGGGCCATAACCCCGGGCCACATCGGATCCCGGACGCGTGCGACGGAACGTACGATCCGCTTCGGCCTCACTGCGACCAGGGCGGCACGACCCGGTTCGATCGCGCGTAGGCGATTTGCTGTCCGAGATGTTCGTTCATGTGCGTGATGAGCTGCAGCAGCACGGCCCGCTTCGTGACCGTGCGGCCGTAAAGCTCCGTCGGCGCCTCGAATTCCTCCTCCGGAATGGCCTCTACAGCCGATCGGACGTGGTCCATGGACCGCCGCAGCTGTGCCACGACCGACGCCTTGTCTTCAGTGGACTCGAATGTGTCGAGGTGTACGCCGGCAGGCGTATCAATCCCCAGACTCGTCTCCGGATAGTAATAGTTGTATCTCGCGACGTGCATATAGGCGCCGGCAACCGTCGCCACACCTTCCATTGGCTGCCAGTCATACGCATCGGCCGGCATCGCCTCAGCCAGTGAGACCAGTTTTTCGGCGGAGGCGTTGAACTGGCCCATAAACTCGGCCTTGAAGCTCGTGGGCTGAGCCAGCGACGAAGGAATCGCGCACGTCGTGCAGAGCAGCGCCGCCAGCAACAGCGTGGACGTCAACGCGGTGAAATGTGTGTAGATGGATTTCCGCATGGGTTTGATGGAACCGGTCAGAGGCAGTGATGTCAGGCCTTCAATTTCGACCATGTGGCGGCAGCAATCAAACGGTACGGCGTATCCAGGGGCGAACGACCACCCAGAGTAGTGCCGGAGCAAGCGCACTCACCAGGAGCGTAGGCACGGGCCTGTCGACTCCGAGATGTCCGACGAGGGCAAATGCGAATCCGAGCGGCACGACTCCACATGCGAGGGCGACGAGGAATGTCCGCGGCGGCATCCTGGTGAGTCCAGCCAGACAGGCGATAGCCTCGGGAAAGACCGGCAGCCAGCGCGATAGTGCGACCATCCATCCGCCCCACCGGTCGAACAGGGCCTCTCCTCGAGCAAATTCCGCGTCGTCTACCAGGTACTCCGCCGCCGGACGTCCGAGAAGAAAGCAAATCATATAGGCGGCTCCCCCACTCACAAACGCCCCGAACGCCGCGACAACACCTCCGGCGACAGGTCCGTACATGGCACCCAGCGCCGCCATGACGACGGTAGCAGGAATCGGGAGTACCAGGTCGGATATCAGCAACAGGACGGCCGCAAGGGCGGCGGCCGCACCGAAACCGCGCAGCCATACCAGCGTGCCTTCGAGGGTAAAGAACGTCTCGACACTATCGCTCCACAGAAGAAACGGCATGAACAGTGCGCCGACGAGTCCGATGACTACCCAGTAGAATCTCATCCGGATGTATTCTGGCGTTCGCGTTTTTCGTGGGGGAAGAGGTGCCGCGCGCGTTGAACGCTGCGACGTGAGATGAAATCCCTCGACCGCCTAAAGCTCTGTCCGAAACCGTCCGGCCACATAGAAGACACCCCCGCGCTCGATGCCGTCAAATGCGGCCAGCGCCTGCGAATAGAAAAAGACGGATCCGCTCACGATTCCTGCGCTCGAGTCGTAGTCCGTGATTTCCACGATGTCTTCCGACAGGCCTGAAGAATAGCCGTACCGTGAGAGTTCATCCTCCGCGAGTATGGCACCGAACGTGCCGCTCCGCGGCTGGAGCGCATAGGTCCCCTCCCCCTCAAAACCCTGGATGGTAAACTGCAGGAAGCGAAACGTGGTGTCCGGGTGCACGAACTGCGCCCAGATATGCAGCTCGCCGCCTGAAAGCCGGCCGACACTCGACCCGGACAGATCGACGTCGTTGACCGTTATAACAAAGAACGGAGATCGCACTTCGTCGCTGGATAGAAATCGGCAACCGCCGGACGTAGCGGCAAGCACGAGCACCAGTATCGTGGAAAGGCCGTGGCGCATCATCTGGCGCAATTGATTCTAGACACCGATCGAGACAGGAACGGACTGTTGGACTTCGCGCCCCCTTCGCTGCTCCTTTCTTCGTCATTTTACATTGTAAAAGGTACGCGATCGGGGGATAATTGTCGTACTTCTCGTCCGTCGAGCGCATGGCCCACGCGTTTCTGTTCGTCAGGGCCCGACCCGGCCTGGAGTCGGGCGTGGCTATCCCCTGTCCGCGGTCATGCAAACACGACGGTCTTGTTCTCGTGTACGAGCATCCGATCTTCGAGATGCCATCGGACGGCCCGGGCCAGCACGTTACGCTCGATGTCGCGTCCCAGCCGTTTCAGATCCTCGGGCCCTTGCCGGTGGGAAACGCGGATGACGTCCTGGTCGATGATGGGACCCATGTCGAGCTCGTGTGTCACGTAGTGCGCCGTCGCCCCGATCAGTTTTACACCGCGGTCGTAGGCCTGGCGGTACGGACTCGCGCCTACAAAGGCGGGCAGAAACGAATGATGGATGTTGATGATGCGATTCGGATACCGATTGACGAACGATTCCGAGAGAATCTGCATGTAGCGCGCCAGCACGATCACGTCGATCTCGTCCCCCAGCAGCTCCAGCATGCGAGCTTCTCCCTCCTCCTTCTTGCCCTTTTCCATCGGAACGTGATGGAAGGGGATGCCGAAGCGGGCAACCGCTTCTTCCAGATCCGGATGGTTGCTGATGACCATCGACACCTCGGTCGGCAGCTCACCGCGCTCGCTGCGCCAGAGCAGCTCGAGCAACGCATGGTCGTACTTCGACACGAGCATCGCCGTCTTCTTTACGTCCGAGCCGAAAGACAGGCGCCAGTCCATTTCGAAACGCGACGCGACCGCGTCGCTAAACGAGCGTTCGAGAACGGGTCGTGACAGATCCAGGTGGGGCGTTTGAAACTCCAGACGCATAAAGAAGACGCCGCCTTCCGGATCCGTCGAATGCTGGTCTAGGGCCGTAATATTCGCTCCGTGGTTATACAGGAAATTTGAAACGGATGCGACAATGCCTGGACGATCCGGACACTGAATGAGAAGTCGCGCCGTCGTTTCCGGACTCGCGGTCATGTTATCTGCTTGTTATGGATATCTACGTCGAGAATAGGGCGGATCGAAGCGCTGGACGGTGCGGACGAGGCAACGGGCGGAGACGGTCCTATGCAGCGAAACCTGGACACGGCCGGTAGCTATCCGAGCCAGCGGCGCAGTCGGCGGCCGTAATCGGCCAGGTCATCAAGCAGTTCGGCCACCTGTTCGTCATTGGGATGTTCTTCTCGGAGCCTTTCGATGGAGGCCGTATAAGCATCCATGCTCGAACGACCGTCCTCGCCCGGTTCCAGATGTCGCGACCGGCAGTGGGCCCTCCATCGCGCCGTCTCTTCTTCGTTTAACGTATGGGGGAAGTTTCTGGCCCGATATCGAAAGACGAGATCAGCCAGGCGACCATCCTCGAACCGGACCTCGGGGGCACCGGCTAGAGACAGATCGGCGTCGAGCATCTGTGAAAGCATCTCTCGATCCGCATCGGGAATGAACCCTGTATAGAGTGCGGCGTCGACGTCGACGTCGGCCCTGTCGACGTCGCGTTCGAGGGCAGCGTAGACCGTATCGGCAAACCCGGATGCGGACGTCAGGTTGCGGTAGTTGGCCTGCAGCGCGGCCTCGTCGAGTCCGAGTCGTCCTCGAACATCCGCGTCGAGCAGTCCGGCCGACCCCACGAACGGACACGCGTTCGTCTTGATCTTATAGAGTGGAGGGCGCCGGTCCATCCCCTCGCCGTCGGATCCCTCGGAGTCCGCCCGACCGAACAGTGCGGCACGCAGATCCTCCGGCGACGTCTTCGTGAACGGAGTGGGGTCGTGATACAAATCGAACGCAATTACGGCGTTCGAATCCTGCGGATGACGGGTCACGGGCGCCATGAGCGACGCACAGCCCCGTTCGGCACCGATAAGGCTGGAGATCCAGACGAACGGGCTTTTGAGATGGCGTGCCACCGCGCGCTTGTCACGCAGCTTGAGGTAGTAGTCGAACAGGTCGGGCTTTTTTTCGCGCACGAGGCGGACGAGGTCGATCATCGTCCGCACGTCGGCGAGCGCTTCGTGTGGACTGTCGTTCCGGAGCCCGTTTGCCGCTGCGATGTCTTCAAGACGAAACGAGGGCGCACCGTCATCCCGTCTCGGCCATTCGATCCCGTCGGGACGCAGCGCGAAGGCCGCCCTCATCAGGTCGATGACGTCCCATCGCGAGTTCCCATTGCGCCAGTGCCAGGCATACGGATCCCGCAGGTTGCGGTACATCAGAA
>JBBDTI010000042.1:0-39495 GCA_040904565.1 Rhodothermales bacterium
AGGATGTGCGGGCGAAGGAGGTCGACCTCGTCGTCCACCCACAGGACTCTGGGTTCACTGGCCATTCGTTGCAGCAGATGTGTGCGAAAGGTAACGAAGTTCCGGCGAGCTCTGTCGCCGGCAGGTCGTAGCGTTACGTCGAATACGCAGGGAGGCCATGATGAAAGGGGTGCGAGCCGTATCTAACTAGCCCGGGTGACGTCTGTTCTGCGACCGACGGCATCGATGCGCGCGGTGGATCCGCATGATGGGTGACGTACGGCCCGCTGCGCCGTGCGTAGATGGAAGAGGTTCGAAGAAAAGGCCGCGAACCGCTGCGTCCGCCGCCCGTATTTCGATACGGGGTGGAAGGCCGACCGGAAGGCAAACCGAAACCCATCATGCGCAACCCACCACACACCCACCAGACAGAGTTCAGCCCACGGATCGTGACGCGCGTTTCATCAGTGATGGTCGAGTCACCGAAGATACAAGACGTTTCGTGGGGTCGCGTGCGCGTAGCCGGACGCGCCGAGCCGTTTAAGGATGCGAAGCTGTTCCCAGGAGGCGCCGCGGGACCGCGAGATAGACGTCGACGTTCTCGAGACGCGTCAGGCCGTGGCCCGGTACAACGAACTGGCCGCCGCCGTCCCCGTCGGCGCACTCATTCACTCTACCTGCTGAACGTGACGCCGCATGCGGGGAAGAAGCTCCTCGATCGTCATGGCCCCCTCGAAGCGGTCCGCAACGTGACCCTCCCGGTCGACCACGTACGTGGTCGGTACGACGTGGTGGGCACCGTACTCTCGGGCGACGGAGAGGCCGTCGATCAGCAGGGGATAGTCGACCGGAAACGTCTGGTAGAAATCGGCGACCACGTCACGTCCCTCCTCGTCGAGCGATACTCCGACGACGACGAGGCCCTGATCGTCCAGCGAATCCTGTAGCATGACCAGATCCGGCATCTCGTCACGGCAGGGCGCGCACCACGTCGCCCAGAAGTTCAGCAGGACGACGCCTCCCCGGTGGTCGGACAGCTCGAACGCTCCGGCATGGAGCGTCTGCAACGTGAAGTTCGGCGCGACGTCGCCGATCCGGACCGCGGGGACCCTCTCCGCGGCGACCCTCGGCCTTTCTTTGGCGGACTGCGTCGGGGCGTCGGCCGGCAGGTGGAGAGGCTCGGAACGCAGAACGAGCCAGGCGGCCGCTCCGACGGAAAGAAGCAGCAGCATCCCGACAGCCAGTTTGCGAGCAATCTTCATCGACACGCTCGTTGATCGAAAGGACGGCGTCGTTCGGATGGAGCGTTAGGCGGACTCGCCTTTGGAAGGCGCGTCAATTATACTCTCACAAGCACCAGATAAGTTTTGGGCGATGTCCAGGAGGGCGCTCCGCGACGGTCTATCGATTGAAAGGAGGTACCACGCTATGTCATTGCACGAACTCGCCGGCAAGCCGGCACCCCGCGAGCTTCTGGTTAACGTCCCTCGGCTCGTCTCGGCGTATTTCTCTGTACGACCCGATCCTGAGAAGAAAGACCAGTGCGTCTCGTTCGGCACGTCGGGGCATAGAGGCTCCGCGCTGGACGCGTCGTTCAACGACGCACACATCGCTGCTATCTGCCAGGCACTGGCGGAGGTGCGTAAGGCCGACGGCGTAGATGGACCGATGCTCGTCGGCATCGATACGCACGCCCTCTCGGAGGCGGCCTTTACCACGGCGCTCGAGGTGCTGGCCGCCAACGGAGTCGAGCTCCGCATCCAGCAGGGAGGGGGTTTCACGCCTACACCGGTCATCTCGCACGCCATCCTGACGTATAACGAGGGGCGGTCGAGCGGACTCGCAGACGGGATCGTCATCACACCGTCTCACAATCCTCCACAGGACGGCGGTTTCAAGTACAATCCACCTACAGGTGGACCTGCGCCCGGTGAGACGACCGGCCGCATCGAAAACCGAGCCAATGAACTTCTCTTTGGTGGACTGAACGGCGTCCAGCGTATGTCGATCTATCGGGCCCGGGCATCAGGCACGACACAGGAAGTCGACTTCCTGCAGCCGTACGTGGAGGATCTTGCCGGCGTGATCGACATGGATGCGATCGCGGGATCCGGACTTAAGATCGGCGCCGACCCCATGGGAGGCGCGGGCGTGGCGTACTGGGAGCCGATCGCGGACCGATACGGGCTCGATATCGAGGTCGTAAACCCGCGCGTCGACCCTACCTTTTCGTTCATGACGGTCGATAAGGACGGAAAGATTCGAATGGATTGCTCCTCACCCTATGCGATGGCCGGACTCATCAAGCTCAAGGACGGGTTCGACATCGCTTTCGGCAACGATCCGGACTTCGACCGGCACGGGATTGTGACCCGCTCGGGCGGACTCATGAATCCGAACCACTATCTGTCCGTCGCCGTCTCGTACCTGTTCCGGAACAGGCCCGGCTGGTCCGACGACGCGGCCGTCGGCAAGACGCTCGTTTCGAGCTCCATGATCGATCGGGTAGCCCGCGATATGGGACGAAGGCTGGCTGAAGTCCCCGTCGGCTTCAAATGGTTTGTGGACGGGCTGATGGATGGATCCTACGGCTTCGGCGGTGAAGAGAGCGCGGGCGCTTCCTTCCTGCGGAAGGATGGAACGGTGTGGACCACGGACAAGGACGGCATCATTCTCAGCCTCCTGGCGGCGGAGATCACGGCCGTAACGGGTAAGAATCCGTCCGAGCACTATGAGGACCTGGAAGCGCGCTTCGGGAGCCCCGTCTACGAACGCATCGATGCACCGGCGACGCGCGACCAGAAGGCCGCGCTCAAGAATCTGTCGCCGGATCAGGTAGATGCCCGAGAGCTGGCCGGCGAGCCGATCGAGGCCAAGCTAACCAGGGCGCCCGGCAACGACGCGCCTATCGGGGGCTTGAAGGTGGTGACCGAGAACGGCTGGTTCGCCGCCAGGCCGTCCGGGACCGAAGACATCTACAAGATTTACACGGAGAGCTTTCGGGGCACGGACCATCTCAAGCAGATCCAGAACGAAGCTCAGGCCATCGTCAGGAAGGCGTTTGAGTCGGCCGGACTCTAAGCCCGCGGTCAGGTAGCGCGTCGTATCGTCCACCGTCCACCTCCTATAGGCCGTGTGCAGCATCGTGCTATCCGCGTCGTCACTGGCGTTCCCTTCGTCGTCCGAGCACCTCTTCGGTCGGCGTGCACCGCTCGTCGCCGAGGTTGGCGTCGGCAGCGGCGGCTTCATCGCAAATCTGGCGAAGCGACGACCGGATGTCAACATCCTGGGCATCGACCGAGCGCCGCAGTCGATCGCGCGTTCGTATCGTCGGCTCTTGCACGACGACATTCGCAACGCCCGGCTGTTCAAGGGAGACGCCGAATGGTTCGTACGCAACGTAATTCCCGCTGGCGGACTCGACCGCGTATACGTTAACTTTCCGGATCCCTGGCCGCGAAAGAAGCATCATGAGCGGCGCCTGCTTCAGGCTTCTTTTCTGCGCCTGCTGGCTTCGAGGCTGGCGGCGGACGGCGACGTACTCGTGACGACGGATCACGAGGAGTATTTCCAGTTCGTGCTGCACAGTGCCGAGGAAGCCGCGTGCTATCACGTGGTGTCACCGGACCCGACGCCGGAAGTGCTGGAGACGAAATGGGCCCGGAAGGCGGATGTGCATTACCACGCCGTGCTTTCGCCGTCCGATGAGGTTGCAGACGTTCATGCGAACGTCGAAGTTACGGACACCATGTACCACGCAGTAGTCGGTGGCAGCCTGCCTGATTTTGCGCCGTTCGAACGGCGCACGATCACCTATCGCGACGGCGTCGTCGTGTTAATGGACGCCTATCGTCCCCTGTCGGGAACGGGTGTCGTGTTCCTCGTGCATGTAGAGGAGAAGGGGTTGACCCAGGAAGTGCTCGTAGAGGTGCGGGAGGGCAAGGAGGGCTTCGTCGTGGCGCTGCGGCGTTTCGGTGAGCCGCTGCATACGCGCGGACTCCGTGCCGCCGTTCGCGTCATCACCGAGTGGCTCGTCGAACAGGGGATGGACATCATTCACAGGAAATACTAAGCATGTCGAATCGAAGCATCGGCCTTACGCCCGAGTTACACGCCTATATGGTCGGCCACTCCGTTCGTGAACCGGACGTCCTGCGCCGGCTCCGCGAGGAAACGGCGGAGAGGGACCAATCTGGAATGCAGATCGCCCCCGAACAGGGTGCCTTTATGGCCATGCTCGTGCGAATGCTCGGGGCAAAGCGCACCCTGGAGGTGGGCGTCTTTACCGGTTACAGCTCGATCGCCGTGGCTCTTGCCTTGCCTTCGGACGGCCACATCACCGCCTGCGACGTCAGTAAAGAGTACACGTCGGTAGCGAAGAAATACTGGCGCGAAGCGGATGTGGAATCGATGATAGACCTGCGAATAGGTCCGGCCGCCGAAACCCTCGGGGTGCTGCTGGATGAAGGGAGAAGCGGGACGTACGATTTTGCATTCGTGGATGCCGACAAGCCGTCCTACGATACGTATTACGAACACGCCCTCCGTCTCGTACGCCCGGGAGGCGTCATCGCGCTGGATAACGTGCTGCGCAACGGCCGCGTGCTCAGTCCGGCGGAGGATGACGTGAGCACGAAGGCGATCTGTGCACTGAACGACAAGATCGTCGCCGACGATCGGGTCGACGTGTCCATGGTGCCGATCGCCGATGGAGTGACGCTCGCACGCAGGAGATAGCCGCGGCAGATTCGGAAGATGCCGCCCCGCGGGTCCTATCGGTAGTCGCGACGCTCGATCCAGCGCGACGCAGGGGCGGCGGCCCGGTTAACGGATGGGGCGGGCCGATCGATGCGTTGCAGTACCGCGGCAAGTGCCGCGGCATCCGCCGCCTCGTCGTCGACCTGACCTTCGGTCCCGGGGAGGCCGTCTGCGAAATGACGCTCCACAAACCGCGTCGTGAACGCGCCGGATTGAAAGGCGTCGTGCGTCATGACGAAGCGGCAGAACGGAATCGTCGTACGGACGCCTGCAACGTGATACTCATCCAGGGCACGCACCATGCGCCGCACGGCTTCCGCTCGCGTTCGCCCCCAGGCCGTCACCTTGGAGATCATCGGATCGTAGTGGATTTCGACGCGTCCGCCCTCCTCGACCCCCGCGTCGACCCGCACACCGAGTCCGGATGGCGGCAGGTGACGGACGAGCGTCCCCGGGTCAGGAAGAAAGTTATTGTCCGGATCCTCCGCATACACGCGGCACTCGATGGCGTGTCCGTGGATGTTCAGGTCGCCCTGTTCGTACGAGAGTGCCTCGCCCTCGGCGATGCGAATCTGTTCGGCCACGAGATCCAAGCCCGTGATCCATTCGGTCACCGGATGCTCCACCTGGAGCCGTGTGTTCATCTCCATGAAATAAAAACTCAGGTCGGCGTCCAGCAGGAACTCGACCGTGCCGGCGCCCACGTAGCCGCAGGCGCGGGCCGCTTCGACGGCGGCGGCGCCCATCCGCTCCCGGAGCTCGGGCGTAAGGACGGATGAGGGGGCTTCCTCGACGACCTTTTGATGGCGCCGCTGGACGGAACATTCTCTTTCGAAGAGATGCAGCACGTTGCCGTGCGAGTCGGCGAGGATCTGAAACTCGACGTGCCGGGGCTCCTGGATGTACTTCTCGATAAAGACCCGGCCGTCGCCGAATGCGGAGCCTGCTTCGCTGCATGCCATTTCGTACGCACGCTCGAGGTTGGCGGCACGGTGAACGACACGCATTCCTTTACCCCCACCGCCTGCGGCTGCCTTGATCAGTACGGGGAATCCGATACGCTCGGCCTCACTCAGGGCCGTCTCGGCGTCCTCGACGGCGTCCGTCGTTCCAGGAGCCATCGGCACGCCCGAGCTCCGCATGAGCATTCTCGCCCTGGTTTTGTCGCCCATGCTTCGGATCGCCTCAGGCGGAGGTCCGATAAAATGAATCCCGGCCTCCGCGCACGCCTCGGCAAATGACGCATTCTCGGATAGAAAACCGTATCCGGGATGAACGGCGTCGGCACCGGCGCAACGTGCCGCCTCCAGAATCCGGTCGACGTGGAGGTACGACTCGGCGGCGGGTGCCGGGCCGAGAAGATACGCCTCATCGGCGTGGCACACGTGCATCGCTCCGCGATCTGCTTCACTGAATACGGCCACGCCGCGGATGCCCAGCTCGCGGCACGTTCGCAGCACGCGAACGGCGATCTCGCCGCGGTTGGCTACCAGTATCTTTTTGATGGATCGTCCTGTCATATCTTCAGACATCTATGCAGATATCGTTTCGTGGCACGATATCTGTTCAATGTAGTTAGAGATAAGGAGAAGGTTGCCGTGCAGGCTTCGCCGCCGGGGATGCGCCTGCGATCACGCGGCGCGCTGCCGTCGGGTGGAGCGGCATCGCACCGTGTTGAGGTGAGGATGAAGATGGAAGCAGGGTAATATAGACTATGCCGGACGTTAAGGATTTTTACAAGGTACTGGGGATCTCGGAGGATGCGAGCGCCGACGAGATAAAAAAGGTGTACCGGAAACTGGCCCGGGAGCACCATCCCGACCGGAATCCGGACCGGCCGGATGCGGAGGAGCGGTTCAAAGAGATTCAGGAAGCCTATTCGGTACTGTCGGATCCGGAGAAGCGCAAAGAATACGATCAACGGCGGAAACATCCATTCGGCGGTTTTGGCGATGGCTTCGGCGGACAGGGGGGTACGTACGAACGATGGGGCCAGGGCCCCCACGTGCGGTACGAAGCGACCGGAACGCCGTTCGAAGGTCCGGGGGGAGGATTCGGTGACATCTTCTCGAAGATGTTCGGAGGTGCATCCGCCGATCCGTTCACGGAACGGCGCCAGCATGAAGCGCGCGGCGCCGATCTGGAGACGACGCTGAACCTGTCGTTCCATCAGGCGCTGGAGGGTGGAAAGACGGAAGTCAAGCTGCCCGATGGGGAAACCGTTCGCATCGACATCCCTAAAGGTGTCGATTCCGGATTCAAAATCCGCCTCAAAGGGCGAGGGGCACAGGGACCCCGCGGTCGACGCGGAGACCTGTATGTGACGTTCCAGGTGGCTGCCCATCCGAAGTTCAAGCGGGAAGGCAATAACCTGCTAACGCCCGTCGAGATCAATCCCTTCGAGGCCATGTTCGGCACGAAGCGAAACGTTCGGACGCCGTACGGGAAGCGGATCAAGGTCTCCATCCCGAAAGGCTCTCAGCCGGGCGAGCGACTGAGGCTCCGCGGCCAGGGGGTTGAATCCGATGGGGAGACAGGCGACCTCTTCGTCGAGATCGTCGTTGCCGTCCCGAAAGACCTGACGGAGGAGCAAGAGGCGGCACTTGAACGGGCGGCTAAAGAGGCCGGTCTTCTGTAGAGAGCGGATCGGTGACCTGAGAGCGAATCGGTGAACGTGTACCTTGTCGGCGCGCGTCACTGTTCTCGAAGCACGAGGCGGATCATCTCCTCAGTGACTGACACGTCGGGGTTTTTCTTCAACACACTTCGGAGATGTTTTTCCGCGGTCGCGCGGGCGAAGCCCAGCGATTCGAGGGCAGCCAGTGCATCCGAGCGCGCGGCCGTGCGCGGATCCGACGTCTTGGTCGCCGTGCCGGCACCCTCGTCGATCGGCTCCATGTCGGCGAACCGATCTTTGAGCTCGACAATGAGCCGCTGGGCCGTCTTGCGTCCGACGCCCGGGATGCTCGTGAGAACAGCCGTTTCACCGTGAATGACGTGCGCCCGCAGATCGTCCGGCTTCATCGCGGACAGTGCTGCCAGGGCCAGCTTGGGACCGATTCCGGATACGCCCAGCATCACCTCGAACACCCTTTTCTCGGGTCTCGAAGCGAACCCGAAAAGCAGACTGGCATCCTCTCGCACGTGGAAATAGGTGAACAGCTTGACCGGTTTGTTCAGCGGGGGCAACTGCTCGAACGTGGACGTCGTGATCTGCATCCGGTATCCAATTCCCTGGACGTCGATGACGGCTTCTGTGGGACGCTTTTCGACGAGCGTTCCGGAGACGTAGGCGTACATTCGTTGATGCTGCGATTGAACGTGACACGATAGAAAAGGCGATTACCCCGTCCATGAAGGTAGCGATCCGCAGGTTCATTCGACACGTTGAATGTGATGGGCGTTCGTGGTTCTTTCTCGCTACAGAGAGGCGGGGAGTTGATTTTTCCGCATTACGTATGCATTTATCACTGTGAGGTTATCGCTGTGGGGCCGCCGTAGGTCGAGTCGTTCGGGACGCGACCGTTGCCTCGTCAGAAACCCGTTTCACGATCGATGGAGAGGGACATGCTGCGGCAAATACGATATGTGCTTCTGATGGCTGTGACCGCCGTGCTCGTCGGTGCTACCGACGGTGCGGCGCAGACGGCGTTTGTGAACGCACGCGTACTTCCGATGACCGAAGAAATCGTACACGAAGGGTGGACGGTCGTCGTCGATGGGGATCGTATCGTGGCGGCTGGACCGAACGATGCGATCGAGGTGCCGCCTTCCGCGCTTCGCATCGATGGGACGGATAAGTACCTCATCCCCGGACTCGCGGAGATGCACGGACATATCCCGCCCCCGGAGCCGGACCGCGCCTACGTGGAGTCGGTACTGCTGCTTTTCGTCGCCAATGGGATTACGACGGTTCGCGGCATGCTGGGGGAGGCCGGACAGCCGGCCCTCCAGGAGGAGATCCGATCCGGCCGCACGTTAGGGCCGACGCTTTATCTGGCCGGCCCCTCATTCAGCGGCGGCTCCATACAGTCTCCGGAGCAGGCCGAGGCACGTGCCCGCGCCCAGGCGGAAGAGGGATGGGACTTCCTGAAGGTGCATCCCGGTCTCACGCGCGCCGAGTACGATGCGATGGCGAACGCAGCGCATGAAGAAGGCATACCGTTCGTCGGCCACATTCCGTCTGAGGTCGGACTCATCCACGCCGTCGAGATGGGCCAGCAGACGATCGATCATCTCGACGGATACATCCAGTATATCGCGGACGAGCACGGTGCGATCGACGCGGATCGGCTCGAGGAGGCCGTGGATCTGACGATGAGTGAAGGCGTGTGGGTCGTTCCGACCATGGCACTGTGGGAGACCATCCTGGGTGCCCCCGAAACGCGGCGGCTCGAGGCGTATCCCGAACTGCGATTCATGCCGCCAGATCTCGTCGCCGGCTGGTCACGATCGCACGAACAGCGGCGAAGCGCCGCCTCCTTCGACCAGGCGGCGGTGGACGGCATAACGAGCTCCCGCATCGACCTTCTGAAAAGTCTCAATGATGTGGGCGCACGGATACTGCTGGGGACGGACGCCCCACAGCAGTTCAGCGTCCCCGGATTTTCGCTGCGTCGCGAGTTTCCGCTCATGCAGGCCGCCGGCATGACACCCTACGAGATCCTCGTATCCGGAAGCCGAGCCGTCGGTGAATATCTGGCCGACAAAGACACCTTCGGGACGGTCTCCGAAGGAAGCAGGGCGGACCTGATCCTGCTGGACGCCAATCCGCTCGAAGACATTATGAACGTCTTCGACCGAACCGGCGTGATGGTACGCGGGCGCTGGCTGTCTGAGGCAGAGATTCAGGACCGATTGGCGGCCCTGGCTGAGAGCTACGACTAGACCGCCGTTGAGAAATTGCGCGTCTTCGCGGCGTCGCGCTGGCACGTTACTGGCTGCCGCCGTCCGACGCTTCCGGTCCCACCAGCATCATGTGGGCCCACGGCATGCCCGGGTTCATCAGCCACGGCTGGCCGCGAGGCGCACCCGATGGGAGTCCGGTCGACTCCGTCGTAGCGTACGGCATGTATACCACGTGCAGCGGCGTAGCACCGGAGACCGTCATGTCTTCCGGGTCGAAGCTGTCGGGCGGACCGGTGAGCGAATAGAGCGCGGCCGCTTGCTCCGGCATGTTCAGCTGCCCCGAGCGGGCTTCCTCTTCACGAATTTGCCGGACGGTATCGTCGTCGTGTCCTTCCGCGCGCAGCGTACGCCCGCGCTCCATGAACGGCTCGAGAGAATCGTGATAACACGCCACGTGGAAGCGATCGTCGCCGGGCTGGTCGCCCAGACAGATCATGTCGTTGGAACCGGGGCGGAGCGTTTCGAGCCCGTCATCCGCGAAGACACGTACCTCGGCACCCTCCTTGTACTCGTCGGGAAGCGGACTGACGGCGGCGGCAATCTGTTGCTCCGCGGTCAACGATTGTGCGAAGGCTGGTTGGATCCAGCAGGCCCCCGCAAAGAGGGCGATAAGCATCAGGCGTACCATGGGAGGATCAGTTGACTGTGAGAAAGTCGTCGGCGAACTGGTCGATCAAGCCGAGCACGGATTCCGCAATGATCGACGTTCTATCATGAGAGACGAGTCCGACGACACTCTCGTTCCATGTAATCGCATCGACCGACACGCGCCGGTCCACCAATCGGACGCTCTGAAAGAAGTCCAGCTCCACCGAGAAAGCGATCAAGCCGGTTTGCACCTGCATCATATTCAGGTGGATGTGCAGGTTGGGTAATTCTTCCGAGGCCGCGGCCAGCGGAAGGTCCATTTCTCGAAGTCGCTCCGATGCTGCGGCAATGAGTACGCCGACGCGGAGGAGGTCGGACTCAGCCAGGTGGGCGGGTCCTTCGACCGTGGCGTCGACGGAAAAGGCGGAGACGCCGGCAAGGGATCCCCGTGCGCCCTCACGATCTCCCTGCGCCCGCGAGGTCTGCACGCCAAGGCATACGACGAGGCATACGATGAACAGGTACGGAAGGAGTCTCGTCGATCTCATCATGTCGCGTACGTGAGTGACGTGTCGCTATTAAAGCGGTGGATCGGATCGAGGCGTCGACACGATCGTATGCAAGTCCAGAGTCCGGCCTCTACAACCTGGACGACTGGATCCTGATGTCTCCAATCTAACGTGTCCAATCTAACGTCTCGAATCTAACGCCTAGAACCTGACGTCTCTAACTGACGCCTCCAAGAATGTCCCTAACACACGGCACGCTCCCATGCGCTCACGACTGATGACACACACGGTGACGATTCTCGTCGCCGCGCTCGGCGCCGCTGTCGTATTCGCCATCGGAACGGGCCTCGACCGGACGGCCACCGGCGATGCGGAAACGCCGAAGGGGGCCGACTGGATGGACGAAGGCGATCCGGCGCCGAACTTCGAGCTTGCCACGCTCGATGGCGATACCTTTCGCCTGACCGACCACACGGGCCGCGTCGTCGTGCTGAATTTCTGGGCCACGTGGTGCGCTCCCTGCCGCGTCGAAATCCCCGACCTGATCGATATGCAGACGGAATTTGGCGCAGATATGGTCCGATTCGTAGGCGTCTCCGTCGACCATCAGGGGGAAGACGTCGTCAGCTCGTTCGTCGAAGAGATGGGCGTCAACTATCCCGTCGTCATCGACGACGGGTCGGTGTCGGACAAATATGGGGGGATCTACGCGCTCCCGATGACCTTCGTGATCGACCGTGAAGGTACGATCCGATGGCGCAAGGCCGGGCTCGTCCGGAGGGATGCGCTGGAGCCGGTGCTCGACGAGCTGACGGCCGCACTAATCCAGTAGCCCAACATAGTCGACGTCGCCACCCTCGAGCACGTCGATCGATGGCACCTTTCGCCGGCGGAGGAGCTCCTCGATTGCGGCCATCTCTCTGTCGCGCCCGCAACCCGAGGCGGCTACGACCTCACCGCCCTGTACGTAAAAGGCGATGAACGACCGATCTTCCGGCCGGCCGTCGAAAAGGATGACGTCCCACGCGTCTGCGTGTCCAACGTATCGGATATTGGTGCCGAAGTGCGCCGTCCAGAAGAAGGGCACGCTTCGATATGCCGTCTCCTCGCCTGCCAGATTGTAGCCGGCGATTCGACCGTGCTGGCAGGCGAGTCGCCAGTGCTCGATACGGGTCGCCCGCCCCGTCAGCCAGTACGGAAACTGCGCGATATCACCCGCCGCATAGACGCCGTCGGCCGCCCGCATCTGCTCGTCGACGACCACGGCGCCGTCGCCGGCGAGTTCGAGTCCGTCGATGAAATCGGTAGCCGGACGCACACCGACGCCGACGATGACGAGGTCGGCCTCGAGCGCTTCCCCATCGTCGATCACCACGCGCTCGACACGGTCGTCACCCTCAAATGCCTGAACGATACGTCCCAGTCGGAAGCGGACGCCGTGTTCCTCGTGAATGGATTGGACCATCTTGCCGACACGTTCCCCGAACGCGGCCGCAAAGGGAACGTCTTCCGGCGCGACGACGGTTACGGTATCGACCCCCAGCTCTTTCAAGCTCCACGCCGCTTCCATACCGATGAAGCCCGCGCCGACCACGACGGCGTGCGACGCCTCGCGTCCCGCAGCGAGAAGCTCCTCCGCATCCCGGTACGACCGGAGGACGTGGACGCCGGGCAGCTCGGCCCCATCGACGTCGAGCGTACGGGGTACACCGCCCGTGCAGATGACGATGCCGTCGAAGTCCATCTCGTCGCAGTTCTCGAACGTCAGGCGCTTTGCGGCCGCATCCAGCTTCACGACGGTTCGGTTGTGGAGGCGCTCGATATCGAGATCGTCGTAGAACGCTGCGCCCCGCAAGAACATCCACTCTTCGGGCGCCTTCCCCTGCAGGTAGTCCTTGCTGCAGTTGGGACGATCGCAGGGCGTCTCCGCCTCTTTCGTGATGAGGACCACACGGCCGCTGAATCCTTTCTCTCGCAGTCCCTCCAGCGCGTACTCGCCGGCTGCTCCGCCGCCGAGGATGACGAACGTGCGGTCGTCGGCAGGGTCGCGCCGGCTCATCTCGACGATCCGGTGGCCTCCCGCCTCTTCCGGGACGCGGACCACGACGTCGTCGCCATCGATTCGAACGTCGTAGGCGTCGAGCGCGTCGAGTCCCGGGGGCTCGAGCTGATCGCCCGACGATGCGTTGAAACAGGCATGATGCCACGGACAAACGATCCGGTCGCCGCTCAAAACGCCGTCGGCGAGCGGAGCGCCGTAGTGCGTGCAATGGGCGTGAAATGCAGCATACCGGCCGCCGCGCCGCACCAGTAAGACGTCCGTCTCGCCGACGGATACCTGGCGCATCTCTCCATCGCGGAGCTCGTTCCGCTGCATTACGACCTGTTCTCGAAAGGACATCGGCTACCGGCTTCGACTGTACGAGGGATCCTGACACTTTAACGTACCCAATTTACGCGTGGCCGTCTACTATGTCGATCCGGTTCCGCCGTGCCGCAGGGCCCTTTACGTTCTTTTTACAGGGCCTTTGTCGGAGCGTCCGCCCGCAGCCGTAAACGGAGACGCCGCATCGAAAGAGGTGGCCGTTCAGTATACTGGACTACGCGATACATCCATACCAGACCATCCCATGACCTTGAAACGAATTCACGGTGGCGCCGATCGACTTGTCGGTCGTGCGTTCGCTTCACGCAGTCCGGTGCTGGCACGGAACGGCATGGCGGCGACGAGTCATCCGATCGCCTCGTTCCTGGCCGTCGAGACGCTGAAGAGGGGTGGGAGCGCCGTCGACGCCGCCATCGCCGCGAACGCCGCGCTCGGTGTTATGGAGCCGGTAAACTGCGGTATCGGCGGGGATCTGTTTGCCCTTCTGTGGGATCCGGACGAGGAGGCGCTGGTCGGACTCAACGCGAGCGGCCGGTCGCCCAGGCGTGTTTCCCGTTCGGTACTGCGTTCTCGACTCGCCTCGGCCGGCACCGACCGCATACCCCTGTACGGTCCCCTTTCGGTGAGCGTCCCGGGGGCCGTGGACGGCTGGTTCGAACTCCACGATCGATACGGAAGGCTGCCGATGGCCGACCTCCTGGCGCCGGCCATCGCGTATGCGCGGCAGGGTGTTCCGGTGCCTCAAACAATCGCCCATCACTGGAGTGAGGCCTACGCGACGTATTCGAACCACAGGGACAGCATCGGCGAGTTCGATAATTTCCAGGCTACGTTTCTGGTAGACGGCCGGCCTCCCGGAGAAGGCGAAGTATTCGCCAACCCCGACCTGGCTCGCACCTACGAACGGATCGCGGCCGGCGGGCGCGACGCTTTCTACCGTGGAGAGGTTGCGGAGACGGTCGATGCCTACATGCGCCGCGTTGGCGGATGGCTTCGGAAAGAAGATCTCGCGGACCATGCCGGCGAATGGGTTGCGCCGATCTCAACGACGTACCGGGGGGTCGACGTTTACGAGCTGCCGCCGAACGGTCAGGGCGCCGCCGTTCTCCAGATGCTCAATATCCTGGAGGGATTCGACGTGGCCGAAATGGGTCATCATTCTGCCGATTACCTTCACGTGCACGCGGAAGCGAAGAAGCTTGCCTTCGAAGACCGTGCGCGGTACTACGCCGACCCTGACTATATCGATGCGCCCGTCGATGAGCTCATCTCGAAGAACTACGCGCGGCGTCTTCGCGATCGCGTGCGTATGGACGACGTCCTCCGAGAGATCCATCACGCCCCGAGGCCGTTAGATCGGGGCGACACCGTCTACCTGACGACGGCCGATGCCGACGGCATGATGGTCTCGTTCATACAAAGCAACTTTCACGCGATGGGCAGTGGACTCGTGCCGGACGGGCTCGGATTCGGGCTTCAGAACCGGGGGGCGCTGTTCACGCTCGAGGAGGGTCATCCGAACGTCTACGCTCCAGGAAAGCGACCCTTCCACACGATCATTCCGGCGTTCGCCATGCGGAACGGACGACCGTGGATGAGCTTCGGGGTGATGGGTGGACCGATGCAGCCGCAGGGGCAGGTGCAGGTGCTGTGCAACATGATCGACTTTGGAATGAACGTTCAGGAGGCCGGCGATGCCGCCCGGTATCGGCACGACGGTAGCAGTTCCCCAACCGGGGACCGGATGACGGACGGCGGAGTCCTCCGCGTGGAGAGCGGCGTTGCGGCCGACGTGGTCGAAGCGCTCCGAGCGCGCGGTCATCGAGTGGAGGTCACAAGGGGAGGCTACGGCGGATACCAGGCGATATGCAGACAGGGCGAGACGATCGCCTACCACGGCGCATCGGAGATGCGAAAAGACGGGCAGGCGATTGGATACTGAGTTGCTGCGTACGGCCGTCATGGGCACCCATCCGAACCTGGATGTCCGGGCCGGCGTGCTGGAGGAGCGTTCCTCGTTCCGGGGGTCGGTTGCATCCGCCGACGAACTGGACGTTGTTTTCGTGGGGGTGCCCTCGGCCGAGCGATTCGAAGCGGCGTCGAGTGCGCTTCGAAAGGGAGCGCACGTGTTCCTGGAGTGGCCGCCGAGCTCGTCGATTCGTGAGTGTGCGCGGCTGGTCGATCTGGCGGAGGAAGCAGGGCTTGAAGTTGCCGTGAGCCGGCCGCTCCGCGTCGCTGCCGGAGACGTGCTCGGGCAGCGGCGCGCGCAGATCCTGTCGATGTCCGTCAAGGGGGTACCTTCGGTGGTCGCTGCGCTGGCCGACGTGATCGACCTGGCCTTTGCGGTCGGGCAGAGCGGCAGCGTACGGCGCGTCGAAGCGGAAGCCGCCCACGATGCGGCCCGCTCGATGACGTCCGTCGCCGTCAGCCTGCGGTTTCACAGCGGTACGTTTGCACAGGCGCTTATTCGGACCGGCGGACGCGCGGGCGGCGTGGAATTGTATGCGGCGGACCAGGACGTGGAGAAAGACATCGTGCTGCACGCGGGAAGGGCCGAGCTCGTGGAGGAAACGGGCGGTGTGCTACGTGCGCTGGAGAAGGCGGATCCGGCACCCGTATCGGCTCTCGATGCGCTGCAAACGATGCGGGTGATCGAGCGCGTCATGAGCGTTCTGCGCTAGGCGAAGGCCGCATTCCGGCCGACGCCGGGCGCGCCGTGAAACCTGCTCACGCTTCATACGTCGATTCCCACGCCGGAGAGCAACGATAACAGGTCAACACATCGCTACGTGGATCCCAAGCCCATAATGGCCGACAGCCGACCCAGCCTAGCAGAAGACGTAGAACGACAGCGGTACGCAACCGTGCTCCGTACCGCGGGTCGTGTGGCTGCCGCACAGGATATCGAGGCCTACCTCGTCGGCGGGGCCGTCCGAGACATGCTGCTGGAACGCCCGACGACGGACCTCGATTTTGTTACCGTGGGTTCGGGATCGGGCATTCGGCTCGCGGAAGCCGTGTCGGAGGAACTGGGTGGACAGACCGTCCACGTCTATCCGAAATTCGGCACCGCCGCCATTCGCGTGCATGATTCCCAAGTCGACGAGCCGTTCGTGCTCGAATTCGTAGGGGCGCGGACCGAATCCTACCGTCGAAGCTCCCGCAAGCCGATCGTCGAGGAGGGTACCCTGATGGACGACCTGCGGCGACGCGACTTTACGGTCAACGCGATGGCGATGACGCTCGACCCCAACGCGTTCGGCAAGCTGATCGATCCCTTCGATGGCCTCCACGACCTGTCGGACCGGCTGATCCGAACGCCGCTCGATCCGGAGGCGACCTTCGACGACGATCCGCTGCGCATGGTCCGCGCCGCCCGCTTTGCCGCGCAGCTTCGTTTTCGCATCGACGACGCCGCACGGACCGCCATGCAGTCCAGATCCGAACGCGTCGACATCCTGAGTCAGGAACGCATTACCGACGAATTGCAGAAGATGATCTGCGTCGCCGAACCGTCCGTCGGCTTCCGGATCCTGTTCGAAACAGGCCTCCTCCATCACATCCTGCCGGAGCTCGTCGAGCTTCAGGGTGTGGAAGCGGTCGACGGCCATCGCCACAAGGATAATTTCTTCCACACGCTTCAGGTGCTGGACAATCTTGCGGCGATGACCTCGGAACGGGACGAAGAGGAGACGCGCTACCTCCGCTGGGCGGCCCTGCTGCACGACATCGGCAAGCCCGTTACCAAACGGTTCTCGCGATCTGCAGGGTGGACCTTCCACGGGCACGAAGATCTCGGTGCGCGCATGATCCCCGGATTGTTCAAGCGGCTCAAGCTGCCGTCCGACGACCGGATGAAGTACGTCCGGAAGCTCATTCTCCTCCACCATCGACCGGTGGCACTGGTCGATGAGGAGGTTACGGATTCGGCGGTCCGCCGCCTGCTGTTCGAGGCGGGTGACGACATCGACGACCTGATGACGCTCGTTCGTGCCGACATTACGTCGAAGAACCCGCGCCGCGTACAGCGCTATCTGAACGCGTTCGATCGCGTCGAGCAGAAGCTGTACCGCGTCGAAGAAGAAGATCGACTGCGTAATTTCCAGCCTCCCGTCGACGGATATGAGATCATGGAGACGCTGGGGATCACCGAAGGGGTCTCCATCGGTATCATCAAGGAGGCCATTCGCGAGGCCATCCTCGACGGACGGATCCCCAACGAACACGATGCCGCGTTCGATCTGATGATGAGCATGAAGGAAGATGCCCTTCGCCGGGGAGACCTGTTCGAAGAAGTGATACAGGACCTTCGGGGGAGAGAACGGGCGGCGACGGGCGCCATCAAAGAGGAGATCTTCAGAGGAGACCTGCCCCGGGATCACGACGCAGCGTATCGCCACCTGATGCGTATAAAGGAAAACGTACTGGAAGAACGGCAAGAATCATGACCCATCATCTCGCCCCCGCCATGCTCTACAGGCTGAGCCTCGTCCTGCTGGCCGTCGCCTTGATCGGCTGCACGCCGGAGTCGACCGATTCCCAGGAAAGCGAAGCGGACTTCGTCGACCTGATCAGCGACGATATGTCCGGCTGGATCAACCCGTACGACTGGGGAACGTATTCCGTGGACGACGGCGTCGTGTCGCTCGTAGGCGACACGAAATGGTTTCTCGTCACCGAGGAGACCTACGGCGATTTTGTTTTCGAGGCTGACGTGATGGTGCCGGATTCCGGCAACAGCGGGTTCATGTTCCGTGCTCATTACGAGCCGAACCGGGTATGGGGCTATCAGGCGGAGGTCGATCCCAGTGATCGGCAGTGGTCGGGTGGTCTCTACGACGAGGCGCGGCGGGGATGGATCAATCCCCTCGACGGGGAGGAGGAGGCCGAGGCCCGGTCGGCATTCAACAACGGCGAATGGAATCACTACCGGATCGAGGCCGACGGATCCCACCTTCAGATATGGGTTAACGGCGTCCGGACGACCGATTATTACGATACGATGGATATCGAGGGGCACCTCGCGCTGCAGCATCACGGTGAAGACGGACTCGTATATCGGTTTCGCAACGTCCGCGTCCGCGATCTGGGGCGGCACGCATGGCGACCGATTTTCAATGGGCGGGATTTCGACGGATGGCGGACCACGCCGGGCGGCGAGTGGACCGTGGAGGACGGCATCCTTGTCGGAACGCAGGAGCCGTCCGACGAGCGGCATGGCCTGCTCCTGACGGAGGTTGCCTACGACGATTTTTCCGCGCGGCTCGATTTTCAGGCCCGGGAAGGTAACAGCGGGTTTTATTTCCGTGCGGAAGAAGTGGAGGACGACGTCCACGTCCACGGATTTCAGGCCGAGATCGAGCCTGACGGAGAGACGGGGGGACTCTATGAGACCGGCGGACGTGGATGGGTCGTCGAGCCCGAGACCGATCAGGTTGAAGAGTGGCTCAACGATCCCGGCGAATGGAACGAATTGTCCGTCGTCGCTCAGGGCCCCCGCATCCTCGTCCACGTGAACGGTCACGAAAGCGCCGACATCGTCGACGAGGAAAGCCGCCGAAGCGGGCCCCTCGGACTTCAGCTGCACGGGGGCATGACCATGGACGTGCGCTTCAAAGACATCGAGGTGCTCAAGAAGGTCGAGTAGCGCGCGGAGGGTCCTACGCTATCGAACGATCTCTTTCAGCAGGCGCGCAAACTCTTTCCGTCCGACACGCCGGTCTTTCACCCGAATACGGTACAGCGTCCGCCCGGCCAGCGCCAGGACCCGGTCTTTCATCGCATCCTTTTCGCGGCGTGGATCGGTATCGTGATGCGGACTGTCGAGCTCGAAAAAGTAGCAGGGCCGGTAGCCGTCCTGCTGATCGAACACGACGCAATCCACCATCCCGCGAAAAAAATACTGTCGTTCGGCGGCAGTGAGATCGTCCTTCAATCGCTCGAAATCAAGCAGACTGCTCAACGCTACGTTAGGATAGGCGAAGTAGGAGGCAAAGACCTCCCGGACGGCCATGAAGAAGGCTTCTTCCTGCCTGGATCGAAACAGGCTCTTCGTGCGATCGACGCCCGCCTCGGCGTGGGTTTCGTCGAGCCGGATGCGGTCGTCCATCGAGTGCTTCACCGGCCGGCGCAGGTCATGCCGTTGGAGCACGTCGGCGCACACGGCGTTCTCGGGGCAGTGCCGGGCATACCCCACGGCGGACTGTGGCCGATCCGCGTGCAGCGACACGAGGTGCTCGACCGCCGCTTCGAAGTGATCGTCTCGCAGCGCGTGGTACCCTCCCGCGTGCAGAAGGAACAGTTTCTCCAGCTTCGGCAGCATCGCAGCCGGATCCTCTTCCGGGAGGCGCTCGAAGAACGTCTCCTCGAACACATCAACGGCATGGGACAGGAGCGCATTCTCCGCGACGGCGTCTCGATGGCGGTGCACGAGATCGAGCAGCTCCGTCCACCGCTCCTCATAAAGTAGCCGGTAGACGGTTTCATGATCGACGGCGGCATCTGCTTGAGACATGGCCTCCGGCACGGTTCGGTGATAGATCGACGGACGCGCACAAAGTAGGAAATTTTTGGAGGCGCGAGCCATCGCACGGCGGACGGAGCATCCTCTCTGGATCGCGCGTCTTATCTTTTTACCGTCCGATGAATCCTTTAACCACGCACGGCGACGATCGGCGACCGAACGCATGAATCATCATCCATGGCGACGCGTGGGCGGAACCTGGGGCGTCGTCCTCGTTCTGCTCGCCGTTCTTCCCGCCGGAGCGCAGCACCTGCCCGCCAGGGGAACGGCATCGACCTTCGAGGCGGCGACGTGGAACATCAACTGGTTTGGTTCGCCGGCGAACGGCCCATCCGACGAGGAGCAGCAGCTCCGCAACGTTGCTCGCGTCATCCGGGAATCCGAGATAGACCTGTGGGCCGTTCAGGAGATCGACGACGCGGCGCATTTCCAGCGACTGCTCGACGAGCTGGGTGCGGAATGGGCGGGGGAGATCAGCCGCACCGGCTCGAACTTCAAGCTCGGATTCGTATATCGGAGGGACGTGATTTTCGTGCGGCAAAAATCGGCGATTCTGACGTCGCACGCCGCTGACTTCGCGGGACGCCCGCCCCTTCAGATCGAGGCCGACGTGATGCTGCCGGCCGACACGCTCCAGGTCGTTTTCATCAATCTCCACATGAAGGCGTTCGGCGACGACCGGTCGTACGATCAGCGAGTTGCGGGAGCCCGTCTCCTGAAGGAGCACGTCGACATACACCTGACTCATCGAGCGGTCGTCATACTGGGCGATTTCAACGACGAGCTCGGGTCGTCCATCAGCAACGGCCGGCCATCGCCCTATCAGGAACTTTTGGAGGCGTCGGACGAATACGCGTTTCTTAGCTGGACGCTCGACGTACGGGATGCCCGGACCTTCTGTGCGACGTCTACCTGCAGCGCCGGGTCGACGTTCGACCACATTCTGGTTACGAACGAGATCGTCGACGCGTACGACGTGGCGTCCGCCGAGACTTACGCCGAGGTGCTTGGGATCGTGGAGGGGTATACGACGACGACGTCCGACCATCTTCCCGTGTACGCGCGCTTCGGGACGGGATCGAGCACAGGCTATGAGCGACGTTCAGGAAGGACTTCGCCGTCGCTCACCGTCTACCCCAATCCGTTCGTGGCCTCGACCGCGATTGAATATGAGATGAACGTGCCGGGACCGGCCGGGCTGACGTTATACGACGTCATGGGACGCGTCGTACGACGCCACGTCGATCCGTATCGCGCCACCGGCATGCACCGGTTTCGTGTGGATGGAAGCGGGCTGGCCGCCGGCGTCTACATGGCCCAGGTCGACGCGCCGGGAGGGCGCCTGACGGCCCGCGTCGTACGCATTCATTGATCGCTGGATCGGCTCGACGTTTCCCCGCTAGCGACGCGCTCCACCTCATCCATCACGCGAAGCACGTTGCCACCGAGAATTTTATTGATGTCTTCCTCGGAATAGCCTCGCCTGAGCAGCTCGTAAGTGATCCAGGGAAGGCGCGTAACGTCTTGCAATCCGGCCGGCACATCGAAGATGCCGTCGAAGTCGGATCCGAGTCCGACGTGATCGACGCCGGCCACGTCGACGGCATGCTCGATGTGGTCGACGACGTCGGAGAGGGTAGCCCCGGGAAGCTCGCGCTCTCGGATGAGATCGTAGATCACGCTCCACATGTCATTGAGGCTGGTCCGGCGGCCGCCGAGCCGTTCGTAGGCTTCCGCCATCACGTCCTCCGTCAGATGCGGATTCACAACGGCGTCGAAGAAATTGATCATGACCAGCCCGCCGTTGTCGGCAAGGGCACGCAGCATGTCGTCGTCTACGTTGCGGACGTTATCCACGAGGGCTCGGGCCGAAGAATGAGAGAGGAGGACGGGTGCGTTCGAGGCGTCGAGGGCGTCGTAGAACGTCGCGTCCGAAACATGCGATAGGTCTACGGCGACGCCGAGCCGGTTCATGTGCTTCACCAGCGCGCGTCCGTGGTCCGTCAACCCGCCCCACCGCGGCGGGGACTGCGAGGACTCCGCCCACGAGTTGTTGTTCACGTGCGTAAGCGTGACGTAGCGAATGCCGGCCTCATACAGCGCCTTCAGGGTGTCTACCGAGGCGGCCAGCGCGTTTCCCCCTTCGAGTCCGAGCAGTACGGCCTTGCGGCCCGACGTCGCGATGCGTCGGACGTCGTCGGCCGTAAGCGCGAGCTCGGCGCTGTCGGGCACGGCCTCAACCTGGCGTTTCACCGCCTCGATCTGGAGGAGTGCCCGTGCTACGGCCCGATGTCCTTCCCCATAGTGATGGGCGATGTAGACGGAGAAAAAGGCGGCGTCGAGTCCGCCTTCGTACATCCGCGGTAGATCCACGTGCGCGGCATGGGAGGGATGGCGCACCCTGAAATCGTACGCGTCGTCGACCATGAGCGACGGTACGTCCACGTGTCCGTCCACTACGATCGCGTCGTAGTGGATGCGTAAGGCGCGCTCCCAGAGCGTGTCTCCCCTGATCAGGACGCGGGCGCGGATGGGCGACATGCGTATGGCGCCTCCGTCCGTCTCCAGCGTGTCGCTGGGCGGCGAGTATTCAACCGGACCGACCGGTGAAGCGCCACGAACGGTCGCTGCGGCGACCACGACGACTAGCAGGGGCAGGAAGGGTACCGTCGCAGCGCGCATAAGGAGGTTCGCTTGTGTCGCAAAGGCGCAGGGAGAAAATGGCCCGCGGAGTGAGGAGGATATGAAAACGGCCGGTCTGCCGCTATGGGCAGGCCGGCCGTCGGGTTTTCTCATGGCGTCCCGCCATCTCGGGGGGGCGGCCAGCACGTCGGTCGACGCCCCCGAATACCCGTCACGCGTTACGGAAACGCGCAGCTCCATCGTGCTGTCGACCTCCACGTCGAAGGCATACGCGCCTACCGAACCGGCAGCTCGTCCCTCGGAAGGCGGCGGCGCCCAGCGCCAACCGGAGCGAGATCACACAATAGTTGCACGTCGGGCGAATCGGGCAATGGGTGTACAATGTATGGATGAGGTACGCTCGCTTTACCGTGCGGGCTTAACTCAGTCCTGATACATCATCACACAGCGCACATGCCTAAGACGATCTTTTCATCCCTCCTTTTTGTCCTGCTGGTTCTGCTCGTAGGGGGCTGCGATTCAGGTGACCCCATCGATGAACCGCATCCGAGAGACGTGGCCGGGCTGTACAACTTCACGGAGTTTACGTTCGAGCCGAGCGGAACCGCGTTTCAGCCGATCATCGTCCTGGATACGCTCGTGCAGTCTGAAACCAATCTTCGCCTCTCGAGCGGCGGCAATTTCATCCTTTCGTACCAGTTCATCAACGGGGATGTATTCTTTCCCGCCGGCAACTTTGCCGTAACCGCGTCTACCGTACGGCTGAACGGGGAGGACACGTATCGGCCGCAGTTCGAGCAATTGCTTCTGACCGACGAGTTCACGCTGCGTCGAAGCGTCGACGAGCCGGGTCTGCTCACCGCCTCGATTTCGAAAACCATCAACCCATCCGAGTTTTCGGACCGATATGCGGGAGTGACCGAGATGTCCGGCACGCTGAAGCTTCGGCTGGTCAAAGAATAACTGCCGCGGGCGACCTTACCCTTGTATCTATGGCGGATTAGCGTCTCTGAAGGATTATGCCTCGACCCACAATAGACTACGGTTCCTCACGGCACCTCATCTCCATTTTTCTTCTAATGTTTTTCGGCATCACGACCGCCCACGCACAGGTGCGCGGCCTGAGCTATACGCTGTCTCCGGTCGGCGAGCAGATCTTCTTTGGTGACAACGCGGGAATGGAGCGCGGTTTCGTCTACGGCGGCGAGGTCGGCTTCGGGTTCGGACGCCTTGTGGAGCTGCATGCCGTCTACCTGAGAAACGACGGATTATCCACCGACTTCGGTACCGTCAGCGGCATCACGGAGGAGACGCGCGAATTGCTCGTGGGACTCCCGTCTCGATCGGTGAACATGCAGCGATACGGTGGAAAGCTGCGCCTTAACGCTCCAATAGAAAATGTCGTCCCCTTCGGGTTCGTCGGTGCGGGTATCGTTCGCTTGGAGCCGGAGCATCTCAATCCGACGCGCACGATCTACCTGGGCGCCGGGGCCGGCGTTCAGTTTGCGTTCGGGGGACGTTACGCACTGGCTCTTTCAGCGGAACGGTTTAGCTACCGGTACAATCTAGGCTCCACCTTTTTCGACGGCCTGGATCTGGCCGATCTCGGTCTGGCTCCGGAGAGCTTCAATCAGATTGACGTGAATAACTGGGCCTATAGGGCTGGCCTGCAGATATACGTCGGAGGCAGGGCGCCGGGCGAAGAGACGTCGCTCGACCGTGCGCTGCGCGAGCAGATTTCGGGCGGGTTTCGAGGCTTGAGTCTTCGCTTCGAGCCTGCCGTGAGCACGCTGGCTTTCCACGAAGACCTGGGGTTTCGAGGGGACCAGCGCTTCGTCGGACTCTATGCAGGTTTGAATCTGGGACCCTACGTCGGCGCCCGTGCCTTTTACTGGCGCGCGCTCGAACAGGGCGGACTGAACCTGGAAGCGCTGCAGGCCTACGGAGGCGAAGTACGCTTCGAGTTGGGCGTCAGTCAGTCTCTGGCGCCCTATCTCATGGCGGGTGGGGGCTACATGGATGTGCTCGAGGGGTACGTCGGGCGGGAAGGCCGGACTCCCGGAGACGAGCCGTTCGTCCTCGTAGGCGCCGGTGCGTCGCTCCCACTCAGCGAGTCGCTGTCGCTCAACGCGAGCGCCCGATCCGTGCTCATGGGTGAGGAGGGGGTCGACAATGTCGACGATCCGGGGCAGGTGCGCT
Source organism: Rhodothermales bacterium (assembly GCA_040904565.1). Classification (GTDB taxonomy): domain Bacteria; phylum Bacteroidota; class Rhodothermia; order Rhodothermales; family VXPQ01; genus JBBDTI01. Next base: position 24,494 of record JBBDTI010000042.1, read on the forward strand.
CGAGCTGGATGTATTCGGCCGGACTGAATTTCGCCTTCGGGAGAAGCACAACCACGGCATCTAGCGCCTTCGAGACGGCGATGGATCGAGGCGATGCGGAATTGCGTGATGAATTGCAGCGCTCGGAGGCCAGGATCGACTCGCTGGCGCGAGTTCTCGACCGCTTGCAGTTGGGTGTGCCGGCTGCCGCCTCGTCCGATTCGGTCGCAGCGGGGCAGCTCGTGACTGAAGAGGGACGGAGAGCGCCGGCTCGCGAACCGCGAATGGTCACGCTGCCGCTTCCCGAGGAGGGCGAACTCTACATACGATTCGGCCGTCCCGGCGGCGTCAGCATTGAAACCGTTACGGAAGATGGGGAAGTCGTCCGTTCGCCAGGGAACGCGGCTGGATTGACGTCCGACCAGATCGACGAGATCGTCCGCGCGACGGTGCGCGAGCAGCTAGGTGGTTCGGGGGATGCCGCCGTGACGAATGAACAGATCGTCCGTATCGAACAGATGCTGGATCAGCGACTCGACGCCATGGAAGAGCGTCTGCAGGCACAGATCGAAAGCGATCGGCAGCGGTTCGAGCGGCAAACGACGCCCTCCACCGTCGTGATAGACCGATCGGGATCGTCCGCTTCCACTCGTTCCAGTGGTCCGCGCGCCGTGAAGCCCTTCACGGGAGCGATGTTCGGGACACCCGATATGGGTGTGGTTGGATTTCGACTGGACATGGATGCATCGCTGCTGGGTCCCATCGACCTTCAACCCGAGTTTGCGCTGGGCTTCGGAGCGGGCACGTACGCCTATCACGTCAGCGTCGACGCCATATACGATCTGACGTTCATGCAGCGATCTCTCGGGGGTGCCCTGCCATACGTTGGACTGGGAGGGGGGATGCTGGGCTTCAACGACAGTCCCGCCGATACGCCGGGCGTTCAGCTTACGGTCAACAGCCGCATCGGCGCCGATTTCGACCTGCCGTGGGGCCGGTTTTTTGGGGAGTATGCAGCGTATGACGCGTTCACATTTAACCGAATCGTCTTAGGGTACCGATTCGGCCTATGAGTCGATCTGCTATGACGTCTGTCGCATGCGTGTTCGTATTGCTGACCGCCTTTCCTGCACTCGGACAGGCACAACCGGATACGACCGGCCGCACGATCACCATCCCTGTACCCGATGAGGGGATCATCTACATCCGATCGGGCCCACCCGGAGGCGTACGCATCCGGTCGCTGCGAACCGCGCAGGGTCGCCGGGTGGACACGGGCGGCGACGATCTCGAACGTCCGGACGTCGCCGCCGTCGATCTCGAACGGCTGGCCCGGGTCTTCGATCGTCAGGGCCTCGATCTGGACGCCGAATACGTGCGCTCGGGCGGCCGCGACGTGATCGTCCTCCGTGATGCGAATACCGGGCAGGCCGCCGACACCCTTTCTGTTGCGGAAGCAGCGGAACTGGTGGAGAGTTTCGCGGACGAAGCTCTTCGTGGAGAGGATATCGATGGGGCCGTTGCCGCGGGCGATGACGGGGGCGTTTCCGATGGTCTCAACGAGGTACGTCCAGACTCGAGCCTGGTGGCCGTCGTAGAGCGGTTGATGCTGGACAAAGGGGTGTTTCGGTCGCTGCAGGTGAACTTTGAATTCGACCGTAGCGAGCTTCTGCCTTCGTCCCGGCCGACGATCGAGGCGGTCGCGGACGTTCTCAACAGGTATCCCGACCTTCAGGTCGAGGTAGCCGGACACACCGACTCGATCGGGACGGCGTCTTACAATCAGGCGCTGTCGGAACGTCGGGCGGCACGTGTTGCGGACGATCTCACCGCTCTCGGCATCGACGCCGATCGACTCCGTGCCACCGGTTACGGGGAAACACGCCCCATCCTTTCAAACGACTCGCCGACGGGAAGGGTGTTGAACAGGCGGGTTGAATTTAGAGTGCTCGACGGAGCCGCCATCGACGTACAAGACTAGTCTTACGGGAATAAAAGAGAGTTACGCTGCCATGGACGTACTACGCATCATCATTGCCGTTCTCCTGCCCCCACTGGGCGTTTTTCTGCAGGTCGGTCTGGGAGCGCAGTTCTGGATCAACATCCTGCTGACGCTCCTCGGCTACGTACCGGGGATTGTCCACGCCGTTTGGATCATCGCGAAGCGGTGATTGCGGCAGTCGCCTAGTCGTCGTCTTCGTCCGTCGGATTGGCGTCGGCGGGACGGACATCCCACATCAACATCGACTCGATATCGGCGAAGTCTTCCTCGTCGCTCTGGTCCACAAAGCGGTAGTCGCCAAGCTCGTCACGCTTCGGCTCCGGTACACGGAACCACTGCACTCCTTCTCGATCCACAAATTCATCCGGAAACGGACTCTGGACGCGATAGGAGGGATGGTATGAACGATAGATCTTATCGGCATCGTACAGGGCGGCTCGGCGTGCGCCCGCTTTCGATTGGCTTTCCCCCGACACGCGGAACGGGGCTACCGTGATCGTCGCACGGAAATACTCGTCTTCCATCTCCGTGTATTCCGGCCGCATGACCTTAAATTCTTCGGGATGCGGATAAGCGCTCCGTTCTACGGTTTCCTGCAACATGTTCGACTCGATATATGACCAAGAGTAGGCGTGACACGGACGACCGTGGCGTGCTATAAACTAAGCAGCCGCCGGTGGGGTCCGTGTACGTGTTCAAGTTTGACAGGAAAAAGGCCGATACGTTTGTTAATTTTTGCGTCGTGCGTCCTAAGAGCTGTTGCTATTTGTGAAGCGGACTGCCGTACCTTTATCGTGCGGCCTCACCTATCCACCAGTATGTATGATGATTATGGCACCCTTTTCCTACGAGATGGACGAGCAGGATGTCCTCGATTATCCGATGGCTTTTGAAGACGACGATCTCGATTTCGAGTCGGACGACGATCTCGATGATTTTGACGACGACTTCGACGACGACGACGATTTCGATTTCGATGATGATGAAGACTTCGACTTCGACGACGACGACTTTGAGGACGACGACTTCGACGAAGACGACCTGTAGTCCCGCGGGGTGCTCCCGGATTGGGATCGAAGGCGTGCCTCCGGATTGAAACCACGAGTATTTGCATCGGGCCTCGCGCTTTCTCGGCGTGGGGCTTTTTTCCTGGCGCACCCTGCTTCCGTGACTCCTCCTGTTCGCGGGTGGCGCGCCGTCCGGTTCGCAGAGAGAATGGGGGCCCGGCGTGCCTTCTCCCTCGGGGGATGGAGAGCGTCCCGTCCGATCTGAGCCCTCGATCTCGACTTACAGCGCCAAACGTGCTACATTATATATGTTGCATAAAGCGCCGGCCGATCACGGTGTCGAGCGACGAAGGTACCAGCGATCAAGGTATCGACCGATCACAGCGTACGAATCTCTGATCACAGCAGACCATGTCGATCTTCCACCTTAACGTCAACGGAACACGACATCAGGTCGATGTCGAGCCGGACACCCCCATCCTGTGGGTTTTGAGGGAACACCTGCACCTGGCCGGGACCAAGTTCGGTTGCGGGATGGCGCAGTGCGGGGCGTGTACGGTGCATCTTGATGGAACGGCCGTACGCGCGTGCGTGCTCCCGATTTCCAACGTGGGCGACCGAGCCATAACGACTATCGAGGGATTATCGGAAGAGGGAGATCACCCCGTTCAGCGGGCATGGCTCGAACACGACGTACCGCAGTGCGGGTATTGCCAGGCCGGCCAGATCATGAGCGCAGCGGCATTGCTGGACTCCAATCCGAGTCCAACCGACGAAGAGATCAACGATGCGATGAACGGCAATATCTGTCGCTGCGGCACGTATATCCGCATCCGTGCCGCCATCAAAACGGCGTCGGCCGAGATGGGATAGCGGGTTTCTCCGGACGTGGACCAGGCCTTATTCATTTTGACGAGAATGCATCGTGGCACGGATTAAGACATCGATCAATCGACGTTCCTTTCTGAAAGCCTCTGCTATGGCAGGTGGAGGCATGATGCTGGGTTTCAACTGGCTGGCGGGCTGTACTCCATCCGGGCCCAACGGAGCGGGCATGCCCGGAGAGTGGTTCGACATCAATGCCTTTCTCCGGATTGCCGACAATGGGCTCGTGACGATCATGTCGCCCAATCCGGAAATCGGGCAGAACGTGAAGACGTCCATGCCCATGATCGTTGCCGAGGAACTTGACGTCGATTGGAAGGACGTCGTCGTGGAGCAGGCAGGGCTCGACACGGGCAAATTCACCCGCCAGCTCGCCGGCGGCAGCCAGTCCATTCGCCAGGGATGGCCCGGTCTGCGCATGGCCGGGGCGACGGCCCGGCGCATGCTGCTCGAGGCCGCCGCACATCGGCTTGAGGTGCCGGTCTCCGACCTCTCAACGTCGGCGGGCGTAATCACGCATGCCGCCAGCGGTAGATCGGTAGGGTACGGAGACGTCGCTTCTGACGCCGCGCTGGTCGACGTCCCCGAAGAGGTCGAGTTGAAGGATCCGGCGGACTTCACGATCGTCGGAAAGCCGACCAGGAATGTTGATGCTCCGGACATCGTGCGGGGCGAGCCGCTTTTCGGCATCGATGTTCAGCGGGACGGGATGTTGATCGCCATGATCGCACACCCCCCGGCTTTCGGCATGACGGTCGGTTCGGTGAATGCAGAGGAGGCGCTCGGCATGCCCGGCATCCGCGACGTGTTTACCATCGACGCCGCGCCGGAGGGTTTCGAACGGCAGTGGTCCGACGTCAACGCCTTCCCCGAGCTCGTCGTCCTGGTCGGACGGTCGACCTGGGAAGTCAAAAAGGCGAAGGAAGCGCTGCGCGTCGAGTGGGAGACCGTGTCTCCCCCTGAAAGCAGCGCGGACCACGCGCGCGGACTCGCGGCATTGATCGAGTCGGGCACGACGGAGCCGGGCCGGCGCGATGGAAACCCTGAGGCCGCTTTCCGAGAAGCAGCGACGGTCATCGAGCGAACCTACACGGCCCCGTTCCTCGCACATAACACGCTCGAGCCGATGAACTTCTTCGCCCGCGTGACGGAGGATGCGGCGGAACTCGTCGGGCCGATTCAGACGCCGGAATTTCTCCGGTCGTCCGTCGCCAGCCTGCTCGGCATGTCGGAGGAGCAGGTTACGGTCGACATGACTCGAATGGGCGGCGGATTCGGCCGACGTCTCTACGGCAACTTCGGTGTGGAGGCCGCGCTCATTTCCCGCCGCATCAATGCACCGGTCAAGCTCGTCTATACGCGCGAAGACGACATGACCCAGGGCACGTATCGGCCGGCGTACCAGGTACGGTATCGTGCGGCGCTCGACGAAAACAATGAGATGACCGCCTTCCACGTCCGGGCGGCGGGGGTGCACGAGGGTCCCGCGTTCCCGGATCGTTTCCCGGCCGGGGCCGTGGAGAACTACCTGGCAGAAAACCTGGCGCTCGAATCCAACGTTTCGACGGGTGCCTGGCGGGCCCCACGGTCGAATTTCATCGCGGGCGCGGAACAGGCGTTCCTCGACGAAGTCGCGGAGGCGGCCGGCAGGGATCCTATCGATTTCAGGCTGGAGCTGTTTGACCGTGCGATGAAGGATCCCGTTGGCGACGAGCACGATTATGACGCCGAACGCTACGCCGGCGTGCTGCGGCTGGTCCGCGATCGCGCGGACTGGGATACACCCATGCCGGATACGTACCGGGGTGTGGCCGCCTATTACTGCCACAATTCGTACGTGGCCCAGGTGGTCGACGTGATCCACCGCGACGGTCGGCCGATCGTCGACAAAGTGTGGTGTGCCGTGGATTGCGGCATCGTCGTCAACCCCGAAGGCGCACACAATCAGGTCGAAGGAGGCATCATCGACGGTATCGGTCACGCGATGTACAGTGGGCTGTCCCTGACGGACGGGACGCCCGATCAGAACAACTTCGATCGGTATCGGCTCATCCGGCACCGCGAGGCTCCAAGGGAGATAGAAGCCTTTTTCGTGGATAACGGGATCGATCCCACCGGACTGGGCGAGCCCTCGCTGCCGCCGGTATCCGGTGCGCTGGCCAACGCGCTGGCGCAGGCAACGGGTCGAAGGATCTACGACCAGCCGTTTATCAACGAGCTCGAGACGATCGAACTCGAAGCGGCTACCGGTTGATGCCGTGGTCGTTACGCGAGGGTTGCCCAGCTCCCTTCGCCCTCTGCTCGCTGCCATCGACCCGTGTCAAACCCGTTGATGTAACACCTGCCCGTGTTAAATCCTGCCACTGCCCACCCAACCCATACGCATATTGCCGTTATTGCACCGCGGAGTGAGCCGTTATTGTGCCTCGGATGCCGCCCTTTGTGGAAAACCTGTTGAGACGGTGTGGGTATCTCCATGACATCCCCAATAACGGTTCCATCCATCGATTAAATCTTGCCTGAGTGCGAACAAAAAGGGGGATTCCCTCCTATAATATGAACGGCACGCAGGATCAGCCGAATTAGCTGTTTGTGGAAAAATACAGCTTGCATAACGGTGCTCGGCTGGATTTATTGGTAATCACGCTTGCCGTTTCGAGCACACGGTTCGTCGCCGGCGTTGGTGATAGACCGTTATTCGTCCGCTTTCCTGCTGAAGTTGCGTCAAGTGAACCACCGGCTTAGTCGAGGCCGGTTCGCCGCGTGTATCCGCCACGCGTCCACTCGTCTTCGACCGTTGAGCATTATTGAAATCTAGATCCGGAGGCGCTATGTCCCAGAAAACGACGCCCAACAACGAGACGCCCGCAAAGAGCTCACCCGAAAAGAAAGCCGAGCAGGCTGCGACGGCCAGTCTCTTCAAGGACCATCGGTCCGACGTTTCCGTCCCGGACGCCGACGCGTTTCGATCCGGCTTACGCATCAAACGGGTCTTTTCCGAAGACGACCGGCATCCGTTCGATTCCGTCGTCTGGGAGAAGCGCGACGCGGCCATCAAGAACAACAAGGGAGACGCCATCTTCGAGCAGAAGAACGTCGAGTTTCCCGAGTCGTGGAGTTTGCTGGCGACGAACGTCGTATCGAGCAAGTATTTTTACGGTGACGTATCGAAGATCGACCTCGACCCGGCCGACGGCGGCCGGGAGACGTCGCTCAAACAGCTCATTCACCGCGTCACGCGAACGATTGCCGACTGGGGCCTCGAGCAGAACTACTTCGCCACGAAGGAAGACGGAGAGCGCTTCTACGACGAGCTGACGTGGCTGTGCGTCAACCAGCACGGCGCCTTCAACAGTCCGGTTTGGTTTAATGTCGGGCTGAACCAGCAGTACGGCGTTCGGGACACGGGCGACAAGAAGATATTTGGCTGGAACGAAGAGAAGGGCAGAATCGAGCCCGTCGATCCCTACGTGCGCCCACAGGCCTCCGCCTGCTTTATAATCTCGGTCGAGGACTCGATCGACGACATCTGGAAGCTCATGGGCGAGAGTGCCCGCCTGTTCAAGTTTGGCTCCGGCGTGGGTGCCGACTGGTCGACGCTGCGCTCCTCAAAAGAGAAGCTGTCCGGCGGCGGCCAGCCTTCCGGACCCGTCAGCTTCATGCGCGTACAGGACGCGACGGGCGGGACGATCAAGTCGGGTGGGAAGACCCGCCGCGCTGCCATCATGCAGACGCTGAAGTCGTGGCATCCCGACATTCTGGAGTTCGTCGACGCCAAACAGGAGGAGGAACGCAAGGCCTGGGCTTTGATCGAGCAGGGGTACGACGGCTCCTTCAACGGCCCGGCATACGGCAGCGTCGCCTTCCAGAACGTCAACCAGTCCGTCCGCGTCGACGACGCGTTTATGTCGGCCGCCTCGAAAGGGGAAGATTACGGGCTGCGCGGCGTGCTGGAGGGAGAGGTCCTCGAAACCGTCGCTGCTCAGGACATTCTGGAAAAGATCGCCGAAGGAACGCACGTCTGCGGCGACCCGGGCGTTCAGTATGAGGACACGATCCAGAAATGGCACACGTGTAAGAACACCGACGCCATCAACTCCAGCAATCCCTGCTCGGAGTACATGTTCTTGGACGACAGTGCCTGCAACCTGGCGAGCCTCAATCTGCGCAAGTTCCAGAAGGCGGACGGGACGTTCGATATCGACCGTTTTCGTGCCGCGGCCCGCGTCTTCATCACGGCGCAGGACATACTGGTGGATAACGCCGGCTATCCGTCGGCCTCCATCGCGAAGAATTCCCATGATTACCGTCCGCTGGGGCTTGGATTCGCGAACCTCGGTGCCGCATTGATGGCGCTGGGCCTGCCGTACGACAGCGATGAAGGCCGGGCCGTGGCCGGTGCCTTGATGGCGATCGAGCATGGTGAGGCCTACGCGCGGAGCGCCGAAATCGCGGCCAACGAACACATCGGACCGTTTGCAGGCTTTCCGCCGAACCGCGAGCCCATGCTCGAGGTCATGCGGATGCACGCGGATGCGGTGAATCAGATCGATCCGTCGTGCCCGGACTACCTGCTCGATGCTGCGAAGGAGACGTGGACCTACTGCGTCGAGGCCGGCGAGAAGTTCGGCTATCGGAACGCGCAGGCAACGGTGCTGGCGCCGACCGGCACGATCAGCTTCATGATGGATTGCGACACGACGGGCATCGAGCCCGACATCGCGCTCGTGAAGTATAAGCTGCTCGCCGGGAAGGGTGACGGCATGATGAAGATCATCAATCGCAGCGTGCCGGAAGCATTGAGGCACCTGGGGTACGCGTCGGACGAGGTCAAGGCGATCATCGAATACATCGATGAGAACGACACCATCGAAGGTGCCCCCGACCTGAAGGAGGAACACCTTCCGGTGTTCGACTGCGCCTTCAAGCCGTTCAAAGGTGAGCGGTCCATCCATCACATGGGGCACATCAAGATGATGGCTGCCGTGCAGCCGTTCATCTCCGGTGCTATCTCGAAGACGGTAAATATGTCGGAAGACGCGACGGTCGAAGAGATCGCCGACGCCTACGTAAAGGGATGGGAGCTCGGACTGAAGGCCCTCGCCATCTACCGGGAAAACTCCAAGCGAAGCCAGCCGCTTTCGACGTCGAAGGACGGCAATACGAAGAAAAGAACGGAAGAGGTCGCCGAAGCTTCGGGTGACGGCATGGCCGCGGGCCAGCCGGAGATGGTCGAGAAGGTCGTCGAGAAGGTCGTCTACAAGCCGGTTCGCAAGCGGCTGCCGGACGAGCGTCCGTCGATGACGCATAAATTTTCTATCGCCGGGCACGAAGGATACCTGCACATCGGGCTCTATCCCGATTCACACATGCCGGGCGAGATCTTTATCACCATGGCCAAGCAGGGCTCGACGATCTCGGGGCTGATGGATGCCTTTGCTACGTCGATCTCCATCGCGCTGCAGTACGGCGTCCCGGTAGAAGACCTCTGCAACAAGTTCAGCCACATGCGCTTCGAGCCCAGCGGCTTTACGAACAACAAGCAGATCCCGATCGCCAAGTCGATCATGGATTACATCTTCCGGTACCTCTCTCTCAAATTCCTGGGTAAACAGAAAGAGGAGGAGGAAACCGTAAACCCTACTGACGCCGTTGCGGAAGAGGCGAACCGCAGCGGCGCGGCATCTGACGAAGAGCAGATGGAGATCGAGTTCGACGACGAAACGGGCGAAGAAATGGACCCCCTCGTCGGCCAGACCGTAGAGGCCTTCATGGGTACGATGACCGATGCAGACGCATCTCCCGCAGGTGCGGCGGCTTCCACTGAGAAGACCTTCCGAAACCAGGAGGACAGTCCGGCCTGCTCCAACTGCGGGTCCATCATGGTCCGCAGCGGATCCTGCTATTCGTGCGCCAACTGCGGGTCGACGAGCGGCTGCGGATGATCTCATGCCCGGCGTGGTGATGGGCACGAAGACGTATGTAGACAGCGATGGATTCAGAAAGCGCCCGGACTCCCAACAGGAGGCCGGGCGCTTTTCCATCTGCCCACGTCACATCCGTACGCTTCACGTCGGCCTGTAGCACCAGAGTGGACTGTGCCATCCGTCGGTCGGATCCGGTACGGGGGTTCCGTCGAGTCTTTCCGCGACGTAACCTCGCGCGAGTACTTCGTCCCGGATACCCGCCTGTTCTTCAGGGCCGTGCAGCTCCACGTAAAGCAGCGGCGCCGTCTCTTCCAGAATACGGCGAGCCCCCTTCAACACCGCCGCGGCCGCGCCTTCCACGTCGATCTTGATGAAGTCGGGTTGGCCGTGCTCGGCCACGAGGTCATCCAGCCGGACCGCCGGAACCGACAGCTTCGTGGCAGCCCGTTTTCCATACGTCGGTTCGACATCCGCCACTTTTCCCTGCATCGGTCGTTGCGGGGCGTATTCGAATTCGATTTCCCCGGTCTCATGAAAGGCGGCAGCGTGAATCGTCCTCACCATGCCGAGATCGTTTAACGCAAGATTCCGGACCAGGCTATCATGTTCGCGGGGTGCCGGTTCCAGCGCGACAATGGTCCCGTTCGGTCCGACCAGCGATGCAAACAGCAGCGCCATCTGGCCCTTGTTGGCACCGATGTCATAGACGGTCATACCTGGACGAACACGCGTCCTGAACGAGTGTGACGCCGCACCGTCCGTCGCGAGCGCGTACGACGCGCCGATGCCCGGCTCGACGACGAAGCGCGTTCCACGCGCCGGGCCTCGAAGCACGTGTCGCGTGCTCCCGTATGGAAACAAGAGTCGGATGATACGCTGTTGCAGACCCATGGACGCATTCGTGCGTTGATTATGGAAAGATGCCCATCTCGAGATACAATACGGCAATCTTGTCGATGGAACTGGCAAAGGCGGCCGTTCGCAGGTCCGTGTCCCTCTGCTTCGCCACCTGCCGGATCTCGTCGTATGCAAAGACCATCGTTTCTTCCAGGCCGGAATTAACGAGGTCGATCTCGTCGGCTCCGTGGACGATGTCGGTGATGACGTTCGGGGGAAACCGGTGACCGGTTACGTTTTCGACGGCGGCGATCAGTTTCTGCTGGCTGTTCCGCTCGAAACGCTTGCTCATCCGCCCGAAACGCACGTGCGAGAGGTTGCGGAGCCACTCGAAGTACGATACCGTCACACCGCCGGCATTGAGGAAAAGGTCCGGAAGAATGAGCACGTTGCGCTCGAGCAGCATCTCGTCGGCCTTCGACGACGTCGGGCCGTTTGCCGCCTCCGCAATGATTTTAGCTTTAATGTCTCGTGCGTTACTGGAAGTGATCTGCTCTTCGAGCGCTGCGGGAACCAAAATATCGCAATCCAGCTCCAGTGCCTTCACAGATGGCGTGATGTTCTCGGCGCCGGGATAATCGAGCAGCGACCCGTGTTCTTTCCGAAAGGCAAAGACCTCCTCGACGTCCAGCCCATCCTCCTTGTGGATGGCCCCCTCCATTTCCGCGATGCACGTGATGAGGGCCCCTCCTTCCTGCAGAAACTTGGCCGCATGAAAGCCGACATTTCCGAGTCCCTGAACGACCACTCTTTTTCCTCCGAGGCCCGGTTCGAGGCCGAGCTTCTTCATGTCTTCTGCGTGGCTACAGGCCTCGCGAATACCGTAGAAGACACCCTGGCCGGTCGCCTCCTTGCGGCCCCGCACGCCTCCCTGTCCGACCGGCTTGCCCGTGACACAGGCCAGGGCATCCAGCGGGTTATCGGTCATCTGGTTGTATGTATCCAGGATCCACGCCATTTCCTGCGCGCCCGTCCCATAGTCCGGAGCCGGCACGTCTGTGCCCGGTCCGATGAAATTTTTCCGGACTAGCTCGAACGTGTATCGGCGCGTAATCCGCTCGATCTCGGCCTTCGAATACTTCGACCGGTCGATTTTGACACCGCCTTTGGCACCGCCGAAGGGGACGTCGACCACGGCGCATTTATAGGTCATCAACGAGGCGAGGGCGACCACTTCCTTCCTGTTCACGCTCGGTGCGAACCGGATACCGCCCTTTACCGGAAGCTTATGGTGACTGTGCTCCGCCCGAAAGGCGTGGATAACCTCGATGGATCCGTCGTCCCGCTTCAGCGGGAATTCCATGGCATAGACGCTGTTGCATATGCTGATCTGTTCGAGCAACCCGATCGGATGTTCCGTAAGCTTCGCCGCTTTGGCGAACATCCGATTAACGTCTCCTAAGAAGTCTGACGGCATGGGCATGCCTCTGGAAATGTTGCGTAAATACGTACTAATATGGTCGCGCGTTCGGCAGCGCGGCGCCTGTCGACCGGGAGAACCGATCGTGAAATGCGGTACCCCGGAACGGCCACCCCTGCTCGGACCCTTCATGGTACGATGCAGAACCGAGAAATTCGCGGGGCCGCACGTGGTCTCCCAAAGACGGTGCGAACGGAGCGGCGGCGGCGGCGTATTGTGCGTCCGGAACCGGGCGTACGTGGAAGCCGGTATGTTGGATCGGGCCGGAGCCTTCGTCTGGAGCCGCCCAACATCGGACTGGCCTCATATTGCGGACGATCTCGTGGCTGAACCACATGCTGAGCGATTTATCATGAATGCCGGAACGCGGTTGGTCGGTCTCATCGGTGATCCCGTCGAGCACTCGCTGTCCCCCCTCATACACAATACGGCGTTTCGGGAGCAGGACATCAACGCAGTCTACGCAGCGATGCGGGTCCGTCGAGAACGGCTGGGAGAGGCGGTTGGCGGACTCCTTGGACTCGATTTTATGGGGGCCAACGTTACCGTCCCGCATAAGCAGGCCGTGGTGGCGTTAATCGACGAGCTTTCTCCGCAGGCCCATGCCGTGGGGGCGGTCAATACGATCGTGTGCCGGCACGATGACGGTACCCTTTACGGCGACAACACGGATGTCGCGGGGTTCGTGGCTCCGATCGCTCGGCGCACGGACGAACTGACCGGTGCACAGATGACGATCATCGGCTCCGGCGGTGCGGCGAGGGCGGTGGCGTATGCGCTGCTCACGACGTTCGGGCCGTCTCGCCTTACGCTTGCCGCGCGCACGCCATCCAAGGCCGAGCGGTTGGCGTCGGACCTGTCGGACTACGATCCGAACGGGGCGCTTGCCGTGGAACATCTTGATGGCGCAGGGTCCGTTGTTAGAAGCTCTCAGCTGGTCGTAAATGCGACGCCCGTTGGGATGTACCCGCGGGTCGACCGTACGCCGTGGCCGGACGCGAGTGATTTCGGTGCGGATCACGTCGTCTATGACATCGTCTACAACCCCGAACGGACGCGGCTGCTTCGTGAAGCGGAGGAGCGAGGCGCGACCACGGTGGGGGGGCTCGACATGCTCGTCGAGCAGGCAGCGGCGTCGTATGTGCAGTGGACGGACCGGGATATGCCGGTCGATGTGGTCAAGAATGCCCTGCGTGGCCGAGCGAATCGATGAGATCTCCAACGTCTTCGTATCCTGAACCCATCGTCCCGCGCGTCTTCTCGGGTGTGGCGTGCGTCAAGGCCGGGTTCAGCCGGAGATACGGTGGCGTGAGCGAAGGGCCCTATCGATCCTTGAACCTGAGTTTAAGCACGGGCGATGAGGAAAGCCGTGTCGAGGAGAACCGGCGTCGATTCTTCGAGGCGCAGGGTATCGGGCCACACCGTCTCGCGATCGCCGGCCAGGTTCACGGCAGCAGCATTGAGGTCGTAACGGAACCGGGGCCGTACCCCGATCGCGACGCTCTCGTGGCGACGGTGTCGCACGTCGCCCTCTGCATTGTAGCGGCCGACTGCGCGGTCGTGCTGCTGGTCGATGCCCGTTCGCCGGTCGTCGCCGCCTGTCATTCCGGCTGGCGTGGGACCGTCGACAACATCGCGGGGAAGACGGTTCGTAAGATGGTCGAGTACGGCGCCGATGCCTCGGCGATCCGCGCATGGGTCAGTCCATGTATCTCCATCGAACATTTCGAAGTCGGACCCGAAGTGGCGGCCCGCTTTGCCAAGAAGTACGTCGTGCGCCGTGACCGATGGCCGAGGCCCCACGTCGACCTGAAGGCTGCTATTGCAGATCAGCTAGGTCGCGCTGGAATCCCCCAAACCCAGATAGAGGTGTCCGACCGCTGCACGGCCGCGGAAACGGATACCTTCTTTTCACACCGTGCGGAACAGGGCACGACCGGGCGGATGATGGGCTACATCATGCTTACTTGACACACGGCATCACCAGAGGAAGCCGTATAAACGATTTATGGTCGACCTGCATTCGGTTACACTCAGAGAGATTCGACTCGCCTTGCGCGAGCCGTTCGTTACGTCGACCGGTGTGATACGGGATCGTCGCATCCTGCTGCTCGAAGTGCAGTCAGGAGACGGTTATACGGCCTGGAGCGAATGTGCAGCGCAGGATACGCCGGCATACGCACCGGAGACGGTCGACACGGCGTGGACGTCGATCCGTGACTGGCTCATTCCGGCGCTTCGCAGTGCCGGTGGCTCACGCGAGGATCGGCTCGCCACGGTGCTGGACCGGCGGGTTTCCGGCCACGGGATGGCCAAGGCGTCGCTGGAGATGGCCGCGTGGAACCTGGAGGCGCAGCGGAACGATGTGCCCCTGGCTGAGCTGCTCGGAGGGGTTCGGCGCAGGGTTCCCGCAGGTATTGCCGTCGGGCTGCAGGAGAACACCACCCGGCTCGCGGAACGCGTGCTCGAGGCCGTCGAGGCCGGCTATCGGAAAGTGAAGCTGAAGATCGAGCCGGGGTCGGACCGAGAGGTTGTTGCTGCTGCCCGGGAGGTGGCAGGTGACGGTGTGGAGCTTGCCGTCGACGCCAATGAGGCATACGGGCGCGGGGATATGGGACTCCTGCGATCGCTCGACGGGTTTCGACTCAGCATGATCGAACAGCCGCTCGCTCGTGAGGACCTGGTCGGTCATGCCAGGCTTCAGGAGCAGCTCACGACGCCGATCTGCCTGGACGAATCGATCACGTCGAGTCGGGTCGTCGAAACAATGATTCGACTGGGCAGCGGGCGCATCGTCAATGTGAAGCCGGGTCGTGTTGGCGGACTCGCCGCGTCCGTCGCCATCCACGACCTCTGCGGCGAGCACGGCGTCCCAGCCTGGGTGG
>JBBDTI010000043.1:0-7145 GCA_040904565.1 Rhodothermales bacterium
GCGTCCGTCGCCATCCACGACCTCTGCGGCGAGCACGGCGTCCCAGCCTGGGTGGGCGGCATGCTCGAGACGGGCATCGGTCGCGCGTACAACGTCGCGCTGGCGTCTCTGCCGTATTTCGTGCTGCCCGGCGATATTTCCCCAAGCAGCAGATATTGGGTACGAGACGTCGTCCACCCGGAATGGACCATGTCGACAGACGGATACGTCGACGTGCCTTTCGATCGGCCGGGATTGGGAGTTGAGGTGGACGAGGATCGGATCGACGCACTTACGGTGCGCTCAGAACGCCTGACCGTCTAGCGTTTCTCGCCGAACGTCGCCGTTGGTCCTGCTTCTCGTCGGATGCGGGACCACCGGCTTCCGAGGCCGATCACATTCGTTCCAGGCGGTCTCCCCACAGAGTGAGGAGCGTTACGACGACGAAACCCGCAAGGGCGAGCAAAGCGACGCTCAGGATGGGGTCCCCGGTCGAGGGCCAGAGAAGCGACCGATCTGTCGCCTGCCAGGGCCAGAGGGCACGGAGTGCCCCGGCCATGAGTCCGACGAGCGCCGCCATCGTGACGTTTGACCAGTGGTCGAGAAGATAACTGAGCAGCTTGGAAAACAGCCCGAGTCCGACGATCGCCCCGAGCATAAACGTTGCCACGTAAGCGACGTCGGCGGTATTAACGGCGTGCAGGGTGGCTTCATAGATCCCCATGACCTTCAGGAGAAACGCGCCGGACACGCCGGGTAGAATCATGGCGCAGATTGCCACGGACGCCGCAGCGAAGATCTGGAGAACGCTCGGCACGGCGGCCGCACGAGGCGGGATACCCGTCAGCACGAATGCAACGAGGGCCGTCGTACCGGCCACGCTGAAGACGAGAAGATCCTTACGACCGATGCGCTTCCAGGGGATGCCGATCGACGCACCCACGAGGCCGAAGAAGAGTCCGAGGCACTCATGCGGATAGGCTTCCAGAAGGCCGGGTATGATGCGTGCACCGGCGACCAGTGCGAATCCGATGCCCGCGAGGAGTGGAACCACGAATCTCCATTCTACCTCTCGGAGCAGGCCGGCCATACGCGGTGCGTCCAATCGTGCCAGTGCAACGACTGCCGAGAACCCCGTGCTGAGCGCCGTAATGAGACGCTGATAGATGCCGACGATAAGTGCCATCGTGCCGCCGCTGACACCCGGGATGATGTCGGCGGTGCCCATGAGCATACCCTGGGCGAAATGCGCCGCGGCGTCGCGAAATCGTCTATTCATTCGACGTGGATACGGTCCGACAGGACGCACGACGGTGCTTGGTAGCCGCGAAGAGGAGAAAGGCACGCGTTTTGGACGGCCCTTCGCCGTAGAAAAAAGGCTGTGGGGTCCCGCCGTGCGCTCGATCTGGCTATGCTCGGGGAGTCGACTCATTGTCGAGTCCGAGCATGCGCCGGATCTTGACATCTCGATAGAGATCCGGGTATGTATGGCGGAACTCCTCCTTCTTACCGGGATCGAGTCGGAAGGCATTCTTGAGCGAGCGGATGCTCTCATCCGCGCGCCCGAGCGCGAACAGCGCCTTGGCCTGCTGGAAGTAGGCGCCGGCATCCGCGCTGAGGTTTAGGGCATGGCTGTAGGCATCGAGGGCACGTTCTACGCGGCCTGCCTCGAAGAGCGTCTCTGCCAGGTCCAGCCAGGCGTCGCGATTGCCCGGTTCGATCGATACGACGCGCTCGTACGATTGCAGCGCGTCATCAACGTGTCCGGCATTGTACTGGCAGTCGGCCTTCGCGTACCAGAACTCGCCCATCTCCGGTCGAAGGGCAAGTGCGCGGTCGAAAAGCGACAGTGCTTCGTTGTGACGCTCGAGTGCGTCAAGGCAGCATCCCAATCCGTACCACGCCTCCGGATAGGAGTCGTCTTCCAGCACGGCCTGCTCGAAATACGTCAGCGCCTGCTCGTATTCCTCCATCTCCTCATAGGCCAGAGCCAGATTGTAGTAGGTGGCCGCGTCGCCCCCTTCCAGCTCGATTACGCGCAGGTAGCTTTCCACCGCCTGCTCGAGCCGGCCCATGTTGGCCAGCGCGTTGCCGCGGTTGTAATAGGCGGAGGCGAAATCGTCGAGAATGGCGATCGCCATTTCATAGGAGTCGGCCGCTTCCTCGAAGCGGTTCATGCGATTCAGCACGATACCACGGTTGTACCAGGCATCGTGCGAGTAGGGTTCGAGATCGATATGCCGGTCGTAGCACTCGATGCTTTCCTTGTTACGCGCCAGACGGTCGTAACAGAAGCCCAGCTCGTACCACACTTCCGGATGCTCCGGGTTGAATTCCGCACAACGCTGAAAAGACTCGACAGCCTCCTCGAGGCGATCAAGACGTTCCTGCGTGACCCCGATATTGAATACAGCCTCGTCGTTGAGAGGGTCGATGCGGAGCGCATCTTCGAACGCCTGCAGCGCTTCGTCGTCTCTTCCGAGCGTGTCCAGCGTGATGCCTCGATTGACGAGAGTCTCCGTGTCGGCCGGATTCAGGTTCAGTGCGCGGTTGTAGGCTTCGAGGGCCTCGTCCTGGCGACCGAGGTTGTTGAGGAGGATACCTCGACGCATCCATGCGTCGGACGAAAAGGACTGGATTTCCAGGAGCCGGTCGATGGCACCGAGCGCGTCTTCGAAGCGGCCCTGATCGAAATAGTGATTTGCGATATCCTCCAGCGTGTCCGAGTCGAAATACGCCGCCTCGCCACTGTTTTCGTACGCAGCAAGTAGCTCGTTAAGACGTGCTTCGTCCGCTGGGTCGTCGAAGTCGTCGAACTCGAAGTCAAACATACTCATGTTGACGCCGGGGATTTGATTGCTGGTGGATGCGTGCGGAGAGCGGGCTCAACGGGACACGCGCAATAAATACTGCAGCGGAACCAAGCTTCGCCGTATTATAAACGGGTATTTCCCAACTTGCAAGCATTTCATTTTGTATCGGAAGCGGTCCGTGAACGAACCTGCATCAGGTCCGTTCTCTGCCAGGCTCTAATTCCTCAACTTAGTCAGTTACAAAAACTGCGCCAGTACGACCGATGATCCTTGTCACGTTCGAAGGAATTGACGGATCCGGAAAAAGCACGCAGGCGCGGCGGCTGGTCGCGCGCCTCCGAGAGCGGGGACGAGCGGTCGACCATTTTAGAGAGCCCGGTGGAAGCGAGCTGTCCGAGCGCATCCGCTCACTGCTTCTGGATCCGGATCTGACGATCCACGCTATGTCGGAACTGCTGCTGTTCGCGGCAGCGCGAGCACAGCTTGTGGAGGAGCGTATCAGGCCGGCTTTAGCCGAAGGGAAGATCGTCGTATGCGATCGCTTTTACGACTCCACAACGGCGTATCAGGGTGGGGGGCGGCAGATTGTGGAGTGGGATTGGGTCCGATCGTTCCACGCGCGCGTGACGGGTGGGCTGCAGCCGGACCGTACGTACCTGATCCGGCTGGATCCGGAAGAAGCATTGCGCCGGCGAGCGGGCGGTGCAGATGCGGACCGCATGGAGCGGTCCGATTCGGGCTTCTACCGGCGCGTCGTGCGCGCCTACGACAGGCTGGCGGAGGAGGAGCCGGAACGCATTCTCTGTCTCGATGGTCGGCGGGGGATCGACGATCTGGCCGGCGTAGTCTGGGAAGATCTCCGGGCCGTACTGGAGCGGAGTCAAGGAACCGCACCTTCCGGCTGACGGTTGACGAAGTGATCGTCGAAGGTATCATCCTATCCACTCGTCCACCTGAATCAGGTTAGCAGTACGCGAGCGATGGCAGTTCCGAAACAACAGATGCAGGAGGTTCGCCGCGTGTTCGGCGCGTTTCTCCAGAATCGAGGGCAGCGGCAGACGCCGGAACGCTTTACCGTGTTGGAGGAAATTTACGCTGCCGACGATCACGTGGATGCCGACGAGCTGTACATCCGAATGAAGGAGAGCGGCCACCGTGTGAGCCGGGCGACGGTGTACAACACGCTGGAGCTGCTCATGGACTGCGACCTGGTAGTGCGGCATCAGTTCGGGAAGAACCAGGCCAAGTACGAGCGGGCGTTCAGCTACTGGCAGCACGACCATCTGATTTGCATGGACTGCAACGAACTCTTCGAGTTTTGCGACCCGCGCATTCAGAGCATTCAGGAGATGGTGGCGGACATTTACCAGTTCGACATCAAGCATCATTCGTTGAATATGTACGGGCACTGCGTTCGCGACAAATGCCCGAACAAGATGGACGGTATGAAGGTGGAGGCGGAAGGATAGTCCGGCCGAATTAGGTCCTCGGCGCGAGATACGGGTAGTATAGTCCCGGGGTCTGCTTAGGAATTGTTCTTTGGACGTTGATTTTGCCGGCGTTCGACCCCTTATTGGGAATTACGAAAAGCACACAAGCACTTCTACATGACGCGATACGGTTTCATACTGCTGGCTCTGGTCGTCACGGGCTGGAGTGTGGCGGGGTTCAGCCCGAAGAGTTTCGGCGTGACGCTCGAGAACGGGCTCCCCGTCGTGCAGTGGGAGGCGGAGTCGGAAGAGGATCTGCACCACTACGAGGTGGAGATTCGAATGCAGTTCAGTCCGGAGCCCCGGATCGTCGAAGTGCAGCCTCACGGTGCGGGCAAGCCCTACACGTACCGCGACGACGGCCTGTTTAAATCCGGCGAGGCCGTCCGCTATACGCTCGTTGCGATTCTGGATACGGGCGAGCGAATCGAGGTTGGGTCGATGGAGATCGATTATACGCCGACGGCCGTACGACGGACGTGGGGCAGTATCAAGGCCATGTTCCAGTGACGTTTTTCCAGTGACGTTTTTCCAGTGACGTTTGTCGCCCTGCCTCGCCGCCCGAACCCCCTTTCTTACACGATCTTCTGATCCATGGCACGCAGGCTCATCATGTCGCCGGAGCGCGTTCGACGCATGCTGGTTCGACTTTCGTACGAGATCGTCGAGCGCAACCGCGGAGCATCCAACGTAGACATCGTCGGTATCCGTCGCCGCGGTGGAGCCGTCGCGCAGGCTATTGCAAAAGAGATGCGTGCAATCGAGGATCATCCGTTTACCGTCAGCGAGCTGGACGTCTCCGCGTACCGCGACGACCTCGAATCGGATGACGAGGTGAAGGATGAATCGGAGATAGCAGGAGACATCGAGGATCGCGACGTGGTGCTGGTCGACGATGTCTTATTCACCGGGCGCACGGCTCGGGCGGCGCTGGACGCTCTCGTACAGTATGGGCGCCCTCGCAGCATCCAGCTCGCCGTTCTCATCGACCGGGGCCACCGCGAGTATCCTATCCAGCCTGATTACCTGGGTCGATTTCTACAGACGAAGCATCGCGAGCGCGTGGTCGTCGACATCGACGAGGATTTCGCCGTGTACGTCGTAGAATAGGGGCGTGACGGGGTCGCGCCGCGCAGTGTGACATGGGGTACGATCGCCGCCGCTCGTTTTTCGCGATCCGTCAACATCCGATCGCAAGACATCTCACTCTTCTGGCGGCGTCGGAGCGGCTTCATCCGCGTACAATCGTACTTCAAAGCCGGCGCGTACGCGGGTCCCGGGTTCCTGACTCTGACGCTGCACGGTAAGCTCGGAGAGATCGGCTTCATCTTCCACGCCGACAACGATGGACCGTAGCTGGGTAGAGAGCAACGTATCCCGGGCAGCTTCGAAGGTCATCCCCGTCACGTCCGGAATGGTGGCGTAGGAAGCACCGAGTCCGGTGCTATACCATAGCGAAACGCCCGACCCTTCCGTCAGCGAGTCACCCGGGGCGGGCGCTTGTCGGGTGACGGTATTTCGGTTGGGTGCAGGGATGGAGTCCGGCAGTGTTTCATTGACCTGCAGGCCGCGGGCAAGCAGCCGGTTCACGGCTTCTCGGATGGACAGGCCGCCTACGTCGGGTACGGCCACGCGCTGAAGTTCACCGCTGTTGACGGTGACGTAAATTCGGCGACCCGGCTTCACGGTCGCCTTCGGCGGCGGATTCTGGTCTACGATGACGTCGCGTGGAAAGTTGGCATTGTAGCGCTGAACGACGCGCTCAACATTCAGGTCTAACGATTCCAGTTCCGTGTTTGCCTGTTCGAACGGTTGATTGATCAGATCGGGCACACGCACGGAAACGCCCTGGCGCGTGACGGTAGGCATGATTACGTGGTTGACGAGCACGTACCCGGCGAACAATACGGCGCCGAGCGCCGCGACACCTCCCCAGAAATACGTGTTTCCGACGAGAGACCGCAGGAACGGCAGCACATCGGTAAGGACATTCTTGCTATTGGCCATTGGCGCTGAGTGTCTTGCTTATATATAAGGTATCGCCCCGGTGCCCGGGCGGCTCCGTTCGCGGCGTCATTTTGATACGGACGACCTTCCGCGAGGTGCCCGCGCACGCACAGGTCCGCCGGCGGCGGGCAGCCCTGCCCGCCTCGTACGGGCGGAGATATATGAAGACTCCGAAAAGGTACAGAATGAAGAAACCTGCTATCGCATGCTGTGTTTTACGCATCCCTTTGACATGATGACACGCGCACGGAGCCGGTTGATGCGGCGTTGCGAGGCGAATCCCTCGGGTTCTGCACACAGCGACCGCACACACGCTTCACACAAATTCTTGGGAACCGTATCTGCCCCGTGTCGTGTAAATGTTCTGCGCTCGAAAAGCGAGTGGATGCCGGCCTTGGTCGGTATCGAAGCCGACGCGTCAGGCTAGTTTGTATCGGTCGGGTGGCGTCGCTTTTTGCTGGGTGGCCGGTATGGCACCTGTTGCAAGCCGCGAGTGCAGAGGCGTTGTTTGAAGTACCGGTTAATGCGATAGAGTTCGCTTGACATGAGATCTGGCGCCAGCGTATATTGCTGGTCCGGGTTTTCGGAAAAAGCGATCTTTTGCGTCGGCGATGAGCTGGCGGCATGGATCGGAAAGGCAGCGCGGGCGAGCCCAATGAGGGTTCGATGAGAGGCCGAGAGGTCTTGTTCTTTGATGAGATTGGAAGCATAGCGAGTCCCGTTGATTCCTGTGTGTCGAATGAACGACGCACATGATGAGACAAACAATATAGAGTCAAGTAGATCATAACACTTCATTACTATGGAGAGTTTGATCCTGGCTCAGGACGAACGCTGGCGGCGGGCTTAACACATG
>JBBDTI010000044.1:0-37917 GCA_040904565.1 Rhodothermales bacterium
CGCGCGGACTGGTTTCGGGCATCTCGCCGGGCATCTCGTCGGGCATCTCGCCGGGGATCTCGCCGGGGATCTCGTAGCCAGGGCACGAAGCACCCGTCTCATCGTATACCAGAAAGGTCGCAGATCTGAAATGGACGCACCCCATGAGGGATCCGAGCATGCAGCCGATCGAACGTCCGGCGTCGCAGCACGCCGCATCGCAACATGATGCCGTGTCGCAACATTATGATGAACTCGATGCGCTCTACCGCCAGATATGGGGAGAGCACGTCCACCACGGGTTGTGGGTAAGGGGAGATGAAACACGTCACGAGGCCGTTCGCTTACTCGTCGATCTCGTCGGAGCGGTTGCCGAACTCTCCCCGGGTGACCGGGTGGTGGACGTCGGCTCCGGCTATGGAGCGTCCGCCCGCCAACTGGCGGCAGACTTCGGGGTCGACGTCACCGCCGTAACCCTCTCGCCGGCCCAGCATGCCTATGCCGTCCGTCAGTCCGCCGAGAACCACGCACCGACGTACGTTCTCGGAAATTGGCTGGAGAACGACCTGCCTGAAGATTCCTACGATGCCGCCTACGCCATCGAGTCCCTCTCACACATCACCGATCTCTCGCGCTGCGTCGAGGAAGTACGGCGCGTGCTCCGCCGCGGCGGCCGCTTTGTGATCTGCGCGTGGACGGCGGTCGAGAAGCCGACGAACCGGCAGGTTCGATACCTCCTCGATCCGATCTGTCGTGACGGACGCCTGGCGCACCTGTCGACCGTTACGCACTATGCAGAGACGCTGGAGCGTGCCGGATTCGTCATCGAAGAATTTCGTGACCTGACCGATGGCGTCCGTCGTACGTGGACCCTGGCCCTTCGCCGCACGGCCGCGGCCCTGCTGTCGCAGCCTTCCCTGGTGCGGACCCTCGCTCGTTCCGACGGCGAACACCGCACCTTCCTCACGACGATCGTTCGAATATGGATGGCGTATCGGACGGAAGCGATGCGATACGGACTCCTGAAGGCCAGGAACACCGATGGAGGCGGCAGGCCTGCCAACCTGGCATGACGCCGGGCGTTGGTACGCTTTTCGTTCGTTTATGTATCGAAGCGTCGCAGTGAGACGAGCTGACGTTGTCGCCGTATTGTCGAATAGACCGCGCGTTCTATCGCGCTGAGATACATGAATCTCCAGAAATTTACAGTCAAGGCACAGGAGGCCGTCCAGAAGGCGATGGAGATGGCCGCCTCCGAGAATCACCAGGGCATCGAACCGCCGCACCTCGTCAGGGCGTTCCTGACGGATCCCGAGAGCATCGTGATGTCGATCCTCCAGCGTCTCGAGGCGCAGATCCCTGTCCTCTCGAAAGCGATCGACGAAGCCATCTCTACATTGCCCGTCGTAACCGGCTCCAGCGTTTCGGGCCAGTACGTAGGAGACGACCTGAAGAAGGTCTTCGACCGTGCGCTTGCGGAAGCGGAAGTGCTGGGTGACGAATATATCTCGACGGAGCACCTGCTCGTGGCTCTGGCGGAATCCAAGGAGGCCGCCGGCGAGGCGCTTCGGTCCCAGGGGGTGAACAAGGAATCGATCCTGGCCGTCCTGAAGGACGTGCGGGGTGGCCAGAGCGTGACCGATCAGCATGCCGAAAGCCGGTACGAATCGCTCAAGCGGTTCGCTCAAGATCTCAATGAGCGGGCCCGGAAGGGTAAGATCGATCCCGTCATCGGACGCGACGAGGAAATTCGCAGGCTGCTCCAGATTCTGTCTCGACGGACGAAGAACAATCCCGTGCTCGTTGGTGAACCGGGTGTCGGCAAGACGGCCATCGCGGAAGGTCTGGCCATACGTATCGTGCAGGGTGACGTCCCGGAAGGGCTGAAGGACAAGCGCATCGTCGCGCTGGATATGGGCGCTCTCATCGCCGGCGCCAAGTACAGGGGCGAGTTCGAGGACCGTCTGAAGGCCGTCGTAAAGGAGGTTGCCGAGTCGGATGGACAGATCATCATGTTCATCGATGAGATCCACACACTCGTCGGCGCGGGCGCGGCCGAAGGGGCCATGGATGCGGCCAACATCCTCAAGCCTGCGCTGGCACGGGGTGAACTACGAGCCATCGGCGCCACGACGCTCGACGAATACCGCAAGCACTTCGAGAAAGACAAGGCGCTGGAGCGCCGCTTCCAGATGGTGCTCGTCGCCGAGCCGAGCGTCGAAGACACTGTATCGATTCTTCGCGGCATCAAGGATCGCTACGAAGTCCACCACGGTGTTCGCATCCACGACTCGGCGCTCGTCGCGGCCGCGGAATTGAGCAATCGATACATCACGGATCGCTTCCTGCCCGATAAGGCCATCGACCTGATTGACGAATCCGCCGCGCGGCTCCGTATCGAGATCGATTCCATGCCCGAGGACCTGGATCAGCTCGAGCGGCAGATCCGCCAGCTCGAAATAGAGCGCGAGGCCGTCAAGCGCGACGACGCCCTGGAGAAACTCGACCGGATCAACGAGGACATCGCCAACCTGGAAGAGGAACGACAGGAGCTCCGCGCCCGGTGGCAGAAGGAGAAGGACCTCATCCTCAAAATTCAGAAGTCGAAGGAAGAGATCGAGAGCCTTCGCATCGAAGCCGAGAATCTCGAACGCGCAGGGGAATACGGACGCGTCGCCGAAATTCGATACGGACGCGTTCCGGCGCTGGAGCAGGAGATCGAGGAGGCCCAGTCGAAGCTGTCCGACATCCAGGAACAGGGGTCCCTGCTGAAGGAGGAAATCGACGCCGAGGATATCGCGGAGATTGTGTCGCGGTGGACGGGCATCCCGGTTTCGAAGATGCTCGAAAGCGAACGGCAGAAGCTGCTCAAGCTGGAAGAGATGCTCGAAAACCGCGTCGTCGGACAGCCGGAGGCCCTGAAGGCCGTCTCCGATGCCGTCCGACGTGGACGAGCCGGACTCCAGGAAGAGACGCGTCCGATCGGCAGTTTCATCTTCATCGGCTCAACGGGAGTCGGCAAGACGGAGCTGGCCAAGGCGCTCGCCGAGTTTCTCTTCAACGACGAGAACGCGATGCTGCGCATCGACATGAGCGAATACCAGGAGCGCCACACGGTGAGCCGCCTGATCGGCGCTCCTCCGGGATACGTCGGGTACGAGGAAGGCGGACAGCTCACGGAGGCCGTCCGACGCCGTCCCTACTCGGTGGTTCTTTTGGACGAAATCGAGAAGGCACACCCGGAGGTCTTCAACATCCTCCTCCAGGTGCTCGACGACGGTCGGTTGACCGACAACAAGGGGCGTGTGGCGGATTTCCGCAACACGATTATCATTATGACGAGCAACATGGGATCCGACATCATTCAGGATCGGATCGAGGAGATGGGTGAGTTCGACGAAGCGGCCCGAGAGAAGGTGAAGGACGAGATATTCAGCCTGCTCAAGCAGCGGCTGCGCCCCGAGTTCCTGAACCGGATCGACGAGATCGTGATGTTCCGCCCGCTCGGTCGCGAACAGATCCGCGGCATCGTGGACATCCAGTTCGCACGCGTTCAGCGCATCGCGCAGCGCAATCATAACCTGACGCTGACGCTGACCGAGGAGGCGAAAGACTGGATCGCCGCGCGGGGATACGATCCGACCTTCGGGGCACGTCCGCTCAAGCGCGTGCTGCAGCGGGAGATTACCAACAAGCTCGCCGAAGAAGTGCTCTCCGGGGAGATTGTCGACGGCAGCCACGTGTTGATCGACGTGGCCACCGGCAGATCCGGACTCACGTTCGAAACCGTCGCCGACGAGGCGGAGGCTTCCGTAGCCTGAGATGCCCCTCGGATCGCCGCCGCACGTAGACCGTAGAAGAGAAACGAACCCTACCTATCATCACGTGAGAACGGAGCATTCAATGGCTGAAGCGAAGAAGGGCGATAAGGTTTCCGTCCACTACACTGGTAAGCTCGAAGACGATACGGTCTTCGACAGCTCGACGGGAGGAGATCCACTCTCCTTCGAGATCGGTTCGGGACAGATCATCCCCGGCTTTGAAAAGGGAGTGATCGGGATGGCGCCGGGCGACTCCAAAACCGTCGACATTGCGCCGGAGCAGGCGTACGGACCCTATCGCGACGACCAGATCATCGAAGTCAGCGCGGAAAAGCTGCCCGACGACATCGACCCCGAAGTCGGCCAGCGCCTGCAAGTGCAGCAGCAGAACGGCGAAACGGCCGTCGTGACCGTTAAAGAAGTCACTGACGAGGTCGTGAAGCTCGACGCCAACCACCCCCTTGCTGGTAAGAAGCTCACCTTCGACATCGAGCTCGTTTCCGTAGACTGACCTTTCTCACCGCTCGATCCTCACGTCTGTACGCGTATCGGCTGCGTTGGTCTTTCCCCTGAGACGGGGACTGATGATCGACGTTCGGCTGGGGCGATCACGACGAGATCGGCTTAATTTCCACGCCGCGGCGTTCGTATGTGTTCGCAGCCCGCACGACATCCATGATCGACACCCACCTCCCCGGCTTTTCACTCCGATTCGCCGACCCCGACGACGTTCCGCTCATTCTGCGCTTCATTGAAGGCCTGGCCGACTTCGAACGACTCTCCGACGAATGCGTCGCGACGGAAGACGGCCTGCGCAAGACGCTGTTCGGTGAGGACCGTTATGCGGAGGTCGTTCTCGGATACTACGAAAGCATCCCCGTGGGCTTCGCGCTCTTCTTCCACACGTACTCAACCTTCCTCGCCCGGCCCGGGATCTATCTGGAGGATCTCTTCATCCTTCCCGAATGGCGAGGTCGAGGCTACGGCCGGACGCTGTTGGCATTCCTGGCGAAGTTGGCCGTGGAGAGAGACTGCGGCCGGCTGGAATGGGCCGTGCTGGACTGGAATGAGGATGCCGTCCGATTCTACAGACGCCTCGGTGCGAAGCCACTGGACGAATGGACGACGTTTCGACTTGCCGGCGGCGCCCTCCGGGACCTTGCCTCAACCTCTCCGCGACCACCCTCGCGTAGGTAGTCCTCGAATGGGCGTCTACACATCAAAGCACGCTGGGTCTTACCTTCACCCCAACATCCACCCGTCCCTTGCGCCAAGAAGGCCTCGAAGACCATGCAAAACCGACGAGATTTCCTCAAGACGGGCATCGCCCTTGCTGGAAGTGCCACGCTGCCGACCATCGTACCCGCATCCGCGCTTGGACGTACGACTCGTCCAGCGCCAAGCGACCGGATCTCACTCGGCTTCATCGGGACCGGAAACATGGGCACGAATCACCTGCTCGCCTTCCTGCCGGACGAACGCGTGCAGATTACGGCCGTGTGCGACGTGAACCGCGAGAGCGGAGGCTACTGGAATGGCAACATCGGCGGTCGAGAACCGGCCCAGCGCATCGTCAACTTCCATTACGGTGACAAAATCCAATCCGGGGAATTCTCGGCCTGCGACAGCTACGAAGACTTCCGTGAGCTTCTCGCGCGCGACGACATCGATGCCGTGGTCGTCGCCACGCCCGATCACTGGCACGCCATCCCCGTCATCGAAGCAGCACGCGCCGGCAAGCACATCTATGGAGAGAAGCCGCTCTCGCTGACCGTTCGTGAGGGCCGCGCCATGAGCGACGCCGTCCGCCAGGCCGGCGTCGTCTTCCAGACGGGAAGCCAACAGCGGTCAGACTACATCTTCCGGCACGCCTGCGAACTCGTCCGCAACGGTCGCCTCGGAACGCTGCGCCGCGTACGCTGCGGCCTGCCTCCAGGGCAGCCCGATTTCGGTCTTACAGCGCACAGAAAGGAGCCGGAACCCGTTCCGGAGGGATTCAACTACGATTTCTGGCTCGGGCCGGCACCCGAGGCCCCGTACGCACCGGCCCGGTGTCACGTCAATTTCCGCTGGATCCTCGATTACTCCGGTGGACAGGTTACGGACTGGGGGGGGCATCACCCGGATATCGCTCAGTGGGGCATGGGCACGACGCGTACCGGACCGATCGCCATCCGAAACGCGCGCGGCACCTTCCCCGAAGACGACCTCTGGAATACGGCGACGGCGTTCCATTTTGAGGCCGTATACGACAGCGGCGTGACGATGGTCGTATCGAGCGAAGAACGCATGGGCGTTCGGTTCGAAGGCGACGACGGCTGGATCTGGGTCACGCGAGGCGGCTATGAAGTGTCCGATCCCGCCATCTGGGAGACCGTACTGAGCGACAATGACATCCGGCTCTACAGCAGCGACGACCATCGGTCGGACTTCCTCGAGAGCGTCCTGGCGGGCACCGATCCCATCGCTCCCATCGAGGAAGCACACCGCTCCATTTCAATCGCGCACCTAGGAAATATCGCGATGCGGCTGGGGCGGGACCTCCGCTGGGATCCCGAACGCGAGGTCGTGCTCGACGATACGACAGCTAACGACATGCTCGGACGACCGATGAGAGGCGACTGGTCGCTCTAGCGAGCGACGATCTGTCGGATGGCTTCCAGAGGCTGCGCGTCAGTCCTCCACCTTTCGCCCATGCTTGGTGGTGACGAGGATGACGCCGTCTCGCCCGCCCATTCCGTAGTAGGCGGTTTGCGGACCCTTTATCACCTCGATTTGGTCGATGTCGTACGGGTTGATGAACGACAGATTGCCGCGTTTACCCATCCTCGCCCCGTCGACTACGATGAGGGGGGGACCGACGGACCTTCGTATGCGCAGCTGTCTGTACTCGTTCAGATAGACACCTGCTATGCGCGCGACCTGTTCTTCGAGCGATACGGTCGGCTCTATTCGCTCCAGAACCGAGGCCGAATCGGACCTCTCGGAACGAATCTGCTCTGACGGAAGGCATCCGCCTGCAGCGATCACAAGAAAAAACACGCAGAATGATGCGAACGATCCCGTTGAGATGACCTGAGATAAACGCTGCATGGGCTGAATGCCTCTATGTTGCACCCGTCTATCTTTGCAAACTCCGTTGCGCCGTTCGAGTTGCGCCGTTTGAATCGCCCCGAGGGCCACAAAGAAAAAGGCCCGGCATGCGTCTGGCTCCTGGATTGCATGCGAGGCCTTTTTCTCTGGCACACACCCTCGGAGGAGGTAGCTCCGAGAGATGCGATCTATGTAAAACACCGTCCGCCGCTGCGTCGAATGCGGACGGTGATCACGTCTGGATGATGCGTCGTCGGTAGGACGCGTCGTGCGCGGTCCATGGGATGGTCGACGATCACGTCGTGTAACGCTCATGGATTACGTAAGCACGCGGAACGTGTTACGTCCGGCATCATTTTGTGCCCTACGAAGGTGCGGCGAATGCCTTGCAACGCGCGACGACGTCCATCCCCCAGCCATTCTCCCACTCCCTCCCGGATACCGCTCCAGGGGCCGTAGCGATACCCGCTGCACCCCTCTATCATTGGTGCAATAACGGACATATATCGTGCGGGCGTTCGGCAACCCCGTTGTTTTTTCAGGATCTACACTGGAAGATGCGCGTGCCATACGTGTGGATAATCTCGCTTGCAAAACGGCTTTACATGGCGTTACTTATCGCTGATGTGTGTCCGGAGCAGGTACTGCCACCCCGGGCCCAGGACAACGCCCCAATGAACCCCTTCGTCAGAAGCTCACCACCCCTTAACACCACCCCTTAACACCACCCCTTAACACCACCCCTTAACACCGCCCCTTAACATCGCCCCTTAACGATGTATCTCAGCAAGCTGGAGCTGCAAGGATTCAAAAGCTTCGCGGATCGGACCGTCCTGCATTTCGATCCGGGCATCACGGCCATCGTCGGCCCCAACGGATGCGGAAAGTCGAATATCGTCGACGCCGTACGCTGGGTCATCGGCGAACAGCGTGCACGAGTGTTGCGCTCGGACAAGATGGAGAACGTAATATTCAACGGCACGTCGAAACGCCGGCCGCTGGGACTGTCGGAAGTGCTGCTGACCGTCGAGAACAACCGAGGAATACTCCCTACGGAATATTCCGAAGTGGAGCTCGGCCGCCGGCTGTACAGATCCGGCGACTCCGAATACCTCATGAACGGCGTCCAGTGCCGCCTGAAAGACATCACGGATCTGTTCATGGACACCGGCATGGGTGCCGGCGCGTATTCGGTCATCGAACTCAAGATGGTCGACGAAATCTTGTCGGACAATGCGGACGACCGGAGACGGCTGTTTGAAGAAGCCGCGGGCATCACGAAGTACAAGCTTCGTCGCCGCCAGACGATCAACAAGCTGGACAACACGCAGGCCGATCTGACACGGATCCGCGACCTGACCGACGAGATAGGGAAACAGGTCCGCAGCCTCAAGCGGCAGGCCCGGAAGGCGGAACGCTACAAGGATGCTTCAGCGCGGCTGCACGAGCTCGAACTGGCGCTGGCCCATGTCGAATACAGCCGCCTGTCGGAGCGAAGGGAGCACATCAACGAGGAACTCGCTGTCCTGGAACGGGAGTCCGAAGCAACGTCGGAGCAGGAATCCACTGCCGAGACGTCGCTCGAATCGCTCCGACGAGAGCTGAACGCCGGCGAGGAACAGCTCGAGGTACGCCGGGGAGAGCTCAGCAGTCATCTCGAAAAGGTGCGCGAGCTGGAGACCGAGCGCCGTCTCGCCGAGGAGCGGCTAGAATCCGCGCGCAATGAAATTCGACGGGCACATCAGGAACAGGAAACGGCCGATGAGCGCCGCGCCACGCTCGAAGAAGAGATCGCCTCGTTGGAGTCCGACCTCCGTGAGGCGGAGCCTGCTCTCGAGAAAGCCGTGGAGAAACTGGAGCAGGTTCGGCAGGAGCGTGATGCGCGTCAGGCGGCCGCCCGGAAGAAACAGCAGGCGCTTCAGGAGCTGCGCCGGAAGGAAAGAGACTTCGAGAACAAGCGCGCCGAACAGCGCCGGCGGCTGGACCGCATGGTGAACCGGCGCGAGCTCGTCGACGAAGACATCGCGCGCACCCAATCGCAGCTTCAGGAGCTCGAGGAGAGTCTGGATGCTCTTCGAAATCGCGT
This sequence comes from Rhodothermales bacterium, assembly GCA_040904565.1. GTDB lineage: Bacteria > Bacteroidota > Rhodothermia > Rhodothermales > VXPQ01 > JBBDTI01. The sequence continues at coordinate 8,980 of JBBDTI010000044.1, forward strand.
CACGGAGGCCGACGAGTCACGGAATCGTGCGGAATCAGAGGTGGCGGACGCGCGGGCCGCTCTGGAGCAGGCGGCGCAGGAACGAGCGTTCAAGCAAGAACAGCTCGACGACGCAATCGAGAACGTTCGACAGCTGGAACGAAAGCGAGACGCCCTGGGAGCGGAGGTCCAGCTGCTCGAAAGTATGCTATCTTCCTACGATGATCTGTCGGATGCCGTCCAGTACCTCGCCGATTCGAACTGGTCCGACAAGGATCTGACCACGGTAGCCGACATTCTGGCGTGTGACGAGGCCGACCGGATCGCTCTCGATGCTGCACTCGGCTCGTACGCATCCTGCATCATCGTAGACTCCGCTGAAGAGGCCCAGCGCGCCGTACGCATGCTGCGTGATGAGGAGCAGGGCCGGGCTACTTTTATCTTGCTGGATCGCCTGACCGACCTTCCTCCAGACGCTAGATCGTCCATCGACGCCACCCCCCTTCGCAAGCTCGTGCGGACCGCCTCCGCAACCTATGACACACTAGCCGACCTCCTCTTGCGCGACACGTATCTCGTAGATACGCTCGAACGTGCCGAAGCCCTCTCGGAGCGGGCCTCCGGGACGGCTCGCTTTTTTGCTCGCACCGGGGAATGGATCGACGCTCAGGGATTCATCCACGGTGGAAGCAGACAGGAGGGCACGTCTCCGGCAGCCGGACGCCTAGGACGGCGCGAACAGCTCGAGCAGACGCGCCTCCGGCTCGCGGAGCTCGATCGAAAGCTGGAGCAGGCCGAGGCCGAAGCCGAACATTTTCGACACGAATTCGAAGCCGTACCCCACGAAAGTTGCCGCAGCGAGCTGGCCACCGCGGAGAAAACGCTCAACGAAGCAGAAAAGCGCGCCGCCCGCGTCAGCTTTGAGCTCAAATCGGCAGACGAGCGACGGGCCGAACTCGTCGATAAGATGGACCGCTCCACCACGTCGCGCGCCGAAGCGTCCGAGGAAGCCGAACAACTCGAAATCGCCGTCAAAGAGGCCGGCGCCGCACTCTCGAGCCTGCAGTCCCGCGTCGCCGAGGCTGAAGCCGCATTTGAAGCGGCGGAGACAGAAAGCAAGGAGGCTGCAGCGGCTTTCAACGAGGCCAACATAACCGCCATCGAGGCCCGCAACCGGCGTGACAACTACCAGCGGGATCTCGAACGGGCACGGAGACAGATCGAAGAGATTCTCGAGCGTGCGGAGGAACGTGCCCTTCGCATCCGCGAGCTCGAAGGGACGATCGAGCGAACGCACGATCGCGTCGACGAAGTTTCGTCCGCTTACGACAGGATTGCCGGCCGTCAGGAGAGCCTGAATGAAGGCGTCTCCAGCGCCGAAAAGGAGGTGCATCGGGTCCGTGAGGCGATCAACGACGTTGAAGGCGAGCTGCGTGGACTCCGGCGCCAGCGAGAGCACCTCATGCGAGAAGAGAACCAGCGAGCGGTCCGCCTGGCCGAGATCCAGACGAGATCCGCCGATCTCGTCGAACATATCTCGGAGGAATTCAGCATTCCCCTGCCTGACGCTTTCGACGACGGTCGCATCTCCGTACCGGACGACTTCGAGGAAACTTCCGCCCGGGCCGACGTAGCCGATCTTCGCCGCAACATCCGCTCGCTTGGCGGCGTGAACGAACTCGCCCTCGAGGCCTACGAGGAAGAAAAGGAACGACTCGACTTCCTGCTGCAGCAGCAGGAAGACCTCGAACGCGCCGAGGAAAAGCTCATGGAAACGATCGACGAGATCAACACTACGGCGTCGAAACGTTTTCTGGAGACGTACGAGAAGATTCGAGCGAACTTCCAGCGCATTTTCGTGGACCTCTTCGGAGTGGAGGCCGCGGCAGACCTGGAATTGGAAGATCCGGAAGATCCCCTCGAAACGGCCATCGAGATCATGGCGCGGCCGAGAGGAAAACGCCCTTCTACAATATCTCAGCTCTCCGGAGGCGAAAAAACGCTGACAGCCATCGCGCTGCTATTCGGCATCTATCTCGTAAAGCCAAGTCCCTTCTGTATCCTTGACGAGGTGGATGCACCGCTCGACGACGCCAATGTAGAGCGCTTTATGCGCCTGATTCGGCAGTTCTCCGCCAACACCCAGTTCATCCTCGTAACGCACAACAAGCTTACGATGGAAGCGGCCGACCGGCTCTACGGCATTACCATGCAGGAGCAGGGCGTCTCGCGACTGGTGGGCGTGAAGTTCGACGAGGCGATCGAGATGACGGAACAGCCTGCACCGCGCGAAGCCGCATAATAGAGGTGGCCGCCGCGAGCCTCGCGGGCCCGTCCCACTACACGGCCAGTTCCGCTTCCGGCTCCCAGACGCCGACAGCCATGAGCCGTGCGAACTCTCGCTTCGTCCAGCATCGGTAACGCAACTCGGGACCGTAATCGACCACGCGGCCCTCTTCCGTCAACCACTCGAAGTACACGTTCAGGGTATCTTCGAAGAGCACACCGAGCATGCAACCCTTGCCCCGAACGAAGTATTTGTATCGGGACGGGTCAAGACGGCACCGCTGCTCCGGACAAAACCAGCACGGCGCGTCCCGCATGAAGGACTCAAAGGATCCCGACATGTACTCCCACCAGATGATTGCATTCGTCTTTAGATCAAGTCTAAATAAACAAATGCGCTTCAGTTCCGCAATCCCCTTTTTCGTGAAAGTAGGATTAAGTTTAGACCGAGCGATCGACAACCCGCAACCCGTTAAGATGCTCGTCAACCGTCGACTTAGACTGGTTCCAAATCCGACAAAATCCGAATCTTTCCCTCTCTAATTCGGGTTGATATGTTGACGATGAGATGAACTGAGGCGAAAAGAGGGTAGAGCTATGAAGATGCAAGTGCAATCGATGTGTACGGCGTGCAGCCACCTGAATCGGGATCGTGACGACCGTCACACGTGCGAAGCTTTCCCGGAAGGCATTCCCGAGGATATCTGGATGAACCAGCACGATCATCACGAGCCGTATCCTGGTGATCAGGGCGTGCGCTTCGAACTGCAAACGATTAAGACGCTGAGCGCCGAAGAAAAAGCGAAGGTCGCGTAATACGCGTGGGCCGTACGCGTTCGACGTACGAGCCTCCAATACATCACCTTACCCATCCTCCGAATGGCCGGACCGCGTATGCTGTCCGGCCATTTTTATATCTTGACGTCCTATTTCCTTGGAGAGGACGCGCTGAATGATTACGGACGAACCACAGCATGATGGGGCCGACGGCGAAGCCGCCTGGCCTCATCATTCGCTGCTGCTCACCTTCGTCATGCTATGGGGGGGCAATTTCGTACTCGCCGAGGTGGCCCTCCGGGAAATGGATCCCATTTCGTTCTCGGTCTCGCGATTTCTTGCGGGCGGGATCGCTATGATATCGATCCTGTACCTCCAGCTCGTCATCGGCGCGAAGGAGGCAGCCGGACGCGATCGCCTCTTTCCCCGCCTCCGGCGAAAAGACTGGCCTCGACTGCTTGTCGTCTCCGTCATCGGCGCTACACTCGCCCCCTGGCTCGGCATCGAAGGCCTCGGACTCACGCACGGCGCGCGCGCCTCCCTCTGGCTCGCACTCGGACCCGTGGTAAGCTGCGGGCTCGGATACGTAATGGGGACGGAACGGATCGGCTGGGTTGGCTACGTCGGCATCGCCCTCGCTGCGCTCGGCACGCTTTCTCTCGCCATCGACGGGATACGACCCGGGCAGAGCTACTGGGTAGGCGACATCCTCCTGTTTCTCGCCCTCTTGATGGCCGTCGCCGAGCTACATTTAATCAAGCCACTTGCCGCCCGGTATGGCGCCACGGCCATGGTGACGGCGCGTACGGCCATAGGAGGCCTCTTCTATCTGCTCATCGCCTCACCCTCTCTCGTCGATGAGCCCTGGTTGACGCTCGATATGTGGACGTGGATCGCGATCCTGTTTGGGGGCGCCGTCGGCGTAGGCGTCGGCCAGTGGGTCAAGGTGCGTGCCCTGAAGACGCTCGGCCCCACCCGCGTGGTGCTCTACGGCAATCTCGTACCTCTCGCGGCGCTCTGGCTCGCGTGGATCACGATCGGAACGATCCCGTCCACCCTCGAACTACTGGCGGGCTTCCTCATCGTCGTCGGTGCCATCTGCATTCAGGTCTTCGACCTGCGCATGCACGTCGGGAAACCTGAGGACGACGAGGAGGAAGACGCCGCCGCCGAGAAATCGACCTTCTTCGAAACGTTCGCCCTGCGATCCGGTGACAGTTGAATACCTTTAGACGCTTCGTTCGCACAAACGGCCCGTGCCTGCCACCCTGACCATGCGGTTTGTCGCACTCATTCTCGCCGCCCTTCTGGTTACGTCCTGCGCCCGCGTAAACGTCTTCCCGTACGGGGAGCAAGATCGCCCGGGGACCTCCCCGACGCCGTCGACGTCGTCGTCCGCTGCGGAAGAGTCCGACGACGAACCCTTCGAACCGTGGGCCGACCTGCTGGAGGATACGCGGCCTGTCGAAGGCCTGCTGCGCCTGCACGTCAAGCGTGACCAGACGCTCTACCTGGAGCTCGCGCCGGAACAGCTGGAGACGAATTATGGCCTCGTGCTCCATTTCAGCCGCGGCATTGGCGATTTTGGCGCGTACGACGGTCTCGAACTCGCAGACACGCGGCTTATCCGCTTCGAGCGGGTCGGCGACCAGATCAACCTCGTGCACCGCAACGATCGCTTCATCGCTGACGAGGGAAGTCCGATGGCCGCGTCGATGGAGGACAACGTCGGTCATTCGCTGCTGTACGTTGCCGACATCGAGAGCCGGAACGACTCGACGCATCACGTACTAATCGACGTGACCGATTTCATCGCGTCGGACTATCCCGGTCTAACCGAAGTGTTCAAGCGCGCGTATGGCAGCACCTCCGTCACCTTCGACGAGGACCGTAGTTTCGTCGAGCAGGTCCGAGGCTTTCCGAAAAACGTGGAGATCGACGCCGCTGCACACGTACGGCACCGACGAGGACAACTGGCTCGGCGCGTGGGCCGTCGACCCGCTTACGAACGCCTGGGAGCTGGGGTCGGACCCGCTGGCATTTGCCCGCGATCGCGCCCGACTCGTCTCTACGGTTATCCCTGAGCTGGATCGGCGCCTTATCGACGAAGGAGACCGCTACGCCCCGCTTCGCGCTGCAATGATCTCCATGATCAATGAACGGGTCACATCCCTCCTGCCCGCCACCAAGATGATCGGCGGCGCGCACGTCGCACGGGACCACAAGGGCGATCCGGGCGCCCGACCCCCGTTCACTCCCGTGCCTGCCGCCGAGCAGCGGGCTGCCCTGCAGTTCATCATGGACCAGGTGTTCTCATCGGATGCCTTCGCCCTGAATGCCGAAACCCTCAATAAACTCGCCCCCAACCGGTACGCCCACTGGGGGGCCTCGGTCGGCGTCCCGCTCGATTTTCCGCTGCTCGACTATGCCGACGCGGTCCATTCCATCTTCATCGACCAGCTGATGCATCCGGCCCGATTCCAACGCCTGCTGAACGCGGAATGGCGCGCAACGACGGATTCCACCTTCGGCGTCGGTCACATGCTGGCCACGATGACCGCCGGCGTCTGGAGCGAGCTGGCTGAGGGCACAGCCCCTAATGCCTTTCGCAGAAATCTGCAGCGCCGATACACCGATCGACTGATCCGCCTCATGCTGGCGTCGCCACCATGGCGTATCGCCTCCGCTTCGGGGTCGGCGACGGTCCCGGTCCCGGAGCACGCCCGATCCGTCAGCCGTCTCGAGCTGATAGAGCTTCACGACCGAATTGAATCGGCGCTCCAGACCGGCGAGCACGGTCGAGATACCAGAGCTCACCTGATCGAAACGCAAGCTCGCATTCGCAAAGCGCTGGATGCGACTGTAACCACCTCTGCCGATTGACGGGCCGCGTGCCTCGCTAAATGACCGGTCTCCGGCCCATCACATCCGGCCGATGGCTCACATCCTTCGAACCAACTGTAAAGAACGGCGGCAGCGCACCATCGTCCGTTCTTGTATCCCAGTCCCCCTCCGCGTACTTTGATCCTGCCTCATTGAGAACGACCGAGGGATCAGGCCCGCTGACGTCGTAGCAACCGGGCCGGCCGCAGGCCGGCTGCCATGGTGCTAAACCCTGCCCGCATCTTGCGGGGTGGATGAGAGGAGTTTCAGCTTCACGCTTGCAGCCCTCCTCATCCTTGAGGGGGGCTTTTTCTGTTGCATGCGGGTTGTCGAACCGGCCCGGCCGACCCTCCCTCCAACCGGAATCACTCCGAAACGAGACAGATCATGAGAGTAACGTTAGATCGTATAGACGGCAATTTCCTGTTCCGAGGACGAAACGAGAACGGTACGGAAACGCATTTCGACACCTCGCCGGAAGAAGGCGGTTCCGGTTCGGCTCCAGGACCCATGCAAACCGTGGCGATGGCACTCGGTGCCTGCAGCGGCATCGACGTGGTCTCCATCCTCCGTAAGGGTCGGGAGGATATCGTCGATTTCCACATCGACGTCGACTACGATCGCGCCGGCGACCGAACGCCGTCCGTTTTTACCGAGATCCACGTGCACTATGCGCTCACGGGGGAGCTGGACCTGGAAAAGGTGCGGCGAGCCGTAGATCTGAGCGTACGCAAATATTGTTCGGTGGCGAAGATGCTCCAAAGCACGGCGACAATAACCTACTCGTTCAGTGTGAACGGTGAGACGTATGATTGAGCCTTTCGAACATGAGGAGACGCGGATCATCCGCACGCGGAACACGCCGTCATCCCACCGCGAGCACGTGAGCCCGGTCTACATGACGTCGAGTTTCACGTTCGAGGATGCCGAGCACGGCCGTGCGCTGTTCGCGCGCGAAGCACCCGGGCCGATCTACTCCCGCTTCAGCAACCCCTCCGTCGACGAATTCGTCGACCGGATGTGCCTGCTGGAGGAAGCCGAGGCGGGTGTCGCCGTGGCCTCGGGCATGTCCTCCGTGTTCACGACGCTGGCCGGGCTGCTCAATCACGGCGACCACGTCCTGGCATCCCGCTCCCTCTTCGGGTCGACGCACCAGATCCTTACGACCATCTTCCCGCGATGGGGAATCGAGCACACGTATGCCGATATCCACGACACGGATGGATGGGACGCCCTTATCCAGCCGAACACCCGCCTGTGCATCGTCGAGACACCGTCGAATCCGGGACTGGATCTGATCGATCTGGAGTGGCTGGGTAAGCTGTGCGCGGCGCGTGACGTGATTCTGTTCGTCGACAACGTTTTCGCGACGCCGATCCTCCAGAAACCACTTGGCTTTGGGGCGGATCTGGTCATGCACTCGGCCACTAAATACGTCGACGGACAGGGACGCGGCATCGGCGGCGTCGTCGTTGGCACATCGCGCTACATCGACGATATACGTACGTTCGCCCGCCACTCGGGACCGGCCCTCTCTCCTTTCAATGCGTGGATGTTCAGCCGCAGCCTGGAAACGCTGCCGGTGCGCATGGCTCGCCATTGCGACAACGCCGAACGACTCGCCGAATTTCTGTTCGAGCACGAGGACGTCGAGCGCGTCAAGTACCCCCACCATCCGTCGCACCCGCAGTACGACCTGGCGATGCGTCAGATGAAGCGCGGCGGCGGCATGGTCACCTTCATCGTGAAGGGCGGAATCGAACGCGGCCGCCGATTCCTGGATGCGCTCGAAATGTGCTCGCTCACGGCCAACCTCGGCGACGTGCGGACCATCGCGACGCACCCGGCAAGTACCACACACAGCTCACTCACCGAGGAAGAGCGGCGGTCCGTCGGCATCCTTCCCGGACTGATTCGGATATCGGTCGGACTCGAACACGTCGACGACATCATCTCGGATATCGATCGCGCACTCGACCGCTCGCAGTGATGTCGAGGACACGTCGAAGCCGCCCGTTCCTAATCGACGGGCTTCTGCTGCGTCCCACTCGAGGTGCTCTCGTCGACCTCTTCGGAGGCCGCACCATCGTCCGACACGTCCCCAAGACCGTTGGACGCTGCCATGGACGTGCCATCCGATACCTCATCGGACGTATTGTCGGACGTATTATCGGACGTGCCGCCGGAAGTACCATCGGCAGACATGTTGCCGGAAGCACTATCGGACGTGCCGCCGGAAGTACCATTAGACGTGTCGTTCGACGTGTCTACGAAATCGGGCTCGGCCGCCTCGCGGTCGAGACCCAGGATCTTCAGCACCTCGGCCCCGGGCATCTCCTCGCGTTCGAGGAGCCGCTCGGCCATCTCGTCGAGCGCTGAACGGTACTCGGTGAGGGTCTCCACCGCCCTCGCGTACGCTCTGTCGATGATCTTCTCGATCTCCCCGTCGACCGACCGCGCCGTGTCTTCACTGTATTCGCGCCGCTGGGAGATTTCCTCGCCGAGAAAGACCTGTTCGCGCCGCCCGCCGAAGGCGATGTTCTTGAATCGGTCGCTCATTCCCCAGTCCAGCACCATCTTTCGTGCCAACTGAATAACCTGCTTGAGATCGTTCTCGGCACCGCTCGTAGCCGTGTCGAAGATCAGATCCTCGGCCGCGCGTCCTCCCATCATAACGGCCAACCGATCGAGCATATATTCGCGCCGATAGATGTATTTGTCCTTCTCGGGAAGCTGCTGGGTCACTCCCATCGCACGACCACGGGGAATGATGGTGACCTTGTGGACGGGGTCGGCGTACTTCAGGACGGCCGCCACGAGGGCGTGGCCGGCTTCGTGATAGGCGAGCATGCGCCGCTCCTCGTCGTTCAGAACGAGCCCCTTTCTCTCAAGACCCATCATGATTTTGTCGATGGCTTCGTCGACGTCTCCCGACATGATCTCGTCGTGATTCGCACGCACGGCGTGGAGCGCGGCTTCGTTGAGCAGATTCTCGAGATCGGCACCACTGAAACCAGGCGTGCTGCGCGCGATCTCGTCGATATTTACGTCGTCAGCCAGCGGCTTCTCCCGGGCGTGAATCTTGAGGATTTCCGCCCGGTCGCTCTGTGTGGGGAGATCGACCGTCACCCGGCGGTCGAAACGTCCGGGCCGGAGAAGTGCGGAGTCGAGGATGTCAGGCCGGTTCGTAGCTGCCATGACGATGACGTCTTCCGTGGGCTCGAATCCGTCCAGCTCCGCCAGCAGCTGGTTCAGCGTCTGTTCCCGCTCGTCGTGTCCACCGCCCAAACCCGCGCCTCGCTGCCGTCCGATAGAGTCGAGTTCGTCGATGAAAATGATGGCGGGAGAGGCCTCCTTGGCATCCTTGAACAGATCGCGGACGCGGGAGGCACCCACACCGACAAACATCTCCATGAAGTCGGAGCCCGTGATACTGAAAAACGGAACTTCCGCCTCCCCGGCTACGGCGCGCGCAAGCAAGGTTTTGCCCGTCCCGGGAGGGCCGACCAGCAGAACGCCTTTCGGAACCTTGCCGCCGAGGCGGTGAATCGATTCCGGCTTCGTCAGATAGGCTACGATCTCTTTGAGCTCTTCCTTGGCGGATTCACAGCCGGCGACGTCGTCGAACGTCGTCTTCGCATCCTCCTGATCGTAGAGCTTGGCCTGGCTCTTCTTGATGGAAAAGAGACCCTGACCCTGGTTCTGCATCCGGCTGAAGAAGGCGTAGCCGAGCATCAGAAAGAGGATAAACGGGAGTCCCATCAGGAGAAACGGCCACCAGCTGAAATCGCTCTGGGGCTGCGTCTCGACCTCCACGCCCTGGTCTTCCAGCATGGTAAGGAGGTCCTCGTCACCGAACGAGGGTACGTGCGTTAGAAACTCCGTGAACTGCACCGTGTCCCCGCGTTCCGTCACGCTCGTTGACGGCGTATTCAGCACACCCTCGATGCGCGAACCCGTCACGGTCACCTGCTCGACGTTACCCAGTCGGATCTGCCGGCGAAATTCGCTGTAGTTCACCTGGGTGAGGTTGCTCGGGTTCAGCAGGCTCCAGGCCCAGAAGAGCGCGAGCGCCAGCAGCACGAACCAGAGGACCATGCTGCTCCTCCGCCCATCCTGATTGGAGCCCATGCCGGGAAGCCGGGGTCTCCCCTCTCCTTTATCCTTTTTCTCGTTCTGTGCAGTCACTTGACATCATGGCTATCCGGAATATCGTCAATGCTTCTATGCCGGAGGCCCCCCGCCGTTCACCACGTACCCCGCAGGATACACGATCGTAGGGATTGAAGGGCCGCGGACGGTCAGTACCCCAGGCCGCGATCAACGACGTTGAGCAGGTCTTCACCGTTCGCCCGTCTCTCCAGGTTCTGGAGGAAGAGATCGGCCACGCGTTCCTCCTCGCGCGGACTCGACCCTCCACGATGCGGGGTGAGAACGACGTTGGGAAGGTCCCAGAGCGGACTCTCCGGAGGCAGCGGCTCTTCTTCGAAGACGTCGAGTCCGGCTCCCGCCAGCCGGCCCTCCTTCAGCGCATCAACGAGCGCCCCTTCGTCGACCGTCGTTCCGCGACCCACGTTGTAGAAATAAGCGGATGGTTTCATGCCCGCCAGCGCGGCGGCGTCGATCAGATGATGGGTCGCCTCCGTCGCGGGAAGGACGTTGACCACGTGGTCGCTCTCCTGTAGGAGCTCGTACAGGCCATCCGGCCCGTACACCGCGTCTACGTAGTCGGGGGGATTCCCCGGTCGACGGCGCAGTGCGACGACCCGCATCCCGAAGGCGTCCGCGCGCCGCGCGATGGACGAGCCGATGTCTCCCAGGCCAAGGATTCCGCACGTCCTGCCGTACAGCTCGTCGTACTGCAGCGGCCGCTGCCAGCGCTTCTCACCGGCCGCTCTCACGGCATCCGGTATGCCTCGAACCATCGCCAGCATCATGGCCACGGCATGCTCCGAAGTCGGAACCCCGTAGACGCCGTTTGCCGCCGTCAGAACGACTTCGTCACGCAGCACGTCTACGTACGCGTCAGCTCCCGCGCTGGAGAGCTGCAGCCAGGACAGGGCTCCGGCCCGATCGAGATCCTCAACGACGGGGCGACCGACGATGACGTCCGCCTTCCGGAGGGCATCGTCGTATGCGTCATCGCCCGGTTCCGTAAGAACGACCTGTTCGTCCGGCACGACCTCTCGTATGCGCCGCGCGAAATCAGAGGGGGGATCGAAGAGCGCCAGTATCATGTGTTTTCTACGTTGATGACCAACTCGTCGGGCAGATCGTTTCGCTGTTCGTTCGGATTAATAAGCGCCCCCGTCAGCGGCATCTCGAACCCCGTAAGAAACGGAGCCAGCGTGGAGAAGAAAAATTCCTGCTGAAACTCGTAGAAATCCGCATCGAACCCGGCCTGATCGCCATCGTGCCCGACGATGTCGACGTACATTACCCGCGGCCAGTCCGGAAACTCTTCCTGCGCTTTCCGCACGTAATCGAATACCTTGCCCGCCGCATCCTCGAAGCGGTCATCCGCCCGCACCACGTGATAGATGGATACGGTGTTGTCGAAATTCATCCAGATGCCCTCGGCATCCGGCTTGTTATACTCGGGAACGACGGGCGGTTCAGACATCACACGGGAAGGGCTGGGAGAAGAAGCACGTCATTGATTCCGGATACGGCAGGTCAATGTTTCCCGTTAACGGTGATTTCGCGGGCGACGGCCGGAACCGCCGGTACGCTGCCCGGCCGTGTACGTCACGTTGCTCTACTACGATATGTCGTATACGATATGCCGTACGCCCGGCCCCGGCATCCTATTCGCCGGTAATCGACGCACCGGTATACACCGTATGCGAAGCCGACTCGAAGGGATCCAGTTCGTCCAGATCCAGCCGCGAGGCCGTGCGAATGCAGAATTCGGCGGCGGGGCCCAGCACCAGCTGCCGCTGCCACACGCCCGTCTCGACGCCGGACGAGGCGCGGAGCGTATCGTAGAAGCTCTCGTAGTCCATCCCGCCCGGCTTCGAGATCCAGTACGTGAAATGTCCCGCCGTGGTCGCATCGTCTCCGCGTGACGCGTACACGCCCCCGGCACCCCAGCTCGAGGCGCGTGCCGCCGCATCGTGGCTGGGCCGCCGGGAGCCTGAGACGGCGGCGGCGTTCAGCGTTCCCAGCGCGGCGAAGGAATCGACGAGGTACCAGTCCTCATACACAAACATGCTGGGTGGGGCCCACGGGAGAGCGTAGTGCCTGTAGACGGCCGACATCCGCAAGCCCTGAGGCGGTGTCTCGTGCGGTGCCTCGTGCAGTGCCCCGTGGAAAGCGATGAGCGCGTCTTCATACGCATCGGGATCGGTCCCCTCCCGCGGTGCGTGCCAGAATACGTACGCAAGCATGGTCGAACCTCCACCTCTCACCATCCCCTGCGTTCTCGAAGCCCGGTGATGTGCGCGAGATGGTGCCGGCCGTGCCAGGCATACAGGCCCAGGGCCCTCGACAGCGGAACGGTGCCGCCGTCCGGATGCTCGTACGCGCGGCTCCATTCCTCCTCGGAAATCGCGCGCAGCAGATACACCCACCGTTCATGCAGCACGCGCGTGAGCGCCATAGACAATGCTATCGGGCCCGATCGGGCATCCGACAGCTCCGCCCAGCGATCTTCCTTGTACGGCTTGATGCGAGGCGTATCCTCGGTCAGCGTGAGCCGGAAGCGTACGTAGGCATTGATGTGGCTGTCCGGAATGTGGTGCACGACCTGGCGGACCGTCCACCCGCCCTCACGATAAGGCGTGTCGAGCTGTGTCTCGTCGAGCTCACGTACGGCGCGATCCAGCATGATGGGCAGATCGGCGATCTGTTGGATCCACGCATGCCGGTCGTCGGCGGAGATGGACGTCGGAGGCTTGTACTTTCCTATCGGATACCGTGACGCGTCGGACATGGCAGAAAGACATTGGCGAAGGGCGCTCAAAGGGCCGTTGATAAACTCCGCAGCTCGGCAAATGTTGGGTTCTTCAACAGGCCTTTAACTGCTACCATAATACGACGCGGAGCGATACTTCGTCGAATCGTCCTATCCGACGACCTCCTCTTCCTCTTCGATCAGCTCTTCCTCGTCCGCTTCATCGTCCGCTTCGTCGGAGGTCATCTCGTCGAGATCCACGTCGTCCTCCTCGTCGTCTTCCACTTCGTCGCCCGCCGACGCGGATGAGAAGCGGCGCAGCTCCTCCAGCAGAAAGCGCGCCGTATAGGTGTCCTGCTCGACCAGCTCCTCCGGCGTTCCGGAAAACAGGATGCGCCCCCCTCCTGCACCGCCATCCGGCCCGAGGTCCACAATCCAGTCGGCCACCTTGACCACGTCCATGTTGTGCTCGATGACGACGACCGTATTGCCCTTCTTCACGAGGGCCCGAAGCACGCTCAGGAGGTGCCGGATGTCTTCGAAGTGCAGCCCGGTGGTGGGTTCGTCCAGGATATAGAGCGTCTGTCCGGTCCCGGGACGCGAGAGCTCCTTGGCAAGCTTAACGCGCTGTGCCTCGCCGCCGGAGAGCGTCGTCGACTGCTGCCCGAGGCGAATATATCCGAGTCCGACAGAGTTCAGCGTACGCAGCTTGCGCTCGATCCTCGGAACGTTCTCGAAAAACTTCAACGCTTCCGATACGGTCATCTCGAGCACATCCGCGATCGTCTTACCCTTGAAACGGACCTCGAGCGTCTCCGGATTGTATCGCTTGCCGTTGCACGTGTCGCACTCCACGTACACGTCCGGCAAGAAGTTCATCTCCAGCTTGACGATGCCCGCCCCCTTACATTTTTCGCAGCGCCCCCCTTTCGTGTTGAAGGAGAATCGCCCCTTGTCATAGCCGCGAATCTTCGATTCCGGGAGCCTGGCGAAGAGGTCGCGTATCGGCGTGAAAAGACTCGTATACGTGGCCGGATTCGAGCGCGGCGTGCGGCCGATCGGACTCTGGTCGATGTCGATCACTTTGTCGATGTGCTCCTCCCCTTCGATACGATCGAACGGCAGCGGCACCATTTTGGCGTTGTGAAACCGCTTGGCGAGAATGGGGTAAAGCGTCTGGTTGATCAGGCTGGACTTACCGGAGCCGGAGACGCCCGTCACGCAGATGAAGGTGCCGAGGGGGAGCTCGACCGGATCACCCTTCAGGTTGTGTCCCGTGGCGCCGCGAAGTACGAGCCGCTTTCCGCTTCCGCGTCGCCGCTCTCCGGGTACCTTGATCTTCTTATCTCCCCGCAGGTAGGCGGCCGTCAGGCTCTCGAAGCCGTTCCGACGCGCGGGAAGATCAGACGGCGTTGTCGCCCCAACGACGTGTCCTCCGTACTCACCGGCCCCGGGCCCCAGATCGACGACGTAGTCCGCCGCCTCTATCATCTCGCGATCGTGTTCGACGACGATCACCGAATTCCCCAGGTCTCGAAGTGACTTCAGCGATGCTATCAGCCGACCATTGTCCCGCGGGTGGAGTCCGATCGACGGCTCGTCGAGCACGTAGAGGACCCCCGTCAGCTGCGTGCCGATCTGCGTGGCCAACCGGATCCGCTGACTTTCGCCTCCGGATAGCGTCCGCGCCGGACGGTCGAGATTGAGGTAGTCGACCCCTACGTTCACGAGGAAGTCGAGCCGCTCCTTGATTTCCTTGATAATGGGCGAGCCGATGATGGCCTGGCGATCCTCCAGCTCGATATCCCCGAAGAAATCGCGCAGCGACACGAAGTCCATCTGCACGAGCTCGGCGATGTTCTTTCCACCTATCCGATACGACAGGCTCTCCTTCTTCAGCCGGCCGCCGTTGCACTCGCTGCAGGGCATCTCGCGCATGAACGACTCAGCCCACTTCCGCTGCGAGCTGGAGGAGGTGTTGTCGTAGGTGTGCTGGACGTGCTCGTAGATTCCCCCGAACCGGTGTTTGTAGCGCACCTCGCGGTCCTTGTACGTATAGACGATATCGAACTGCTCCTCGCCCGCCCCGAAAAGGATGACCTCCCGCTGCTCGTCGGTGAGATCCTCGATGGGCGTCTTGAAATCGAAGTCGTAGACCTCGGCCACGGCCCGGAGCTGGCTGAAGATCCAGATGTCGCGCGGCTTTCCGAGCGGCGCGATCGCTCCCTGGGCGATCGTTCGCGACGCGTCGGGTATGATGAGCTCCGGATCCAACTCCTGCCGCGTGCCCAGTCCGTTGCACTGCGGACACGATCCGTAGGGCGTGTTGAAGGAGAAGGTGTTGGGGGATGGGTCGTCGTAGGAGATGCCGTCTTCCGGACTGAACAGGTGGCGGCTGAAGAGATGGTCGCCTTTGAGCTCGCCGTCGTCGAGGACGTGGGCGATCAGCGCCCCTCCTCCCATTCCTAACGCCGTTTCGACCGACTGCGCCACACGCGATCGAATGCCGTCCTTCACGACGATCCGGTCGACGACGACCTCGATGTCGTGCGTCTTGTAACGATCGACCTTCATCCCCTCCTCGATCTCCCGGATGTCGCCGTCCACCCGCACGCGCTGGAATCCCTGCCTGGCCATCTGCTCGAACAGCTCGCGATAGTGTCCCTTGCGCCCTTTGACGACGGGAGCCAGAAGGATCATCCGCGTGCTCTCGGGGAAACCGATCAGTCCGTCGATGATTTCGTCGTCGGACTGCTTCCGCATCGGCTTGCCGGAGACGTATGAATGCGCCGTGGCCGCCCGGGCGAAGAGCAGGCGCATGAAGTCGTAGATCTCCGTTACGGTGCCGACCGTCGAGCGGGGGTTCTTGCTGACCGTCTTCTGCTCGATGGCGATCACGGGCGACAGCCCGTCGATGAAGTCCACGTCCGGTCGCTCCATCATCCCGAGAAACTGCCGGGCATAGGCGCTGAGGCTTTCCATGTATCGCCGCTGGCCTTCCGCGTAAATCGTATCGAAGGCCAGGCTTGACTTCCCGGAACCGGACAGGCCCGTTATGACGACGAGCTGCTCACGGGGAATATCGATGTCAATGTTCTTGAGGTTGTGCTCTCGCGCCCCTCGGATCGTAATGCGATCGTCCATACGAAAACTTTTACTTCCTCAGGTGCCGTCGGGCTGGAAGTTCGTTCGACGCGCACCCATCGCGTTTTCTATCATCCAGACCTGATCCAACCGGTGCCGTAACGAATCGTTTCTGGATGAAGGAAGGGGGAAGACGTGCCGAACGCATGGGATCGGCACCGAAAAACAAGCGCGAGGTGCCGAGGCGGGTGATTCGGCATCGCCCGCCCGCGCACCTCGCGCCGTCTAAAGAGAATCCGCCGTCTGACCTATCCGCCGAGCACGTCCGCCGCCGTCATCTCGGCATCTTCGTCTTCCGGCAGCACCCGGTCGTCGAACATCAGCACGAAGAAGATCAGCACCGCCAGCGCAAATCCGGCCGGGTACATCCAGAACGTCTTCCAGAGCTCGGGCGACATCACCTCCGCTCCGGCCCTCAGCGCGTTGTTCAGCGCACCGATGATCTGCGCCCCGATGCCGAGACCCACGCCGTAGGTCACCAGCACGATGAAGCCCTGCGCCTGGGCGCGTATACCCGGCGTAGCCTTCTTGTCGACGTAGATCTGACCCGTGACGAAAAAGAAGTCGTAGCAGATGCCGTGCAGTATCACGCCCAGCGCGATCATCCAGAACACGGAGGCCGGAGCACCCAGAGCGAAAAGCACGAAGCGTATCACCCACGCGGCCATTCCGGCTGCCAGCATCCACTTCACGCCGAGGCGCACGAAGAAGAACGGCATCAAGAGCATGAAGATGACCTCGGACATCTGGCCGAGCGACATGAGTCCGGCCGGACTCGTAAAGACGTCGTTGAGGATCCAGCCCGCGAGCCCGGTCGCCGCTTCCGTTCCGCCGGCGTACAGCGACCCGTTCACGAAGATTGGCGCGAAATTATAGTACGCCGCCAGCGGGATGCTGATGAGCATCGAAGCGGCGATAAACACGTAGAACGACTTGCTCCCAAGCGCCTTCAGCGCATCGATGCCCACGATGCTGCGGAGCGACACTTTCTCGCCCTTTGCCGGAGGCGGGGTATGCGGCAGCGTAAAGCTGTAGAGCCCGAGCGCAATGCTCGCGATAGCCGTCGTATAGAGCGGCCACGCCGTCTCGTCCGGGACCTGATCGCCCACGAAGAGTCCCAGCACGCTGGCGATGAACAATCCCGCCACGATCCAGCCTATCGTCCCGAAGACGCGAATTTTCGGAAACTGCTTCTCCTGATCCTCGATGTGGCTGAATGCCAGGGAATTGGCCAGCGCCATCGTCGGCATGTAGCAGATGTTGTACGCCAGAAGAAGAAGGATGAACAGTGTCGGATTCCCCGTCAGGGCGGGCACGAAAAACATCAACACCCCGCCTATCAGGTGCAGCGTGCCCAGCACCTTCTCCGTCGGAAAGAAACGGTCGGCGATGAGACCGAGAAAAAACGGCGCGATGATGGCCGCGATCGGATTGACCGTGTAGGGCCAGTGCGTCAGATCGGACATCCCGTGCGCGATCATGTAGTTGCCGATGGTCACGTACCATGCTCCCCAGATGAAGAACTCCAGGAACATCATCGCGCTCAGCCGCGCCGTCATCGCTCGAATCATGATCGGTGTATCGGGTTGATCGTCACCTGATGAGAATGCAATGCCGTTGCCGACATACTTTTGCGAAAGTAAAGAAAGTATCAATCATCAACCAGCCGCTTCATGATTGCAGAATGCGGCTCGTACCATACCGGCGGCATCGACCTGCGCTTCGCCGTATATTCGGTTAGCCGTTAATTGAAGCGTGCGACGACCTTTCCGCCGATCCATCGACCATCATATGAGACTGCTAGCTCTTTTATTCGCCGCGTTCCTTCTCCAGATACCCGCGCAGGGGCAGGACCGTCCGAACATCGTCTGGATATCCGCCGAGGACCTGAGCCCGCGACTGGGCGCGTATGGCGACGAGGTCGCCCGGACGCCGAACCTGGACCGGCTCGCCTCCGAGGGGACCCTCTTCACGCGTGCCTTCACGTCGGCCGGCGTCTGCTCTCCGAGCCGCGCCGGCATCATCACGGGGATGTATCAGAACAGCTGGGGCGGGCACAACATGCGCGTCACGCACCAGGGCCCCGGCCTTCCGACGCCGTACCACGCGGTCCCCCCGCCCTATGTGAAGGCCTTCACGGAGTACCTACGCGCCGCCGGCTACTTCACATCCAACGACGTCAAGAACGACTATCAGTTCGGCGAGCCCGTCACGGTATGGGATGAAAACGAGCGAGGTGCCCACTGGCGCAGCCCGCTCCGTGAAGAAGGGCAGCCGTTCTTCTCCGTCTTCAACTTCACCGTCACGCACGAGAGTCAGAGCTGGATCGATCCGGGCGAGGAGACCACCACCGACCCCGACGCCGTCGAGCTGCCGCCGTACTACCCGGACACGCCCGAAGTGCGCCGACAGATCGCCAACCATTACGACAATATCGCGACGATGGACGAGCAGGCAGGAGAGATCCTGCGACAGCTCGAGGAAGACGGGCTCGCCGATAACACGATCGTTTTCTACTGGGGCGATCACGGCGACGGGCTTCCTCGCATGAAGCGATGGCTCTACGATTCCGGCCTGCTGGTGCCGCTCATCGTCCGCTGGCCGGGCGAACTGCAACCGGGGTCCGTCGACGACCGGCTCGTCAGCTTCATCGACCTGGCCCCGACGGTGCTTTCGCTGGCGGGCGTGCCGGTGCCCCGGCACATGCAGGGACAGGTATTTCTGGGGGATCGACAGGCGCCGCCGCGCGAGTACGTCCACGCAGCCCGGGATCGGATCGACATGGTCTACGACATGGTGCGGGCCGTGCGAGACAAGCGCTTCAAGTACATCCGTAATTTCTATCCCGAGAAGCCCTTCGTGCAGTTCGTAGATTACCGCAACCGGTCGGGCATCATGCAGGAGCTGTTCCGGCTCCACCTGTCGGGCGACCTCAATGAAACGCAGCGCCTCTGGCTGCGCGATCGACGTCCGCCCGAAGAGCTCTACGACGTCGTGGCCGATCCGCACGAGATCAACAACCTGGCGGAGAATCCCGCCTATCGAGGCGTCATCAGCCGGCTGCGTGCGGAGATGGACGACTGGATGGCCCGCATCGACGACAAGGGAGATATTCCGGAAGACCGCATGGTCTTCCAGATGTGGAAGGGGACCGAGCAGCCGGTTACCTCAGCGCCCGTATTCCTGCGCCGATCCGATACGGATCTCGAGCTGGAATCCGAGCACGAGGGACCCATCGAGATCGTCATACAGAGTGGTTCGCCGGGGGCGTCGATTACGTATACGCCCGATGAAGGCGACGACGCGCACTGGAAGCTCTACTCCGCCCCGCTCCGCCTGGATAGCGGCACGACGACACTGCGGGCGCGAGCCATTCGTTACGGCTATGCCGAGAGTGACGAGACGTCCGCCACCGTGACGATCTACTGATTGCGGGTAAGCGTTAGAAGCGGCCCGAACGCCAGACGCTCCACAACAATCCGATGCCCAGGAACGCGGCCGCCGCAAACGTGACCAGAAAGAACCACTGGGCGCCGGCGGGATCGTAGGCGAGCATCAACAGGCCCGACCCGACGATGAGCGCCGCCGTAAGCACGCTGAAGGCGACACGGTTCGCCGCCCGCTGGATCTGCCGTAGCGCTTCGGGGGCATGCTCGGTCTGAACGTTGAACTGCAGCGATCCCTGCTCGCTCTGTCTCAGAATGCGCCGCAGGCTTCGAGGCAGCGTTTCGGTCAGATCCAGGAGGTCCAGAAGCGTTTCCTTCGCTCTGTCGACACGGTGCGGCGGTGACAAGGCATGAAGCCAGAATCGTTTCACGTGCGGTTCGGCAAAGGACATGACGTCGAAGTCCGGGTCGAGCTGGGCGGCGACGCCCTCGGCCATACCCATGACCTTGGCCGTCAGCACGAGTTCGGCGGGCATCCGGAGGTGATGACGGCGTGCGACGTTCATCAGATCCTGGAACGCCGAGCGCGCCTCGATTTCTTTCAGCGGCTTGTGGGCGTACCGTCGCATGAGATGCTGCACGTCCTGCCGGAGCGTGTATCGCCTGACGTCGTCCCGGGCGACGCCCATCACCAGCATCTCGTCAACCAGCCTGTCCGCATCCTGCGCCGTCAGCGCGATCATGATCCGCAGCAAGGCATCCCGGTGGTAGGCATCCAGAAAGCCGACCATCCCATAGTCCATCAGCCCGATTCGCTGATCCTTCATCACGAAAAAGTTACCGGCATGCGGGTCGGCGTGGAAGAACCCGTGCTCGAAAACCATCGTGATCAGGATCCGGGCGCTCTCGCGGGCCAGTTGCTTTCGATCGATGCCCGCCCGATCGAGCGCATCGACGTCACTGATCTTGATGCCCTCGATGCGTTCGAGGGTTAGTACGCGACGCGCTGAGAAGCTGCGATATACGCGGGGTACGTACAGTACGTCGTCGTCGCGGAATTCGCGTGCGAAATGCTCGGCGTTCGACGCCTCGACGGTGTAATCGAATTCGTTTCGGAGCGTAAACGCGAACTCGCGAAACCATCCCTCAATGTCGTAGTCCTGTGCCCACTGCGTTCGCTGAACGGCCAGGTGGGCGATGTCTCGTAGAATGTCGAGATCTCGCTCTACGATATCGAACGCTCGCGGACGCTGAACCTTCACCACGACGGACGTCCCGTCGGGAAGCTCGGCGGCGTGCACCTGGCCGATAGACGCCGATGCGACGGGTTCGCGTGAAAAGGTACCGAACAACTCGTCGGGTGGTGCCCCCAGGTCATCCTCCAGCACGGACGCGATGGCGTCGTAGTCCACCGGGGGTGCCGCATCCTGCAGCTTCGCAAATTCGGCGATGTAGTCGGGCGGAAGAATGTCCGGTCGCGTACTCAGCACCTGGCCCATCTTGATGAAGGTCGCGCCGAGATCTTCCAGCGCGGCGCGGAAATGCTCCGGCCCGGATGCCGGCCGTCCCTTGCCCTTAAGCCGCCGGAATGGAAGGGGTCGTCCGAGGCCCAGCTCCAGCACGAGCCATCCCAAACCGTGCCTCGCCAGCGTCGTAAGGATCTGTCGCAGCCGCTGCCGATAGGTGCGATCCGTGAGCCAGAACTGCACGTGAGGGCCTCGCTATACCGTCAGCTCCCACCCCGGCTCGTAGCTCCTGCCCCAGTACCGCTGCATCGCCTGCGGGTCGCCGACGATATGACCGTTTCGCTGGTCGCAGTACACCGTTCGCCCGGTCGCCTGCGCGATATTGCCGAGATGGCACAACAGCACGCTCTTGTGCCCCACGTCAATGGGCGCGTTCAGCTCGTCCTGATTACGGATGGTATTGAGGAAATTGGCGATGTGCCGGTCTGTCATGCTGCCGCCGCCCGTCGTGTCCATGGTCGCCTCGCTCGCCCCCGCCTCGACCTCTTTGACGACATTGTTGTCGAGATCGTATACGACGTAGCCGTTACGGTCCATGACGATCGTGCCTTCCGTCCCATGCACGGACGTTCCACGGCCGCGATTGAGTACCGGCAGACCGTTGCAGCTTCGCCCTTCCCACGTGATGGTCTTGTCGCCTTCGAAGTCGAAGGCAATCTGCTGGGTATCGTAAAACTCCCAGTCGTCTTCGAAGTGGTACCGGCCGCCGTTCGAGTTCACACGTACGGGATAGTCCACGCCAAGGGCCCAGCGCGCTACGTCGATCTCGTGCGTACCGTTGTTGCAGGATTCGCCCGTTCCCCAGTGGGTGAACCAGTGCCAGTTGTAGTGCACCACGTTGTCCATATACGGCTTGCGCGGGGCCGGACCCTGCCACAGCTCGTAGTCGAGCCACTCCGGCACGGAGGCAGGCTTGCCGTAGCCGATAGGGCCGCGGGTGTTTGCATACCACGTTCGCGCCATATAAGCGCGCCCGATGCCTCCCTCCCAGATCATCTGAACCGCCTCTATGGTCTCGGGTGCCGAGCGCTGCTGCGTGCCCATCTGCACGACGCGATTGTACTTCTTCTGGGCTTCCACCAGGAGCTCCCCCTCGCGCGGATTGTGGCCGCACGGCTTTTCGACATAGACGTGCTTTCCTGCCTGCAGCGCCATGATCGTGGCCGGTGCGTGCCAGTGGTCGGGTGCCGCGATGGCGAGAACGTCTACGTCGGCATCGTCCAGCGCACGCCGGAAATCGGTCACCCCCTTCGGCATCGTTCCCTGTACGCCGTTCACGGTGGCAGACGTCGCCTCGACGGCACGAGAGTCCACGTCGCAAACGTACAGCACCTCGGCATTGGCCTGACCGGCAAACGACTCGGCGAGCGCGTCACCGCGGCTGTTGACACCCATCACCGCGATCGTGATGGTATCGTTCGCCGAATATCGTACACCCGCCTTTGCGGAACGGATAGCCACACCCAATCCGACGCCGCCGGCCGCCGTCGTTTTCAAAAATTGTCGCCTGTCGATGGAGCCGCTCATAGGAAGAACCTTTATTATGCTTGCAGTTGCACCATGTTGAAAAGTAGCGTATTGAGAACTCTGTCGCCAACACAATGGCGATCTGTTCCTCAGATTCCGGGCTCGAGGCGGAAGACCCGGTCAACTTCGCCGTGCCACGTAGCGCTCGTAATCGTTGACCAGGAGGTAACGGGGCGCATCGTCTTCGACGATATCCGGAAACCGGCCGGCGGGTTCGTAGAAATAATTGTCGGTTTCGTCGTCATTCACGAGCGAGACTTCTCCTACGAGCACGCGGTCGTTAACGCCC
Organism: Rhodothermales bacterium; assembly: GCA_040904565.1. Classification (GTDB taxonomy): domain Bacteria; phylum Bacteroidota; class Rhodothermia; order Rhodothermales; family VXPQ01; genus JBBDTI01. The sequence goes on from JBBDTI010000044.1 coordinate 31,672, forward strand.
CAGAAGGCGTGATACGTGCCATCCGGCAGGGTAATACTCTCCCCGGGCTCGAGGATGATCGTGCCGCCCGGCGGAACGGTACGGCGCACGCCGTCGGTGAATACGACGACCTCCCCATCTGCAAGCTCGCCGTCCTCCGAGGAATCGAAGAGCTTCACGGCCAGATTCCCGCCTCCGCGATTGATAATGTCCTCCGTCTTTACCTTGTGGCGATGCAGGGGTGTGACCTGATCGGGTTCGACGATCAGGATCTTCTCACCGTACAACATCCCCCTACCGGATCCCAGGTCGGCAGGATCACCGTTGCGGATGGTAAACAGAAAGAGTCCGACCGAACGAAAGTCGCCGCTCCCGAAGTCCGTGATATCCCACCCGAGTCGCCGATCGACGATCCGGGCCACCTCCGCACCCTTGCCTCGCCAGACGTCCGGCGTCCAGTAAGCGAACGGTGGAAGCACGAATTGCCGCTCCTTGAGGAAGGCCTCGGCCGATTCGATGATGCGATTGATGTCGGACCGCTTCATCGGACTTCTGAAGATGGCTGAATGTGACTACAAGCGCTTCGATACCTGACCGCGGCAGACGGCGATAGGAGGCATCCGAAGGCGGCTGCGCGCTCGCCGGACGGGGCCCTCGATCGATCATACGCTTAACCTAGCGCAGGACCGCTTCAGAATCCACGCTCCCTGCATGGCCGCCTGGCCTCATTTGCAGGTCTCGCAGCATCACGTTTACCCGCCTCGAACGTGCTTCGGGATGAGACGGCCGTAGCTTCCTCGACGTATCTTTTGGTACGTTCCAACGTAGGCTAAATCGACTGGCGTCTCAACTCGCTGCATTTCGACCTTCTCTTCCGAACGTGCGCTCACTACTTCTTGAACTCTGGGAAGCCTGCATGACGGCCATTCGGGCCGTCGGCACGCACAAGATGCGATCCGTGCTCACGACGCTCGGGATCGTGATCGGCATTACGTCCGTCACCGGGATGGCCACGGTCATCAACGGCATCGAGCGGCAGTTTGACAACTCGATGTCGGAACTGGGAACCGACGTGCTCTACATTGAGAAATGGCCCTGGGTGATGGGACCGGGCTCAGAATGGTGGGAGTTCATGAATCGACCCAACATCGATGCCGACCTTGCCGAGTTTATCAACCGGCGATCGAGACTGGTAACCGCGGCCGCACCCGTCGTCTCCACGAGCAGGCCCGTGTCGTATCGAGGCAACACCTTGACGCCTGTCTCGATCGAGGCGTCGACCCCCGACTACGCGCGAGTTCACGTCGTCGACGTGGACGCCGGCCGATTCTATTCCGACCTCGACAATCACACGGCCCGCCGCGTCGCGGTCATCGGAGCACAGGTGGCCGACAACCTCTTCCCTCACGAGAGTCCGCTCGGTAAAAACATCCGCATCGACGGCCACCGATTCCAGGTGATCGGCGTGCTCCAGCGTAAGGGAAGCGGCGCCGATCAACAGAGCTCCGCGGACCGGCAGGCACGGATTCCTATCGAAACCTTCGCCCAGCTGTTTGGCATCCGTGACCGCAGCGTCTCCGTGCAGGCACGTGCAGCGGAAGCCGTCCCGCTCGAGGCAGCGAAAGACGAGCTGACCGGTATCGTTCGCGTGGCTCGCTCGGTCGAAGCCCGCGCTGAAAACAATTTCGAGATCAACGAACACCAGTCGCTTCGCGCTCAGATGGCTCCGATTAAAGGTGCCATCTACGGGATCGGCATCTTTCTTACGGCGCTCGCCCTCCTCGTCGGCGGAATCGGCGTGATGAATATTATGTTCGTCTCCGTCAAAGAGCGGACGAGAGAAATCGGTCTCCGAAAGGCGCTCGGCGCACGAAAGCGCACGATTCTCATGCAGTTCCTTATTGAAGCCGTAACGGTGTGCCTGATCGGGGGGCTGCTCGGCATCATGCTGGCCGGGGGGATTGCCGCCCTCATCAATATCTTTTTTACCGCCTATCTCCCTGTCGAGACGGTCCTGGTGGCCTTCGCCATCTGCGTGCTGATAGGCGTCGGGTTCGGCCTCGCACCGGCGTGGAATGCCGCGAATTCCGACCCCATCGAATCACTCCGTTACGAATAGAGCGCATCATGGAGCTACGGGAAGTCATCGCTTCGGCCTGGAACTCGCTTCGAGCGAACAAGACGCGCACGGCGCTCACGCTGCTCGGCATGGTGATCGGCGTGTTCGCCATCATCACTTCCGTTACCGCGGTCAAGGTGATCGAAGTATATTTCGAAGAGAAGATGACCTTCCTCGGTACGGGCACGTTTACGATATCGCGCTATCCGTCGATGCAGATGGGGAATCGCAATTACGAGTACCGACCGTACATCACGTCCGAACAGGTCGAACGTCTCAAAGAAAGCCTCGACGGCCCGCTTGCCGTCAGCGCACAGGAAGACTTCGCCATGACCACCGTACGGTTCGAGTCCGGCACGACAGACCCGAACATCGCCCTGATCGGTACCGACGAGAATTTCCTCGGTAACTTCAGCTACGAAATCGCCTACGGTCGGAGCTTTACGCAGGAAGACAACCGGTTCGGGCGCAGGCTCACGGTACTCGGAGCATCGGTAGCCGACGAGCTGTTCGCGACGCAGAATCCACTCGGAAAGGTCGTCGACATCGACGGCAACCGGTTTACGGTGATCGGCGTGCTTGAACCGAAGGGCAATTTCCTCGGCTTCAACATCGACAACCGCGTATTCGCGCCGATGGAAACGCTTCTCAATCTGTACGGCGGCGCCCATCGCAATATCGCGACGACCAGCGTTCGCGCCCCGGCCCCGCACATGGTCCCAGCGGCAATGGACGAGGTGATCGGGCGCTTTCGGACCATTCGAAAGGTGGCGCCGGGCGACGATAACGACTTCGAGCTCGAGACGAACGATTCCATGCGTTCGATCTTCGATGCCTTTACGGGCACGCTCACGATCGGCGGAGCGGGGATCGGACTCATCGCGCTGTTCGCGGCGGGCGTGGGCATCATGAATATCATGCTCGTCTCCGTCACGGAACGAACGCGGGAGATCGGAATCCGAAAATCCGTCGGCGCGCGCAAGCGGGACATTATGCGGCAGTTCATTCTGGAGGCCATCCTCCTGTGCCAGATCGGCGGATTGGCCGGCATCGCCCTCGGCGTCCTCGCCGGCAATGCCGTAGCCGTCTACTTCGACATTTCAGCGACGATCCCGTGGGGGTGGACCATGGCGGCTCTCGTGATGGTTTCGTTCGTGGCGATCGTTTTCGGCGGATACCCTGCGCTTAAGGCATCACGATTGGACCCGATCGAGTCGCTGCGGTACGAGTAATCGCATATTGCGGGATCTGACGCGTAGCTGACGCGTCCCACGGCGTCCAGCGCCTCCGTATTATTGTCCGCTTCATTCTCCGCACCACTCCTTGCACGACTCTCCCGTACGATACACCGCGGTAGCGATGCTTTCGGCCTTGCTGCTGTGCTCTACGCTCTCGGCCGGTTGTTCGCCGGAAGCAGAGGAAGAAACGCAGGAAGAGCCGGAGTCTCTCTACTTTGAGCCGATAGGGTACGGACAGCGTGCGTCCATCAGCGACACGCTGGAACTCGCCTTCCGCGACCACGCCTCCTGGGTGGCATATCGCGATTCGCTCGACCCGATCGCCCCCTTCGACACGGTAGATTTCTCACAGGCCATCGTACTGCTCGTCGCCCTGCCGCAGCTCACCAGCGGGCATTCCATCGAGATGGTCTCGGTCGACCGTTTCGAAACCCACGTAGTGGCTGAATACGTCGTCAATATTCCATCGGAAGACTGCCTGACGGCCTATTCCGAGAACGTACCCTTTCAGGCCGTGCTGGTCCGTCGGACGGAGCTACCGGTAACGTTCACGCACACGACCGAAGAATATCGCTGTACGTTCGGACCACGCCGCCGATCGTAGCCGGCTACGCCGCAGCCGGCTCGCTCATATCTACTGAAGCGAGCACGGGCGATTCCACGTCCACGTCACTCTCGACAATCCCGTCACGCAGCCGGATGATGCGCCGGGCGTGCTGCGCCAATTCTTCCTCGTGTGTAACCACAATCAGCGTGTTACCCCGGCGGTAGAGCAGCTCGAAGAGGTACATGATCTCCTCCCCGGTCTTGGAATCCAGATTCCCGGTCGGCTCGTCGGCCAGTATGATGGAGGGATTGTTGACGAGCGCTCGAGCTACCGCCACACGCTGGCGCTGCCCACCGGAAAGTTCGTTGGGCTTATGATCGACGCGGTCGCCCAATCCGACGCTATCAAGCGCCCGGAGCGCCATCTCCCGTCGCTCAGCCTTTCGGATGCCGCTGTAGATCAGCGGCAGTTCGACGTTGTGCAGGCAGTCGGCCCGCGGCAACAGGTTGAAGGTCTGAAAAACGAAGCCGATCTCACGATTGCGCACCACGGCGAGCTCGTTATCGCTCATTTCGCTCACACGGTGCTCGTTCAGAAAATACTCCCCAGCGGACGGCGTGTCGAGGCACCCGACGATGTTCATGAGCGTCGATTTGCCGGACCCGGACGGACCCATGACGGCGACGTACTCGTTTTCGAGGATTTCGAGGGACACACCCGCAAGGGCATGTACCTTGTGCTCACCCATCGTATAGACGCGGGTAATGTCCCGTAATTGTATGAGGGCTCGTCGATCCGTCATCATTCAAGCTTACCTTAGGGTGCGTGTCCGAGTTGATCCGCCTTACGATCCGGTGGCCACGAAGGGCGGCGGACCGCCCCTGTCGTCCGTGCTAATGGCGTCGCCATCCTTCAACGTACGGCTCACTACCCGATAAGGGCCGATCACGACGTGCTCCCCGCCGGCAAGCCCCGATCGGACTTCTATATGCGTATCGTTCGAGATGCCTGTCTCCACTTCTACCATCTTTGCCGCGCCATCCGACACGATGAATACGACGCGGCGAAGATCCTCGTTCATCACATTCGCCAGCGTTCTACTCGGATCGTTCGTCCCGTCCCCATCCTCCTCTTCTTCATCATCATTCGGCATCGCGTTGAAATCCCGCACCGTGACGGCCTGAATGGGGACGGCGACGACGTCGAAGGCGGTTTCCGTAAAGACGTCCACCGTCCCACTCATCCCCGGTCGCAAACGCGCCACATCTGCATCCGGCATCGGCATTTCGCCGCTCGTGAAGGTCTGGCTATCGAATGATGCCGAATCGGCATTGTGAGGATCCAGGATGCGGACTTTTACCGGAAACTCCGTGACCTGCTCCTGCGTGCCCGCAGCCGTCGTGCGGGCCGAGTTCGCGATCTCCGTCACGGTTCCGCGAAACACCCTGTCCGGGTACGCATCCACCTCGATGGCGGCCGTGTCGCCGAGAGCGACGTGGACGATCTCGTTCTCGTTGACTTCGACTTCGACTTCCATCTGATCGAGACGGGCAACTCGCATCATCTCGGTTCCTGCCATCTGGCTCGTTCCGACGACGCGTTCGCCGAGCTCCACGTCCAGCTTGCTAATCGTTCCGTCCATCGGGCTGTAAATTGCCGTCTTGCTCACCTGCTCCTCCGCTTCACGCAGACGCGCCTCCGCACTCTGGACGGCGTACCGCGCGGCGTCGAGCACCGCCTTGGCGACTTCATGCTGCGTCTCGGCATCTTCCAATGCGCTCTGCGAGATCGCATTCTTGGCGAACAAGTCGCGCTGCCGTCTCAGGTCGGCCTCTGCTTTCAACAGATCGGCCTGACGCTGCGCCATATTGGCCCGCGACTGCAGCACACCCGCCTCGGCCTGTTCGACTTGCGTGAGATAGAAATCGGGCTTGATGCGGGCGAGCAGCACGCCCCGCGTGACGTGATCACCCTCCCGCACCGGAAGGTCGATAATCTCACCGGAGACATCCGGACTGATGATGACCTCCGTCTCGGGCTGCACTTTTCCGGACGCCGTGACGACCTGCGTAATCGTACGAATGTCGGCCTCTGCCGTCTCGACCGCCGTCGCGTCACCGCCGCCGCCCAAAATCCCCGTGAAGCGTCCGACGACCCCAAGAATGACCAGCAGGATGAGAAGACCTCCCAGTATCCAGAACAGGCGTTTCGTCGCATTTGATTTCTCGGCCATACCGTCCAACCGAATGAGATAGTGATAGAGATAGCGTCGTTTCGCGTCCGGGCAGCTACCGCAGCAACGGCTGCATCGGATCCAGGCGTCCGACGTAGTAGTCAACCAGCTTCGCCTGAAACAGCATGTC
>JBBDTI010000045.1:0-37874 GCA_040904565.1 Rhodothermales bacterium
AAATCCAGTAGGGCCCACCACGGTGCCGCGTCCAGAAACGGCTCAGAATAATCGGGCGCCAGAAGCCGTCTACTATCAGGCGCTGTTCGTTATCAGGTCCGGGCCTCCCCTCATCCAGTAGTTCGGGTACGTCATCGTAGACGGATACGCCGGCTCGCGGTCTCGTTCATCGTCTCGTTCAGAGACGAAGGTGCCGAAATGGCATGCGTTCTGAAGGTTGACGACTGGCGTATGAGCAATTGTCAACACCGCCGCTGCCCAGGATCAGCCGCATTTCGCAGCTCTTCATGGTTCCTTTACGTAGTTGGGACCGTAATTTGCGGCGTCCTGGGGTGAAGAAACACTCGAAAAGGGCATCCGTTACCGGTTGCCGAAGATCTTGCAGAGATGGCGTGAACTGCTGCTCGGCGGGATAGGTCAAGCGCTTTAGCCGTGGAACCTGATGGTTCTGCTGCTGTTTTCGAGCGCGAATTGGCAAGTAGAACGATCAAATGTGCCTGTATGAATGAAGGCATCAATAGATATACATCGCGATTTTTGTTCAAACCGTTAGCACAGAGGCGGCAGACACCAGGAAAACTGGATTACAAGGCTAAATTGTGGAGTTCTTCCGTAACGGAAGAGCGAGAAACCGATGGCGACGGCGCGTATGTGTGTCCGCATGCCGAAGAAGTACGTGCCCTGATTGGCAATCTTGAGAACGGCGTGGCGTTTCAGTCGGTGGCCGTGGCTGCGCTGCAGACGCTCCATAGCGTTTGGTCGGCGGAGAAAAGGGCGGTCGTCGAGGCCATTTCGCTGGCTCAGGGTGAGAAGCTCTGTTCGATGATTCATTCTGCCGAGGAGACGGCGGCGGCCATTTCGGACGCTCTGGATGCGCAGGGGGAGCACATTCTCAATATGGCGCCCGATGCGTCGGTTCGCGAGGAAGGGGACAACTCCTGGTGGTTTGCGCTTACCGAAACCATTCAATCTATCGAAGACGGTACGGATCGCCTCCTTTCGCTGGCGTCCGGGCAGCCGAAAGGAAGTCCGGCGCGCCGCCTGAGTTCGGTCGTCGTGCGCCTGCTTCGGAAGCAGCATCACGAACTGCTCGTCGAAGCAGACGCATGGATATCATAGGCGGCTGATGGCAGATCTGATCGAGCGGCTTCTTCAGTTCGACGACGCCGAGCTGGAAGGGCAGTGGGCTCACGTTGAAGCGTGGGTGGAGCGGAAGTTCGACCGTGACGCCAGCATTGAAGCTGTCCTGTTTCTGATAGGGATCCAGTCTGCCGGACGAGGCTACGAGCCGGAGATGGAGAAAGAGGCGAAACAGGATACCATCATGGAGGGCACCTACTGCGCCTTCGAGACGCTCGGTCTCTACGAGCGGATTGGTCTGGACGAGGACGGCTCGTGGATCTGGGAGCGCGCCGTGCCCTCCATTCCCCAACTTTCCGTCGATCGGCAAGAAAAATTGCTGAAGCTCGGGATCGTCCGCTACTTCAGCGACGTCTTGTAGCATATCGTTTCGGCAGATGTGTGAACGCCCTTCGACCGATACGATTCACCCTTCAACGTTCGCGAGAACGCACGATGCATTACCTCATCCTTACGGTCTCGCTGCTGTTTTTGGCTCTTACGTCACAGGGCGTCGACCCGGCGCTTTATTTTGAGGTGGACACGCCGCAGGGGCGATTCGTCATCAAGCTGTACGATGAGACGCCCCTTCATCGCGACAACTTCAGGCGCCTCTTAGAAGAAGGCTTCTACGACGGCACGACCTTTCATCGGGTCATCCGGGGATTCATGATTCAGGGCGGTGATCCGAATTCACTGGACGACGACCCCTATAACGACGGTGCCGGCGATCTGGGCTACACCATCGATGCCGAAATCGTCCCTCACCTCATCCACAAGCGGGGTGCGATCGCTGCGGCACGGACGGGCGATGCAGTGAATCCCGAACGCGGCTCGAACGGGAGTCAGTTCTACATCGTGCAGGGCCGGACGTTTGACGATCTCACGCTGGACCGCGTCGAGCAGCAGATCCGCCAGATGACGGGCGACGTGGAATTTGCGTTTTCCGATACGGCGCGCGCCGTGTATCGAGATATCGGTGGAGCACCGAATCTAGACGGACAGTATACCGTGTTCGGCGAAGTCGTCGAGGGTATGGACGTCGTCGATTCGCTCGCTGCCGCGGATACGCCGAGGTCGACGGGTCGCCAGGTCGATCCGCAGCTCATCGACCGACCCTTCGAGTCGATCCCCATGACGGTGCGGCCGCTGCCCGACTACGTCGAATAGGTGTACCTGGCTGCTCGGAACTGCCGCGAAGGCAGGGGCATTCACAGGATGGATGAAATCGACGCAGCCCGATCGCTGCGTCTTTTTTTTACCCGCCCGAACCTTCATCATCCGACCTACAACACAGGACCGACAGATGCCGAGAGAGCTGAGCGACCAGGAGCTTCGACGCCGCGAAGAGCTGGCGGCGATACGGGAGGAGGGCATCGACCCGTATCCGCATTCCTGGGACGTCGACGACAACGCGACGCACATTCTCAAGACATTTGACGAAAACCTCCACCAACCCGGTAAGGATCGTCCCCCCCGTCAGCAGTATGACGTGTCCGTAGCCGGTCGCATCATGTCGGTGCGTGTAATGGGGAAGGCCGCTTTCTTCGACCTGCAGGACGAATCCGGGACGATACAGATCTACGTTCGTCGCGACGACCTCCCCGAGGGGTTCTACAACAAGGTGTTCAAACGCCTCCTCGACATCGGGGATATCGTCGGGGTCCGCGGGTTCGTGTTTCGGACGCGTATGGGCGAGATCAGCATCCATGCGGAAGAGATCGGCGTTCTCGCCAAATCGTTGCGACCGCTTCCCGTCGTCAAGGAAACCGACGAGGAAGTTTACAATGAGGTCACGGACAAGGAATTCCGGTACCGCCGGCGCTACGTCGATCTCGTCGTCAATCCCGACGTGCGTGAGGTTTTCCGGCAGCGCGCGCGACTGATTTCGACGATGCGGCGGTTCCTGGACGAAAGGGATTACGTTGAGGTCGAAACGCCCGTGCTCCAGCCCGTCTATGGGGGCGCGTCGGCGCGGCCGTTTACCACGCACCACAATGCGCTGGACATGAAGCTGTATCTGCGCATTGCCGACGAGCTGTATCTGAAGCGGCTGCTCGTGGGCGGTTTCACGGGCGTGTACGAGATATCGAAGGACTTCCGGAATGAAGGCCTCAGCCGGTTCCACAACCCGGAGTTCACGATGATGGAGCTCTACGTCGCGTTTAAGGACTACCGGTGGATGATGGATCTCGTCGAGGAGCTGATCGAGCACATTGCGACGGAGCTCCACGGTGTGCCCGAAGTGGAGGTGGGAGACCGCACGATCTCGTTCCGGAGACCGTGGCGGCGCGTGCCCCTGTTCGATGCGATCGAGGAAGCTACGGGAGAACAGCTCGAGGGACTCGACCGGGACGAGCTCAAAGCCGTCGCGCGTAAGCTGGGCGTGGATGTGGACGACAGTATGGGCAAGGGTAAGCTCATCGATGAAATCTTCGGTGAGAGGGTAGAGCCGAAGCTGATTCAGCCGACCTTCATTACCGACTATCCCATCGAACTCAGTCCGCTTGCCAAACGCCATCGCGAGAAAGAGGGCATCGTCGAGCGATTTGAACTGATCTGCAACGCCAAGGAGATTTGCAACGCGTTCAGTGAATTGAACGACCCCGACGACCAGCGAGCCCGGTTCGAAGAGCAGGCCCGGCTGCGTGCGGAGGGCGATGACGAGGCGATGCAGCTCGATGAAGATTTCATCCGTGCGCTCGAATACGGCATGCCTCCGGCTGCCGGACTCGGCATCGGCATCGATCGCCTGACGATGCTGATGACAGGCCAGGATTCGATTCGCGACGTCATCCTATTCCCGCTTTTGCGTCCGGAATCCATTCGCGAGAAGGCGGAGCCGGGCGAGCGCGTTGTCGACGAAGAGTAGACGGGAGATCGTCTCTTGGAAGCTCGCAGATCGACCCGTCACGACGTCGACGTAGACGAGCCCGCGGGCTACCGGGAGCTCGTCCGGGAGAACGTACATTTCCGGCGCCTCTGGCTGGGGAATCTCATCTCACTCCTGGGCGACTGGTTCAACACGATTGCGCTCTACACGCTCGTCGCCGAGCTGACGGGGTCGCCGTTTGCGCTCGGGGCCGTCTTCATTACGAAGATGCTGCCATCGGCCGTAGCGTCGCCGGTAGCCGGACTCATCGTCGACCGCTTCAATCGCAGGCGGCTGATGATCGTCTCAGACCTGCTCCGAGCCGTGGTCGTGCTCGGTCTCCTCCTGGTGAAGGACGCCGGGGACGTATACCTGGTCTACGTGCTCACGACGATGCAGGTCGTGATCGGCTCCGTCTTTGAGCCGGCGAAGAGCAGCTCGCTGCCTAATATCACGACGCCCCGCGAGCTGCTGACGGCCAATACGATCATGTCCGCCACCTGGAGCGTCATGCTCGCCGCCGGCGCGGCGCTCGGCGGATTCGCGACGCAGTGGCTGGGCGTGGAGGCCGTCTTCATCATCGACAGCATGACGTACCTGGTGTCGGCCTATTTCATCTACCGGACGGTCATACCTCAGGAGACCGAGGAAGCGCCGCCGTCGGGGTTCGTACGGGCCGCGGCGCGGGATATCCGCGAAGGCTTCCGGCATCTCGTCACCCACCCACGCATCGGCCGCATCGCCCTCGCGAAGGCGACCTGGGCCGCTGCCGGCGGCGGACTCGTATTCATGCTCACCCTGCTCGGTGAAGCGCTGAGTCCACAGGCCACCGCGATCGGCATTGGGATCCTGTTCGCCACGCGCGGGCTCGGTACGGGTGTCGGCCCGGTGCTGGCGCGCTGGCTGTTCGTCGACCGCACCCTGTGGCCCACCGTGATCGGCTCGTGCGTGCTGATAAGCGGCGTGATGTACGCGGCGATCGGACTCGTGCCGTGGACGTATCTGGTAGCGGGCCTGGTGCTCGTCGCCCACGCGGCGAGCGGCGCCAACTGGGTGCTGGCGACCGTCATGCTTCAGAAGCGCACCGTCGACCGCGTCCGCGGACGCGTCTTCGCGGCCGAATGGCTGTTCGTGATGCTCGCGGATTCGGTTTCGATCTTCGTCGCGAGCGTGCTGCTGGAGACCTCGTTGTTCGATCTGCAACGTGCTTTCGTCGTCTTCGGAACGCTGCAGGCGCTCTGCGGCGCCGCGTGGCTTGCTATCGTCGTGCCCAGAGAGAACGCTGCTGAGCACGCCGATCCGGGCTCATAAGGTCGCCGTCGACATCCCGTTTTTTCGCGGACTCCGTGGTTTTGGCGTCGTATTTGCGGATCTGTAGGATGTGGACGATGATATCTCAAATTGGGACGACGCTCGATGGCGTATCCTGAATGGACGGACCCCCTGAGTGAAGCTTCCGTACGCGCGTTCGGCGCGACGGACAGCCTCACGTTATCGATCGCGGAAATCGGGCCTGACGGCACCGTGCGCGCTATCAACGCATCAGGTCGCCGTACCTGGGGCTGGACGGAAGGGTCCAGGCTCCCGAACGTGCTTCGAATCGGGTTGAGCGAACTGGAGCCCGGGGAACTGCGCGTGGTGCCGATTGCCGCGGGTGGCCCGGCCGTCCTGGGCGTTCGACACGAGCCTGTCGGAGGATGGCTGCTCGTCGATTCCGGTACGTACGAAGGAGCCGATGGGTCCAGCTTTCGGTCTCTAATCGAGAATATGCCGGTTTGTGTGACCCTGCTTCGGGCCGACGGGACCGTAACCTATGCGAATGCCGAGGCGGCGGCCGTGACCGGATACGAGGCGGAGGAGATAGAAGGGCGTGCGTTCTGGACGGATGCCATCCATCCCGAAGACCGATGGAAGCTGACGGACGGTCTCCGCCGAGCGGGCGAGGGGGAGCACGTCTCGATGGCCGTTCGATTTTTAACCAGACACCGAGGCCCTCGCCGCGCGGAACTTCACCTCTTTTCACCGTCGTCGCGTACTACGCCGATCGTAGAGTGCGTGGCCTTCGACGTAACGGAGCGGAGCGAGGTCGAAGAGGCGCTCTTCCAGAGTGAGGCCCTGTATCGCATCTTTCTGGAGCAGAGTCCGGTCGGTATGCTGCATCTCGATGCGGCCGGCACGGTTACGTTCGAGAACCACCAGTTTCGTCAGATTATCGGCGAGAATGTGGAGGACGCGTGGATCGGACGGTCCGTTTCCGACATCGATGCCCTCGATGCGCGATCCAGGGTGCTCGTCGGCAGCCTGATCTCGGAGGGGGAACCGTTCCACGGCGAGACGGCGGTGTATCGCAGGCGGAAGGGCGGAGTTCAGCATCTGCTTCTACACGGTTCACCCATCTTCCATCCGGAGGGCGGCATCGTCGGCGGCGTCGTGATGGTCGAAGATCGCACGGACGAGCGGCGAAGAAAGGAGGAGCTCGCGCTTCGGAGTCGTTATGCCTCCGCCGAATCCGAGCTCCGAAAGGCCGCGCTATCCGACGAAGGCCAGCAGGCGTTTCTTGACCAGGCCGCGGCGATACTCGGAGAAAGCACCGCAGCGGATCGCGTCTTGATCCTTACGAATAATGCGGCTGACGACTGCTGCAGCCACCGAGCACAGTGGCGGCGGCAGGGCGTAGACGAGCCCGATCCGGTCGTCATCCTCCATCACGAGGAGCCGGTTCTCAAACATTTGATTGCAGAGCGGGGCAGTCTGCACGTCGACAACGCGCAGCCGAATGTCGACCTCCACCCACTTCTGCAGCTCACCGGTGCGTATGAAAGCATCTGGACCCCGTTTTTTGATGAATCGAGGCTCGGTGGTTTCGTCGTCCTCGAACGGGTGGACGTCACCACGGACGGGGCGCGTCTCACCTGGCGTGAAACGGAGCGGCACCTCGTCGAACAGCTCGTTCGCCTGTTCGAGACGCTCTGGTCCTGGATGCTGGCTGGAAGCCGTTTTCGGCACATCACGGCTACGATCGAGGACTGCCTCTTCACCTATACGTTCGACGAGGACGGGGAGCGGCGGTATCTATTTCTTACCTCGCAGATCGAATCACTTACCGGCTACACGTCGGACGAAATCATCAGCCGTGACGGTCCACCTGCCCGGTGGTCGGAGCGCGTCGTACACGACGAGGATCAGCGGATGGTGGATCGCCACGACGAGGTGCTGCGAGACGGTCGGGAGAGCCGTGTAAGCTATCGCATCCGACATGCCGACGGCTCCGTCCGATGGCTGCAGGAGCAGGCTACGCCCGAAACGGATGGCATGGGCGACGTGATCGTGAGCGGCATTCTCGCCGACGTTACGGAGCAGAAGGCGGCCGAGGAAGTCCTGACGGACGCCAGACGGCAGGCGGAATCCGCCAACCGGCTCAAGAGCGCCTTCATTGCGACGATGAGCCATGAGATCCGTACTCCGATGGGTGCCGTGAACGGCTTCGCCGAACTGCTCACCCGCGAGCTGGCCGAGCTCGAGGACCGGGGCGTCGAACTCCCCTCCCAGGTTATTGAGTTTCTGGAGGCGATCCGGGACAATTCAAAACGGCTTCTGACGCTCGTAAACGATCTCTTCGATCTTTCGAATCTCGAAGTGGGCTCCATTGAATTGAATCGGCGCGACGTGCCCGTGCACGAGCTGGTCATGCGATCGACGAGCAAGGTTGCCGTTCCGCTATCACGCAAAGGGGTCGACTTCCGGGTCGATCTGGTCGACGCCGATCCCATGGTCGTTGTCGACGCACAGCGGTTGGAACAGGTGCTCGACAATTTGCTGTCGAATGCCGTCAAGTTCACGCAGGAAGGGAGCGTGTCGGTGCACACGGAGCTCGAAACCGGGTGGGTCGTCGTCGAGGTGGCCGATACGGGCGTCGGCATCGCGAAAGAACATCTGTCGAGCCTCTTCGAACCCTTCGTTCAGGAAGACAGCCGCTTGAACCGGAAGTTTGAAGGATCGGGGCTCGGCCTATCGCTCGTCAAGCGGCTGCTCGACCTGATGGACGGGCGCATCGAGGTCGAGAGTGAGAAAGGCGAAGGTTCGACGTTCCGTATCAAGCTGCCTGACGCGAATGCGGCGCAGGACGCGACTCAGCCGGTGCGATATGAGCTGTGAGACAGGCCACCAGATGTGAGGCCGGATGTGAGGCCCGGCCGCATCCGTGCGACCGGCGGGCTGCCCATCCGCGTTTCACTGTGCGACCCGCGGGCTATGTATCCGCGTTCCGCTGCGCGACCCGCACGTTTCGTTGGAACCCATCGTGTTTTGTCCGCTTGATCGGGCTCTTTTGGAAGCGATCTCGAAACGTTTCGAGATCCATTTCCTCCCACTCCACGAGCGGCGTGTTCGTCGTACCCGGCCGGGGCGCGTACCGCTCTTCCGTCGTAGGTTTCTTGAATTTATTCCAGGGGCACACGTCCTGACAGATGTCGCATCCGAAGACCCAGTTGTCGAAATCAGGCTGGATGTCCTCGGGAATGTCGTCGCCCCGGTGTTCGATCGTCCAGTACGATATGCAGCGGTTGGAATCCACGACATACGGTTGGTAAATCGCATCGGTCGGACAGGCATCGATGCACCGGGTGCAGGATCCGCAAAAGTCGCCCGTCGAGCGGTCGTATTCGAACGGTACGTCGACGATCAGCTCACCGATGAAGAAGTACGATCCGAGCGATCGGTTGATGAGATTGGTGTGCTTGCCGATCCATCCCAGTCCACTCCGCTGGGCCCATACTTTGTCCAGCACCGGCGCAGAGTCGACAAACACCCGCCCCTCTATGCCGCCTGCCGCCTCGTCCAACCAATCGAACAGGGCATAGAGCTTCTCCTTCATTACGTAGTGATAGTCATCTCCCCAGGCGTACCGGCTGATGCGCCCAATATGCGGGTCGGTGGGAGGCTCCTGAGGCTGGTAATAAGATTGTAGCACGGATACGACGCTGCGGGCGCCTTCGACGAGACGGCGGGGATCGACGCGCTTCTCGAAGTGGTTATCCATCCATCCCATACTGGCGTGCCGCCCCTGTAACAGCCACTCCTCCAGGCGCTGCGCCTGCTCGTCGAGCCGAACGGCCTTCGATGCGCCGCAGGCATCGAAGCCCAACTCGATGGCTCGCTGCTTGAGCGCTCGGGTAAGCTCTTCGGATGAAGTGGATGTGGACATCTGAGGCACAGCCTGTTGGAATTATCAGCATATATGAACGGCTGTCCAATGGGCATTGATTCTTGGTGCATAGCAGTCATCCGAAGCGGGCGGTCCACTCCAGGCGGCGCGTCCCTTCCACCTCAGGCGGCGCGTCCCTTCCACCTCAGGCGGCGCGTCCCTTCAGTTCAGCGTACCTGCCCCTTACGTGTCGTCGGGCCCCGTCCCTTCCTCCCGACGCATGCGAGCCGATCCATGCCGCGGCACGTGTTTTGACATAGATTCCGTGGTGAAGGAACGGCTCCCGGCGAAAACCACGGGAGGAAGTGTGCCGTCATCTCCTGTCGAAACGGTGCAGAGAGCCGTCATCACGGGCCGCAGCTTCGTGAGAGAACGTGAAGCGACGCGGGTAGAATTTTCCACATACGTAAGAACCGATCAGCGCATACGTCATGTCGATACGGGTATTGGGTAGAATTTTAAGTGCCGGTTTCATTCTCCTGGCATGTTCGGGATGTGCGTCCGTCCAAACGGTCGAGACGCACGGCGGCGATGCCTCCTTCAACCAGCTCAATCGAGCCGTGAAGGGTAAGGTCGTGCGCGTCCGTCTCCTGGACGGGTCGGAGATGAACGTCGTCGGCGTACAGGTCGATGCAGACTCGCTCAGCTGGCTGGATCGAGAAGCGAACACGCTCGTGGCGATATCGACGGGTGACGTCGCCGAAATCAGCGTGGTCAAGACGGAGTCGGGGGCGCTGCGCGGACTACTCGTTGGTGCGATTGCCGGCGCGGTGGCTGGTGGTGTCCGTGCGGCGGCGGAGGGAGACGATCCCAACATGGGTGCGGATCCGCTCGCCAAGACGCGTGACGAGAAGCTGCGCATATATCCGGCTGCCCACGCCGTGTACGCTGTGCTGGTTACGACGCCGGTCGGAGCGATCCTGGGAACGCGCCAGATCTACCGCGTCGAGCGGGGTGGGTTGGTAGTCGTTCCGTAACCGTGGTATCGTCGGACCCCTCAACTGCCGCAAAACACAAAAAAAGCGGGCCCGCCAATTTGGCGGGCCCGCTTTTTTGATTAGCCTTGCGCTAAGCCGATTACATGTCGCCTGACTGGACAGGAATCGTGTCTACGCGTCGTGCCTGGTTGGCACCTTCCTTCTTCGTCGTGCCGGGCAGTACGCCGCGGCCTTCGGTCTGGAAGCGGCTGGCAGCCAGCCCGTTGTTGACGTAGTACTGCTCGGCAGCCCGTGCGCGATCCGCGGAGAGCTGCTGTGCATTGCGCTCACCCGGAGCGGCATAGCCGACGATCTGCCCCGAAAGGTTCGGGCACTGCTCGAAGATGTCGACGTTCTCGGCCAGTGCCGAACGGCCTTCACTCGTCAACGTGCTCGAGTTGCGGTCGAAGTACGCCGAGTTCATCTCCGTGATGTCGTAGCAGATCTGCGCGATGCACTGCTCTGCGACGATCGTGATGGATCGCGTATCGCTGCCGGCTGAGTTCGTGGCCGTCAGCGTGACGGTATACGTTCCCGGCTCCGTGTACGTGTGAGAAGGATTCTCACCGGTGCCCGTCGATCCGTCACCGAAGTTCCAGCTGTACTCAACCGGCTCGTCACCGTCGACGTTTGACGTGAAGTCAATCTCGACCGGGCCGCAGACCTCAAAGCGTGTCTGGCTGGCTTCGATGCCTATAATGCTCGCCGGTACCGGCTCGCGGACCGTTACGGAGCACGTAGACGTATCCGTCGCCCGGCCGTTGTTGGCCGTAGCGGTAACCGTATACGTACCGCCGGACGAATAGCTGTGCGAGGCCGTCATGCCCGTGGCCGTAGCTCCGTCACCGAAATCCCAGCTGATCGCGACCGGCTGGGTCGCATCTGCATTGACGGAGGCCGTAAATGTACCGGCTTCGCCGGTATCAAGCGTCGTCGAAGGGCAATCGAGCGACAGGATCTCAGCCGGCGTAAAGGCGCTCTTGAAGTTGAACTTCAATCCAAGCGTAAGCGAATTCATGATGTCGAACGGCAGAAAGCTGTCGCCCGTGATCGGCGTATCCTCGAACGTGTCGAAGCCATCATCAGCGAACGTCAGATTCGCCAGGTTTTCGACGACGAGGGACGTGCGATCGCTCAGCACGATATCCAGACCCAATCCGAGAGCCGGTCCGAACGTCGTGCTCGTCTGGTCGTGCTGACCAACCGTTACGTGCGCGCCGGCGGCTACAAACGGTGCAACACGGGCCGGTGTGGCAAATCGAAACAGAAGCTGACCGCTGTGATAGAAACCTTCAGGATCGGACAGACCTGGGGGTACACCGTCACCGTAAAATCTGGCGAGCGGGTGGTTGTTGAACTGATATCCGAGGCTGATGCTCGAGCGCTGATTGTACTGATAGCCCAGTTCGATTCCGGCGGACAGCGGGGCCGGCGTATCGTCGACCTTCCAGTTGTCCATGTTGAAGTTGAAGGGTGACTGCTCCGTATCACCGAGGTGCCAGGCTACACCCACGCGAGGCTTCAGGAAGAAAGTCTCATCGGGACGCAGGTTCTGCGCGCTGGACTCCGGGATGAGTAGAAACGTGAAGACACCGACCAATAAGGCCGAGAAGATCTTCGTAAAAGATAAGTGTTTGTATGTCGTTGATAGCATGGCGTATGGGTCTTTATAGTTTCGTGTAAAGGGTGAGGAACTCATATTTTTCTAAAAGGAGGCGGGGTGCCTAAATATGGGTGACGTTTCTGGCTACTTGCAGGCACTGGTCTATTTCAAATGTGAAAATCGGATCGGGCTCATTTACTGGTAGTGAAGATATGTCCTCTCAGTATCCAGCAACAATAAGAGGTGGCGCCATCCAATTACAAATTCCTTTCGATTCACGTCGTGTCTCCGATCGCTCGTCCGACAATCTTAGCTTCATTGCGCTCGTCTGATCAGGACGGTACGTAATCTACGCCACACGTAAAGCGCGTCATGTAACACACAACATTTGGTACGTTAATGTACCACATTCTGGGGGAACGAACACGGCGTTCGATGTAAAGATCCCGAGCGAATAATCTCACGGTATGCAACCAGTCGGCGGTGCGTAACAGTTTATGTAGGCAAGCGTCGCAGTAGATCCAGGCCAAAAGCGACCGATTGATGCGTCTCCGAACGATTTTACTCCGGCCTGCGCAGCGTACTGCCTAGCTGCGGAGGCAATACCGGATACACTCGTACATCCCTTTGTACCTAAAAGAAGTATGGGAGAAACGGGACAACCCATGCTCGTAACCTCCGACACAATCAGTGTGTGCTCTTCCTTTAGAGGCGGCGAGAAAAGCACGAAAACTTTGTCTCCGCTAATAGGATCGCGATCAACGTGATCACGCCGCTTATCAATCCGTTCAACCTATAAGCAGCCCCGGCGTGTTCCCCCCGAGTACGTTGCTGCGTCTACAAAGCACTCTCAATTACACCTTTATTACGAGTCGATAGGCGGGAAATGGTGGGGCGAATGGCATGTCCCATATGATTCGCATATGCACATTGTGGGAAAGGGTATGCAGAGCGTGTTCGACGATGTGAAATGGCGTACGCCGTAGACGCGTGAGGAGGTGCTGTGCCGGTGGGAGAGATTAACGCGACAGAAGCAAATGGGGGAGGAGATTTCCGTATGGGAGGAGGCCGCCGCGTCGAACCGTGCACTTCGTTTCCATCGACGTGGGGATTCCCCAAGCAGGCCCGCGGCCTCTCCGCGAATTGCGGATGCGGTCCGTAAAGTATAGCACTCCGGCCGTGGGTGATTTGCACCGAAGCACGCCACTACCGTGGAGGGAACCCACTGCCCGGGTACGATGAGGCGGGCGTCACCCCGGCGATCTAGCGCGCGAGCTATCCGGGGCGCAGCGCGAAACCTTACAATTCGTTTACGTGCTTTTCGATCTGGCTCTTGTAGTTCGCCGCCTTATTCTTGTGGATGATGCCCTTAGATGCGAGGCGGTCGAGCGTCTTCTTGACCTTCGGAAGCAAGGCTTCCGCTTCCTTCTTGTCCGTGGATTCACGAATCTTCTTCACCAACGTCCGCATCCTGGTTTTCTGGAGCCTGTTGCGATCCCGCCGTTCGGCATCCTGACGGACGCGCTTTGCTGCTGACTTATTCTGGGGCATATGTTTGTGTTGCGCGTGTTGTGCGTGTCGTTCCTCTGTGTGCCGCCGGCTCGATCGGTCTCGTATCCCGGTTTGGCCAGCCTTGCAAACTAGCCCTCTGTAAAAACACTTTCAAGCTGTCGGCGTACATTGGGTTCCGCTCCGAGCGTCGTGGATTCCCCAGATGAGCCGTTTTGTGCAATGATTTCATTTTTGTCGGAGTTTACCAGGGATGTCGACTCTCCGTCGACGTTCATTGTTATGGATGCCGACGGGTTGGATCAGCCGAGGCATTATAAGGTCGTTCCCCGAAATGTCCTGTTCCTGATTGCTGGTGCAGTCTCGGCGCTTTCTGTCATCCTGCTGGCGATCGTCGCGTTGACGCCGGTTAAGGAGCTTATTCCGGGGTACGGATCCGCGGAAATGCGCCAGGACGTCCGGTACAACGAGCTGCGCGTCACCGCCCTTCTGGATTCGCTCGAATCGCAGCAGGAATATATGGGGCACCTGCGTCAGCTCATGCTCGGCGAGGTCGATGCGGACGCGGCCGGTGCCGCCCCCGCAGAATCCGGTGGCGCGCCGGACGCTGCCGGAACGACGGTCCAGGTGGAGCCGCCGACGAACTGGTCGGATCATCAACAGCCGGCAATGTCTGTCGATCGTCTGGTGGCCAGGGGACCTGAAACCATGCGGTTGGCTAACGCCGCGTCGGTATATCTGCCGGGTGTGGCGCTGCCGGCACTGCCACCCGTTGACGGCTTCGTAACGAGCGGCTTCGATGCCCGGTCCGGGCATTATGCGATCGACATCGCCGTCGAGGCGGGTACGACCGTGCGCGCGATCGGCGACGGGTACGTGGTGATGGCAGACTGGACGCAGGATGGAGGGTACGCTCTAGCCGTTCAGCACGCGGGAGGCTATCTGTCCGTTTACAAACACAATCAACGGCTCTTGAAACGGACCGGTGACCGCGTCAGCTCACGAGAGCCGATCGCCGAGAGCGGAAATTCCGGCGAGATTACCACGGGGCCGCATCTGCACTTCGAGCTGTGGCACAATGGCCTGGCGCAGGATCCCGCGGCCTTTCTGGTTAATCTTTAAAGGGCTGTTGATACATTATGCAGCTCATCGTTGCACGTCGCACCGATCACCGCGGCGTATGCGAACCCGATGCCCCGCATAAGCAAGACCGAAGGTGAAAATGACACTTTTTGGACGTAACGAGGACGCATCCATGACGAAGCAATCCAGCGCCGCGGCTCCGAATCAGATCAATATGATCGGTGAAGGGACCACCTTCGACGGCACGATCACTGCGGAAAGCGATATCCGGATCAGCGGGCGCGTGATGGGAAAGATCGATATATCCGGCAAGGTGATCGTCGCCCAGGAGGGGGTCATCGAGGGCGAGGTCAGGGCATCCAACCTGGATGTGGCCGGACGCATCGAGGGGACGATCGAGGTGTCCGAGCGCGTAGTACTGAAAAGTTCGGCAGAGATCGAGGGCGACATACGAACCGCACGGCTGGTCATTGAGGAAGGTGCCGTGTTCGACGGACGCTGCCAGATGGGAAGTCGATCGATGGGGTCGGATGAAATACTTTCTGCGGATCGTCGGAAGGCGCAGTCTACCGAGGACACCGTTTCTGATAAGGCTACGTGAGCCAGATGGGTGACGACGCAGGTGATACGGGGCCGTACAGTCAAGGACGGCACAGTAAAGGGCCCCAGAGTAAAGGGCGGCAGGACGAGGAGCGGCAGAGCGCCTTGAAAGAGGCCGGTCCGTATCTGACGCTGGGCCTGGAGCTCGGGTTTACGATGATCGTCTGGTCCGGTATCGGCTACGTGTTGGATATCTGGCTCGAAACGTTGCCCTGGTGTACCCTCGCGGGGGTCTTCGTCGGTATGTTTTCCCTTTTTAGGCAGCTGCTTCGTGCGGCTCGTAAGAGTGATGAGGCGTCGAAACGGCGTCGGGCCGAGTGAGGGCGCGGACGTCGAGGCATCGGGAGAGCGGATCTCACACCTCTGAGGCGCACAATTCTTTCAATTTGAATTCACTGCATATTGGCGTTACCCGCGAGTCTTTGTGTTTAGCTTTGCGTTTCTAACGCCGCATGTGAAGAAGCGTGCTAAACTCGTCAAGTAGACCGGCTGATTTTGTTAGCAACGTATGCCAGGTAGCGGTCTGTGGCTGGGAATAGCATTAGGAATAGGGCTCGGCTTTCTGTACCTCGTGGCCAGCTACTTCTCGAACAGACGTGCGCTGCGTAGCGGGCGAAATGCGCTGCTGATCGTCGTTTCGGCGATGATGTTGCGTATCGTTGTTGCTCTGGCGGCGCTGGTAGCTGTGATGTTGCTGCTTCCCGTAGCGCCAACGGCGTTTCTGGGAAGTTTTTTTGTGATGTTTATCGTCGGGCTCGTTCTCGAGGTGTGGGTTTTTCATTCCCGCGAGGCCGCCGACACCCCACCTGTGGTGTGATGTTCGATACGTACAACCTTGATTCGTACAAATTATTGCTGTCGTGAACGTTAGAACGATTCGCCGCTCCTTTCTGGCCCTGTTGTTGATCGGGTGCGGTGTATTTTTCACGCATCCGGCCCACGCCGCCGCTGATGGAGACGAACTGGACACGGTCGGACACACGGCAGACGGTGTCTATCTCGATTTTGCACCGTTTGGTTCGGTCGAGCTACCGCGCATTTTTCTGGTAGAGCGACAGTCGGGCGGATGGGGCATCGACGCGTTCGGTTCCACGAAGGCCGCACTGCATTCGGGAGCGTATGTGCTCGAGCATGAAGGCGAGGACGGGCATGTCGAGACGGTTCGTGACGAAGAGGCGCTCACCGAGATGATCGCGCACCACGAACATCTTTACAGCGATCTTAGGCCGGCGTCCGGTAGCATCGTGATCGACTTTTCCATTACCCGCCATCTCGTATTCGGCCTTCTTGCGGCCCTCATCACGCTGTTTGTTTTCGTCAAGCTCGCTCGGCAGTATCGGGACGGTCAGGGCAGAGATTCGGCACCACGCGGCATCTATCAGAACATGTTCGAATCCGCCGTCGTGTTCGTCCGCGACGAGATTGCCCGTCCGAACATCAGGCACAAGCACGAGACATTTCTACCGTTTCTGCTGACGGCGTTTTTCTTCATTCTGTTCAGCAATATTCTGGGACTCGTGCCCTTCGCCGGCGCGGCGACGTCGAATATCTCCATCACGCTGGTACTGGCCGCCTTTACCTTCGTCCTGGGGCAAGTGCATGCCTCGAAGGATCATTGGAGACATATCTTCTGGCCCCCGGGCGTACCGTTCCTGATCAAATTTATCCTGATCCCGGTCGAATTCGTCGGCCTGTTCACGAAGCACGCAGCGCTTGCGATACGACTTTTCGCGAACATGATGGCGGGTTCACTCGTGATCCTGAGCCTGATCGGGCTCATCTTTACTATCAACATGCTTTTCGGCGGAGCCGTCGCTTCGTCGATCGCACCGATAAGCGTTGCATTGACGCTTTTTATATCGTGTGTCAAATTGCTCGTCGCCTTTATTCAGGCGTATGTCTTCACCATGTTGTCCGCGCTGTTTATCGGCATGGCCGTGGAGGAGCATCACGAGCATGAAGGGCCTACTCCGGCCGACGACGAACCGTATCACGACCTCACGCCGACGTTTTCGGATGACGGAGACGTCGCGGCGGCAACGACGGTCAGTCGAGAGGCGGTGCCCGTCGGATAGGGAAATACCTTATCGCATAAACTATCACGCACTCGAATCCTCGAGATAAAAAACAGGGAGAACCACAATGGAGGCAACTGCACTAGCTTGGTTGGGTGCCGGACTTGGAGCCGGACTCGTGGCACTTGGAGCCGGACTCGGAATCGGACGACTCGCCGGACCGGCGATGGAAGGATCCGCCCGTCAGCCTGAAGCGGCCGGCGATATCCGAACGTCGATGATTATCGCTGCCGCTCTTATCGAGGGCGTAGCGCTGTTCGGACTCGCCATCTGCATTCTGCTCGCTCTTAAGTAATCGTTTACGGCGAGCAGGCGCTCGCGCGTCCAGCCGGTCTGACGTGACGTATTCGATTCGTCGCCCGGCCGCGCCGCGCGTTCGCGTTGCAGCCTAGCTAACATCGATTCGACTATGGAATTCATTCTCGCCCAAAGTCTGCTGGAGCCGAACACGGGGCTGATCTTTTACAAGACCCTCGTTTTCGGTCTTCTGTTGCTCTTGCTGTACAGGTACGCCTGGAAGCCGATTACGAGCGCATTGAGCGAACGTGAGGAAACGATCGATTCGTCCATCAAGCGGGCCGAGCGCGCGCTTGCGGAGGCCCGGCAGATTCAGTCGCAGAACGAAAAGGATCGCAGGGAGGCGGAGCAGGAAGCGCAACGCCTCATCCGGGAGGCCCGCGAAGCGGCCGACCGAGCCCGGTCCGAAGAGATCGAGAAGACGCGCGCCGACATTCGGCGTATGAAGGAGCAGGCCGAAAAGGAGATCGAACGGGAGAAGCAGAGTGCGCTGAACGAGTTGCGCGACGAGGTCGCAGCGCTCGCGATCCAGGCTGCCGAAAAAATCCTGCAAGAGAACCTTGACGCCGGTCGACAGCGCAGGCTCGTAGACCGGTTTATCGATAGTCTTCCCAAAAACTGAGTTGACGGATGTCGACCGGCCGGCGTGAGTGCCGACCGGCCCCGTATCGTCCGTCCGACATCATTCGCACGCCAAAAAACCATGGTCGTAGCCCGCAGATACGCTCGAGCCCTTTACGAGGAAGCTGAACGTACCTCGAAGACGGATGCCGTCGACGAAGATATCGAGCTGATCGTGACGAGTCTGGAAGACTCGGGCGAGCTCGTTCGGTTTTTCAACAGTCCCGTTATCTCGAGGGAGAAGAAGCAGGACGTCGTGCGCGCGCTGTTTTCGACGCATATCGACGGTCTGACGCTGAAATTTCTCGAGATGCTCGTTCAGAAGCAGCGAGAGGATGTCTTTTTGGAGATCGCTTCTTCCTATCGGAATCTGCGCAACGAACAACGCGGCATTATCGAGGCCACCGCCCGTACGGCCGCAACGTTCAGCGACGAGGAGCGCGATCATCTCGCCGCGTCACTGAGCCGGCTGACGGGCAAACAGGTGCGTCTTCAGGTCGAAACAGACACCGGTCTTATCGGCGGCCTCGTCGTCCGCCTCGGCGATACCGTCTTCAACGGAAGCGTGCTGCATCAACTCGAAATGCTGCAGGACCGCCTGCAGGTCGATACAATATCATTGAACTAGGTCCGCCGCGGCAGCGCCCTGTTCGGGCGGCATGGCGTGACGACCGACCAGAAACTAGCTATTGAAGCGTTATGGCAACCTCGATTCGACCAGACGAAGTAACCGCGGTACTGAAGCGCGAGCTTGGAGGCTTCGAAGCGGAGACCGATGTGTATGAAGTCGGTACCGTCCTCCAGGTCGGTGACGGCATCGCCCGGCTCTACGGGCTCTCAGAGGTCCAGGCCGGCGAGCTGATCGCGTTTCCGGACAGCGGTGCGTCCGGGATGGTGCTCAATCTCGAAGAGGACAACGTCGGCGTTGTGCTGTTTGGTAACGTCGACGCGGTAAAGGAAGGGGATGAGGCACGGCGGACGAAGCGCATCGCGTCGATCGAGGTTTCGGAGTCCATGCTGGGTCGCGTGATCGATCCGCTCGGTGTGCCGGTAGACGGACTCGGGCCGCTCACCGGCGAGACATACGAGATGCCTCTCGAACGAAAGGCGCCGGGCGTCATCTATCGCGAGCCGGTCAGCGAGCCGCTTCAGACGGGTATTAAGGCTATCGACTCGATGATCCCAATCGGTCGAGGCCAGCGCGAGCTCGTCATCGGCGATCGCCAGACGGGGAAGACGGCCGTGCTCACCGACACGATCATCAACCAGAAATCTACGCACGAGACGGACAAGCCGGTGTACTGCGTCTACGTGGCGGTCGGGCAGAAGGCCTCGACGGTTGCGCAGGTGAAGCGGTCGTTGGAAGAGAACGGTGCCATGGACTACACCGTGATCGTCAATGCGCCGGCTTCGACGCCTGCGCCGCTGCAGTTTATCGCTCCGTTTGCCGGTGCGTGCATCGGCGAGTACTTCCGCGACACGGGCCGGCATGCGCTCGTGGTGTTCGACGACCTGTCGAAACAGGCAGTAGCCTATCGCGAGGTGTCGTTGCTTCTTCGGCGCCCACCCGGGCGCGAGGCCTATCCGGGTGATGTCTTTTACCTCCACAGCCGCCTCCTCGAACGGGCCGCTAAGATCAACAACACGGAGGCCGTCGCCAAACAGATGAACGACGTGCCTGAATCGCTAAAAGACAAACTTAAGGGAGGCGGATCGCTGACGGCCTTGCCGGTCATCGAGACGCAGGCGGGCGACGTGTCCGCCTACATTCCGACTAACGTGATATCGATCACGGACGGACAGATTTATCTCGAGGCCGATCTGTTCAATGCCGGCGTGCGTCCCGCCATTAACGTGGGTATCTCGGTATCCCGGGTGGGCGGCGCCGCCCAGATCAAGGCGATGAAGAAAGTGGCCGGTACGCTCCGGATAGACCTCGCGCAGTATCGGGAGCTGGCCGCGTTCTCGAAGTTTGGATCGGACCTCGATCCTGCTACCCAGCGGCAGCTCCGGCGGGGCGAGCGTCTCGTAGAGATCTTGAAGCAGGGGGAATTCGAGCCGGTGCCCGTCGAGGAACAGGTCGCGATCGTTTTTGCGGCGACGGAGGGTCTTCTCGATCAGGTGCCGGTCGAAAAGATCCGCGAGTTTGAGCAGCAGTATATGGAACGGTTGCGGATGCAGCATCAGAATCTGCTGGATGAGATCCGGGACGAGGGCGTACTGACGGACGGCCACCGCGACGCGCTTGCGAAGGTTGCGAATGATCTGTCTACCATCTACCAGGATTAGCGCAACTCCGGCGGAAGACCGGAGAAACAGAACCGTTTAGGCTGAGATCTAACGAGCGAGATGGCCAACCTTAGGGACATTCGGAACAGGATCGACTCGGTCCGCAACACGCAGCAGGTCACGCGTGCCATGAAAATGGTCGCGGCCGCCAAGCTGCGGCGCGCGCAGGAACGAATGTTCAGCGCGCGTCCGTATGCGTACCGTCTCGCAGAAGTGATCAGCAGGCTGAAGGATCAGCTGGATCCGACGGCCCACGACCTCTTCGAAGAAAGGGAGGACGTGAACGGGATACTATATATCGTCGTCACGGCCGATCGCGGGCTGGCCGGCGCGTTCAACTCGAATATCATCAAGGCGGCTGAACGGTCCATGGCCGAGGTCGAACCGCTCAGGGAATCCGGCAGCCTCTACGTCCTGGCGGTTGGACGGAAGGGCCACGAGCATTTTGCGAAACGCGATTACCAGATGGTCGGCGACTTTCGGGGTGTGTTCGACGATCTGAACGTCGATCTCGCCCAGAGGATCGTTCAGCGCGCGGTCGACGGATATCGTGACGGTACGTGGGATGAGGTCAAGGTCGTCTACAACGAGTTCATGAACACGATCTCGCAGAATCGCATCGTCGAGCCCTTTCTCCCGATTCCTCGCGAGCAGTTTCTGACCCCCGTCATGGCCGATGAAAACGAGCAGCGGATCACGCTGGACGTCGGGCGGCAGATCGATCTGATGTTCGAGCCGCCGGCCGAAACGATCCTTCAGGGCCTCGTTCCCCGGTATCTCAATTATCAGATGTATCGGGTTCTGCTGGAATCCAATGCCTCGGAACAGGGGGCGCGGATGGTAGCGATGGATAACGCTACATCGAACGCGGAGGAATTCTTGCGCGATCTCAAACTGCGGTACAACCGCGCGCGGCAGTCGGCCATCACGACAGAGATCATAGAGATCGTCTCGGGAGCCAACGCGCTCGAGGGCGGGTAAGGAGGCCGTCGAACCCGGCGGAGTGTCGTGCGTACGTAATTGCGCTGCCGGAGGGACGCGCCAGGTTCGCTGTAGAGGGTTCGTTGTAGAGACGGCGGTGGACGACATCATGCGGGATGCGAGCACGGAAAGCGCGCTCCGCGAGGACATGCAAAATGGAGAGGTGGCCGAGTGGCTGAAGGCGCTCCCCTGCTAAGGGAGTATACGGTACCCCCGTATCGAGGGTTCGAATCCCTCCCTCTCCGCCAACGTAATGGGCGTGCACCGCCGACGCGGTGGACGCCCTTCGCTTTTCGAGCTCATTCGAACCCCGGGGGTTCGACACGAGCGAGCGCAGCGAGCGACTGATGGAGGGCTTCCATCAGCTTGCATTTTCATCCCCTCCGAAGATCTCCGGATTCGATCGGACGAACGATTCGACGGACCGGAAGATGGGCGAGCCCCAGCCGCGGCTCATGTAGAGATAACCCGTCACGGAAAAGACGAACGCTCCGAGGGCGTCGACGATTAGATCCCACATCGTATCGTTGAGCCCGCTCTTTTGCATGTTGAGTCCGAAGGACGAGTCCATCCCAAATTCGAAGATCTCCCAGAGGGATCCGACGGCCATGGCGAAGCCGAACGAGAACAGGGCGACAAACCCCGGCTTCAAATGCAAATCTATACGCTCGAGCTGATTGAGCAGATAGACGAGCAGGAAGGCTACGAGTCCGAGAAGCAGGCCCGAGCCGGTGTGGAGCAGCGCATCCCACCACCAGAATCGCACGTAATACTCACGCACTTCACCCAGGAAGAGCGAGGCGAAGACGAACAGGATGGCGAGCAGTTCGAATTCAGGCGGGATGGTCACCTTGAACTGCCGTTCCATCAACGCGGGAAGCGCCGTCAGCACGATGACGGCCCCCGTCAGGAGCACATTCAACCACTGCTGCCGGGCCGCCGATAGAATGAGCCCGGCAACCAGAATAATCTGAAGGCCGAGGGTGATCCATTCAAAAACGGATTGGGGTCTGCGCACGACGCGATGGTTACGCAAAGGATGAACGATCGATACGTCAGGCGAACGGTCCCTCGCGGGTAACCGGTTCCTCATCGGCATCCGATACGATGCGTACGGGGAATGGATCGGTCTCGCTCCCCGCGTAGAGCGTGCGATGCGGGAACGGAATCTCGATGCCTGCCTCGTCCAACCCCTGCTTGATGTCGAGCTGCATCGAGTTGCGAAGGCGTAGAAAATTTTCTCGTGCACCCCAGACGGAGAACTGGAACGTCAACGCTGAATCACCGAAACCGGTGAAGATGAAGAGCGGAGACGGTTCTTCGAGGCACAGCGGATTGCTGCTGGCGACGCGCATAAGCACCTCCTGCACCGTCCCAAGGTCTTCCTTGTAGGCCACGCCGAGCTGGATGTCGTAACGGCGGATGGGGAAACGCGAGTTGTTCGTTATCTCCGTCTTGATGATCGTTTCGTTTGGAACGCGAACGAACAGGTTGTCAAAGGTCCGCAGCTTTACGGAGAGCAGGTCGATGGAAAGGACTTCACCGGTTGTCGTCCCAATGCGGATCACGTCTCCGACGGCGAAAGGCTTCTCACCGAGTAGAAAGAGACCGCTGATGATGTTCGATGCACTGGTTTGCGACGCGAAGCCGATCGCCACGGTCAGGATGCCTGCCGCCCCGAGAAGCACGCTCAGGTTGACGTTAAGATCGTTCAGTGCCGAGGCTACGAAAAGGCCGAGGATGACGTAATAGCTGACGCGTTCCAGGAGTGCGGCATGGTGGCGCGACGCCTGTTCGGAAAACATCCGAGTGAGTCCGCGGCTGCCGTAGCGAGCGGCCACCACGCCGACGATCACCTTTACGAGGGCAAAGAAGATGTCGAGCGCCAGAGGGCTGCTTAGAAACGAGGAGATGGTCGACCAGAGAGCATCCATTAAACAGCTGCGGTTGTGCGATGAATGAGGGAGCTGAAGGTGCGAAAAATGGTATTCGTGCGAATGTCGAGTCGTGGGCCACGTAATTTCTGCGTTTGGCCGACCTCTCTTGGAATTCTTCCCTCGTCGAATCGTACGGTTGCCTGGTCGTCCGAGGCCTGGCGGCTGAGCGTCACCGCCTGCGTCCAGAGGTAGGACCCTTCACCCTCGAAGAGGGAGAGGTACTGGACCGGGACCTGTATATGTCCAATATGCAGGGCGTCCGTTCCGCCGTTTCGGACCTGAATGGGCGTAATGGCGCGATGTAATCGCCGGGGCAGGTTTTCGAGACGGAGGCGTCCCGCCGTCCGGACGGCGTAGCACAGCTCTCCTTCCACCGTCGACGATCCAAACCACGTGTCGGAGGGGCGGTAAGAAGGGATTTCCTGGAGCAGGCGACTCTCCTTACCGACCTCTATGCGCATCCAGAGTGGCGTACTGACGTAGAGCGTCACCTCCTCTCCCGGGAGAATGAAAAGGGGGATGTCGGGGCGGACGACGATGGCCCGATCCGCCAGCATCGGAGAGAGCGTGCACCGTGAATCGGTCTTCTGAAAGCTGTACCGCGTTACGGTGGCGCCAGGCGGGAGCTCCTCCATCGACAGGTCCGTCTCACCGATAGGTCGAGGCGTTTCGATCGCGGCCGAATCGTCCATCGAATCCTCAGACTCGGTGTGCACCAGATGCCACGAATGCATGGAACGGTAAATCCAGAGGGTGCTCGGGCCAACCGACCACTTCCCGGCAAAATCCTGTGCAAACGTAAAGGAGCCCCACCACTTCGTCTTCTCGTCCGTATTCGTCTCCATATCGCGAGTGCTCGTGCATGAGTTATGTGGAAGATGAAAGTACGTGCGCGGGCACGGTTCATCAAACGAACACATGTAACATGCGGCCCATTTTCGCTTTGTCACCCCTTTCTAACATAAGTGTGTGGGAACATTAGTTGTTGAAACAACTATTATAACATGTGCCGGCCGACGGGCAGAGAAATCATGGTCTGGTATGCTCCGTGCGCCGGTAAGGCACTTCGGTCGGGAGCGTACCGAGATGTGCCCGCTTTGCAAGACGACGGCCGCATGCTAACGACGAACGTTCAAATTCAACGATAGGAGGAAATCATATGACGGAGCAGACAGCGGTTCTCGAAGGCACTGCCACCTACGACATCGATCCAGCCCATTCAGAAGTCGGTTTCACGGTACGGCACATGGGGTTCTCGAAAGTGCGCGGTCGTTTCGAGCGCTATTCCGGACAGATCCGTTTGCAGCCGGACACCCTCTCTTCGCTGGAGGTTGAGGTGGACATCGAGGCGGCGTCGATTTCGACGGATGAGGAGAAGCGTGACGAACATCTTCGCACGAACGATTTCCTGGATGCCCAGAACCACGAGACCATCACGTTCAAGAGTACCGGCCCGCGAGACGCAAACGCTCACACGTTCGAGCTGGAGGGTGATCTGACCATCCGCGGCGTGACGAAGGCCATCGTGCTCGAAGGCACGTATCTTGGCGAAGGCACGGATCCATGGGGAGGAAGCCGCGTCGGATTCGAAGCGTCGACGGTCATTAACCGAAAAGATTTCGGTGTGAACTGGAACACGGTGCTCGAGTCGGGCGGATTTCTGGTCGGCGAGAATGTCGAAATTGAACTCAACGTGCAGGCCGTTCGATCGGACGACTAACCTTCTGCCGCACGCTGTATCTGAACGGGACCGGCGGAGAAGCGGGAGGGCGCATCGACGCCCGCCGAAAATCTCGACTTCTACACCCGGGTCCTCGGGATGAGGCTCGTTAAGAAGACGGTGAATTTTGACGACCCCACCACGTATCACCTGTACTACGGCGATGCGACGGGTATCCGGTTACGTCGGTCAAAGACAGACAGTACTTTAAACCCATCTATTTTCGAGAGCCGGGCGGCGTTCTGTTCGAGATCGCGACGGACGCGCCGGGCTTCACGCGCGACGAGTCGCTCGACGATCTCGGCGCGCCGCTGAAGATCCCGCCGTGGCTGGAACCGCGCCGGGCACACATTGAGAATCAGTTGGAAACCCTACCTTCGCCTGACTAGATGATGCCTACACTGCAAGATGGACCGCCGGCCGATGAGGCGGGCGCAAGCGCGATACTCATTCACGGGCGCGGAGCCTCGGCATCCAGCATGCTGCACCTGGCCGAGGCGATCGATGTGTCCGGCGTTCACTACCGTGCGCCGGAAGCTCCGACGCGGTCGTGGTATCCGAACAGCTTTCTGGCTCCGCTCGAAGCGAATGAGCCGGGCATCGAAAACGGCCTGGCGACGATTCAGTCTACCATCGACGCACTGCGAGACGAGGGTGTGGACGAGCACCGGATCTTCTTGATCGGGTTTTCCCAGGGTGCATGCCTGGCGTCTGAGTTTGTCGCCCGACATCCGCGTCGGTACGGCGGCGTGGTCGTGCTGAGCGGTGGTTTGATCGGCAACGTGCAACGGAGGGATGCGGATCCTCCCGATGACAAGGGTTTCGAGTACCAGGGGTCGCTGATGGACACGCCGGTTTTCGTGGGCTGCTCCGACGTCGACGCGCACGTTCCGGTCGAGCGCGTCCACAAGACGGCCGGGGTCCTGGGCGAGCTCGGCGGGGACGTGGACCTTCGGATTTACGAAGGAGTGGGGCATACGGTCAACGACGACGAGCTGAAGGCCGTACGTCAGATGCTTCGCACAGCGTCCGACGGATAACGGCCCGGCGTTTCAGGCTCGATGTTCCCGGCCGTGGCATCCATCCCACGGATCGCCGTGCCTCGACCGGTCGCTGACCTCGATCGATGGTGTCACTGAGCTTCGAATTTCCACCGCGTCACGGACACGGTATGCGCGAGTACGTTCGATTACCGATCTTGCCGTACGCGACCGTTTGAATTCGAGGCACCTATTATGCGTGATCAGCGCTTTATTCTGGCTCTGGATCAGGGGACGACGAGCTCTCGCGCCATCCTGTTCGATCACAGCGGGCACATCCATGCGGTATCGCAGCGAGAGTTCAAGCAGATTTTTCCGAGGCCGGGCTGGGTCGAGCACGATCCCAATGAAATCTGGTCGACGCAGGCAGGTGTCGCCGCTGAGGTAATCGCCAAGGCGGGGATCCGTCCGCGCGACGTGGCGGCCATCGGCATTACCAATCAACGTGAAACGACCATCGTGTGGGACCGCACGACCGGCCGGCCGATTCACAACGCCATCGTCTGGCAGGATCGTCGTACGGCCGGATACTGCGATTCGCTTCGCGACGCCGGATACGAAGATCTGATCCGTTCGAAGACGGGCTTGGTCATCGATTCCTATTTTTCCGGCACGAAGGTGCGATGGATGCTCGACAACGTAGACGGCGCGCGCGAGCGGGCTCGCCGCGGCGAGCTGGCATTCGGCACGGTCGATTCCTGGCTCATCTGGAAGCTCACGGATGGCCGCGTGCACGTCACGGACGTTACGAACGCATCGAGAACACTCCTTTACAACATTCATCGGAACGAATGGGACGAGGAACTCCTCGATCTGCTCGAGGTGCCGGGGAGCATGCTCCCCGAGGTCCGATCCTCCAGTGAAGTGTATGCCGAGACTGCTGGAGACGCGATCTCCGCCAGCGTACCGATCGCAGGCATTGCGGGAGATCAGCAGGCCGCGCTGTTTGGACAGGTGTGCACCCGGCCGGGCATGGTAAAAAACACATACGGCACCGGCTGTTTCATGCTCATGCAGACGGGCGAAGAAGCCGTTCAGTCCAAGAACAATCTCGTAACGACCATCGCCTGGAAGATCGGCGACACGACGGAATACGCGCTCGAAGGCAGTATTTTCATCGCGGGGGCCGTCGTACAGTGGCTGCGCGACGGGCTGGGCATCATCCAGAAATCGTCGGACGTGGAACCGCTTGCACGTTCCGTCGACGACAACGGGGGCGTCTATTTCGTGCCGGCCTTCACGGGACTCGGAGCGCCGCACTGGGACCCGTACGCACGCGGTGCCATCGTCGGATTGAGTCGCGGCACGAATGCGGGGCACATCGCGCGCGCCGCACTCGAAGGCATCGCGTTTCAAACGGTTGACGTCATCCGCGCGATGGAAGCCGATTCAGGACTCGACCTGGCTCAGCTACGGGTGGACGGTGGAGCAACGGCCAATAATCTGTTGATGCAGTTTCAGGCGGACCTGCTGGGGGTGCCCGTCATTCGTCCAAAAGTCTCCGAGACGACGGCGCTAGGCGCGGCCTATCTGGCAGGTCTGGCCGTGGGATTCTGGGCGGATCGTGATGAGATTGCCGCGCAATGGAAAGAAGACCGGCGCTTCGAGCCGTCCATGGACCGAAATCGCGCCGACCACCTCATGACGCAGTGGACGCGGGCCCTCGAGCGCGCGGGATCGTGGGAGGTCGGATCGTGAAGGAGTCCCTCTCTTTCAAGCGCGACGAGCTGGTATCGGTCGTGACGAATCGCTCAAGGCCGTGGGACGTGCTCGTCATTGGCGGTGGAGCGACCGGACTCGGAGCGGCCGTCGATGCGGCAAGTCGTGGATATGATACGCTGCTTCTGGAGCAGAGCGACTTCGGAAAGGGTACGTCGAGCCGCAGTACGAAGCTCGTCCACGGAGGCGTACGCTATCTCCAGCAGGGCAATCTGTCCCTCGTCTACGAAGCGCTTCACGAGCGCGGATTGCTTCTCGAAAATGCGCCTCACGTTACGACGAATCTGAATTTCGTCATCCCCTGTTATCGGTGGTGGGAAAAGCCGTTCTATGCGACCGGTTTGAAGCTGTACGACCTGATGGCGGGGAAGCGTTCACTCGGGGGCTCCAGGGTGCTTTCGGCTCGAGGCGCCAGAGAACATCTTCCAACCGTACGATCGAAGGGGCTTCGGGGAGGCGTTCGCTACCAGGACGGTCAGTTCGACGATGCGCGCCTTGCCCTGAATCTGGCACAGACGGCCGTCGAACAGGGCGGCGTGGCGCTGAACTACGTCCGCGTAGATGCACTCGAGAAAGAGGGCGGGCGGATCTCCGGTGTCGTCGCGACAGACCTCGAGACAGGATCCGAGTGGACGATTTCAGCACGAGCGGTCGTCAATGCGACAGGCGTCTTCGGGGACACGATCCGGCGAATGGATCGGCCGGATGCAAAGCCGATGATTCAGCCGAGCCAGGGGGCGCATATCGTCGTCGACCGATCGTTTCTACCGGGCGATTCCGCCCTCATGCTGCCGAAAACGGACGACGGCCGCGTCCTTTTTGCCGTTCCGTGGCACGAACGGGTTATTATCGGGACGACGGATACGCCGCTCGACGACGTCACCCTCGAGCCGCGTGCACTTGAAGATGAGGTCACGTTTCTCGTCGAGCACGCGGATCGATATCTTGATCGGCCGCTCGGACGAGCCGACGTGCT
The DNA here is from genome assembly GCA_040904565.1 of Rhodothermales bacterium. Taxonomy (GTDB): domain Bacteria; phylum Bacteroidota; class Rhodothermia; order Rhodothermales; family VXPQ01; genus JBBDTI01. The sequence goes on from JBBDTI010000045.1 coordinate 28,622, forward strand.
CAGCGTGTTTGCCGGCTTGCGGCCGCTGGTCAGTACCGAGGATGATGAAGAGACCGCTGCCATATCGCGAGATCACGTGCTGTGCGTATCGCATAGCGGACTCATAACCATTACCGGAGGAAAGTGGACGACCTACCGCCGGATGGGCGAGGATACGATCGATAAGGCGGCTGAGCTCGCGGGGCTCGCCGCCCAGCCGTGCCGCACGCACTCCCTTCGCATTCACGGGTGGGTAGCATCCGTTGATCGCGATGCCGCGTACTCGATATATGGTGCCGATGCCGAAGGCGTGGAGCAGGTCGTTCGTTCGACCGAGACCGGACCGGAGCTCGTACACGACGATCTTTCCGTTCGTGCCGGAGAGGTTCGGTGGATGGCACGAAGGGAAATGGCTCGTACGGTGGACGACGTGCTGGCACGGCGCACCCGTTCCCTGCTGCTGGACGCGCGAGCGAGCGCCGAGGCCGCTCCAGCCGTTGCAGCGCTACTGGCGGACGAACTGGGAAAGGACGCGGACTGGGCCGACGACCAGGCGGCGTCGTTTCAGGAGATGGCAAAGTCTTATATATTGGACGCGCCGGGAGCGGGACCCGCAACGCCGGCACGCACGCGAGCGAATTCGTAGATCCACTCGGGAGACCTCATCAACGGGGACTGAATAGCCACGCATGCCTCACCTCTCTCGTCGACCCGCCGGCGCATTGCTGGCCGTGCTCCTGATGTTCTTCGTCGCGGAGTCCACCTGGGCCCAACTTCGAACCGGGGCATTCGCTCCCGATGCGACCGGCCTATCTGACATCGATCTTCAGGGACACCGCGGCGCACGCGGTCTACTTCCGGAAAACACTGTTCCGTCCGTGCTGGCCGCGCTGGATCACGGTGTGGAAACGATCGAGCTGGATGTCGTCGTAAGCGGCGACGGCGAGGTCGTCGTATCCCACGAACCGTGGATGTCGAGCGTCATCTGCAGGGATCCGGACGGTGCGCCGGTACGCGAAGATCAGGAGCGGGATTACAATCTATTCGAGATGAGCTACGCGGAGATCGCGGCCTTCGACTGCGGCGGCCGCGGACATCCGTCCTTTCCCGACCAGCGGCCGACGGCCGCGTCGAAGCCGCTCCTGCGCGACGTACTGCGCATTGCGGACGGATATGCGATGGTGACGGGCCGACCGCTGCCCCGGTACAACGTGGAAATAAAGTCGGCCCCCGAGAACGACGGGTTCTATCATCCGCCGCCGGATACGTTTGCCCGGCTCGTCTACGACGTATTGGCGGACGAAGATGTCCGGGATCGGTCCACCATTCAGTCCTTCGATGTGCGATCGGTCCGGTCCGTCCGATCCATCGATGCGACGCAGACGGTGGCCCTTCTGGTAAACAACGACGACGGCTTCGAAGCGAATCTTCGGCAGCTCGGTTTCCTGCCCGATATCTACAGTCCGAATCAGCGTCTCGTCGACGCCGCGCTCGTCGAGGCCGCTCGTGCCGTAGGTATGGCCGTGGTGCCGTGGACGGTCAACGCCCCCGAGGACATGAGGCGATTGCTCGATCTCGGCGTAGACGGGCTCATTACGGATTACCCGGACCGTGGACGAGACGTCGTCGACGCATATCTTCGCGGCCGGCAAGACAACTAATAATGTGGCGTTCACCATTCATCCCCCGTGCATCATGCCTCCTTTTCTAGCTGAATTCGTCGGTACCGCGATCCTCCTCTTGCTCGGCGACGGCGTCGTTGCCAATGTGTTGCTGAAAGGAACGAAGGGGGAAAATTCCGGATGGATCGTCATAACGATGGGGTGGGGCATGGCCGTGTTCGTCGCCGTGTTCTGTGTGGCGGCCTTTTCCGGTGCGCACATCAATCCGGCCGTAACGATCGGACTCGCGGCGGCGGGCAAGTTCTCCTGGGCCGCGGTACCGTCCTATCTCACGGCGCAGTTTCTCGGCGGTGCCTTCGGGGCGTTCCTCGTGTGGCTGCACTATCGGCCCCACTTCGTCGTAACGGAGAACACGGACCTGAAGCTGGCGGTCTTCTGTACGGGACCGGCGATTCGCGACACGCCGGCGAATTTCATTTCGGAGGCGATTGGGACGTTCGTGCTGGTATTTGCCGTTCTGTATCTGGCGGCGCCTGAGGTAGGTCTCGGGGCACTTGACGCGCTACCGGTCGGACTCGTCGTCCTCGTCATCGGTCTGTCACTGGGTGGAACAACCGGTTACGCCATCAATCCGGCTCGCGACCTGGGCCCACGCATCATGCACGCCGTGCTCCCGATGGGCGCCAAGCGGGACAGCGACTGGAGCTATTCGTGGATTCCCGTCGTCGCCCCCGTCGTCGGTGGTGCGCTGGCCGCGCTGGCCTTTCACGCGTTGACGTTGTCGTCGACGGTAGGGGGATGATTCTGCATGATATGGCACGCCGATGCGTGTATATTTACAGGTAGGGCGTTCCATCCACCATCCGTCTCCCGAAATGGCTCACATCAAACTACCGGAAGGACTGCCCGGCATCGTCGGTCTGCTCGAAGAATATCCCGCGACAGGGAAGCACCTGCGGGGTCTCGCGCAGGAACTTTTGCGCGGCCCGTCTCCGTTAACGCCTGGAGAGAGGGAGCTTATCGCAGCGTTCGTATCGTCCGAGAACAACTGCTACTTCTGCGCGAACTCCCACAGCGCGGCGGCGCGCCATTTGCTTGGCGAGGATGCTTCGGTTGTGGAACAGGTCAAGCTCGGCATCGAGCAGGCTGAGATCAGTGGGAAGATGAAGGCGCTCCTCTCCATTGCTAAGAAGGTTCAGCTGGGTGAGCGTCGGGTGGCGGACGAAGACGTCGAGCGAGCTCGGGACGAGGGGGCGACGGACAAAGAGATTCACGATACGGTTCTGATCGCCGCCGCCTTCTGCATGTACAATCGCTACGTCGACGGGCTTGCAACCTGGGCCCCGAAAAACCCGGAACTCTACGATCGGCACGGAGCCGAGCTTGCATCCGCGGGATACGTTACATCGAATTGATGCCGCTGTTATGAAGAAGACGGTAACGAAAGTCGTCGTATCGATTTTCTTCGTGGCGCTGTTGGCCTTTCCCGTGGTCGACCGCTACCTCCAGGAGAGCGAGGCGCGGAATCAGGCCGGACTGTCATCGGAAGAGGCGCTGAACCGGTACGGTTTTTACCTGGAGGAGGTCTCTGCGTCGATCGGCATCGATTTTGAACACGAGGCGCCGGTCTTCGATGAGAAGCTCGAGCACATCATGCCCCAGGTCGCGTCGCTCGGGGCTGCCGTTTCGGTGGTGGATTACGACCGGGACGGACTGCAAGATCTCTACGTCACCTCAAGCGGGATCGGCGCCGACAATGCGCTGTACCGAAATCTTGGTGATGGTACGTTCGTGAACGTCGCCCGGGAAATGGGCTTGGGCGATGTGAATCGCGAGGGCACGGGCGTCTCGACGGGGGCCGTGTGGGGCGATTTCGACAACGACGGATTTGAAGACCTGTTTCTCTATAAATGGGGGCGCTCCGAGCTCTATCGGAACGACGAGGGCGAAGGGTTTACGCGCGTCACCGGTCCGTCCGGGTTGCCTGACTGGGCCAACGTGAATGCCGGGATCTGGCTCGACTACGACCGGGACGGACATCTGGATCTCTTCTTCGCGGGATACTATCCGGAAGACCTCAATCTTTGGGAGATCGAACACACGCGCATCATGCCGGAGAGCTTCGAATATGCTTCGAACGGCGGCCGGATGTATCTATTTCGCGGCCACGGCGACGGAACGTTCGAGGACGTGACGGAGGAGATGGGTCTGCTGGAGAGCCGGCAGTGGACGATGGCGGTTTCCGCGGCCGATCTCAGGGAGTCCGGGTATCCGGATCTGTTCATCGCCAACGATTACGGCACGGACCAGGTGTTTTTCAACAAGGAGGGAGAGGGGTTCGTACCGGCAGGCGAGCAAACCCAGGTCGGCTTTACGCCCAAGAGCGGGATGAACGTGGCGTTCGGCGATCTGGCGAATGAAGGAGCATTCTCCGTCTACGTTACGAACATTTCCGAGCCGGGCGTGCTCGTCCAGGGAAACAATCTCTGGGTACCGAGCGGGTCGGGGGATGCGCTGCGGTACCGCAACATGGCCAGCACGCTCAATGTTGAGATGGGCGGCTGGAGCTACGGCGCGCAGTTCGGCGACATCAACAATGACGGTCTGGTTGACCTGTTTGCTACCAACGGGTATGTCTCGGCGGATCGAACCGGCAGCTACTGGTACGACTTCTCGAAGGTCGCCGGGGGCAACGAGGCGATCATTTCAGACGCCAGGAACTGGCCGGCCATGGACGGCCGGAGCCTGTCCGGTTACCAGCTCAAGAAATTGTGGCTCAATACGGGGCAGTGGCGGTTCCAGCAGGTGGCGCAGGCCGTCGGCGTAACGGAGACGTTCGACGGGCGATCCGTCGTGTTTGCCGATCTCTGGAACCGCGGCGTGCTCGACATTATCGTGGCGCATCAGCGAGGTCCTCTGCTCGTCTACCGGAACGCGACGGCACCCGATCGCGAATGGATCGAATTTGAACTGTCGGGGACGGCGAGCAACCGCAGCGCGATCGGCGCGCAGGTCGAGTTGTACTGGAACGGGCAGCGCCAGCTTCAGCAGGTCTCGGGCGGGTCCGGGTTTAGCGCACAGAATCAGCGTCGCGTTCATTTCGGTCTGGGCTCGGACGCCGACATTGAGAAGGTGGTCATCCGATGGCCGTCCGGGCGTACCCAGACACTAACAGGCGTCGAGCCGGGTCGTATTCATCGGATAACGGAACCGGCATAATGCCCTGGGGAATCAGGTACGACCGGCGCTACACGGCGCCGTTGTTCATCACGTCCATTCTTATCGGCGCTCACCTGTCCTTCGGGATTCTGGAGAGCTACCGGGCCATTCTGCTCGCTATCGGCTCGGCCGTCGTGGCGGAGGTCATACTCTCCCGCCTTCTACGGGATCGCTGGCCCCACCTTTCGAGCTCGTACATCTCGGGCATCAGTGTAGGCATCCTGATTCGGACGCCGTTGTACTGGCCGTTCGCCGTTTGCAGCCTTCTGACGATCACGTCGAAATACGTGCTCCGATTTAGGGGTAAGCATCTATGGAATCCGTCCAACTTCGGTATCTGCGCGATGCTGTTTCTGGCGCCGCACGCCGTGGCGCCGCTCAGTATCCAGTGGGGCAACAATCTGTGGCCGATGGTCGTGATTTGGATCCTGGGATCGGTGATCATCTGGCGCATCCGTCGCTTCCATATCTGCGCGACCTATGTGGCCGGATTTCTCCTCTTCGCGTTCACGCGTACGCTCATTACGGGACACAGCTTCCTGGCGGAAGTCGCTCCGATCACGGGACCGATGTATCAGCTGTTCGTCTTCTTCATGATCACCGACCCGAAGACGACCGTGTCGTCCAGACGAGGGCGGATGGCCGTGGCGTTCGCCATCGCGTTCGTTGAGATGCTGTTCCGCCTGGGTGAGGTGGTTCACGCCCCGTTCTACGCACTGTTCGTCGTCGGACCGATCTCGCTGCTGGTGGAAATGTGGTGGGAAGGCCGCCGGAACGCTGTTACGTCACCTTCAGCGGTCCAGGCCTGAGTGGTGCCCGGGTGATCGATACCGATCCGAGGGGCGGCGAACTGACGATCCTCGCAACCGCTATCCTATGTTAATTGTGCGCAGGGTCCCCTGTCGTGAGATGACTACCTCCAGACCATGGAGGATTCTCATGGCATGTCTTGTCGTTGACCCGCGTTCCGGGTTCTATTACGCGCAGTTCTACGACGCGAACCGGCGTCCGAAGCGCAAGCGTATTTCCGTGAAGACGAAAAAAAGGACGCATCGCCGAGCATGCCTTCATCAAGCTCGAGGATGACTACGCGCTGGGACGCTGCGATCCGTGGGTGCCGCAAGCCAAAGTAGATCACGATGCAGATCTCTCGCTCCTTGGAGACGCCGTGGACGCCTATCTCGCTTCTTGCTCTCACCTGAAGCCCAAGACAATCAAGACGTACAAGGAGATCGTTGAGCCGTTTCGGCGGTTTCGCGGCGACCAGTTCCCATCGCGAGATTCTCGGCATCGAAGGTACTAGCGTGGCTCGACTCGACCAACGCGGGCGTTGTCACGCGCCGAAAGTACACGAATCACCTGGGCTATCTCTTTTGCTTCCTCTTTCGCGGAGGCTGGCTTTCGGAAGACGTCTTGAAGAGAGTTGCTCTGCGGAGAGTGCCTGAGCAGGCGCCGAAGGCAATGTCCCTGGAAAGCTGCGGGCACAACCATCTATCGGTAAATCCTAGGCCTAGTCTGGATGACGTGAAGATCACGAAGCTGCTCGTCTCCGTTGGCAAGTAGATGGGAATTCCGCTTCTCGATCACATAATGGTTTGCGAGGATAGCCACGTGAGCCTCGCTGATATCGGTCAGCTGTGAGCTCCCGTAGACGATATGACAGTGGATTGTCATGGCGACGTACTATAATAAATGGCAGGAGAAAGGTCGCCAGACTACTTGCCGGCGCCTTGGCCTTCCAGGGGATAATGAGGGCAGACTAGCAAGTCAGTAAAACTTTCCAGGTTACGGCAGCTGCGTGTCGCTGTAATTCGGACCTTCTAACTCGTTTATTATTAGTGCAAGGCGTGAGTGAATTGCTAGATCAGTCAGTCATAATCCTATGAGCAGGAGTGCTTCCCCCCGGAGGGATTTTCTATCGCCAGCAGAGCGAAGCGAGAGAATGAGCCGGATTAAGCACAAGGATACGGAGCCTGAGATGACGGTTCGGCGGCTCGTTCATTCTTTGGGATATAGATACCGACTTCATAGACAAGACTTGCCGGGAACTCCCGACCTCGTTTTCGCAAGTCGTCGTAAGGTTATCTTTGTTCACGGTTGCTTTTGGCACCTACACGAACCATGCGATCATTACCGACTGCCGCGGTCGGACCAATGGATGGACAAGCTTCGGGCAAATAAGGAGCGAGATAGGCGCCATCGAGCCGCGCTTAGTCGTAGTGGCTGGGATGTACATGTGACATGGGAGTGCGAGTTGTCCAAGAAGAACCTGGATCACATCGCCGACGATTTGATCGCTTTCCTCGAAGCGTAGGATCGATCCGCGACTCGGATTAGGAAAATTAATCTCGAATCAGATAGGAATGATGAACAGCATTGAGTTATTCGCGGGCGTAGGCGGTCTTGCCACGGGATTGGCAGAGGCGGGCTTTACGCACGATGCGGTCATTGAATGGGACGATGTCGCTTGTGAGACGATTCGCTTCAATAAGCAAAGGGGTCATCCTCTAGTATGTGACTGGAGGGTGATTGAAGGTGACGTACGCGAGATGGATTACAAGTCACTTGGCGAGATCGCGCTTGTTGCCGGTGGCCCTCCTTGTCAACCGTTTAGTATTGGCGGAAAGCATAAAGGACGAGAGGACAATCGAGACATGCTTCCCGTGGCGGTTGATATAGTCCGGCAAACTCGTCCGAGGGCGTTCGTTTTTGAAAACGTAAAGGGCCTAACGAGGGCAAAGTATGAGACCTACCTCGACTACGTCCTTCTCCGACTTTCGTATCCCGAGATCATGCGTAAGGACGACGAGAATGTCAACGAGCATCTCGATCGCCTGGAACAGCATAAGACAGATGGGTCCATCGAAGGACTGTCGTACAACGTCATCTTTCGCGTTCTTAATGCCGCTGATTACGGAGTGCCACAGCACCGCCACCGCGTCTTCATCGTAGGCTTCAGAAATGACGTCGGAGCCGACTGGCACTTTCCGCGACCGACGCACACCGAGGATGCCCTTCTTTATGACCAGTGGGTAACGGGTGAGTATTGGGAAAGGCATGAGGTTCCAAGGGGCGATCGTCCGGCTATTCCGAAACGCAAGCTGCGCGCGATCGAGAAACTCAAGAGCGGAATAGCCGAGTTCATGGGCAAGCCTTGGCAAACGGTAAGAGACGCGATTGGTGACCTACCTGATCCTCGTGAGTGTGACATAGAGTACCTCAACCACGAGTACAATGACGGTGCTCGTATTTACCCCGGCCATACAGGAAGTCCGTTGGACAAACCTTCCAAGGCCCTAAAGGCGGGCGTTCATGGCGTACCCGGAGGCGAGAACATGCTGAGGCGTGTGGACGGATCCGTAAGGTACTTCACCGTGAGGGAGGCCGCGCGAATTCAAACGTTTCCTGACGACTATGCGTTTGTCGGCGCTTGGAGCCGATCAATGCGCGGATTGGGGAATGCCGTGCCAGTGAAGCTTGCCTCAATTATCGGGCAGAGTATCGCTCAACGTTTAGCTGGTGATCAGTTGCGGCGAACAGCGGCGTGACCTAAGGCACGCAAGTTGCTCTAGTTCTGCGATATTGAGCTGGTCTGGACGCCCGCCATTTGCGGGCGCCCGTGATCAGTCATATCTTGGCTAATTCACGCTCACTCGGATGTCAGGACTGCGACGTGCACGCAATGCCGGATTTTGACCGGAAAAAGTTCATTGAGGATCTAGAGTCAATCATTGATGGACTGCCACCGTCCGACGCGTATCGAAGAAGCGGCGATCACTATGATCGTAAGAAGCTTCGCCGAATTGTGAAACGTGTGGTGAAGTTCAGCCAGGAGCTTGATCCGTACAGGCATCCTCGGGTCCACGATCCTGCGGATCCCTCCGTCGCGGGTCGACATTTGGCGAATGATCTCGAGGGCTCTGAAAGCGAGAATCTGGCGGATCTCGAAGGATTCTGGGGATCCGGGATATACGCCCTGTACTACAAGGGCGACCACCCTGCGTACGTGATTATCTCGGGTGCGGATGTCCCGATCTACGTTGGCAAGGCAAATCCGTCTGATTTCACGGCGACTAACCCTGTTAACCAGGGGCGCAAACTCTATAATCGAATTCGCGAGCATCGGTCAAGTATTCAAGAGTCGAATTCGTACGTCAGTGATCTCAGTAAGGCTTTGAGAAGTGAGAGGGGACTTCATTCACTCGCGGTTTCGGACTTTGAATGCTCGTACCTCGTCGTGCCCAGTGCCTACGCTGAAGCGGCGGAGACGGTGTTAATTGAGCACTACAAGCCCGTCTGGAACAAGGAAACTCAGCTCTGCGAAGGGATTGGCAAGCATGGAGATAGCGCCTCAACGCGCGCGAATACGAGGTCAAGATGGGACACGATCCACCCGGGACGCTCTTGGACACTTGGCGAGAATAACATCGACC
>JBBDTI010000046.1:0-37868 GCA_040904565.1 Rhodothermales bacterium
CCGGTGGCCTCAGCTCGGGAATTGAACGATTCCATCCCTGATTCAATGAAAGTCCCGTTCTTGAGCGTGAACTTGAGACTGTTCGGATTCGGTGTGGGTGATGTGTTTGTGGTCGCCATACAGGTCGAGTCAGCTAGGATCCGTGGAAGAAATAGTGTACCATTCCATGTAGATTGTGAAGTCGGGGATGCCCGGCCTGCTTGAGATACATGGCAGGAATACGTCAATAATAGGTAACTACCGCTGAATATGGAGTCTGGTCCACGGCACACATCCAGAACGACGTCCACCGCTTCGGACGAGGCGGGCACGTCGGGAGGGAAATCGAAGGGCGGGAAATCGAAGATGCGGCGCATCGGCGACCATACGCGCGGTCTGTTCGAAGAGTTTTCCACCTGGCTGGAGCTCCGCCTGCGCTTGTTTCAGGTGGACGTACAGGATCGGATCCAGAAAAAAGTTGAGGAGGCGATCGGTAAAGCGGCACCGATCGTCCTGGGTCTCCTGACGCTGTTCTTTTTGCTCGTTACGATAGCGCTCTTCGCCGGCCGGGCCTTGGGTCACCCTGCCTGGGGGTTTCTGATCGTCACTGGATTTCTGCTGGTGGTGACGCTCATTTTATGGGTTCGAAGCCGCAGAATTGCGCGCGCCCGGAATGACGCTGACGCTGCGGGAACCGTGGCCGAAGATGGCCCGGCGAGACAGTCGGTGAATGGAACGCCGCCCGCTCGAACGCCATCGAACGGGTCGGTCAGTCGGACGGCGGCCCCGAAAAAGGGAGGATCATCGTGATGGATGCCAGATCAACCATGCAGCCCCGAGCGGATCATGAGACGGATCGGCGCACGTCCGACCCGGAATCTAAACAGGCCATCGAACGGGAGCTTGCCGCCACTAAAGAGGCAATGATCCGACGAGTACAAGCTCTCGAGCATGAGATTACGTCGACGCCGGCCGCCGTGGTGTCAGCGCTCATGAAGAAGCCCCTTCTAGGTGTGGCCGGCGCAGTGGCCCTCGGTATGGGCGTCGGGCTCTTTGTAACGAGACGCAAGCGGCGTGGCTCGGATATGGAGCCTCTCTACCGAAGGCTGGTTGATGAATACATCGAGGCGGCGAGTGACGAGGTTCGTCACCACATGAAGCGGGGCAGGTCTCTCCGCGAAGCGATGCACGTATCGTTTCGTGACCGGGCGCCCTTGATCGTTTACGAATCGGATGGCAGACCGGACCGTTCGTCCGGTGGTTTTCTCAGTACGATCGGATCGGTGCTCTCCGACGTCGCATTGAGCCTGGCCGTCAGGATGGCCTTCGATGCGGCGCTTTCGAAAATAAATAAGGACGTGTTGAACGGCACGGATGAGACGGCGCAGCATGCGGCGCCCGCGGATCACGGCTCCGGCATGCATGCGGGTAATGGAGCTCCGCCCGGACATATGGATGCCTCCGCCGACGTTCCGTAGACGGCCGAACGATGAGGGTTTGCCGGATTGTGCATCCCTCTGGAACTCTCCGCCCGTCCCATTGTAGCGGTCGACGTAGAGGCGTGCCATCGTCATTCGATACGGCTCCGTGACCGGTTTCCGCGCGTCAGGGCGCTACAAGCTTTTAGATTTCACTCCCCAGTATTATGCGCATCGTATTTCTCGGTCCTCCAGGCATCGGCAAAGGTACGCAGGCCGCCCTGCTCGCCAAGCGGAGAGGATGGAGTCACATTTCCACAGGCGTTATCATCCGGGCCGCGATCGAGGACGGTACGCCGCTGGGTGAGGCCGCGGAGGAATACGTCCGCGAGGGAGACCTCGTCCCCGACAAGATCGTCCGCGTACTGGCCGAAACGGCCATCGAGGAGGCGGGGTACGACCGCTTCGTTCTCGACGGATATCCGCGGACCATCGTTCAGGCCGAGTGGCTAACCAGCTTTCTTGAGGAACATGAGAGGCCGCTCGATGTGGCCATCAGTCTCGAGGTTCCGACGGAGGTCATCGTCGACCGGCTTTCCAAGCGTCGGGTCCACAAGGTCACGGGCGAGAACTATCATCTGGAGTTCAAGCCTCCTCCGCCGGACGTAGATCCGGAGCTTATCATTCAGCGCGACGACGACAAGCCGGAATTCATCCGCAATAGACTCGACGTCTATCGTGAGGAAACCGAGCCGGTGGCGGTCTACTATCGAGAGCGTGGACTTCTCCTCGAGATCGACGGGGTAGGCGCTATTGAAGAGGTTTATGCTCGGATAGAGGACGTGCTGCCGCAGACGCATCTCAAGAAGCAGTCGCCCTGATGCCCGTATGACCGTCGCTTCCAGCCCCATGCGGGCGCGGGCCGAGGTTCAAACGCTTCGTGATCGTGTAGACGCGGCGTTGAAGGATCTCGTCAGCCCGAACGACCCGAAGACACTCTACGATCCCGTACGCTACATCCTGCACAACGGGGGTAAACGGCTCCGTCCCATTTTGCTGCTGCTGACCGCCCGGGCGTACGGCGCCAGTGAGGATGATGCACTGCCCGCCGCGCTGGCCGTAGAGGTGTTTCATAACTTCACCCTCGTTCACGACGACGTGATGGATCACGCCGACGAGCGGCGTGGCCGGCCGACCGTCCACGTCAAATGGGACGAAAGTACGGCGATTCTATGCGGTGATTACCTCATGGGCCTGTCGTACGACCTGCTCGCGCGGTCCGTCCCCCGAAAGGCGGCGCCGCTCGTGGCCCGCTTCCAGGAAATGGTGGTGCGCCTCTGCGAAGGACAGGCGCTCGATAAAGAGTTTGAGTCGCGCAGCGACGTAACCATCCACGAATATCTGGATATGGTGGATCGGAAGACCGGTGCACTCCTGCAGGCGTCACTGGAACTCGGGGGCATGCTCGGCGGTGCCGACGGCGAGGCATTGACGGTGCTCAGCGAAGTCGGACAGAAGACGGGACGTGCATTCCAGATCATGGACGACCTCCTCGATCTGACCGCGCGGGACGAGCGATGGGGGAAGGCGATAGGTGGCGATCTCGTCGAGGGCAAGAAGACCTACATCCTCCTTCGGGCCATAGAGCTCAGTGAGGGAGAGAACCGGGCCTGGCTGTTCCGCATAATCGAAGAGAACGGGTTGACTCCCGATCTCCTGGACGAAGCCCGCGAACGAATGGAGCGTTCAGGCGTGCTAGAAGAGGCACGGGCCGAAGTCCTCCGTTACAGCGCAGATGCGCTTGACGATGCGGAAATGCTTCCGGATTCTCACGCCGCCGACACGCTCCGATGGCTGTTGAGACGGATGCAGGAGCGGATGCACTAAAGAGGTTGGTTGGATCATTCCAATATTGAAAAAGCATGGTCGTTCGAGAGGTTACCGTAACCAACCGTGCCGGATTGCACACCCGGCCCGCGTCGATGATCGTCCGGACAGCTTCGAAGTTCGACGCGGACTTCTTTATCCAGAAGGATAGCTACGAGATTAACGGAAAGAGCATCATCGGCGTGATGACGCTGGCCGCTGAGCAGGGCGCGACCCTTACGTTAACCTTCGAGGGAGAAGACGAAGACGAGGCCGCGGAGGCTGTTGCGGACCTGTTCGAAGAAGGATTCGGCGAAGTCAAGTAAGTACCCATCATCTAGTTTGGAGAGGATGTTGCCGAAAGAGAACAACGTGCAGATATCCGAGGGTTCGCCGGAGCGAGATGTCGCGTTCGATCGCGTTGGTAACGAGCGCGTCGTCGAAGGAATCGGCGTCGCACCCGGCATAGCCATCGGTCCGGTTTATCTCTATGCACGGGCTGCCTTCGAGGTCGAAGAACGCCATATCTCGCGCAAAGAGCGTGATGCGGAAATCAAGCGGTTCGAAGATGCCGTTTCTAATTCGGAGCGCGATCTGAAAAAGATCGCTTCGGTGGCCCGGGAGAAATTGGGCGAGGGCAGCGCGAGCATATTTGACGCGCAGGCCCTGATGCTGCGCGATGAGGCTTTTTTCGATGCGGTCATCGAGCGGATACGGAACGACCGGATGAGCGCAGACTACGGCGTGCAGACGGTGATCAACAAGCACCGGCAGCTCTTAAAGGCGAGCGAGAGCGAATACCTGCGGGAGCGAGCCAACGACATGCTCGACTTGCAGGACCGCATCGTACGGCACCTTCGCCGCGGGAAAATTCTCTCGGATGTCGACAGCAAGACCATCGTCGTGGCCGAGAGCCTTACGGCGGCGGATATCGTGCTCTTCAGCCGCCGAGGGATTCTGGGTACGGTGCTGGACTACGGCGGAGCGACGTCCCACGTGTCCATCATGGCGCGGGCCTTGAGCCTGCCTGCCGTCGTGAGCACCCATGGCGTCACAAGCGAAGTCGCCACGGGCGATACGATGATTCTCGATGGTCTCGACGGCCGAGTGATCATCAATCCTACCGAAGAGACCCTGCAGTTTTATCGCGACCGGAAGGAGCGGTATCACCGGCTGCAGGAGGAACAGAAGCAACTCGTCCCGCTTCCGGCTGAAACGCTCGACGGTCACGGTATCCGGCTTACGGCAAATCTCGAGTTCCAGGAGGAGCTCAAGCTGATCGAGGAGTACGGGGCTAAAGGTGTAGGCCTCTTTCGAACGGAGATTCTGTTTTTGATGCAGCGCCGTATCTCCCTCTCCGAAGCCGAGCAGTTCGATACGTACCGCCGCATCGTACAGTCCGTCGGTCCGGATACGACCACGTTTCGCGTCCTCGATTTTGGGGGCGACAAGATGTTGCCGATGGGTCACCGAGAACACAATCCTTTCCTCGGGTGGCGCGGCATCCGCATTCTGCTCGACAAGCCGGAGCTGCTGTACCCGCAGGTCCGCGCCATCGTGCGGGCGAGTGCCTACGGTCCCGTTCGTATCCTGCTGCCGATGGTGACGGAGATCGGTGAGCTGCGTGCATTCAAACAGATTCTGCGGGAAGTCTACGGCGACCTGGAAGCCGACGGCGAAACGGTCGATCCGGAGATTCCGGTGGGTATTATGGTTGAAGTGCCGGCCGTAGCCATCAAGGCGGCGCGTTTCGCCAGGGAGGCCGATTTCTTTTCCATCGGTACGAACGATCTCACGCAGTATACCCTGGCGGTAGACCGCGGAAACGATCTCGTCGCGAGCAAATATCAAGAGCTGGATCCGGCCATCCTGCAGCTTATCAAGTCTACGGTCGATGCTGCACGCGCCGAGGGCATCCCCGTCAGCGTCTGCGGGGAGCTGGCCGCTCGGCCCCTCGCCACACCGATCCTTCTGGGTCTCGGCGTCGACGAGCTCTCTGCGTCTCCGGTATATCTGCCGGAGATCAAGCGCGTCATCCGTGCCATCCGTATGGAGGAGGCGGTCGACCTTGCCCGGCGATCTCTGGATGCCGGCGATGCACACGAAGTCACGGCAATTCTCAGGGTGTGGCTCAAGGAACATGCATGCGACGTAGCCACCATGCTCGAAGGAGATGGCCGAGACGTACCGGGATCGGCATAGCACGAGTCGTCGGGCACTCTGTTCTGACTTTCGAAGGCCCGGATATCTTCTATCTTGGGGAACGGTGCTGTAGAAGGAGCGTAGCGCTATATGTACCAAGAATAACAGGTTGGATCAGTGCGCTACGGCTCCCCGCAACGCATTTTTCATCTGTTTCCCGTCTCGTCCGCCGTATCGATCTATGGCACTACCTCGGCTGCGACATTTCCTGCTCATCGTGCTGTCATGCGCGGTGGTTTGGCCCGCTGTTGGCCAGTACACGTTCCATTTCGGACGGAATAAGATCCAGTACGACGATTTCGACTGGCACGTCCTGAAGACAGAGCACTTCGACGTGTACTACTATTCCGAGATGCAGGAGCTCGCAGAGCACGGCGCCGCCTTTGCGGAGGAAGCCTATGAGGAGCTGCAGAACAGGTTCAACTTTTCGTTGACGCACCGTCCGCCGCTCATTTTTTATTCCTCCAACCTGCACTTCAAGCAGACGAATATTACGCCTGGATTTATTCCGGACGGCGTGGGCGGCTTCTTCGAATTCCTCAAAGGACGCGTCGTCATCCCGGCCAACGGCAATATCCATCAGTTTCGCCGCGTGATCCGGCACGAGCTCGTGCACGTGTTTACCTACGCAAAGGTCTCGCGGCTCGTGCGGGACCATCGCATGCCGCCGGAACGGTTTCTCCCCCTCTGGTTCACCGAGGGGCTCGCAGAATACTGGTCGGGTGATCCGGACCAGTCGCACGAGATGGTAATCCGTGATGCCATCTATTCAAACTATCTGATGCCGCTGTCGGACATCTACCGGGTCAGTGGGTCGTTCCTTATGTATAAGGAAGGTGAGGCGCTTTGCCGGTTCTTCGCTGAGGCCTACGGTGAAGAGAAACTGCTCCGGCTGATGGACAATTTCTGGAAGGATCGTGACTTCCGGCATGTCATGGAGGTCACCTTCATGGAGGACTTTGAAGAGATCGATCGCAAATGGCAGGCCTGGCTCAAGAATCGATATTTTGAGGATGTCGACGATCTACAGCTGACGTCGTTGATCTCCCGAGGAGTCGCCACGGAAGGATTCAGTGCGAAGCCGGCGCTCTACAAACTCCCCGACGGTACGCGCAGGGTCTATTTTGTGGGGAATCGCACCGGGTACAGCAACGTCTACGAGGTCGAGGTCGATTCCCTCTATCGCCCTGTCGGGGAACCTGAGATTCTCGTTCGCGGGGAGCGGACGGACGATTTCGAGGCATTTCACCTCTTCGAAAGCCGTCTTGGGATGTCGGAGGACGGCAAGCTTGCGTTCGTGACAAAGAGCGGGGAGTCGGACGTCATTCATATCTACGACGTCGCTCGAGACGAGTTGGTCGCTACCTACGCGTTCGACGACCTCGTAGCCGTGTATTCGCCGGATTGGAGCCCGGACGGATCCCGCCTCGCTTTTTCTTCCATAGACGGGAGCGGATTCAGCGATCTGTACGTGTACGACGTCCGTACCGGGCGGCTGCAGCGGCTCACGAATGACAGCTACGACGATCGAGATCCGTCGTGGAGCCCGGACGGGCGCCGGCTCGTGTTCTCCTCCGATCGGACGTCGCTGGGCAAGACGAATGCGTACAATCTATTCGTCTATGAGCTCGGGGACGGAGACCTCGAGTATGTTACGTACGGCGATCGACTCGATCTGTCACCGCGCTGGAGCGGCGACGGGCGTCACGTCATCTTCGCGAGCGCCGTACGGGACAGCGCAGGCCGGTTCGGCGCACAGAATATCTGGGTTGCCGATGCTCCGTCATCGGACGACGCACTGGCTGAGCTAGCGTTCTCGGGTTCTGGTGACGGGGGGAGCGATGCCCTGTCGGACGCCGCACTGGGATCGACGGAACGCCGCGCCAGGCAGCTGACGGAGCTGACCGCGGCCGCGTTCGATCCCGTCTGGACGGATGATGGAAGCATTCTCTTCACGAGTTTCGAGCACATGCGGTTCTCCGTACGGAGCATGCCGGATGTGGACTCGCTGCTCGCTAACCCGCGCCGGTCGTCAGATATCGACCTGTCACAGTCGGGCGACCACTGGGCCTTTGCGCGAATCGGCATCGATGATGGTGCTGAACGCGTCGCCTACAAGAAGAAGTATACGCTCGACGTGGCGCAGGCGATGGTCAGCCAGAACCCCGTCTGGGGAACCCAGGGGGGTGCCGTCATGGCTTTCTCCGACCTTATGGGCAACGATCACTGGTACGTTACGCTCTATAACAACTCGCGAGGAACCAGCGATTTCCTCAAGAGCATGAACGTGGCCGTCTCTCGCATACAGCTGCATCGTCGTACCAACATCGGATATGGGTTGTACCGCTATGCAGGCCTCCGATTCGATATCACGGATCCGGATGCCGCTCGTGAGTATCCGACGTTGTGGGAGACCATTTACGGCGGATACGGTGCGGTCAGCTATCCGATTTCGACGTTCCGCCGGATCGAAGTAAGCACCTCGGTAAGCTGGGACGATAAGTTTATCCCCTGGGCGGATGTCGACCGGCAGGCCCTGCTCGTCTCGAACTCGCTCGCGTTGGTCCACGACAACGCGCTGTGGGGAATGAACGGCCCTGTGGAGGGGTATCGCGGCAGCTTGATGGCGGCTTATACGACGGACGTTCTGTATTCGAATGTGAGCTATTTCACGCTGACGGCCGACGTACGGCATTACTGGCGGTTGCACGAGAAGGTGTCGTTCGCATCTCGCGGATTGGCGCGCATGAACGAAGGGAGGGAGGCGAGACTCTTTTTCATGGGGGGAAGCTGGGATCTTCGCGGATTCCCCATGTTCAGCGTCCGCGGCCAGAAGATGTGGTTCACGTCGCACGAGCTGCGATTCCCTATTCTGACGTCACCGTGGCTCTCTGCCCCCGTTCTCGCACCGTTCGGGGTCGCAAATCTTCGCGGGGCGCTCTTTCTTGATGCCGCCCATGCATGGAATGATGGCTACTACGAGCCGCGGCTTACGGATCGCCGGCGCGAGCAGCTGAACATCGGAGAAACGCTGGGTGCCGTCGGAGCCGGACTCCGGCTTAATCTTTTCGGGGGGCTCTTGCTGCGGTATGATGTCGGCTACCGGTACCGTGACGGATTTCGCGAACAGGACCGGTTCTTCAAGCAGTTCTTCTTCGGGTGGGACTTCTAGCCGTGATTACGCATCGATCTGTTATAGTAGTCCTGATTACGTTCCTCGCGACGGGTTGCTCGACGCTCCGTCTCGATCACCGGAATGCTGCTCTTCCGATATGGTCGACGGAGGGCGAAACGCCGCTGCGCCACCATGCTACGCCGAATCGGATTACGCCGCCGCTCGATATCAAGTGGGATTTTAACGGTGGCGCCGGATTCGGCACGGTCTCTCCCCTCATCGTAGGCGACGTCATCTTCGTCGCCAATCTCAAAGGTGAGGTGCACGCCATCGATATCGAGTCCGGTCGCCGGGTCGGCAGGGCCGAGTTCGGTGACTCCATAGAGGGGACGCCGGTGTACGCGGATGGTACCCTCGTCATCCCCATCGCGTGGGGCGGCGTGGCGCTGTATGCCCATAACCTGTTGCAGGGTGATCGCAAATGGCGCGTTAGAGGTGCCCCCGTAAGCTCGGGGCTCGTCGTTTATGACGGTACCGTAATTGCGGGAGATGTCGAAGGAATCGTACGTGCGTACAGCCTGTCGGACGGGGAGGAGCTCTGGTCGACCGCCCTGGACTCGACGTCGAGCATCTTTTCGACGCCGACACTTGTCGGTGAGCGATTGATAGCGGCGAGCGACAACGGTCGCGTGGTTGCCCTCGACGTGTCGTCCGGATCCATCGACTGGTCGGTCGATGCAGGGGCGCCGGTGCACGTCTCTCTGGCCGCGGATGAAGCGGCGGTGTACGCGGCGACGACGCGGGGCCGGATCCTAGCGCTGGATATCGCCAGTGGTGCTACCCGATGGGAGTATCTCCTTCCCGGTGAAGACGTCTATTTTTCGGCACCGGCCATCGGGGAATGGGAGATCGTGTTCGGTGCCTCGGACGGTATCGTGCGTGCGTTGAACGTCGAGGACGGATCCCAGCGGTGGACGGCCGATGTGTCCGACGCCGTGACGGCTCCACCCGTGCTTACGGATCACCTCGTCTACGTAGGCACCATGGGCGGCAATGTGGTAGCGCTCGACCGAGCTGAAGGTACGTCGAGCTGGCAAACGTCGCTCGAGGGCCGCGTAAAATCGGCGTTCGCCGTCAAAGACTCGCGGCTCGTCGTGCTGGCGGAGCCTCGACTCGTCTACCTGCTCGAACCGAGTTCAGATGCATATGCAAACCATGAGGAATAGCGTCCTTCTGCTGGTACTGATCGGGCTGTTCGCGGTACCCGATGCGCTGGCGCAGGACGACATATACGTGGGTGTCAATACGAATTATCCTCAGGCCCTCGTCTATGCGGATAGCCTGCTGATCGGTTCCGTGCCGGACGGACTCGTGGTGGTGCCCGGGAAGACCCGCGCACTTCGACTCGTGCCCCCCGACCCGGATTCCTGGTCGGTCGCTCCGGTTTCCACGCCGCTGGATGCCGAGGCCGGTGACACGGTCGAGGTTCAACTCGACTTTCTCTACCATTACCGGGTAGAGTCCGTCCCCTTCGGCGCGGACGTCCTCCTGGAAGATGAGCGGGAACGACGGCGCATCGGCGAGACGCCGCTGCTGTACCGGTCGCCCCGGCCCCTGAGCGGAAAACTGCTCGTCCGGCTCGACGGCTACGCGGTCGAACGTGTCGTTCCCGGCCAGGAGATTTGGAACCGTCACGTCGTAAGCATGATGCCGTCTGACGATCTGGACCCGACTGCCGCGCAGGTTAGCTGGACGCCCCCTCGGAGGCACCGGGACTGGATCGATTACGCGGCGCTCGGAACGGCCGTCGCCGCCGGCGTGCTGGCCGTGCGTTACAAGTTCAAGGCGGATGGATTGCACGCGACGTACCATGATACGGGCGATCCCCGAATCCGCTCCGATATTCAGATGTACGATACGAGATCGGCCGTAGCGCTCGGCGTCATGCAGGCAGGTATCGGCGTGTTTGCCGTACGGCTGGCCCTTCGCTAGCAGGCGGTGCGGGAACGTCGTATTCTAGCAGTCATTCCACGCCCCCGTTCGACGACCATCCGAATCGATATTCATCACGAACCTCCTGATAGAACCCGATGCTCAAAGAGCAACTTGCGGACGATCTCAAATCGGCCATGCGTGCAAAAGACGCCGTTCGCTTGCGTACGATACGCGCGCTTCGAGCCGCGTTAATGGAAAAGGAGATCGAACAACGTCAAGGCGGTTCGGCGACGCTTACCGAAGATCAGGAGCTGGCCGTGCTGCAGAAACAGGCGAAGCAGCGCCGTGACGCCATCGAGCAGTACGAGGATGCCGGCCGGGACGACCTCAAGGAGAAGGAGGAAGAAGAACTCGTTATCATTGAGGAATACCTGCCGAGGCAGCTAACGGAGGACGAAGTCCGTGGTGTCGTCCGTGAAGTAATCGAAACGACGGGTGCCGAATCGAAAGCGGATATGGGGAAGGTCATGGGAGCGGCGATGGGGAGGCTTCGCGGACGCGCTGACGGCAGCATGGTACAGCGAGTGGCCGTTGAGCTGTTGTCGTAAAGAGGGTTCAAAACGAGCGAGAGATAGCATGGAGCTGGAAGCTCTGGACATACTGATAGCCATCATTCTCGTTGTCGGGATCGTCCGTGGCGTGGTTACCGGTGCGGTGCGACAGCTGATCAGCTTTCTCGGTACGATCGTCGCTATCGTGCTTGCCATGGAGGTCATGGATCCCGTCGGAGCCGCCGCCGGAAATCTGCTTCCCATGACGGAATCGCTCGAGCCGGTCGTAGGATTCATTACCGTATTCGTTGCTATTCAGGTCGTTCTGCTGCTCGCCGTCCGTTTTATTGAGGCCGGCGTTAAGGCGCTGAAACTGAGTCCGGTGAACCGCGTCATCGGGGCGGCGGTCGGGGCCTGCAAGGCGGCTCTCATACTGAGCGTGCTGTTCCTGGGCCTCGAATTTTTCGACGTTCCGGAAGAAGACAACCGGGATGCATCGGTACTGTACGAGCCCGTGGCTTCCGTTTTTCCGGTGACGTGGGACTACGTCGCGCTGCACCTTCCGATGGTCCGCAATCTTTCGGACCGCTTCGGCAAAGAGGTCGACAGGGTTCTCAGCGATCGGATGCCGTAGAGCCGGAATCGGACGACTCTGTCGCCTGTGATGTACGCGATCTATCCCTGCGGCGGAGCCGGTATCGGGTGACGGGCCCGGCGCATGGCCAACACGCCGCCGATGACGAACAGTCCGCCGATTACCTGACTCACGGTAATCGTTTCTCCCAGCATGAAGTAACTGCTAAAGACGGCCACGACGGGAACGAGATTACCGAACACCGCCGTGTCGGACGCACCGACCCGGTTTACGGCATTGTTCCACAGCGCAATGGCCAGTCCGGTCGACAGCGCGCCCGAATAGATCACGGCGGTCCAGTGCACCCACGTAATCTGATCCCACACCACGTGGTTGTAGTAGGGAATGCCCAGGGCGAATAAGAAAGGGAGCGCAAAGAGGAGGCCCAGGAAGGTGAGACCGGTCGGAGAGACGTAGCGCAGTGCCGGCTTGTTCAGTGCCGTATACACTCCCCAGGTCAATGCGGCGGCCAGCATGATTAAATTGCCTACGAACGTATCGCTACCGAAGTGCACCGAATCGGTGCCGCCGAGCACGATGATGACGGCGCCGAGGAGGACGACGAAAAGTGCAATCCACGATCCTCTGGACAGCGATTCCGTTCGCATCCAGTAGCCCGTCATGGCCGTCCACAGCGGCGAACTGGCCATGATGAGTGCCGCGTTTCCGGCCGTCGTCAGGTTGATGCCGACGATGAAGCAGAACTGATAGACCAGGAATCCGAGAAGCCCGAGTGATGCGATGTACCGCCCATGGTCACGGAGCGGTTGCCAAAGGGGCAAACCCAGGCTCCGGCGCCCGTGTACATACAATCCCCCGAGGACGGTCACCGATGCCACGAATCGAAAGGCGTTCAAGACGTGCGGATGCATGACCTGGAGCACGAATTTGACGATGGGAAAATTAAATCCCCAGATGAAGATGACCAGGATAAGAGCTGCCTCGGCCTTCCATGCGTGATCCCTCGGTGCCGTCATGTGCTGTTGATTCCTTTGTTCGATAGGCGCCACGCCGGCCGCGCCGAGTATTCGCTCCTGCACATTCGGCAACCTAATATCCGCCACTATACATTCACGGACCGGCTTTCGTACCTTGACGACGATTCTCTGTTCTTCCGCAGATCCGATCTATGCACGAAGACGGCATTAAAAAACTGTATTACTCCATCGGAGAAGTCAGCGAGATGACGGACCTGGAGCCGCACGTGCTGCGGTACTGGGAGTCCGAATTCGAACAGCTCAAGCCTCGTAAGAATCGAGCGGGGCGGCGTGTCTACACCGATGAAGATATCGAGATGGTGCAGCGCGTCCATCATCTGCTGAAAGAGGACAAGTACACCATCGAGGGGGCCAAGCAGGTGCTCGACCAACGCGAGGGAGGAGAGATTACCTGGAGCGAGCACCGGCGGGACCTGGTCGAGCTGCGGGCCTTTCTTGAGAATCTACTCGAGCAGGTGGAGGGCGAGTAGGCGGTACACGCATCATTCCTTCCGCCCCCTTCATGCGCCCCACGTCGCACTCATGGCAAGCTCCACGCTCACGATGTGCATTTCTCGGCGAACGTTCAGGAACTTCTTGAACCGATAGCGTTGCAGCGAGCGAAAATCCGGCCCATCCGGTACCCCATCAAGGAGTCCTTAACAGTGGAGCATTAACATATTGAGCACGGTGAAAAGAACGGCGTCCGCGACGTCGACACGTACTCTGGGCCCAGTCGACGATCTGGAGCCGTTCGTCCCGGCGGAATGGTGGCGCGCCCTCTTCGGGTCGACCTATCTGCTGACGGACGCGGACGTGATGGATGCGTCCGTCACCGAGATGGAGACGTCGCGCTTCATCGAACTTCTTCAATTGCTGCCGGACGAGTCGGTGCTCGATCTCTGCTGCGGACACGGTCGGCACGCGATAGAGCTGGCCAGGCGGGGATATTCACGCGTGGAAGGCCTCGACCGGTCCCGCTATCTCATTCGCAAGGCTCGCGAGGCGGCCCGCCGAGAAGGGCTCAGCATGCGATTCCGTGAAGGCGACAGCCGACGTTTGTCGTATCCGGCGCGTACGTTCGATGCCGTTCTCCTCGCCGGTAACAGCTTCGGTTACTTTGATTCGCGTGAAGAAAACCTGAAGGTGCTTCAGGAATCGGGCCGCGTGCTCAAAGAGAACGGCCGGCTGCTTCTGGACGTCGTGGATGCGAATTACCTCCGCGAGCATTTTGCTCCCAGGTCGTGGGAATGGCTGGACGCTCGCCATTTCGTGTGTCGTGAACGGACGCTTTCGGAGGACGGGTCACGCCTGTTCTCTCGAGAGGTCATTACGAATACGGAAGAAGGTGTCCTGGCCGATCAGTTCTATGCGGAATGCCTTTTTAACGACGAAGAGCTGCGATCGCTCCTCGAAGAGGCGGGATTCGAGGATGTGGAGCCGGCCGGCTCGCACGCGCCTCCGTCGCAGCGGATGCAGGATACCGGGATGATGGGACACCGGACCATCTTCACGGCACGTCGGGGGCGCCGCGTATCCGCCGCGGACACGCGGCATGCCGCGCGGAAGCGGCACGTAGCCGTCGTTATGGGGGACCCGCGCCTTCCGGATGACATGAAGCTGGGAGGCGTGTTCGATGAGGATGACTTCTATACCATCGACCAGCTTCGTGAGGCGTTGCGGTCGCTGGACGGATATGAGATCACGTACGTCGACGACCACGCGAAGCTTGTAGATCGGATCAAGGAGTTGTCTGACCTTGACTTCGTGCTGAACCTGTGCGATGAGGGATACATGAACGATCCCCGTAAGGAGATGCACGTGCCGGCCTTGCTGGATGTCGCCGGCGTGCCGTACTCTGGTGCCGGACCCCAGTGTCTCGCCTTTTGCTACGATAAGTCGCTCGTTCGCGGCGTGGCGCGTGAAATGGGGATTCCCGTGCCTGAAGCTCGTTTCGTCCGGCCCGGAACGTCGACGATCGATCTGGTCGACGTCGGGTACCCGGTCATCGTTAAACCGAATTCCGGAGACTCCAGCGTGGGCATCACGGCGCAGAGCGTGGCCTATACGCCCGACGATCTCGCCGTCTCACTGAAGACGGTCCGGTCCCAGGTCGGTACGCACCGCCCCCTGCTCGTGGAGGAATTTCTTACGGGAAAGGACCTCACCATCGGAATCATCGGAAACGCGGCAGGCGGCTATACCGTGCTGCCCGTCACGGAAGACGATTACTCGGGACTCCCTCCGGATCTTCCGCCTATCTGTGGCTACGAAGCAAAGTGGCTCCCCGAATCCCCCTATATGCTGGACGTCCAGACGGTCCTCGCAGATATCTCCGACGCCACGCGTGGACTGATCGAGGAGTGTTCCATTGCGTTGTTCGAGCGACTAGGATGCCGCGACTATGCCCGGTTCGACTGGCGCCTCAATGCGGCCGGCCATCCTCGACTCCTGGAGGCTAATCCCAATCCGGGCTGGTGCTGGGACGGACATCTCGCGAAGCAGGCGGCATTTGCCGGGCACTCATACAGCGACATGCTGCAACGTATTCTGGACGCGGCCGAGCGGCGAATCCGCCCAGGTGTTGCCGTGGCGGCGTAGTTCGAACCCGTCGCCGAAGAAGTTTCGACCGATGAGATAGCGTCGCACAGGCAGCGCCCGCCGGAGGGTGCGGCCCGCGCGCAAGCATCGTGAACCTTCGGCAAAACCGGGCGTTGCACTTGTCGAGGCGGAAGGTGCAGCCTACCTTCACATAACGATTATTGGACGATAGGTCGCCGCCTTCCAGTACCAGGAGATGGCGACCCGTCGCCATCATATTCGGGACGTGGCGCAGTCCGGTAGCGCACTTGCATGGGGTGCAAGGGGTCGTGGGTTCGAATCCCGCCGTCCCGACACAGCGATGCCCTGACGACAGCAGATCGTCGGGGCATTTTTTGTATCATCTCGATGGCTTCGTTGGTCGACAGCCCGCCTCCCGCCGTCTTGCGGCACGTGTATGCCGTCCCTCTTCCCGAACGGTTAGCGAAAGGACGGGCTATTTAATAACTTTGCGAACTGCAGTTGATCCTGACTTTGTAGCGCGAGGTTGGGTACGGTATACGATCTGTAAAACCAGTAACGAGTACGTGAGACATGGATAGAAAGCTACGCTATGGAATGGTTGGCGGTGGACCCGGTGCGTTCATTGGCGACGTACACCGGAAGGCGGCGGCCCTCGATGGTCGCATTGACCTTGTCGCAGGAGCGTTTTCATCCGATCCCGCAAAGTCGAAGCAGCAGGGCCGCGACCTGTATCTCGATCCGGCCCGTGTCTACGGCTCCTACGAGGAGATGGCCGAGAAAGAGAGGGCCCTTCCCGAAGACGAGCGTATCGATTTCGTCTCTATCGTGACACCCAATTTCTTGCATTTTCCGATCGCAAAGACGTTCATCGAGCGTGGATTTCACGTCGTCTGCGACAAGCCGATGACCAACACGATCGAGGAGGCGGAGAAACTCTGCCGGCTTGTGTCAGAGCATGACGTGGTTTTTGCCCTTACCCATAATTATACGGGCTATCCCATGGTCAAGCAGGCCCGCGCGATGGTCCGGAACGGGGATCTGGGGGAGATCAGGAAGGTCGTCGTCGAGTATCCTCAGGGCTGGCTGGCTACGAAGCTCGAAGATACGGGCATGAAGCAGGCCGCCTGGCGTACGGATCCGTCTAAAGCGGGCGTCTCGTCGGCCGTCGGTGACATCGGCTCGCACGCGGAAAATCTGGCACGCTACATCACGGGGCTCGAGATCGAGTGGCTGTGCGCCGACATCACGACGTTCGTTCCGGGGCGCGAGCTGGAGGACGACGCAAATATGCTCGTTCACTACCAGGGGGGCGCAAGAGGCGTCCTCTATTGTTCTCAGGTCTCCGTCGGTGAGGAGAACGACATCAACATCCGCGTATATGGCACGAAGGGTTCCATCGAATGGCATCAGGAGAACCCCAATTACCTCTCGTTTCGGACGAACGACGGACCCGAACAGGTTTTCAAGAGAGGTAACGATTATCTCGTAGACGCTGCCAAACTCAGTTCACGATTGCCGTCGGGCCATCCCGAAGCCTTTATTGAGGCTTTTGCGAACATCTACGTGCACGCTGCCCGCGCGATCGAGGCTAAGATCACCGGCACTGAGGCTGATCCGATGGAGACGGACTTTCCGACCGTGCAGGACGGCGCCGTTGGCGTTCACTTCATTCACAAGGCTATCGAAAGCGGAAAAGCTCGAGATTGGATCGATGCATCCTATTCACCACCCGCATGAATGGGGCAGGTGACTCGTCGCGACATCCATCCAACTCACAGACAAGCAAGGGTACGTCGAATGGCCGAAGATATTCGGACCGTTGTTTTTGACTTCGGCGGGGTTCTTATCGACTGGAATCCCCGCTACGTATATCGGGAGATCTTCGATGGAGACGAGGATCGGGTGGAGTGGTTTCTTACCAACATCTGCACGCCGGAATGGAATGCCCGGCAGGATGCCGGTCGATCGATGGAAGCCGCTACAAAGGCGCTCGTCGCGAGATTCCCCGAGCATGAGGAACATATCCGAGCCTACTACGATCGGTGGGAAGAGATGATCGGCGGTGCCATTGAGGATACGGTCGAGATCCTTCGGTCGGTCCGTGACGGGCCGCTAGGACTCTACGGCCTCACCAACTGGTCCGCCGAGTGTTTTCCGGTAGCGCTCGAGATGTTCGATTTTCTCGACTGGTTCGAAGGTATCGTGGTTTCGGGTGAGGTGGGACTCATCAAGCCGAACGAGGAAATCTATCATCATCTCGTCGACACGTTCGATCTCAGTCCGTCATCTACGGTCTTTATCGACGACTCAGCCGCCAACATCGAGACCGCGCGTGCTCTCGGATTCGCCGGAATTCATTTTACGGGCGCGGACCGGCTGCGGTCTGATCTGAAGAAGTTGGGCATCGAACTCGCAGCAGCTAACAATCAGTAATTACTTGACAGGAGGATTCAACGATGGCACGACCTGTAACGCTGTTTACCGGACAATGGGCCGACATGCCGATCGAGACGCTGGCCAGAAAGGCGTCCGAATGGGGCTACGACGGCCTCGAGCTGGCTTGCTGGGGCGATCATTTCGAAGTGGATAAAGCGCTGTCGGACGACAGCTATTGCCAGAGTCGGCACGACCTGCTGGGTAAATATGGGCTTAAGGTATGGGCCGTCAGCAATCACCTCGTCGGCCAGGCGGTGTGCGACCCGATCGACGAGCGCCACGAGGCCATCCTGCCGGAGTACGTGTGGGGGGATGGTGATCCCGAGGGGGTCCGGCAGCGAGCCGCGGAGGAGCTTCAGAACACGGCGCGCGCGGCAGCGAAACTGGGTGTGGATGTCGTCAATGGATTTACGGGCAGTTCGATCTGGCACCTGCTCTATTCATTCCCGCCGAACAAGCCGGGTATGATCGATGACGGATTCGCGGACTTTGCGGAACGCTTCCATCCGATACTGGACGTGTTCGACAAAGAAGGCATCGTTTTCGGGCTCGAGGTGCATCCGACGGAAATCGCCTTCGATATCGTGACGGCGCAACGTGCTCTGGACGCGCTCGACGGCCGAAAAGCCTTCGGATTCAACTACGATCCGAGCCATTTCGGATACCAGGGAGTCGACTACGTCCGATTCATCGAGGCGTTTGCCGATCGGATCTATCACGTACACATCAAAGACGTCTGGTGGTCGGAGATTCCGAGAAAGTCCGGCGTCTTCGGAGGACACCTCGAGTTCGGCGATCTGGAACGGTACTGGGACTTTCGTTCGCCCGGTCGCGGCCTGATCAACTTCGAGGAGATTGTACGTGCGCTCAACCGTATCGGGTACGGCGGACCGCTCAGCATCGAGTGGGAAGACAGCGGGATGGACCGGGAGCATGGCGCCGCGGAAGCATGTCTCTTCACGCGTGACGTCGACTTCCGTCCGGCTGAAGGAGCCTTCGATGCCGCCTTCGCGAAGGACGAGGCCTGATGTATGCCGAGATTCCTGCGCGTGGCCAATATCGGCATGCTGGTGCTTTTTACAGCCTGGGTCGGGTTTCAATACAACGATCCGGATGCGCTGCTCTGGGTCGCCGTTTACGGCGCCGCGGCGATCGAATGCGTCCTCTTCATGCTCGGACGATTTTCGCGGGCTCTCGGTGTCGCCTACATGCTTCTATGTCTGCTCTGGGCGCCCATACTGGCCGTTCGGGTCGTGCTCGACGGCGCATTCATCTTTGACGAGCAGGGGCGTGAGATGATGGGGTTGCTGATCTGCGCGGGGTGGACATTCGTCCTTTACCACAACGCGGAGCGCGGCCCGTTGAACGGCTCATAGCCCTGGCGAATCCATACGTATCACACAGCGCCTGTAGGGGCGGGAGGTTTCATGCCTTCCGCCCTTAATTTTTTCAGGTAACCGGCCGATACCCTGCGTACGACGCTCACGTGCAAACACGGGGCAATCAAGCCATACTGGCCTAGTTTGTCGAGAAGCCATCGAGATGGAAGTACGTCCAACGAATACGCGCACGGCAGTGGAAGATCTTCGTCCGGACGTCGCCATAGACGTGACGCAGCAACGCACGTCCGACGACCGCCTTGCTCGGATCGCAGGTACGCTCGCACGGGCACTCGGCGTGCCGATGGCATGCGTCTACGTGAACGAGGAGGGAGGCCGGCGTATCGGTTACGGACATCGCGACGACGGGCTTGACGAGTATGTCGCAACGATCGACCTGGACGACGAGTCGACCGGCCCTATTGTAGCAGGTCCCCGCGATTCGCGATCCGGCGGCGACGGCGCCGCCATACAAAGCTTCGCGGCCGTTCCGTTCGGTGGTGCGAGGAATGACGCAGGTTACGTCTGCGTAGCCGATTACCGGGATCGGCACTTTGATACGGACGAGCTGGAGCTTCTCGAGCAATTCTCTGCACTGGCCCAGGATGAGGTCGAGCAACGATCGACGATTCGGACGCTTCGACGGGAAGAGCAGCGTTTCCGCGCCGTAACGGAGAACGCGCTCGACGTAGTCGCTATCCTGGATCCGGCCGCCGTGTTTCAGTATCTGTCACATTCTGCTACCGGGGTACTCGGTATTTCTCCGTCGGACGGTATCGGAAGAAGCTTGTTCGATGGGGTGCTGCAGGACGACGCCGAGGTGCTGGCTGCCGGCCTTGCTGACGGCTCGACCGTTGGGGACAAGATCGATATAGAATATCGCTACATCCATCCCGATGGAGGACTCCGCTACCTCCGGCTTCGTGGCCGCAATCTGGTGGCTCGAACGGGCGTGGAAGGATTCATCGTCCACATTCGCGACGCAACCGAGCGCGTACATTTCGAGGAGGAACTGCGCAAGTCTCGTGACCAGGCGGAGGAGATGAGCCGGCTGAAGTCGGTATTCCTCACGAACATGAGTCATGAGATTCGAACGCCGCTCACCACGATCCTGGGATTCGCGGAAATCCTCGAAGATGAAGTAGGAGAAGACGAACGCGAATTCGTACGTCTCATACAGCAGGGCGGACAGCGGTTGCTGGATACGCTCATGTCCATCCTCGACCTTGCACGGCTCGAGTCGAGCAGTTTCGAGATCAATCTGGAAGAGTTCGACATCGCGAAAAAAGTCTGGGAGACCTGTCTTCTGCTCGAGCCGCTTGCCCAGGAAAAGGGCCTCCAGCTCAGGGTGGAAACACCTGACGAACCGATCCCGGCGGTGCTGGACATATCCGCCGTCGAGCGGGTCGTGAGCAATCTTGTCAGCAACGGGATCAAGTTTACCTCCGAAGGCGGCGTTACGCTGCGGATGGAGGCAGATGTAGAACACGTGCTCATTCACGTGGAAGACACAGGAATCGGCGTTAGCGACGAGTTCATGCCGTTCCTTTTCGATGAGTTTAAACAGGAGTCGGAGGGCCTCTCCCGCATCCACGAAGGAAGCGGTCTGGGCCTACCCATAACGAAACGTCTAGTACAACTGATGAAGGGTGATATCATGGCCGATAGTGTGAAAGGAACGGGATCCGTCTTTACGGTCGCCCTTCCACGAAATGGGGAGGCTCCCAGTGGAGGCGACGGCGCCGGCACGGAGTCGCCAGGTAAGCCGCGCGTGCTGGTGGTAGAGGACAACGCAGATACCCGCACGCTGGTAAACCACCTGCTGCGGAAAAATTACGAGGTCGTGTGTGCGTCCGATGCGGACGAGGCACTGAAGCTCGCCTCGGAAAGCCAATTCGTGGCGCTGCTCGTGGACATCAACCTCGGCAAGGGGAAAAGCGGGGAAGACGTCCTTCACGACATTAAGGCGCTACCGGCCTACGAGGACACGCCGTGCGTAGCCGTTACGGCATATGCCATGCCGGGGGATCGGGAGCGGTTCTTTTCGGAGGGCTTTGACGATTACGTGAGCAAGCCCTTTTCGAAACAGCGTCTTCTGGAGGCTCTCGAGGGCGTGCTCGACGATAGCTAGCCGCTGGATGTACGAGCGGATAAGGGAGCCCTTACCGCTGTGCCGCTTCGGAGAGGTACCGGGATAGGCCGCACGCTCGGAAAGCCGTGCGATCGGAACATTCCGAGAGGGATGATACGTAGCGATAATCTCCACGCTACTGTTTCGGTGCCAGCATCAGGGTGTCGGCATCCGGTGCCCGCACTGCGGTCGCACCGGATCGGTCACCGTGATCCGCGGCTCCCCTCGCTTCTCATCGCAGCGTTCACCGCGCGTCTTTATGCCGGGCCTCTTCTCGCTTGCTGAGAGATCCTTCGCCGTCGAGCAGATGGACGATCTTTCGATACGTGACGCGCGTATCGAGAACGCCCTGTACGAGATCCGGTACGTCAATCGTTACCTGGGAGGCTATCGCGCGTTAAAGAAAGCGCTGCGTCCGGTCCTGGATACATGGAACGGCAAGCGCCTGACCGTTCTCGATCTCGGGGCGGGACTTGCAGACTATGCCGTGGAACTCGTTCGGTGGGGGCGTCGGCGCGGCGTCGCCGTCGACGTGACGGCGGTCGACGCGAACCCCGAAGCCGTTCGATGTGCACAGGCGTACCTCGACAGGCGGTTGTCACCCGCTTTGCGGCGATCGGTTCGAGCCCTCGTCGCGGACGCACTGCATCCGCCGTTTTCGGCCGGTACGTTTCACATCACGACGGCCTCGCTCTTTCTACACCATTTCCGTGACGACGAGGCCGTTCGGCTCCTGCGCGTCATGGATCGGACGGCCTCGTTGGGTATCGTCGTCAACGACCTGCATCGGCATCCCCTCGCGCTTGCGGGCATCCGATCGATTGCAGCCGTGTTGCCCGTGTCGCCTATGTTTCGGCACGACGGGCCACTGTCCGTTCGCCGTGCGTTCCGGCCGGAGGAATTGCAGTCGCTCGCCGGGCAGGCAGGCCTGCGCAACGTAGCCGTCCGACGCCACTGGGCATTCCGAGTGACGCTGTCGACCCTGCCGGACGGGAGGATCGATACCTCGCCATGAATGCGCTCGATCATGACGTTGTGATTGTCGGCGGGGGGCCGGCGGGATCTTCCGCCGCCGCGCACCTGGCGCGCGAAGGACATGACGTGCTGCTTCTGGAAAAAGCGTCGTTCCCGCGACAGAAGCTGTGCGGGGAATTTCTATCAACGGAGGTAGCCGGACTCTGTAGCAACCTGGGCGTGTTGAATGATATGGTGGAAGCCGGGGCGCGCCGCATCTCCACCCTCGAACTTACCGGTATGGATGGACCGGCCTTCCGCTGCCGGCTGCCCGGTACGGCGTATGCCCTCAGTCGTCGATCTTTCGATAATCTGCTGTTCCAGCACGCTCGTCGAGCAGGTGCGCATGCGTGCGACGGTGAATCCGTCCGCTCCATTCATGGTGATCTTCAGCAGGGGTTCCGCGTCGAGACAGATTCCCGCACCGTCACGGCAACCGTGGTGCTCGGTGCCTACGGCCGACGGTCTCGGCTCGATCGACATCTCCAGCGCGGGTTTCTCGATCGGCAGACCTCCTTTGTCGGATTTAAAGCGCCATTTTCAGGTCCCGTGCGCGAGGGAACCATCGAGCTTCATACCTTCGATATGGGATACTGCGGACTGATTGGAGACGAATGTGGAACGGTCAATGTCTGCTGGCTGGCACGTGCCGATCGCCTGCGTGAGGCGGGAGGATCCCCGGAAAGCATGCTCGGCAGCGTCCTGTCAACCAATCCCCATCTGCGGGCGCGCTTCGGCGAGTTGGATCGGGTGGGAGCCTTCCTGGCCGTCGGGCAACTCTCTTTCATGCCCAAATCCCTCTTCGTATCGGACGTGTGCATGATCGGAGACGCCGCCGGAATGATCGCGCCGCTGTGCGGAGATGGAATGGGCATGGCGCTGCGATCGGGCGAAATGGCAGCATCTCTCGTTGATGCCTATCTGTCGGGAAGGTGTTCCGCCGGCGCGTTTAAGTCCGCATACCGCACGAGGTGGACGCGCGAGTTCGCAATGCGGATGCGAATCGGACGGTGGCTCAACGGGGTATTGACGCGCTCGACGCTGAGTACGTGGGCCGTGAAAGCCGCGCGACGTGCTCCGCGTGTGGCAGGAGCCGTCATTTCCGCAACGAGGGGATGACGTTCCGAAGTGCAGTTGTATCCGGCGGCCTCCTTTGCCTTACATTGCATGCCGTATATTGTCCACGCTTACCACGTCCGCCATGCGTCGTCTCATGCCGTCGCCCATGCCGCGATGCGTAGTAGCCTCGTTCTGTGTCTGTATGTTGCTTGCTGCGGCTGCGCTGCCGGTACATGCCCAGACGGATAATGTCGATCCCTATCGCTTCTGGAAATGGCCGGCTGCTGATGCCGTCGCCCTCGGCAAGAGTATGGCGTCCACGGGCGTTATATATGGGGTCGGCGGTGGCGTTCTCCTCATGCTGGCGGCACCGCATGATCCGCACGTCACGGCGGAACTCTCTGCGCTCCCACCGGCTCCTGCCGATCTGGTCGTTCGCGTCATTGAAGAATTCGGTAACGTTCGAGCCGTCAGGCCCGTAGCGGGCGTTATCTTCCTGGGATCGCTGATCACGGAGGACCGTCGCTTTCAGGACGCTGCGTTTACGTCACTCGAAGCCATCATGTTTGCCAACGTAATCACGGGTGGACTCAAATCGGTATTCGGGCGGGCCCGTCCGTTTCAGGACAAGGGCGCCGTGCATTTCGACCCGTTCTCGGGAAATACCTCTTTTCCGTCCGGTCACTCCACCACGGCATTTGCATTCGTCACGCCTTGGTTGCTGTATTATCCTGATACGTTTACGCCTGGACTCCTGCTGTTGAGTGCCGGGACGGCGTTTTCGAGGATGCTTACACAAAATCACTGGTTTACGGACGTTGTGGCCGGCAGCACGATCGGTTTCGCCACGGCCTATTATCTCGTGGGCAGGCACAAAGATGCCTCGCGCGTTGGCGTGGCACCCATTGTGAGCGGGGAACAGGTGGGGATCACTGTGTCGATACCGATAGAGTAGGGGCCTGAAGGGTCTGATCTAGTCGTCCGACACGGTCGCCCGCCTCCGCCCCAATTTCTATCCGGCGTCGGCTGCCCGCCTGATTCGATCCATAATGGCCGCTCCGAGACCCTGCGGCGCTACGCGCTGGCAGTAGATCACCTCGACTCCAATCTCGTCGCAGCGACGCATGAAGTCGAAGATTTCGTGGGCATATGCCTCGAGTGAGGGTGCGATTTCCGCGATACGGAACGTGCCGGCGTTCGACGGTGCATCCAGACCGATGTAGGCGGCGGGGCCAGCGAATTTGGTCGGAGGTGCGTCGACGAGGACGACGCGGCCTCGCGGGGCGTAATGGCGATGCCGGGTTCCCGGACTCCTTGCCAGGACGGCGTTATCGGACGTACGGAGGTGGCTGAGGGAGACGACCTCTGCAAGGTCCGCCGCGGATACGGCTCCCGTTCGGAGCACGACGACAGGGTCGCTCGTGCAGTCCACCACGGTCGATTCGAGACCGACCGGCGACCGTCCGCCGCGCAGCACGCACCGAATCCGTCCGTCGAGGTCTTGCAGTACCGCTTCATGCGTCGTGGAGCTGGGGCGGCCCGATCGGTTCGCCGAGGGCGCTGCGACAGGTCGCCCACAGGCTTCCAGGAATTCGTGGCATATGGGATGCCGCGGCATGCGCACGCCGACGGTGGAGAGTCCGGCCGTAACGACGTCAGGGATGCGCTCGCTCTTTGGGAGCACGAGCGTCAGCGGTCCCGGGAAGAAGGCATCTATCAGCTTCCGTGCAGACGCAGGAACGAAGGAGGCGACGTCGTGGATCTGGGCATGTGTGGCGACGTGGACGATGAGTGGGTTGTCGGACGGACGCCCCTTTGCCGTGAATATCTTCTCGACAGCGAGCGGATTAACGGCGTCGGCCCCCAGTCCGTAGACGGTTTCCGTAGGAAAGGCGACGACCTCGCCTGCCCGGAGAAAGGCGGCGGCATCTGCAGGCGAATCTGTCACGATAGTCTTCATCGTGCAGGCATACGTACGATCCTCCACATCCGG
This sequence comes from Rhodothermales bacterium, assembly GCA_040904565.1. GTDB lineage: Bacteria > Bacteroidota > Rhodothermia > Rhodothermales > VXPQ01 > JBBDTI01. The sequence continues at coordinate 25,255 of JBBDTI010000046.1, forward strand.
TTCCGGTTGTCCGGAGGCTCTACCTACACGGGACTCGGCGATACGCAACGTTCGGGAGTGCACCAGCTGACCGCTGTAGTGCTACCAGCCGATTCGGCGAGGGCGGACCTGCGCACCGTCAGGTTCGGAACGGGCGTCGTCCTCCACGCCGCGGTCGGGGCCCGATTCGGACGCGCTCGGCGACTCGGATGTCCTGTGCGATTCGGAGGACGCGTTTGGCGCCTCGGCCGCGCTCGCCGAATTAGATGCTCGATCAGACGCCTGTCGTACAGGTACGTCGGCAGCGGCATCAGCCTCGCTCGCGCGGCCTGATTGCTCGCTTGCGCCGTCCGTACGCGTCGCCATCTCGCCGACTCTACGCGCGGACGCTTCCGCGACGTGCACGCCGGCACCGGAGGCGTCGTCCAGGCGGGATAGCTCCACACCGGCGAAATAGAAGTTCAGTATATCGGTATAACTGTTCCCGCGCTGAGCCATATCGTGGGCACCCCACTGGCTCAGCCCCACGCCGTGGCCGAAACCGCGCCCCTCGAACACGTATTCGTTCCCGTCTCGGCGCGCATCGAAGAGGGTACTGCGGATGGATCGAGCTCCGAAGAGGCGGGTGGCAAGCAGTCGAAACTCGTTCCCGTTAATCGTCTGTCGAGAACCGTCGGCATGCAGCAGCGCAATCGACGTCACACGCCCATCCGGGCTTCGTTCGCCGATGACGAAGCCATTGATATCTTGCCCGTACGCGCTGCGGAGCTCCGCCAGGAGGCGCGGTCGCGAAATACGGGTCGACCAAGCTGCATGCGGCGAGGTGTCCCCATAGGGGTCCGGTTTGCCTCGCAGATAGGGAAGGGGAGGACCGTCCCACACCGTTTCGTTGTCGGCGGTATGTCCACCACTCGTAGAAAAGTATACAGCCCTGACGAGTTCATCGTCGTACGTTAGCACCTGACCTCCGGTCTGTCGCGTCGCCTCTAGCGAAACGGGCGTGACGCGGTCGAGTCCGCCGTAGACCTGAGAGAGTGTGTGGTCGACGTGGTCGTATTCCGGACCATATTTGCCCAGGGCGCCGAGCGTGTACGTGCGCACGAGCACCGCCATCGCCTTGGCTCCGGCCAGATCGTCGAAGCCGTACTCCGATGCGACGACAGATGCTACGTATTCCTCCAGTGGCACCTCGTTGATCAGCTGAATCTCCCAATCGCTCCCGTCCGCCGTGACGAACAGGCGTCCGGCATACCGGCGCAACCTTCCACCGGTCGCATCATCCCGAATCTCGACGCCGAAGTGGGCGCCGTCCTCCGGCTCGACTCGCAGCGAGGCGGCAAAGAGGGCCAGTCCGTCTACCTCTACGTGCAGCTGGTTGCTTGCCCGGGAGACGAGAGCCTTATGTTCCGGCAGGAGCTGCATCAGGGGCTCCTCGTGGTCGCCGGCATGGAGCCGCACGGAGCCGTCATGCGCAGAAAGCGCGATGGTCACCGGTTCGTTCAGATCGAGCAACCGAATCCGCACATCGCGTTCCTGAGCGGATGCTGGTCCGACGGCAAGGGCGAGCATCAACATGAAGGCGATCGTGGAGTGCGTCGAACGCATCATGATGAACAGCGAATGGGATGGGGCATGTGTTAGTAAGCCGAAGGTCGATCGTAGGGAATGTATACGATTTCGAAGATATGGTTCACATACGGCTCCAGGCGGTGCGGAGAGGGTGAACGTCCGATCTAAATCATCAGCGTCTCTTTCAGCTGTTTTGACCGCTCCCTGCTAGCGATGACTTCGTGTTCTCCCGTAAGCAATAGCTTGTAACGCCCACTGAACCACGGAATGAGTTCCTTGATTTCGTCGAGGTGCACGATGGCGGAGCGGTGCACGCGCATGAATCGATCGGACGGGAGCATAGACTCCAGCTGATCGAGCGTGTAATTCACGACGTGTCTGCGGAGGCGCGGCGACCCGGAGGAATCACCCTTCTCAAGCGCAAAAACGCGCGTTATGCCTTCCTCAATTTCGGCGGAGATGATCCGGTCGACGGGGACGAGGATGATGCGGTCGCTATAAGGGACGGACAGCTGTCGCACGTGATCCTTCGATGCGCTACGATTCTCATCACCCGGCCGCCGTGCATCGATATAATCGAGCAGCTTGCCGAGCCGTTCATCGTTTAGCCCGCGGTTTTCTGCGCCGTGGACGAGCCGATGAGCGCGCTGGATGGATTCGGCGAGCCGTTCTTTAGAGATGGGCTTGAGCAGGTAATCGATGGCATTGGCTTCAAAGGCTTGAAGTGCGTAGCTGTTATAGGCCGTCGTGAATATCACCGTGGGCCGTCGCGAGGCATCCAGCCTATCGAGCAGTTCGAAACCGCTCAGTTCCGGCATCTGGATATCCAGAAAGAGGACGTCGACGCCCTCGGATTCGAGGAGGTCGAGGGCCTCGACACCGTCACCGGCCTCACCGACGATCCGAATGCGACCCTCACTGACGTAGGGTGAAAGCAGCTTACGCAGACGCCGCCGGGCCGGTGGTTCGTCATCTACGATAAGTGCGCTTAGAGATGTAGAGTCTTTCATCGCTTCACGTTGTCAAGACGTGGTGTCATGACAGTGTGTCAAGACGTGCTCCCCGTCTCTGTGGGTTCGGAAGTCTCGTACGGCGCGGAGGTCGTGAACGATTCGCCCGCACGCCGCTGACGCGTGTTTGCGTCTAACGCGGACGGAAGTGCAGCGTTGCCATCGGTCTGCCGGGCGGGAAGTCGGATGCGGACCGTCGTCCCTTCGTCCGGACCGCTGCGGATCGAGAGCAAATCGTCGCGACCGTACAGCTTTTCCAGGCGCGACGAGACATTTTCCAGGCCCATCCCGAAAAATTCCTGCCGTCCGGTTACGGGTTGATCCACATCGAATAGTTGCGGAATGCCGGCGCCGGAATCGAAAAGTTCTATCTCCGCTGCATCAGGCTCTACCGGTCTGCAATCGATTCGTATGAGCCCGCCTCCGCGCTTCCGGCCCACGCCGTGCTTGACCGCGTTCTCGACGAGGGTCTGCACGACGAAGGCGGGTACGGGATGTCGTCGTAGGTCTGGATGAATCTCTTGCTCCACCTGCATCGATCCGCCGAAACGCGATTGCTCGATGCTTAGATAGTGGCGGATCAACTCGAGTTCGTCCTCCATGGGAACGAACGCACTTCCGCCCGTCTGCAGGACGTAACGGAAGATAGATGCGAGATGCTCCACTACTTCCTCCGCCTCGTCCGGTCGCTCCTCGATGAGCGACACGATGGTATTGAGTGAGTTGAATAGAAAATGTGGGTTGATCTGCGCTCGAAGTGCTACAAGCTGAGCCTCCGCGGTCTCCCGCACGAGGGCGCGCTCCCGTTCGAACAGTCTCAGGCGTTCAGCAGCGAGCGCCACCTGCCCTGCCAGCGTCCGGAGCAGATCCACTTCTTCGAGATTGTAGACCGATCGCCGACGAGATTTGAGTCCGAGCGCCAGGACACCTATCAGTTCGTCGCGAGCGACTACAGGTACGAGGAGCGCGACCTTGCGCTCGAGCAGAAGACGGTGCATGTGCTCGGGAAAGTCCACCTCGTTAAGCTCCGGGTTTCGCGCCCAGATCTGATGCGATGTAGTCAGATGAGGGCGAAGCAGCGAAACGACGCGTTCCGTCACGTACGGTGGCTCTGGATGGTACGAGGCGGTTATCCAGGGAACGGAATCGCCTCCCGGACGGATGTAGAGCACGGCCGATCGCGCACCGAAGGTAGAGCCGACGGCCTCGACGGTTCGTTGCGCGAGCGCGTCATAATCCAGGAGGCTTCTTAGCTGCTCCTGCAGTTCCTGTACGGCCCGGTACAGCCCCTTGCGCTCTGCGACGAATAGGCTCATTCCCGATCCTCTGAAGTGTCGGATCGACCACTCGACCCCGATCAGCAGCACGACGGCGTAGAGTCCGGCTACGATGTTGCTGGAGACGTCCAGGCGCTCCAGATACGGCTCCATCACGGAGAGGCCGCCGACAAACGCGAAGAACACGGCGCCGGAAACCACGACGTACGTAACGCTTCGGCTCAATACCTGGCCGATCTTGCCATGTTTGAGTGTTGCATGGGACACAAGGGCCACCGGGACGACGGAAAGCAACTGGGCCGCGACGATGAGCCAACCGGACGTCGTGTCCGTCACCGCTCCAAAGAGCGGCACCACACCCAGTACCGAAAGGCCGAAGAGAAGCGCCAGCACGATCATGACGGCGCTTCCCCATCGGCTCCACGCTACGCGTATCTCCGCCGGATCGTCCGCCGGCGTCATGGTCCGCACGAGCATGATGCCACCGGCCGCGGCCACGTAGCAGCACGCATAGAAAAGAATTGGCGCGACGAGTCCGTCTACCGTAATGGGCCCCATGCTGCCGCGTACCGTCGTAATGAAAGCGGCGGTTCCGAGTATGACGACGGGAACGTAGACAATCATTCTGGACATCCCGACACGGCCTGCTGTCCCGGGAAGGACGTCACCAAGCACGCGGCGTACGAGGAGAGCCGGGAAGCCGATCCATCCAATCAACCCCACCACGGTGAGGGCCTGGAAAACCTGGTCGTATGTTCCGCCGATGAACATCGGCGGTCCGGCGATCTCCACCATCAGCAGGCGAATGAGATTGCCGAAGATCCAGAGCGACGAGGCGGCGATCAGGAGGAGCGAATACTGTGAGGCCCGACTCCGGAAGGCAAACGGTCCGACGATGATGAGTCCGACTACGTGAACGAAGCCGGCTACGAAAAATCCCCATACGGAAAAATGCCACAGCGTCGCGGAGAGGGGGTACAGAAAAGTGGGATATCGTGTAAACTGGACGTTGGCTTCGATGAAGGAGCCGTTTCGTTGGACGACGTACGTTCGTGAGGCCCCAGCCTCGATACCCTCTATGGCTCGCTGGAGATCTTCGACGTTGAAGTACTGCTGACCTTCCAGCATGAAGAAAACGTCTCCGTCCTCAAGACCGGCCTGCGCTGCCGGGCCGAGAGGTGGTACGTACGCCGCTGAAATAATACCTTCATCTTCCGTCCAGTGGATCCAGTCGAAGCTCCGGCCCGTCATCTGAACGGTCGTTCCGGACAGCACTCGGTTAAGAGCGATCCAGTCGGCAACCATGCGCCCGAGCGGAATCAGAGAGACGAAAGCCGCGATCCAGATGAGAACGCGCGTTATGTTTGCGATTCGCTTCACGCGATGGAAGACAGGGTTAGATCCAGTTATTTCAATGTGTTACCGCGCTTGAGCCTACAACATCAATCGCACGCCTCCCGACAGGTTCCTGGATGGCCCGGGCGAGCGGCGTCCACGCCACGTTCGTTCCGCCTGGCATGTATGGTACAATTTCCTTCGATCAAGAAACCAACGCCACGTGATGCTGATCGACACGCACGCCCACATGTATCTGGACGCATTCGACGACGACGTCGATGAGGTCGTCGATCGCGCGAGAGCGGCAGGAGTCGAGAAGATCGTTTTGCCGGCTATCGACGTCCCGTCGATTCATCGTGCCCTCGATCTCTGCGACCGCTACGACGGCATGTTCGCCATGGCGGCCCTTCATCCGTCCGAAACGCGCGATGCGACGGAATCGGATTTCGAGGCTGTAGTCGATCTCTGTCGGGAGGACCACGTCGTCGCCGTTGGCGAGACGGGGCTGGACTATTACTGGGACCGGTCGTTCGACGATCGGCAGCACGCCTTCCTACGGCGTCACATTCAGCTGGCCCTCGACCGTGACCTGCCGATCGTGTTTCACAACCGGGAGGCTTTCGAGGATCTTATTTCCATCGTTGAGGAAGTGCGTAGTGAACTCGACGATCCGCAACATCTTCGCGGGATATTCCACTGTTTTACGGGGACGCCCGCCGAGGCGGAGCGCGTTGCCGATGCGGGGTTCCATGTCGGCATCGGGGGAATTCTGACCTTCAAGAACGCCGGACTGGACGAGGCCGTTCGAGTGATTCCGCTCGAGCAGATCGTTCTGGAGACCGATGCGCCATATCTCGCGCCCGTTCCGCATCGCGGCAACCGCAACGAGCCGGCCTACGTTCGCTTCATCGCGGAACGCGTAGCCGACCTGAAGGAACTCGATCTGGAACGCGTCGCGCAGGTAACGACTCGAAACGCGGATGCGCTCTTCGGCATCTAAACGAGACGGGCTCGGACCATTCGTAGCAGGGGGCGGGATGAGCGACGCCGGAAGAAAAGATCGGGCCTAATACACGACCGGCCGCGATCGTTCTTGCAACGGTCGCGGCCGGTCGTGTTCGGATCGTGGGTGTGCCGATGAGCATCCGCCAACAGATCCACTCCGTCGAAAAGGGAGACTATGCCTTGTCGTCCTCTTCGTCGACGACCTCGAAGTCGACATCTTTGACGTCTTCCTCGCCGTCACCGGCCGCTGCCTCGGTCGTGCCGTTGTCGCTGCTTGCGGCGCCTTCCTGCGCGGCGGCCTGCTGGGCCTTATAGATGTCCTCGCTGGCCTCGTTCCAGGCCTGGTTGGCCTGTTCGAGAGCGGACTCGAGCTCGCTGAGGTCTTCACCCTTCTGAGCTTCTTTCAAGCGCTCGATCGCCGCTTCGATCTTGGCCTTCTTGTCGGCCGGTATCTTGTCGCCGTACTCGTCGAGGTTCTTCTCCGTCGAGTATACGAGCGAGTCGGCCTGGTTTCGTTTCTCGACCTGCTCCTTCTTCTTCTTGTCCTCGTCGGCATGCGCCTTGGCGTCACGGCGCATCTTCTCGATCTCCTCTTCGGAGAGTCCGCTCGAGGCTTCGATGCGGATATTCTGTTCCTTGCCCGTCGCCTTGTCTTTGGCGGAGACCTGTAAGATGCCGTTCGCGTCGATGTCAAAGCTGACCTCGATCTGCGGTACGCCTCGTGGTGCGGGGGGAATGCCGTCGAGATGGAAGCGTCCGATCGTACGGTTGCCCACCGCGAGCTCGCGATCTCCCTGCAGCACGTGAATCTCTACAGACGTCTGATTGTCGGACGCCGTTGAGAACGTTTCGCTCTTCTTCGTGGGGATCGTCGTATTGGCCGGGATGAGCGTCGTCATGACGCCACCCAGTGTCTCGATGCCGAGATTCAGCGGGGTCACGTCCAGCAACAGCACGTCGCTTACGTCGCCGGATAGGACGCCACCCTGCACGGCCGCGCCGATGGCAACGACCTCGTCCGGGTTGACGGACTTATTCGGCTTCTTGCCGAAGAACTGCTCGACAGTCTCCTGCACCTTGGGCACGCGCGTCGATCCACCGACGAGAATGACCTCATCGATCTCATCCTTCGATATCCCGGCGTCCTTCAGCGCTTTCTCCATGGGCGGGATGGTTCGCTCGATGAGATCGTCGGTGAGCTCCTCGAACTTGGCCCGCGTAATGTCGAGCGTGAGATGCTTCGGACCTTCCTGTGTGGCCGTTATGAACGGAAGATTGATGTTCGTCTTGGCCTGACTCGACAGTTCGATCTTGGCCTTTTCGGCGGCTTCCTTCAGGCGCTGAAGGGCCATGCGGTCTTCCCTCAGATCGATGCCTTCCTCCTTCTTGAATTCGTCGGCAATGTAATCGATCAACCGCTGATCGAAGTCGTCGCCGCCCAGGTGCGTATCGCCATAGGTAGCTTTTACTTCGAAGACCCCGTCGCCGAGTTCGAGAATCGAGATGTCGTACGTGCCGCCGCCGAGGTCGTACACGGCGATAATCTCGTCGTCCTTCTTATCGAGGCCGTACGCCAGCGCGGCAGCCGTCGGCTCGTTGATGATACGCCGCACCTTGAGTCCGGCGATCTCGCCGGCCTCCTTCGTCGCCTTGCGCTGCGAGTCGTTGAAATACGCCGGGACGGTGATAACCGCCTCGGACACCTTTTCACCGAGATGGTCTTCAGCCGTCTGCTTCAGCTTCTGCAGGATCATCGCAGAGATTTCCTGCGGCGTATAGACCCGGTCGTTGACCTTGACGCGGGCCGTATCATTCTCTCCCTTGACGACCTCGTAAGGGATCGTCTTGATCTCACTCTCGACCTCACCGAACTGGCGGCCCATGAAGCGCTTGATCGAGGCCACCGTGTTTTGAGGATTCGTGATGGCCTGCCGTTTGGCGGGCGCGCCGACGAGCCGCTCGCCGTCCTTCTTGTAGGCGACGACCGAAGGGGTCGTGCGTGCACCTTCCGGGTTAGCGATGACCGTCGGCTCACCTCCCTCCATGACGGCGACGACGGAGTTCGTCGTTCCCAGGTCAATTCCGATAATCTTTCCCATCGTATTGTGCGTCTATGCTTGTTGGCTCGGTTATCCTGCTGTAATTCGGGTCGCCGGTCACTGTCGTCCGGTCACTGTCGTCCGGTCACTGTCGCTGATCTCTGTCGCCATCCCTGTCAGCGAGGCTTCCTGTCTGCGGCGAACCATGGAATGAATGGTTCAATAACGATGCCGGAAACAGGTTTGCGCCACATTGACAGGATTCCTACGACCTCCGGTGGAACGAGCGAGACGCACGCCCGCCATTTCGGCGAGTGGCGGCGCGAGGATATGCTAGAATGGCGGGTCGGGAGGAATCTGCATGCATTCTTATGAACGTCTGGCGATTTACGCAGGTTGGCTGAAGGAGAGACAGCAAGTGGCTATATTGCCTTTCCCGTCAGCGAAACACCCTATGAAGTACGTCCCCAATGTGCTAACGATCGGGCGGATCGTCGTAACGCCGATCATGCTTGTCCTGTTGTATTCGGACACGCTTGTCGGAATTTCGGGTGCCCTCGTGCTTTTCGTACTCGCGGCGATATCGGATTATCTCGATGGGAGGATTGCTCGACAGTACAAGGTTGGATCTCGAATCGGGCAGTTTCTGGATCCGCTGGCCGATAAGGTACTCGTGTTGGGTACGTTCGTCGTCTTCGCCATCATGATACCACGCATCGTGCCCTGGTGGGGTGTAGGGCTGATCGCACTGCGGGATGCGGGCGTAACAGGGCTGCGGTCCTGGGTAGAATCACAAGGTCTGAGTCTCCGGACCTTGCCGATGGCCAAAGCCAAAACGGCGGCGCAGCTTACGTTCCTGATCGCGATGCTGGTCGTGTTGACGGCCGAGAAAACATCGGGAGGAGCCAGTGAGATTGCCATGTGGATTCTCGCGTCATGGGTGCCGTTCGCCGCGTTCCTGCTGGTGATGCTCGTCACGGTACTGACGGGATTGGCCTATTTTGTACGGCTCGACTATTCGTCTCAATAGGTTTTTTTACGCGTACCTGTCGCCGGAGGCGTACTCCGGCCGGGCATCCCGTCAGATAGTTTCAGAGTAACTGGTCGATCGAACGTTTATGTCGGAATCCTCCGTAGCTCGGCGCATCGCCAGGCATCTATTGCGTATTCAGGCCGTCAGCTTTTCACCCGACGCCCCCTTTACCTGGGCATCCGGACTCCGGTCACCCGTGTATTGCGATAATAGAATTACGATTTCGTATCCCGACGTGCGACGGGATATCTGTGAGGCCTTCCAGGATGCGCTCCAGGCACGGAGTGACATCCCAGAGGTCATCGCAGGGACGGCGACGGCCGGTATTCCGCATGCGGCCTGGCTGGCGGATCGTCTGGATCTACCCATGATCTACGTGCGATCCAGGCCGAAGGGGCATGGGAGCGGCTCGCAGATAGAAGGTCGGTTGCTCGCGGGTCAGTCTGTCGTCGTCATCGAAGACCTTGTGTCGACGGGAGGTTCGTCACGTCACGTCGTAGAGGCCCTCCGGGACGCCGGTGCACGGGTTGCGTCGGTCCTGGCTATCTTTTCGTATGAATTGGATGCAGCGGACCGTACGTTCACGGATCTCGACGTGCCGCTCCACACACTCACTCGATTCCAGGAACTATTCGATGCTGCCAGGGAGATGGGTACGTTGACCGAGGCCTCAATCGGGTCGATTCTGGAATGGAGAGCGAACCCGCAGCAATGGTCCGACCAACATATTTGATTCAACCAGTATATGCGCGCAGTTCTCTTGACGATCGGCGACGAACTGTTGATCGGGCAGGTCGTCGACTCGAATGCCGCCTGGCTGGGTGAGCAGTTGAGTCTCTCGGGTATCGACGTAACACGAACCGTCACGGTTGGCGACGATCTGGTCGAACTTGAACGCGAGCTCGCCCGAGCACTCGACGAAAGTGATCTGGTTGTGACGACGGGTGGTCTCGGCCCGACGCACGACGACGTGACGCGCGAGGCCATTGCCGAAGTGTACGGCGTCGATCTGGAATTTCATCCGGGGACCTTTGATCGCATACGCCGGCGGTTCGAAAGCCGGGGTCGACGGATGCCGGACAGCAACCGGGCGCAGGCGATGGTGCCGGCCGGTTTTGCCGTACTTCCCAATCCGGCAGGGACGGCGCCCGGGCTATGGCGCGAAGGGGTGCGCAGTGTAAATGGCCGGGCTATGCTTGCGGTCCTGCCCGGTGTGCCGCACGAAATGAAGCGCCTGTTTCGAGACGAGGTGCAGCCGCGCGTCCTAGAGCGCGGTAACGTTCGTATGATCGAACATCGTACACTGCGTACCGCCGGCATAGGTGAATCGAATTTGCAGGATGCGATAGGTGATCTTTCAGACGTATTGCAGGACACGCTGCGTCTGGCATATTTACCCAGCACGACCGGGGTACGCCTGCGGCTCACGGCGTTCGGTAAGAGCGGCAGCGACGTGCATGCTCATCTCCAAGAGTTCGAGGGGATACTGCGCGAGCGGATCGGGCGATTCATCTACGGTACGGAGAATGAATCGCTCGAAGGCGTTGTCGGTCGCCTGCTACGGGAGAGAAATCTTACGATTGCGGTCGCTGAAAGCTGCACCGGCGGATACGTCGCGCACACCATCACGAACGTGTCAGGCTCGTCGTCGTACATGCTGGGCGGTGTGATCGCGTATTCGAATCGCATTAAGACGGAACTGCTTGGGGTGGATCCCGAGGTACTCGAGGGCGACGGCGCGGTCAGCGAGGCCGTCGCGCGCCAGATGGCCGCAGGTATTCGCGAACATATGGACGCGGACATCGGGGTGTCGACGACAGGGATCGCCGGACCTACCGGCGGTACGTCTGAGAAACCGGTCGGAACCGTCTGGATCGGCTATGCGGATCGGTCGCGTGTCGAAGCACGCCTGCTGCGGCTCGTTGAGGAGCGTCTGCTTAACAAGGAGCTGACCACGACGCTGCTTCTAGACCACGTACGACGAAATGTGCTCAAAATAAGCACGTGAAGGTTATGTCCGCGGTCCAGACGTGTCTATAGGGAAAACGACGGTCTCCATCAGCGGCACGAGGAGGCGGCCCGGCCTCGGCATAAATATTATCAGCCACGTTTATGACAGAGGGGTGACATACCTTGTTCGTATCTTGAATAGAGATATACGCCTCGCGGCAATAGAGCTTGCGGCAATAGAGCGACCTGTCTGGCGGCATTCCGGCCTCGCGGCCTTCCGGCAAGCGGGACGTGAGCGGGCATCATGCGTGCCATCCACTGTGAATATTTTCCATTTATAGAGCGCACCAAACATGGCTTCGAACGACGGAAAAACGAAAGCGCTGGACCTGGCGGTCAAGCAAATCGAAAAGCAATACGGTAAGGGTGCGATCATGCGGATGGGTGACCAGCCGGCCGTGCAGATCGCCTCCATTCCGACGGGATCTCTTATGCTGGATGCCGCGCTGGGTGTCGGCGGCGTGCCGCGCGGACGTATCGTCGAGATCTACGGGCCGGAATCGTCGGGCAAGACGACCCTCGCGACCCATATCATAGCGGAAGCGCAGGCCATGGGCGGTACGTGTGCCTTCATCGATGCCGAGCATGCCTTCGATGTCAACTATGCTGAAAAACTCGGCGTAGTCGTTGACAATATGCTCGTCGCGCAGCCGGACACGGGAGAACAGGCGCTCAACATCACGGAAATGCTCGTGCGCAGCGGGGCGGTGGACATCGTCGTAATCGATTCCGTAGCCGCACTCGTGCCGCAGGCCGAGATTGAGGGTGAGATGGGTGATAGCCACGTCGGATTGCAGGCGCGACTGATGAGCCAGGCTCTCCGAAAGCTGACCGGTACGCTCAGTCGCACGAAGACGGTGCTGATCTTCATCAATCAGATTCGTGTGAAGATCGGCGTCATGTTCGGTAATCCTGAGACGACGTCAGGCGGACGGGCGCTGAAGTTCTATGCATCCATTCGCATGGACATTCGCCGGATTGGTGCGATAAAGGATGGAACGGACGTGATCGGCAATCGAACTCGGGTGAAGGTCGTCAAGAACAAGACGGCACCACCGTTTAAGCAGGCGGAATTCGACATCGTCTACGGAGAAGGTATCTCTGCCGTTGGCGAACTCATCGATCTTGGCTGCGAGTACAAAATACTGCAAAAGGCAGGATCGTGGTATTCGTACGGCGAGGACACGATCGGGCAGGGTCGAGAGGCGGCGAAGACCTGGCTGAGAGAAAACGATGAGGAACGCGAGACGATCAAACACGCGGTTCGGAAAGAGCTCGGACTGGCAGACGACGATTCCGAGGAGGGGGAAGTGGACGAGGACGAAGTGGCAACCAACGGGGTCGCATCCTAGGA
>JBBDTI010000047.1:0-6593 GCA_040904565.1 Rhodothermales bacterium
AGTCCGCCTACCGAATGGATCTGCGTGGTCTCCAGCGCCTCCTCACGACTCAGCGGCGGCAGGATGGTCGGCAACCGCCGCGCGAGCATCGTCTTCCCGGCTCCGGGAGGCCCCGTCATCAGCACGTTATGTCCCCCGGCCGCCGCGATCTCCAGGGCCCGTTTCACGTTTTCCTGTCCCCGTACGTCAGCAAAATCGACGTCGTAGTGCTGCGCCTCATCGAACAGCGTCCCTGCGTCGCCCACGACCGATACCGGGCGGCATCGGTCGTCTTTCAGGTAGGCGAAGCCTTCCGTGATATTGGATAGCGGAAGGATGTCGATGTCTTCGACGACGGACGCCTCACGGGCGTTGTCCGCCGGCACGATGACCGACGTCATGCCGTCCCGTTTTGCACGCAGCACCATCGGCAGTACGCCGCGAATCGGACGCACGTCGCCATTGAGCGCCAGCTCGCCCAATACACAGGTATCTCGCAGGGCGGCGGGGTTGACGAACTCGGAGTGGGCGGCTAGAAGACCGAGCGCGATGGGCAGGTCGAAGGCCGCCCCCTGTTTCCGGAGTCCGGCCGGCGCCAGGTTGATGGTTATCTTGCCGTAGGGCAGCGGCAGCCCGGTGTTCTGAAAGGCGGCGTAGATGCGGTCCCGGCTTTCCCGCACGGCCCCGTCCGGCAGTCCGACCACCGCATAGCTTGGCAATCCGGCCGCCGCAATACTCGTTTCGATCTCGATGGGAACCGCATCGATGCCGCGCGTGGCGGCACTGCGAACGTGCGAGAGCATGAGACCGGGTCCTCCGTGACGATGGCTCCTTAGCGTGCATCTATCACTACAGACCCGGATGCCTCCGATTTATGACCCGGCCGTGAACGTCGCCTACCTCGAAGTGTATGTCGGCGATACGAGGTACCACCTTGATATAAGCCGTATCCTTCTTACTATTCTTCCGCGCATATCGAAAGCTACTTACACGATCCCATCATGAAGGTCGTCTTCTCTTCCACTTCGGCCGAAGATCTCTACCGCTTCCGGCTGCCCGTCGCCCGGCGCCTGAAGGATGCCGGCTATATCGTTCTGTTTGCGGGCCCGGACGGTGAGTACGCCGAACACGTAGAGCAGCAAGACATCGTGTATCATCGTATAGCCTCTTTCTCAAATACCTCCTCCGTCTCGGCGACCTCATCGCCGGTTCGGGATCTGGTGGCAGGATTCGCACTCGCCCGCGTGTACAGGAGGGAGCGGCCGGACATCGTGCACCATTTTACACTGCACGGCGTCATTCGAGGAGCCATCGCGGCGCGGCTCGCTGGACTCACCTGGGTCGTGCACAGCCTGCCTCCCCTGTCCCGATCTGCCGGCAACCCGTTCCTGGGGCGCGTTCGCCGGACCACGTTAAGATTCCTGCTGCGTGAAGCGGAGTTGGTCTGCCGGACGCGCGCCGATCGCCAGCTCCTGCTGACCCGTGAGATCGTGCATCCCGAGCAGACACACGTCATCCCAGGCTCGGGAATCGACCTCGACGTACACCGCGCAACGGAGGAGCCGAATCGGACGCCCGTAGCGGCAATGATCGGTCCGCTCCGCGATGCATTGGCGGTAGAGACGTTCGTAGGTGCGGCCAGGCGGCTGCACGAAACCGGGGTTCGGGCTCGCTTCGCGCTGGTCCAATCGCGCGCCGCCACGCCGTCCGCAACCCGCGCGCAGCTGAAGGCGTGGCAGGAGGAGGGCGTCGTGGAATGGTGGGGACTGCGACAGGACGCCGCGCACATCTTCAGGGTCGTTCACGTACCCTGCCTTTTCGAGGACTCACTCGAGGAACGTTTGAACGCCCTCGAGGAAGCGGCCGCCGCGGGTCGGCCGCTCGTCACGCTCGACGACCCCGGCGTGAGGAGTCTCTTGCGCGAGGGTGAAGCGGGTCACGCCGTAGATCCCTACGACGCCGCATCGCTGGCTGCCTCACTGGAACCCCTGCTGACGGACGCAGACCTTCGACGGCGCATGGGGCAAAAAGCGCGGCACGTCGTTGAGACCGAGCGTTCGGCCGATCACGTAGCGCGGCAAATCATGGGCGTCTACGAGCGGCTGTTTCTAAAGGGCCGGGAGGTGTGATACGGGCAGACTTACAGCTGATCCCAGTCGTCATCCGTCAGCACGGAGACGCGATCGCGATCGACGAGCACGGGTCCGTTGTAGCGACCCTCGCGCGGGCCGTTTTCGAGCTTCAGGACGCCGCGAGGACAGACGGAAGCGCACATCCCGCAGCCCACGCAGGCGGCGCGGATGACGTTCTGACCGCGCTGCGCGTACCATCTGACGTCGATTCCCATTTCGCAGTAGGTCGAACAGTTCCCACAGGAAATACACTGGCCGCCGTTCGTCGTGATGCGGAAGCGCGAGAAGAAGCGCTGCTGCAGCCCGAGAATGGCCGCCATGGGACATCCGAAGCGGCACCAGACGCGGGCTCCCATGATCGGATAGAACCCTACGCCCACCACCCCGGCGAATATCAGTCCGATAAAGAACCCGTACCACTGCGCGAACGTGCCCGAGAGGCTGCCGAGGAGTCCGCCTGCCATGAACGAATTCGTCCAAAGGAGAAGCGTCGTCACCACCACGAAAACCAGTACGCCGTGAATCATCCAGCGTTCGATCTGCCACGACTTGAGCGAGTCCGGCATGAGATGCCGGAACGGATCGCCCGCAGTCTCGGCGAGGCCGCCGCACCCGCACACCCAGGAGCAGTACCACCGTTTACCGAAAAAATACGTAAGGATGGGGGTCGCGACGAACGACATGATCGCGCCCCAGGCCACCATGAACCCTCCGAGTCCGGATGCCCCGCTGAGATAGCCGACCATACTCGGCCACAGGTAATCGTACTTCAGGGGCCAGAAATAGCTGAAATAGAACTCCGGCTGATTGAGGCGCACGAGGATATACGGGATGAGAAACGCGAAGCCCAGCTGGAAGAACATGACCGAGAACGTGCGGATGACGTGGTACCGGCTGTGGCGGTACTTGAACAGGGCGCGCACGCCCATCACCAGAATCGCGAGCGTATAAAGCGCCCCGTAGAGGAACCACTGGTCGGCTGCGTTGCCTCGAATGAGCCGGCTCAAGGGATCGAAGACGCGGATCACCGGCTCGAGCAGGTGAGGCCACCAGTAAAGGATCACGTAGAATCCTGTCAGCACGATGCCCAGCATCCACGCGACGGCGCCGATCGCCGTCGTCGATGACAGCCAGGTGCCGTCGTTATTGATTCCGGCCGGACGGCGCAGGAAACGCTTGAAGTAGGTGATCGAGCCCACGGTAATGCCCCCGAGACCGACCACCAGGAAAAGCAGGGGATTGAGCGGACCGGCACCCAGCGCCGCTACCAGGAGCGCCAGCGCACCGACCCCCGCGAGGGCGAGTCCGGCTCGCTCGATCCCGTCAAAATCCGATGTCGGACTCGTCAGCTGAAAGCTGACGTCGTACCGGGACGTTTTTTCGTTCGACATGGCGTTACTGAAATAGCCTGCTGATGAAACTGCTGCGCCGGCGTGCGTGCCGCCGTTCGAACTCAGGATCGAAATCCGCCTCGCGGAGATGCTCGAGTACGTAGTCGATAGACCGTTCCTCACGCAGCCACCGCTCGCAAACGGCGTGGCGGAACCGTACGCCCATTACGTTGAATCCCAGCACGGCATGGGCGTCGTAGTCGATCCGCACGAGCCGGCGTCCGTTCTGCCACAGCACCGTCTCGACGCCGTCCGGTCGCTCCGCGTGGATCGTACCGTACGTCTGCCACTCGATCGAAAAGAACTTCGCTGAATTGAAGAACGGTCCCGGGTCGTAGGGGGTCGGATCGCCGCAGATGGTGCGGGCGACCGTCTTTCCGTGCATGCGGCCCGTATACCAGAGCTGCTCGATGCGTTTGCTTCCGATGCCGTCCACGCGAAACTCGGCGCAATCACCGACGGCATAGACGTCATCGACGTTCGTGGCGAAGTACTCGTCCACCAGCACGCCGCGATTCGTCTCGATGTCGGAATCGCGGACGACGTCGATGTTGGGATGCACGCCCACCGTGAGTCCGACGAACTGACATGGGATTTCCTCACCGCCCGTCGTGACGACCGCCCGGGCTCGTCCGGAGTTCGGCGCCTCTCCATCCCCCAGAATCTCTTTCATCTCCGTGCCAAGACGAAGGTCGATGCCGTGCCGGCGAATCTCCTCGTTGATCATCGCCGACTCTTCGGGAGGCATGACGTAATCCATGTAACTGTCCTCCCGCACCAGAAACGTAACGGGGATGTGCCTCGAATGCAGCATCTCGGCCATTTCGATACCGATCAGTCCGCCCCCCACGACGACCGCCCGGTCGATGCCCCTCGTGGCGGCTTCCATCCGTTCCAGATCCGGCATTCCGTAGAGACCCTGCACGCCGTCGAGTTCTTTTCCCGGCCAGTCGAAAATGTTCGAGTTCGAACCGGTGGCGACGAGCAGCACGTCGTAGTCGAGCGTACCGTCGCCGCGCAGGTGCAACCGTTTCGACGACGTATCGATCCGATCGACGCGGTCGTTCACCGTACGGAGATCGTTTCGCTCCCAGAAGGCATCCTCATACGGCTTCGTATCCTCATAGCGCATGTGGCCCATGTAGATGTACATGAGGGCCGTGCGCGAATAGAAGTAATCGGTTTCGTCCGATACGATCGTGATGTCGGCATCCGATCGCTTGCGGATGAACCGAGCGGCGGTAATACCCGAGATCCCGTTCCCGATGATGACGACGCGACGGCTCATGCTACTGCAGAGTTAGTGTGGCAGACTTAGTGTTCGTAACTGGTTAGTGTTCGTGAACGGCAAGGGCGCCGCCCGTTCGTCCGTCCGGATCGACGAACGCCGGCATCCGACGCATGCGATTGTACTGTCTAAGTAAACGGCGCGGTCCCCAGCGTTACAAGTGTGTCTCGGCCCAGAGGGTCGCGGCGTCGCGCAGCCCCATCTTGCTTTTGGGAGAACCCCCTTCTAGTTTCGCCACACACGCAACGAGGAGAAGTGCATGATATACGGAATTACCGGAAATACCCAGAAGGATAAGCTGTGGAAGCCTACGTCAGAGCTCGCGTCCTGGCTCTCGCGTGAGGGCATCCCCTTCCGGCTCAACAAGCGGGTCTCGGAGGGCCTGAGCGAGCGCGGACTGCTGGACGCGGAAACCTGCATGACGCGTGCGTCGGACGATCTGGCGGGAGATTCGGAAATTATTCTCTCCTTTGGCGGCGACGGCACGATGCTGATGAGCGCACACGAGGTGGGAACGCGCGAGACGCCGATACTAGGCATCAACATCGGACGGCTGGGTTTCCTGGCCGACATCGAGGTGGGCCAGGTACGATCGGCCGTTCAGTCGCTGGAGGCCGGAAACTATCGTATCGAAGAGCGGCTCCCTCTTGCCGCCACCTTGTCCGGCAGCGACGGTGTGCAGTCACACTGGGCGCTCAACGAATTCGTGCTCGAACGAAGCGGCTCGGCCGGACTCATTTCGATCCGCGTCATGGTGGACGGCGTCCACATGAACGATTACTGGACCGACGGCCTCATTATATCGACGCCGACGGGATCGACAGCCTATTCGATGTCCGTCGGCGGTCCCATCGTAGCTCCCGGCAGCGACGTCGTAATACTCACCCCTCTCGCCCCGCACAGTTTGACGGTACGCCCCATCGTGCTCCCGGCGAGTTCGACGATCGAGGCGGAGGTCCTGCACGACGACCAGACGTATCTTCTGGCCTACGACGGGCGTAGCCGGACGTTCGAGCCGGACGAAAACCCCGTCGGCTTCCGGTTTACGAGAGCCGACCACCACGTCCGGCTCGTCAAGCTGCCCGAGCAGCACTATTTCCAGACGTTGCGGTCCAAACTCATGTGGGGTGTGCTGGGCCATCAGTAGTGGGCCGTCAGTATATCGGCCTGCGGAGGGGTTGCAGCATGAACCGACGGCGCAAGAACGGCATAAATCGACGGCGCAAGAACGGCATGAACCTACGGCACGATAGCTGATGGATGAAACAACGAGACGATCGACGACGGAACGGCTGGCCGAACGGGCCCGATCGATGTCGGGATGGCTGCGGTTCATGGGCGTGGTGACCGTGGGGGCAGCGCTACCGTCGATCATGACCATCGTCGGGATCGTATTCGCGTGGCTGCCGATCTGGCTGGGAATCCTGCTCTTCCAGGCAGGGTCATCCGCCCGCAGGGGGTCGGACGAGGAGCTGATCCGCATGATCGAGCGGCTGCGGCTCTACTTCATCGTCCAGAGCGTCGTGATCATCATCGGCCTGGTCGCGTTCGCGCTCGCATTCGCTTTCTTCGGATCGATCGTGTTCGATATGATGCGCGAGATGGGACCGCCGGGACGCACGTGGGAGGTTTGACGTGTCAGTTTCCAGAGGCGCCCACCTCGGGTTCCAGGAATATTCGCCTCCTGGATACTCCATCCACAAAAAAAGCCCCGCTGCGAAAGGCAGCAGGGCGATGGTGGTCAGGGACGGAATCGAACCGCCGACACACGGATTTTCAGTCCGTTGCTCTACCGACTGAGCT
>JBBDTI010000048.1:0-6300 GCA_040904565.1 Rhodothermales bacterium
ATGGAAGTACTGCGCGATCGTTACGACCAGTATCTACGCTCGATCGATTCGTCACGAAACTGGGTCGATCACACCCAGGATTCGCTGGACGGACTCGCCGAGCTCTTCACGCAAGCCTACGAACGGGGCGTTCGCATTCACAGCGACTCCTTTTCCGCGGGTGATCGTGAGGCGGAAGCCACCAAGCTGGAAGCGGTCCTCGAAAACGTCGTGGACACGCTCAACGCGAGAGCCGGTGGAGAATATATCTTTTCCGGTACCCGTTCGACCGTGAAACCCTTCACCCAGGCCGGTGCGACGGTCATCTATAACGGCGACAACGGAGCGCGCGAACGGTATATCGGCCGCACGCTCAAGATGAACGTCAACGTCGACGGCGAGCGTCTGCACGACACGGGGCAGGGGTATACGATCACGGGGGCGCTCCAGAACCTGATCGACGCCGTGCGCAGCGGAAATACGGCCCAGATGGACGCCGCGATCGATGAGGTGTCCGTCGCCCGTGACCACGTGATCGACCTCGGTGGAGAGTCCGGCAGCATGGCCAATCGCCTCGAGCTCGCCGCCAATCAACTTCGCGACGCGTCCTTCATGGTCGAGTCGCGTCGCACGGAACTGGAAGACGTCGATTTCGCGGAAGCGCTGGCCGACTTTCAGAAGACGCAGGTTGGGCTCCAGGCAGCGGTTCGCGTCGCCTCCACCGTACTGAATACCACGCTGATGGATTATCTACGCTAGGTACGGACGGGCAGTGACCCACACCGCTCACACGCGCCGGACGCCGGCACCCACACACCCTACGGATCAACCAACCACTACCCTCCCATGCAACTCCATCATCTCGATAATTCCTTTCTGGCTATGTACCGGCCGGCACGCCTCCGTTTCACGGATTCCGATGCCCTGCCGAAAACCATCCGACCGGTCTGGGACGCCCTTCGTGCCCAGCAGCATCGGCTCGCCCTACGGCACGGGTACAAGCTGCTCAGGGAAAACGAGCTGGATGAAAACGAGCGGGCGGCCGTTCTCGCCGCGCTGTCCTCCGCGGAGCTGGACAACGGTGTCGCCGCAGAGGCCCGGCGCATGGCCCGGGAATCGATCGATCTCGTCGAGCATCAGTGGATGGCGCACCGGGTCCTTCTGACGGCCCATCTATCGGACGGCAGTTTCGACACGTGCAGCAACCTGCTCGACGGCATCCCAACAACGATGAAAACACCCGTCTGGGACGAGCCGCTTTCGAAGAGCGACAGGCACGTGCTCCGCGCCGCGATCTCGTGGATGACACAGCATTGGGACGACACGGCCGCCCAGCTATCGGATGCCTATCCGGACGGCGTGGCCCAGATGCCCAGGGCGCTGCAGGAAGACTGGTTCCGCCTGGCGTTCTATCGCGACGAGTCAAAGGATGCCGCAGATGCCGCATCCGAGCTCATCGGCGGCCATTCGTCCGAGAAGGCCGACATTCTCATCCAGACCCTCGTCCGACAGGGCTGGCACAGGGAGGCGCTCCAGCTCTATCGCACGATCTACGATCAGGATCCGTCGAGTGAGCTTCTCCGGCGCCGCGTCGTGGGGCTGTGCATCCGTGAGGGCAACGTAAAGGAGGCGCGCCGCCTGATGGAGCAGGGAGCACTCCGCCTCGCCGTCTAGCCACGGGCAGCCGGCCCTCTCATTTTTTCACTACCGAACCCATGACGACGTCACCATCCGGAAATGATTCCCTGCAGCGCACGCTGCGCGGTCTGGAGCTGCGCTGTCCGCCCCTACCGCAGACACTGATCGAGGCCCTGGATCTGATCGACAAGCCGGAGAAGATCGAGGTGGGTCCCGTGACCGAGATGGTACAGCGGGATCCGATCGTCGTCGCCCGCCTCCTCCATACGGTGAATTCCGCCTATTACGGTCTCCGGCACACGATCAGCAGTGCCGACCGTGCCGTCGTCATGCTGGGGCCCGTAGCCGTTGCCGGGATCGTCCTGGGCATGCACATGCTCAAACTTCGCTCGATACTGGAGAGTCCGGCCGGACCCTGCTTTCAGCGACTCATCCGGCACAGCATAGCATGTGCCTTCCTTACACGGCACTTGCTCGAAGGCAAGCCCGGCGAACACGATCGACGGCGAGACGCTGCCCGAATGGGTGTATCTTTCACGTCCGGCCTCCTGCACGACTTCGGCAAGATCATCCTGGTGTACAACTTTCAGGAGGAGGCCCTCGATCTCTACGATAGCGACGCGGTTAGACACCAGGTTCTCGCTGAAGACGAGCTCGATATCGAGCGGCTTCTCTTCGGATGCGACCATACCGAAGCGGGTGAGTTTGCCGCGCGCAAGCTCAACTTCCCGGACGTGCTCGTAAACGTCATCCGCCACCACCACCAACCCCGAAAACGAACGGGGGATGAGGAGACGGATCGGCTGATCCGCATCACGGCGGGCGCCAACCTCGCCGCGAAAGCGATGGGTTACTCGCTCAACAGATACATCGATCCGAGCTCGATCGTCGTCCACGCCATCTGGCCCGAGCTCATCGCCAACGACCTGACGCACTACAAGACGCCGGGCGATCTCGTCGAGGACCTCTTTCAGCAGAAAGAGCACCTCGATCAGTACGTCCGACAGCTCACGGAAGGACCGGCCGGCCTCTCGTCCGAGCACGACACGCAGGCGGACACCCGAAACGAGCCGAGTGGACGTCGGGACGATGAAGATGGGGAAGCCCGGATATGGAGACTGAACTCATGATGGAGGAACCGCACATACTGGTCGTCGAAAACGCACCGCTCGTTCGCCACCGGATCTCCCACGCGCTCCATGCAGCGGGATTTCGCCACGTCGAGCATGCCGAGTCGGGGACCCGCGCACTGGTGTCGATCGAAGCCCGCAGGCCCGACGTCATCATTATCGGCAGCGACCTCTACGACACGTCGTCCCTTCTCTTTGCCCTGCAGATTCGGATGACCGGCGCGCTCCGTATGGTACGCCTCGTCATGGTATCCCACCGGCGTTCTCACGAGGACATCGTCGCCGCCATCCGCTGCGGCATCGACAACTACGTCGCGCTCCCTTTCCCCGACGACGTGCTGGCCGATCGCGTGCGCGAGACGTTCGACGGCCGCGACCGGCCTCCTGACGGTGGACCGCTCATGGCCGCCTGAAGCGCACGGCGCCCCCACGCTATCACCTTTCGAGCCCCTTCGTGGCCGCATCGACATTATCCGGTGCGGCCATTTTCTTTGTTACCCGGGCGCTGCACGGTCTTCAGCCGGCGCGTTCGCCATTTTTCGGCCCATTCTCTTAAGGACCGGCCCTCCACGCCGATACCCTTCACAAGTGACCACGGCTCCACGGGGCCAAACAGACCAAGATGCCAGAACCGCAACCATACCCTCAGACGGAACCATGTCTTTTGGAGACTTGACTCGAATTAACACCAACTTGCAGTCCATGAGCGCGCTCAACGCGCTCCAGGGCACGAACTCGGACCTGGGCCTTCGTCAGCTTCGGCTGGCAACGGGCAGCCGCATCAATCGCGCTGAAGACGATTCGGCCGGTTACACGATCGCGAAGAAGCTCGAAGCCCGCGTTCGCGGCCAGGCCAAGGCGCTGGCCAACATCGGCGACGCCAAGTCGATGCTCACGGTGGGCGAAGGCAGCCTGAACTCGGTGATGGACATCCTTCAAACGATGAAAGAGAAGACCGTCCAGGCCGCCAACGACACGATGGGCACGACGGAACGATCGGCGATCAAGAACGAACTTGACGCGCTGTCCGCCGAGATCGGAGACATTTTGGAGGACACCACCTTCAATGGAACGAGCCTGTTCAGCTCGGCCGGAACGAGCTTTACGTTCCAGGTCAATGCCGAGAGCGGCGATCAGTTCGTCGCCTCGCTCGCAACCATCGGAGTAGGTGTCAGCGGCATGAGCGTCACGACCGGAGACCTGACCGTCTCCACGAACGCCAGCGCATCGGCGACGCTAGCCCGCATAGATACGGCCATCAATACGGTGTCCGACCGGCTCGCCACGATTGGCGACAGCCAAAAACGGCTCACCTTCAAACAGGACAACCTACAGACCTCGATGAACAACTACGAGGCGGCACGAAGCCGGATTGAAGACGCCGACTTTGCGAAGGAGCAGATGGAGATCGTAAAACTCCAGATCCTCCAACAGACCGGTACCGCTATCCTCGCCCAGTCGAACTCGGCGCCGCAGTCCGTACTGCAGCTGTTCGGGTAGACGATCGAGGCGGCACACTGCCCCGCGGTAGGCCGCAGCAGCGTCGTGACGGTGCCCGTTCTTCGCATTCCCGCGCGAAAGCGCTACATGCTAGATAGACTACACACAACGGAGGACCGTTATGTCATTCGGAGATTTGACAAGGATCAATACGAATTTGCAGGCGATGGGCGCCCTCGGCGCCCTTCAGAAGACGAATTCGGAAATTGGTCTTCGACAGATGCGGCTTGCCACGGGGCTTCGTATTAACCGCGCCGAGGACGACTCGGCCGGTTATACGATCGCCAAGAAGCTGCAGGCCCGCGTCCGCGGACAGGAAAAAGCCCTGTCCAACATCGGAGACGCGAAAAGTATGCTTACCGTCGCTGAGGGCGGCCTGAATACCGTCATGGACATTCTCCAGACGATGAAAGAGAAGACCGTCCAGGCCGCAAACGACACGCTGGGCACGGAGGAACGAGACGCGATCGAAAGCGAGCTCGATGCGTTGTCCGCCGAAATTACGGACACGCTTACGAACGCGACGTTCAACGGTACCAGCCTGTTCTCCGCCACCGGCGCCGTGAGCCTCACCTTCCAGGTCAACGCCGAGCAGGGCGACACCTTCACCACGTCGATCTCATCGATCAGCGTGACAAACATGAGCGTCACCGACGGCGATCTGGTGGTGGATACCGCGACGAACGCCAGCGCCACGCTGGGACGCATCGACAACGCCATTTCCACGGTCGCGACGAAGCTCGCTTCCGTCGGCGATAGTCAGAAGCGGCTCTCCTTCAAACAGGAGAATCTACAGGTGTCGATGAACAACTACGAATCCGCCCGCAGCCGCATCGAGGATGCCGACTTCGCGAAGGAGCAGATGGAGATCATTAAGTTGCAGATCCTTCAACAGACCGGTGTCGCCGCACTGGCGCAGGCCAACGCGGGTCCGCAGAGCATCCTGAGCCTGTTCCAGTAACCGGAAACGGAATACCCCTATCCGGCACATCGGAGCTCCCTTCCGTCGTTAGCATTCGATCCCGACGAAGGAACCGGACTCCCGTTCGCACGCCATCCTCTTGCCAGAAGAGGAGCCGTGTAAAGGAGATACGACGTACATACTAATAAGGCCCACCTGAGGGAACGGTTCTGGCACAATGGTTCCGGTGGGCCGGACGGTTCTGGTCAGCCGTCCACTCGAAAAGAGCTCCCTGTTCAAACAGGGGGCTCTTTTTGTATCAAAAATTGTGCCTATATGTTGGATTTTCTTGGCTTACGGTTAAGTAGCGCCACGCGGCGACGATACCTCTCCTAGCGGAGGGAGTCTCCCTCCCAGCCGGAACTATCCATCACATACCTCAGAGAGCCATGTCATTTGGAGACCTGACACGTATCAACACCAACCTGCAGGCGATGAGTTCGCTCAACGCCTTGCAGCGGACGAACAGTGAAATGGGACTCCGCCAGATGCGCCTCGCGACGGGCAGTCGTATCAACCGCGCCGAAGACGATTCGGCCGGCTATACGATCGCCAAGAAGCTACAGGCGCGCGTGCGCGGACAGGAAAAAGCCCTTCAGAACATCGGGGATGCGAAAAGCATGCTCACCGTCGGCGAGGGCAGCCTTAATTCCGTCATGGACATCCTTCAGACGATGAAGGAGAAAACCGTACAGGCCGCGAACGACACGCTTGGCGATACCGAGCGTACGGCCGTCAAGAACGAGCTGGATGCGCTCTCCTCCGAGATTGGAGACATCCTGACGAACTCGACCTTCAACGGGACGAGTCTGTTCAGCTCAGCGGCCGTAGCCCTGACGTTCCAGGTGAACGCCGAGCAGGGCGACACGTTTACCGCCACGATCACGAGCACGACCGTCGGCGGCCTCGGTGTCGCGACGGGCAGTCTCGACGTATCCTCGGCGACGTCGGCCGGAACGACGTTGACCGCCATCGACGGGGCGATCGACGACATTTCCACGCGGATCGGGTCGATCGGTGACAGTCAGAAGCGCCTGAGCTTCAAGCAGGACAATCTGACCGTCTCGATGAACAATTACGAGTCCGCGCGAA
>JBBDTI010000049.1:0-35122 GCA_040904565.1 Rhodothermales bacterium
GGACAGCAGATTCCAGGCTGGATGTCGTCGCACCCGGACCCCGGTGAGCGGGAAGAAACCATTCGCCAGCTGGCGTCGGAGTGGCAGACCCGCGTCGAGATGACCCGAATCGAGCAGGATGACCTGTATGACCGGCTGGACGGTATCGTGCTTGGGGACAACCCGCGCCAGGGCTTCGTCGAAAACGGCGTTTTCTATCACCCCGATCTTCGCTTCCAGTTTCCCGTCCCGTCTGGATTCTCCGTCATCAATCAGCCGACGCAGGTAGTCCTGGTCGAGAATGAGGAGCGGGCGGTGCAGATCTTCTCGTTTTCAGATGCTGCCACGCCGCGGGCCGCGGTCGAAGAGTTTCTACGTCAGGAGGGTATCCAGCGCGTGGACGCGGGGCCTGCGAGCAGCAACGGGCTCGTGGCGCATTACGCGGTCGCGGATGCGCAAACCGAACAGGGACAGACCGTTCGCCTGTTCGTCTATTACGTATCGTACGACGAGCAAGTATATGGATTTATTGGGTATACGCTGCAAGACGCCTTCGCGACGTACGAGAGCGCTTTCCGTAGTACGGCCGCGGGTTTTGCGCAACTCACCGATTCGCGCATCCTGAATATCGATCCCGCGCGGATCGCTGTCGGACCCGCGGGTCGTGCCGCACCCTTCCAAGTCTTCGTGTCCTCGGAGCTGCCCTTCGAACTGACGCCGGAAGATCTCGCGATCATAAATCAGGTCGAGCTGCGACAACCCATCGAAGCCGGACGCTTGCTCAAACTGGCGCAATAGGCACGTTTAGTATAAGTCTATTATAATTAAAACGTTATTAGGTCATCTGAGGTCCTTTCTCATCGTCCTCCGAAGGCGGGATGATGGTTGCCTCGCCACCCATGGCGATGCGGTCTTCGTGGTAGATGTAGACGCGGCCTTTTACGTGCTTATGCTTCTCCACCTTTTCGCTGATCTTGATTTCGACGGTGATTTCCGAGCCGACGGGCACGGGGCGTAAGAAACGGCAGGAGATGGCGACGGCAATGCTTCCCGCGCCCGGGAAGTCTCGGCCCAGGACCTTGGAAATGATGCCCAGGAGCAGGACGCCGTGTACGATGGGTTTTCCGAAGCGGGTCGAACGGGCATATTCCTCATCTACGTGAATCGGGTTATCATCGCCCGTCAGGTCTGCGAACGTCCGTACGTCTTCAGCCGAAAGAAAGCGCGTGGTTGAGAACGAATCACCAATCTGTATGCTCTCGTACGTGTTCATCGCTGCGGACTGTGGTGTGATACTGTGGGGTGATATCGTGGTAGGATAGAGCTTTCTAATAAACGAACCTCCCATGAGAATCGAAACCAGCGCAGGGTAGACACGGCATTCAGCGTGCCGGAACATCCACTCCAACCTCTTGTTTTCGTCCGTCCTTCACGGGGTCGATGCCTGCGGCGCCGCCTCATTCAGGCGGCATGCCTCGAGGGGTATGGTGTAGGCGTCGAACTTCAGGAGTCTGAGGCGGGTCCGGTAAGCAAGACGCAAAGGTGTAGGGTTTCCGGTTGAGCAACCATGTCTCGCGACAAGCGCATTCTCCTCTTTGCACCGTACTTCCTACCGCGCCGGCGCGTCGGATCCATGCGTCCGTTTCGATTTGCCATTCATCTGCGGGAGCATGGATGGGATCCGACCGTCCTGACGATCGCGACGCCGGACCAGACGCTGACGAAAAAGGAAGCGGATCTCCTGAATGGGGTTGCTATACGGACGGTGGACGCTCCGATGGACCGGACGACGAAGTCGGAGAGCCAGCTGGGGGCGGCATCTACCCCGCGATCGACGCGAGATGCAACCATCCTCGCGCGGCTCCTGAACACGATCGATCGGCAGTTCCCCGTCGATACGTGGTTGATATTGTTTGCTCTTCGATTTCGATCGATGGTTCGTCAGGTTCGGGAGGTCGACCCGCACGTACTCTGGGCGACGGGGGACCCGTGGTCCGGCCTCGTCGTCGGGCGCCGGCTCAGCCGGCGACTTCAGATACCGTACATCGCGGATTTCCGCGATCCGTGGACCCTCTCGGACGTCAGAACGGATGGACAATGGGACCTTTCGAGACGGGTGGACCGCCGGTCCGAGCGGAGGGTGATTGCGTCGGCCGATCTGGTGATGTTTCAGGCCGAGCAGGTCGAGGCCATGTATCGAGCGCACTACGCGGACCTGGCGCCGCGGACGAAGACGATTCGAAACAGCTTCGACCCGTTGATCTTCGACGATCCGGTGTACGTGCCGGGGCAGGCGGCGCCTGAGGGGGGGATCCGGGTTGCGTCGCACACATCAGGTGATGGCACACGAGATGAAGGGGACGCTCGAAGAGATCTTCATATCGGATTTTTCGGACGCTTTCGTGAGATGTCACCTGCAACGCTCATGATCGATGTCCTGTCGGACCTTCGCCGCCGGCACGGCTCTGCGTCGGGAAGCGTATTCGTCCACTCCTTCGGCCCGCTGAGCGCCGCCGATGCAGCATACGCCCGGTCGCTGGGCGTCGAAGATCTCTTTGTGGCACACAACGCCGTGCCTCTCCAGCAGTCCCTGTCGGTGTTGCGGCGCTTCGATCTTCTGCTCGTCAGCACCGAGCCTCGCCGCCGCCATATCATTCCGGCGAAGCTGTTCGAATACCTCCCGGCAGGTCGCCCCATTCTGTCCCTCTCCCGGAATCCGGAGGTGGACGGGATCCTGCGTCGCACCGGAACCGGCGTTCAGATGCTGGACCGTCACGCCGTGGCGGACCTGCTGGCCTCCTGTCTGGACGCTCTGGCGAAGGGGGAGGCGCTGCCCGTACCCTACGAGCCGGATGGCAGCGAGATCATGAAATATGACGCCGCCACGAGCACGGCTGAACTCTCCCGCGTCTGCGACGAACTGCTTGCGTCGTCTGGGGCAGGCTCGTCAGCCGGGTAGACGAACCGGTCGAGCATATGGCCATAGTCCGCGCTGCCGGGATCCGAGTCGTAGTGCCACTCCCACTGCTGAATCTCAATGCGCCGGATTCTATCGGGCTCCGCCGCGTGCCGATTCCACCGTTCTATGACGACGTCGAGGAACGCCTGCGTCTGATGCGACTCGACCGGGTTGAACGCTCGGGCCAGTACCCGGCGAAATCGACCGTCCGACATCGCAGGCACGCTCTTCTCGATCGGTGCGCGTATGACGTCGCCCGAATGAAGGTGCGCCAGAACCCGCTCGTAGACCACGGGCTCTGACCGTTTCTGGGAGAACATCTGCATGCCGGTAAACGGATAAAACTCCACGCGGAAGACCCAGCACGCCGTCACGACCACGACGACCGCCACGGTCAGGCGGCGTCCCGGATCCGCGCTTCGGGTCGGCGCCGGGCGATGGGGGGCAGCGGTGAAGAATCCACGGCTCCGGAGTCCGGCCCCGATCTGCGCGAGAAGCCGGTCGAGCACCAGGATTCGATCGGAAGCCGCGCTCAGGATGGGCCGGAAGTTAAGATAAATGAGCTGCAGCAGTATGAGGTCGAAAAACAGAATATTCTGCAGCAGCAGGATGCCGACGTGCATCAAGAGCATCAGGACGGGCATGACCCACCTGGCCTTTCTCGAGAACAGTACGAGTCCGTATAGCAGCTCTCCCACGAGGGCGGAAAGCGCGAGCGCCTCGAACAACCAGGGCGGTGCCGTGGCGAGCTCCAGCGAGATGCTGAAGTCGAACTCCATGGGCCGAAGGGTGCTCTGAAACAGGATGAACTTGAAATTAGAGGCATCCCACCACGTAAGACCGCCATTGCGCAGCTTGCTGAGTCCGGCAGCGACGTAGGGCAGCGCCATGGTTGTCCACACGGCATAGCGAGCCCATCCAAAGCGGCGCGACGGTACGTCCGGCTCGACGGCCTCGCCACGTCTTCGCTGCCGGATCCGATCGATCGAAAGGCCGCGTCCGGAAGGCAGAAACGCAAGAACGGCCTGAAGGTAGAGTGCGAGAAGGCCCGTATGATAGAACCAGGCGTACTGGCGGAGCCATCCCCCTAGAATGAGATACATCACGGCTCCAAACGGTACCGTCCACCGCGCCTTCCACCCGATCGCGCTGAGGAACAGGACGAGAGCCGTGAACCACTTGAGAAACGTGAGAGCGCCTGCGGAGGCTGCAACGCTCTCGTAGCCGGGCAGGAGGGCGAGCAGGTGCATCACGCCGAGCGGCTGCATCATCTCCGCCGGCAGCGCTGCCGTACTGGCCGGATCTTCCCAGAGCGTACTGATGAGCAGGGTCGAGGAAACGAGCGCACGAATGGCCCCCAGGTCGGAGGGACGCGCATCCGGTACGATGCGTGCGGAAAAATCGGGCGACTTGAGCCCACGCACGAAAACGTAGCCCGCCGTTCCCGCGGCGAAGCCGTACACGACGATACCGTACCACTCCCCCAGGAAAAAGCCAAGCGGACGATTCGAGATCGCCGGGATCAGTCCGGAGGCGTGGATCCACTCGAGGAGCGGCGGAACCGCGGCGAACCCGGCTACCAGCCAGGCGATCGCAGACGCCGCGTACACATGCCATCCGGAGCGAGCGGACATATAGGTCCCCGGTTGCTACGATTCCTTCTGAAATACGGCGACGATGTGCGCGCCGCGCCGCGGTGACACGTCGCTCGTGAAACGGTCGTGGAGACCGAGCAAGACGTGTTTGAACGGCCCGAAGTTCAGGTTCACGTAGCGATTGGCCAGCAGTTTCGAAACAATCTGATAGAGGAGATTTCGGCGTGCCGTAACGTAGTGAACCTCTCGTACGGTGTAATCGGGGAAGTAGGACGCGAGAAGGTCCAGGTCGTAGTGCCGGAAATGCTTCTCGATCACCGGTCGGACCGTCGAGGGCACCGAGACGATCAGGTGTCCGCCCACCACGAGGAGACGGTCGATCTCCGAGCAGAACGCGTGGATATCCGCGTCAGGTATGTGCTCGAAGGTCTCGACGGTTGTGATAAGATCGAAGGAGGCGTCGTACCTAGCGAGATCCTTCTCGAGAAACTGCACGTCAGGCAGGTCGTGCCCGAATGCCTTTGCGAACTGTATCGCCTTGCCGTCCACGTCGATGCCTACGGCCTGCCGTCCGGTCAGGAGATCCGTGTGGCGCGCCAGATGATTGAGCAGGTACCCGTCGCCGCATCCTACATCGAGCACGCCCTTCCCGATATACTTCGCAACGAGCTCCATGACCTTTTTCATGTAGGTCAGGTAGTCGAGTCCCCAGTCCAGATTGCGAACGAAATCTTCTCGTTCGAGATCGACGAGATAGTGGTAGGGGAACCGGTACTGTGCCGCCTGGATGTCGGTCTTATCTCTCATGCGTACGACGTGCTGCGTGGGGTCAGGTATAACGGATACTGACGCGTTCGATGCCGTGCATCCAGGGCTGGCGCGCCGTCAGGGCGTCGAGCCATGCCGCCCAGGGCAAGGCCAGCAGTACGAGCTCGTAGACGGCCAACGTGAAGAAAATATTCATCACGAGATAGATGCCGATGTGTAATGCGATGACGGCCAGAAGGGCCGGCGTGCGCGTCCGCTTCCACCAGGCGAGAAAGGCAAACAGCTCCGTCAGGAGTCCGACCGTAAGAAATGCCGTGGCCGTACCCTGTCCGCTCAACACCAGCTCCTGTAGGACATTGAGGTCGTACGTGCCCGTCTTCGCCAGGTTGTCGACGCTCTTCTCATAGACCCACAGCCAGAGATGCCGGCCGTCCGACCAGTTTAACCCCGTTCCTATCAACTTGGAAATGCCGGCGAGCGTGTAGCCGAGTCCGACGAAGAAGTACGTGAACCCGAGCGTAAAGCGCCGCCGGTGCAGTCCGTCTCGGAAGACCAGCAAGGCGATGGCGAGGCCGAGGAGCGTCATCCCAAGCATGTTCGAGCTATGGGGGATCTCTCCGAGTGAAAACCGCGCGGCATACTGCAGATGAAGGAGCAAAAACGCGCCGAGGTAGGCCCCTCTCCACAGCCGGAAAAACCCGATGACGACAAGCACCGTGATCGCTCCGGCATTGGCCAGCGGAAGCCGGCCGTCGAACATGAAGCTCACGTCGACGTAGCGAGCCATCCCGAGCGGAAGCACGACGTCAGAGATGCGCAGCGTATACAGGCCCCATTCCCACGCGAGCTTGACGGAGGCCAGGGCGACGAACAGCTCGAAGATCTTAAAAAATATCGCTTCGCCCGCCGACGGCTTGCGCTCGTAGTCGAAAAGATTGTCAAGCAGTTCCATACACTCGACCGGTCAACGGGGCAGGTGGTCGCTAGACATCGTTTCGTCGTGCGTCAGCAGGACGTACGGCTCGAAGGAAAGAATCACCAAATCTGACGCGGAAATTCGGCCGCGGGCTCGCAAGACGAGCAGATGACGCCGGTCCAGCTCGTCCTCACCGAACATCTTGCGGAGCGCGGCGAGGCGGTCGTCATCCCATATTTCCGTCTTGGATACGAAGTTGGCCAGGTCGATGTGGTCGATCCCGTGTTGCGCCAGCGGATAGGGATCCCCGGGGAGATGCTCTAGACGGGTGGACTCCCACCGCACGCTGTCGTCCGGAACCTCGCGTACGACGGCTCGGGACCAGGGGATACCGCCCTGAGAGAACATGGGATAGATGCTAAACGGCCAGAACTCACCCAGATTCGTCGCTACGAGAAAGGCATAAACCAGGAGCGTGCCGAGCAGCACACGTAGGGACTTCTTCTGGCGGGTCACGGGACGTAGCTGGACGATGGCTGCATTTACGATGACGCGTTTACCGCCGCGGCGGTCGGTCACGCCGGGCGACCGGTGGATCCGGCGCCGTCCGACGCGCTGAACCGTCGTTCTCCTACCTAAGACGAACGTCGACGCTCGAGGTTCAGGCTCCGGATTGACTCGCCATTTATTCGTAATGTCTCGTGGACGCGGGTCCGTGTCCGGCCCGCTACCTTCTCCACGTGCTTGATTCACGCCTATCCATCCTATATGAACGTACGCGAGATACGAAAACGCTGGAGCGACTTCACTTCGACGCGGCAGGGTGAGCGCCTGGTGAAGGGAATGCGGGCGCTCTTTCTGGCGGTCATTGTAGGCGTGCTGCTCTATCAGGTGTCCGGCATCGGATGGAGCCGCGTCCTGTCGTCCCTGCCGACGCAGCCCGCGTTCTACCTCCTCGTCCTCGCCATGTACTTCGTGCTGCCGGTAACGGAGTCGCTGATCTACGGACGGCTGTGGGGGCTGAGGCCGATGGAGTGTCTCGGCGTCATGATTCGCAAGCGGGTTTTGAATGTGGATGTCGTCGGATATTCCGGGGAGGTCTACCTCGTCCTCTGGGCTAAAACGCGCGTACGCGAGGGTACGGCGTTCGTTGTAGGCACGGTGAAGGACAACCTGATCGTCTCCGCCGCCTCGTCCCTGATCGCGGCCGCCATGCTCATCGGCATCCTGCTCGCTGCCGGACAGATTCCGCTTGCCGATGTTGTCGATGTGCCAAGCCCATTCTACGTGAGCCTGGGTGCCATCGCCGCCGTGTTCCTGGGTGTCGTCGTCTATCGATTTCGACACGTCATCTTCTCTCTCTCCCGCCGTACGCTCGCCGCCCTGTCGGCCGCCCACGTCGTACGGTTTTTCGTCGGATACGTGCTACAGGTCGCGGCCTGGTGGATCGTCATCCCGACAGCCTCGTTCCAGACATGGGCCATCCTCCTCGTTCTGTTCGTCGTCATTAATCGCATTCCCTTCTTGCCGTCAAGCGACCTGGTCTTCGTGAGTGCCGGAGCGGGATTGACGCCTTTGCTCGACGTACCCGTGGCGCCCGTCGTAAGCATGCTGCTGGTTCGAAGTGCCGCCGACCGTCTGTTGAACCTCGTTTTCTTCACTTCGAGTGTATGGTTGGAACGTCATGCGATGTCTACCACAGAGGATGAAGAAGTGGACGCTCGAGCCATCCAACAGGAGCTGGAAGGCGTTGGCAGCGTGGACGCGCCTCCGGATGATTTGAATAGTTGATCAACACGGTGACCTTGGCATCGAACTTGTTTCTCGTAGTATCCTCAGGTTGCGCCATTCGATAGGCCGTGATTACAGGACCTGGTTATGAAGTCGTTATTCGTCCTTTGTTTGCTATTTCTGACGATGGAGCCGAATGGCTCGACGTATCCTTGGGGGGACAGCTCCGTCGTCGTAGCCGACTTCGAGGGCGATACGCCGGGAGCTTTGCCTTCCGGATGGGGATATCTTTCGAGCCGAAATCGTCGCTTCCAGTCGGCCGTGGCCGTAATGGATCCGAATCAGAAATTCGAAGTGCACGCGGAAGAGGGAAACCGCTTCGTACGCGCCTATACGAAGGGCGAAGCCCAGCGTATTTCTCTGCGCGCTGAGGCGCTGGACTGGAAATTGTCGGAGTATCCGCGCCTGCGGTGGTCGTGGCGGGCCCTTCGTCTACCGGAAGGAGCACGAGAGGATCGCGTCAACGATTCGGGAGGTGCCATCTACGTATCGTTTTCGAAGACGGATTGGTTGGGCCGGCCGCTGAGCATCAAATATACGTACAGCTCCACGCTGCCCGTAGGCACGGTCGTTTCTACGGGGAACGTCAAGATCATCGTGGCGTCAAGCGGCCTGAACGGCATCGGCAGCTGGCTAACGGTAGATCGAAATGTGGTAGATGATTATCGGAGGGTTTTTGGGTCCGATCCGCCCGACGAACCGTTTACCATCACGCTGTGGAGCGACTCGGACAATACCGGTTCGATAGGGGAAGTCGATTTCGATGATATAGAGATCGTGACGGAGTGAGGATTGGGATCGCCGAACGGATGCGCCGTACACGCAGCCTTCGACCGGCGCATAACGCAAGAGCTAGATAGACGAGCGAGATGAGCCGTATTTTTGATGTATTTCGCCCCGTCATTCGGGTGGTCGTGAGACGTGCCTGGGCGGTGGTCGTCGTGGCTGCCCTGATGACGGTCGTTGGATTCTATTTTGCCCGCCAGCTCAGCATCGATACGGACTTCTCGAACCTCATTCCGTCCGACTACGCCAGCGTTCAGGCACTGGAAGCGCTGCGCGAAACCGTGGGCAGTGAGACGACGGCCGAAGTCGTGATCCGGAGTCCATCGTTCGACGCGAATAAGGCATTCGCTGAGGCATTTATTCCGCGGGCGCTCGAGCTGGAGGACCCCGCAACGGGTGAGCCGTATCTGGCCCGCGTCGATTACGAGAAGGATACGGAATTCCTCGAGCGGAACGCCCTCTATTTCGCAACGAGCGCCGAGCTGGACAGCCTGGAGAGATACCTGCGGGATCGAATACGGGACGCGAAACTGGAGGCCAACCCGTTCTATTTCGACCTCGATGACGAAGAGGACGCCGCCGAAGATGAGGGCTTCGACATCGAGCGGGGCCTTCACGAGGTCTACGATCAGGTTGTCGGGAAGCGCTATCCCATAAACGACGATAGCACGATCATGGTGCTTCGTTTCTATCCGACGGGCTCCCAGACCAATATCGGTTTCATCGAAGGTCTCTACGACGACCTTGAATCCCTCGCCGGCGAGCTCGACCCGGCATCGTACCACGCGGAAATGGACGTGATCCTGGCGGGGCGCCTGCTCAGGCAGCTCGTAGAGATACAGGCCATCACTGGAGACGTGGTCACGTCGTTTGCGGCCGGCGTCGCGTCGGTACTTCTGGTCGTTCTCCTGTATTTCTTCTACAAGGGATATACGGCTCGGGCCGGACATCGCTTTGCCGGCCGGGTCTTCCTTACGCAGGTCGCACGCACGCCGGCCATGGCCGTGTTGATAGGCGCGCCACTCCTGATGAGTCTGGCGTGGACGTTCGGTGTGGCGTACCTGACGTACGGAACGCTGAACCTGATGACATCTACACTGGGTCTGGTGCTGTTTGGGCTCGGTATCGATTACGGAATACACTTCTACGCTCGATACTCGGAGGAGCGACGTTCAGGTTTGAGCGTGGCGGAGGCGGCAGAGGTGACGTTCGGCACGACGGGACAGGCGATAGCCGTGGGTGCCATGACGACGGCGGGGGCGTTATACGTGCTCATGTTGGCAGACTTTCGCGGGTTCAGCGAGTTTGGATTTATTGCCGGAACGGGCGTTCTTTTCGCACTCGTATCCATGACGGTCGTCATGCCCGCGCTGCTCGTCCTTTTCGAACGCCATCGCCTGCTCAATATGGAATCCAACGAGGGGGCCCAGTTGTCGGCGGACGGTTTTCGGAGGCGGCTGCCTGGAGCGCGTGCGATCATTCTCGTCAGCGTGGCGGCCGTCGTGGCAGCCCTGGTATTTCTTCCCCGGGTGGGGTTTGAGTATGACTTCGGTGCCCTCGAGCCGGAATACGAGTCGTACGAGGCGAAGAGAGATCTCGTGCGTGAGGTGTACTCCAGCCGGGGCAGCAATCCGGCCTACGTCCTGGTCGACGACCCCGCTGATGTACGCGAGGTGGTCGACGTGATCGAGCGCCGTATGGCCGAAGACACGCTCTCCCCTACGATCGACCGCGTCGAGACGCTTCAGGACCGCTTTCCGACGACCGACGAAGGACGTCAAGAGAAGCTCGATCACATCGCGGATATACGAGAGCTGCTCTCCGATCCACTCGTGCAGGCAGACTTGGAAGGGGATACCGATTTAGCACGTATCGAGCGGGCGGCCCAGACGACGGAGCCGCTGACGGTCGATCAGGTCCCCGAGAGCATTCGCAATCAGTTCACATCGAAGTCGGGCGCGGTCGGCGGTTTTGTAATGATCTATCCAGCCGTGGGTCTGTCGGACGGTCGCCTTTCGATGGCGTTTGCCGAGGACGTGGGAACGATCGTTACGCCGCAAGGAGTCAGTTATCATGCGGGGTCCACCTCCCTCGTCGCCGCCGACATGCTGCGCCTGATGTTGAAGGAGGCGCCGTACATGATTGCCCTCACCTTTCTGATCGTCGCCCTCCTGATGTGGGTCAACTTTCGGTCGATTCGATGGGCGGCACTGGCGACCGTACCGCTCGTAGTGGGCGTTCTCTGGATGCTTCTGACGATGGAAATGATCGGACTGAGATTAAACTTCTACAATCTCGTCGTGCTGCCCGCCGTGCTGGGCATCGGTAACGATGCCGGCGTCCACCTCGTGCACAGGTATCGGGAGGAGGGAGAGGGCTCGATGCTCCGCGTACTGCGCTACACCGGTGAACATATTACGATGGGCTCCCTGACGACCATGATCGGATTCGGAGGCCTCATGTTGAGCTTTCATCCCGGCCTTGACTCGATCGGCCGTCTGGCCGTTGTCGGGATCGGGATGACGCTTCTGGCCGCCATGATCTTTCTGCCTGCCCTGTTGCAGTGGCTCGAGGACCGGGGGGATGCACCGGCGTCCGACGTCGGCGAACGGCCTGACGAAGTGATGGTGAAGCCGTAGAGGTTGACTAAGCCGGAACGGCCTCGGGCATGAAGGCCGGCTCGATCACGGATTCCATGATGTCCACGTATTTTTGCGCGACGGCGTGCCAGCTGAAATGCCGTTCGACATATCGGGCTGCGCGGGACCGCGCAGCCTCCAGTGCATCATGTTCGTGGTAATACCGCATTACGGCCTCCGAGAACTCCCAGGCGTTACCGCTGGATACGAGGTGACCGTTCTCGCCCTCTTCAATCACGTCCGTAATGCCTTCCAGGCTTGACGCGATCGTCGGGAGACCGCAGACGCCGGCCTCGAGCATCACGACGCCAAACCCCTCCATGTCGCCCGGTACGGGGATATTCGGCATCACAAACAGGTCGGCGCCCCTGTAGAGCAACTGTAGATCTTCTTCGGAGACCCGGCCGAGCAGTTTGACCCGGTCCCGGGCGTTGCCGGCGCGTGCCGCCGCAGCGATCTCGTCGGCTTCGGGCCCGTCGCCGGCCAGCCAGTAATGTACGTCCTCGGGAAGAAGCGGAAGTACGTTCTCGATGAACCAGGCGAACCCTTTGCGCTTCACCTGCCGGCCGACGCTGCACAGGAGTAGACCGCGGTCCGGCACCGGTCGGCCGTTTCCAAAGCGGTGGAGAAGCTCTGCTCGGACGTCCTTCTTCGAAGGCGTCGTGCCGAATCGCCCCACGGATACGCCGTTCGGGATCACATACACCTTGTCAGAATGCAGTCCGCGTGCGATGCAGGCATCGCCCGTTGCCCGACTGACGGGAAGCACGGCATCGAGCGCGTCGAATATATGCGGTACCAATGTCTGGTACGGCGCCAAATCCATCGTCACGTCTCGACCGTGAACGATGGCCGCAGCGTACACCCCGTTCCTCTCCAACAAAGGCTTCAAAAGGGCCGCGAGCGATGCCGTCACCATGGAAGAGAACAGTACCACATCCACCTCTCCACGTTGCACCACGCGACGGATCTCGAAGAGGGCTCTCAGCAGGAAAGGTCCCGTCTTCACGTGTGTCCACTGCCAGGATGAGCGTAGGACGAGGGATGAATACTCGACGTCGTCGCGTGACGAGAGGGCGGCGTGCAATTCCGTCGATACGCGCTGCATCCCACCGATATTCGACAGTGGGCGGTCGGCCGGTGGAAAAGAATGTGAGACGAAGAGTACGCGCACGGGTAAGGGGATGCCGGCTTAGCTGTGAACAGAAGCGGTCGGTGGTGCAGACTCGTAGAAACCGATAGCGGATCCGTCGCCAGAATGAGAGGCGCCCGGGCGCAGGATCTCGTCGTAATACCCGATCATGTTCGACAGCACGGTGCTCCAGCTATAGTCGCGTGCACGAAGCTCGGCCTCGGCTCCCATCCCGCGGCGCTTAGGATCGTCGGCGATCAGAAGACGTACGGCATCCTCGAAGCCCTTCACGTTACCCGGCGGCACGAGAAGTCCCGTCTCCCCATGCTCGACGAGCGTACGGCTGCCCGTCGCGTCAGCGCAGACGGTCGGGATTCCGGATGCCATCGCTTCCAGCGTCACATTGCCGAACGTCTCCGTATCGCTCGGGAACAGAAACAGGTCGGATGAGGCGTACGCGCGCGCCAGCTCCTTCCCTTCCAGATAGCCGGTAAAGACCGTATCCGGCAGACGTGCTCGCAATTCGTCGAGCGCCGGACCGTCGCCTACGATCATGCTCCGATGTTTGACGCCTTTCCGCTGAAGGGACTCAATGACGTCGGCGAAAACACCCAGGCCTTTTTCCCAAACGAGGCGCCCGATGAAGCTCACCAGCACGGCGTCGTCCTCTACTCCTCGTTCACGTCGCCACTCCAGTGACCGATGCGACGGGTTGAACCGGGCCGTGTCTACTCCACGCGCCCAACGGCGGAGACCGCGATCGATTCCGTGTGAATGCAGAACGTCCTCGATCGAGGAAGAAGGGACGTAGACGTGACGGCAATGGCCGTAAAACATGGCCAGGTATTTCCACATAAGCCGTTCCAGTGCGCCAACGCCGTAATACTTCAGATACGAGCTGAAGTGGGTGTGATACGAGGCGACGGCCGGAATTCCTTCTCGTTCAGCGAGACGCAACGCCTGGAAACCGACGAGGTCAGGCGTTGCGATGTGAAAGAGATTCGGACGGAACGATCGGATGATGGACCGCGCGGAGGGTGTGAGTCCGACCGAAATCCTGTATTCCGGACGGCCGGGCACCGGAATGGACGGTACCGGAATCAGCGTACCGGCATGCTCGACCGGTGGATCGTCGACCGTCGGGGCCACGACGAGCGTCTCTGTGTCGTGGTCCTCCAGATAGGCAACGAGGCGATTGAGCGTAAGGGAGACCCCATCGGCGATGTGGTTGTAGGCACCGGTGAAAATGACGACGCGACGTTCCGTCATCGTCCGGTAA
The DNA here is from genome assembly GCA_040904565.1 of Rhodothermales bacterium. Classification (GTDB taxonomy): domain Bacteria; phylum Bacteroidota; class Rhodothermia; order Rhodothermales; family VXPQ01; genus JBBDTI01. The sequence goes on from JBBDTI010000049.1 coordinate 13,845, forward strand.
CGCGCTCGCGTCCGATCTAATACTGCGATGTCTGTTCCCATATATGATACTGCCGGGATTCGACAGTGAAGGTTTACTAGATACTGATTCACGCGCGCCGCACGCATCACGATACGGCGGGCACCTTCGCACTCATTGAGTCGGCTGGCCCGACGTATCGTTACGCGCTCCTCTACGGGACCTCCGGAATTAAAGATTCTAAGGAATGACGACGCGGCGCCTCGCAGAACCTATCCTCCCTGGAATTCATTCCGAACTCACTCCCCGAATGCGATGCCCTCGATCTCTCCGTGCGGATCGATCGGCGGCGCGACGGATCGGGAAACCCGCCTTGAATAGATTAAGCCGCATGCAGGGCCGAGGAAGTAACACGCCGGGTCGAAATTGTCGGGTCGGAGAGCCTTCAGAAGAACGCACCGGTCTTCCGCGGGTTGGATTACAGGACGTCCTTGAGGTATCGGCCCGTATGGCTGTCCGGTGACCGCGCGATGTCTTCGGGCGTGCCTTCCGCGACGACGAAACCGCCGCGTCGACCGCCTTCGGGTCCCAGGTCGATAACCCAGTCGGATGATTTGATGACGTCCAGATTGTGTTCTACGAGGATGACGGAATGCCCTTCATCCACCAGCGCGTTCAGCGCCCCCATGAGCTTCTTGATGTCGTCGAAGTGAAGTCCGGTCGTCGGTTCGTCCAGCACGTACAGGACGCGATCGCGGGTCGACTTACCAAGGAAGGAGGCGAGTTTCAGGCGCTGTGACTCGCCGCCCGAAAGCGTGTTGGATGGCTGTCCGAGCGTGAGATAGCCGAGGCCGATATCCTGCAGCACACTCAGCTTGTTTGTGAGCGCCGTCTGGTCGTCGAAGAAGTCCGCCGCTTCGTCGACCGTCATATTCAGGATATCGTCGACGTTCTTGCCGTCGTAATGGATGTCGAGCACTTCCTGCTTGTACCGGCGCCCCTTGCACGCCTCACATTGCAGATAGAGGTCGGCCAGAAACTGCATCTCCACTTTTACGACCCCCTCACCCTTGCATGCTTCGCAGCGTCCTCCGGGTACGTTGAATGAGAAATATCCGGGTTTGTGGCCGCGGATGCGGGCCTGATACGTATTCGAAAGCAGGTCGCGTATGTGATCGAACGCCTTCGTATATGTGGCCGGATTCGATCGAGGGGTCTTCCCGATCGGGTCCTGGTCGACCATCTCGATCTGGTCGACGAGCATGTGACCGCGAATAGCGTCGTGCGTGCCGGCGCCATCGTCCACGCTCAGGCCCTTCAGGCGTGCCAGCCCGTTATAGAGCGTGTCGTGGACGAGCGTCGATTTACCCGATCCGCTGACGCCCGTCACACACGTGATCATTCCGAGCGGAAACCGTACGTCGAGCCGTTTGAGATTGTGCTGCCGCGCGTTTTCGACGCGAACAACGTTCTCCTCGTCCAGTGGGCGGCGATCGGTCGGGACGGGTATCTGCTCGCGCCCGCTCAGGTAGGCGCCGGTGAGCGACGTTTCGTCCGTAAGCAGGGCGTCGTACGTACCCTGAAATATAACCTCTCCCCCGAAGCGACCGGCACCCGGACCCAGGTCCACGACCTGGTCTGCTCGCTCCATCATCGCGGCTTCGTGCTCGACGACGATGACGGTATTGCCGATGTCTCGGAGGTTTTCCAGAATATTGATCAGCCGGCCGTTGTCCCGCGGATGCAGCCCGATCGACGGCTCGTCGAGTACGTACAGCGAGCCGACGAGCGAAGAACCGAGAGACGTGGCCAGATTTATGCGCTGGCTCTCTCCGCCCGACAGCGTTTGTGACAGCCGGTCGAGCGTAAGGTAATCCAGACCGACCTCAACGAGATACTTCAGTCGTTTCCTGATTTCCTCCAGAACCCGGCCGGCCACTTCCTCCTCATACTCGGTCAGATCGAGCGTTTCGAAGAACTGCCGTGCGTCCTGCGTCGTGAGCTCGCAAATCTGCCCGATATGATGGTCCTGAATGCGGACGTGCCGAGCCGCCTCTCGAACGCGATATCCATGGCATGCCGGACATCTGGAATACCCTCGAAAACGGGCCCGGAAGATGCGGTAGTGCATCTTATAGTTATGCTTCTCGAGAAAATCGAAGAAGCCGTGAATGCCGATATAATCCCCCTCGCCGTTCCAGATGAGGTCCTTTACCTCCTCCGGGAGCAGGCGGTACGGTGCGTCGATGTTAATCCGCCGTTCGGCGGCGATGCGGATCAGCTCGCGAAAGTTCTTGCCCCATTGATCGGTTCGGAACGGAGCGATGGCCCCCTGCCTGATCGACAGATCTTCGTTGGGGATGATGAGATGCTCGTCGAGGCCGGCTACGCGGCCGAATCCCTGGCATTTCGGGCAGGCGCCGACCGGACTGTTGAAGGAGAACAGGAGCGGCGTCGGTTCTTCGAATCGAATGCCGTCGCGTTCGAAATATTCGCTGAAATAGAGCGTCTTGCCGCCGCGGATGCGGACGACGCAGCGGCCGTTGCCCTCTCGAAAGGCCTGGTCTACCGAATCCGCCGCGCGCGATCGCGCCGCATCGTCGTCCTTCCGTACAGCCAGCCGATCTACCACGACAAGCAGCCGGTCGCGTGCAAAATTATTGACTTCATTCGGAGGGGTCTCGTTCAGGTCAAACAGCTCTGCCCCGGCTCCTGCTTGCTGCTGCCGTTCCGTGGGAAGAAGCAGGATCCGAAAGAAGCCCCGCTGGCGCAGCGCGCTCAACTCTTCCTTCAGCGTCGTGTCTTCGTGCTCGGGGACCGGAAAGCAGAGGTAGAAGCGCGTACGATCGTCGTACCCATCGAATACCTCGTCCGCGACGGACCGGGGCGAGTCTCTCGTCACTTCCCGGCCGCTGACCGGAGAAATCGTTCGGCCGATCCGTGCGTAGAGCAGCCGCAGATGATCGTAGACCTCCGTCTGCGTCGCCACCGTTGAGCGCGGATTCTTCGACGTGGTCTTTTGCTCGATGGCGATGGCCGGGGCAAGTCCCGTAATCAGGTCGGCGTCCGGCTTATCCATCCGCTCCAGGAATTGACGGGCGTATGCGCTCAGGCTCTCCACGTACCGGCGCTGCCCCTCCGCATAGATGGTGTCGAATGCGAGGGAGGACTTGCCCGACCCGGACGGCCCCGTAAATACGATCAGCTTGTTGCGGGGAAGGTCAAGATCGACCCCCTTCAGATTGTGCTGGCGGGCGCCTCGAATAACGATGTGCGTCCGGGCGGCACGCTTGGCTTCAACGTCGGCGTGTGCACCGACAGGTGCCTGAGAGGTGAGGGATTCCGTCGTCGTGGCCATTTCAGCGCGTGGAACTGCATTCAAACGTACAACCAACTTCAACGCGGCTGGTGATGCAATGATGCATAATTGTCGCACCGCAATGTCGCATCGTGCTGGAGATCGGCTCGACGGAACTGGGCGTTCTCGGCCTCAGTAGCAACCATCGGCCGCATCTCCACGCTTGGTTGTACGGGACTTTCGTCCGGGTCCGCGACGGACCGTCAACCGTCCAACCGCCAACCGCTCCACCGTCTTACATGGAATTTCTTAATCCGCTGGCTCTTGCCGCGCTTGCCGCGGCTGTCATTCCGCTGATTATCCACCTGTTTAATTTCCGGCGGCCCCGGAAGGTGGATTTCAGTTCCCTGGCGTTTGTGAAGGAACTCCAGAAGTCGACGATGCGACGCGTGCGCATCAAGCAGTGGCTGCTGCTCGTCCTGCGCATCCTGGCTATCGCATGTCTGGTGCTGGCCTTCGCAAGGCCGACCCTAACGGGCAACGTAGCCGGGGCGGTGGGAGGGCGTGCCGCCTCGTCGGTTGCCATCGTTATCGACAATTCGCCGTCCATGAGCCTCCGCGACGCGGAAGGCGAGTATCTGCGCCAGGCCAAGGACATTGCCGCCGGCATCATCGATGCGCTGGCCGACGGCGACGAACTGTTTCTGGTGCCGACGTCCGGAGTCGGCGCGACGTGGGATCGATTTTCGACTACGGGCGCGGCCATGGAGGCCGTCGAGCGCATCGAGGTTCGTCCGGGCGGACGTACGGTACCGGAAGCGACGGCCGAAGCGGGGCGCGCGCTGGAAAGCGCCGCCCATATTAATCGAGAGATTTACGTGATTTCCGACCTGCAGGAGTCCGCCATGCCCGACTCCACTGCCTCCGACGGCGGTGGGGGCACCTCGACGTATCGAACGTATCTGCTGCCGATCGGCGACCGGATTCATGCGAATGTGGCCGTCACCGACGTACAGGTGGAAAGCCGCATCCTCGAGATGGGGCAGCCGATGCGCCTTTCGGCGACGCTGGTCAACTACGGCACGGACCCGATCGAGGGCGACGTGGCGAGCGTGTTTCTCGAAGGGCAGCGTCTCGCGCAGACCACCGTCGACCTCGAACCCCGCGTTCCGACGACGGCGCACTTCACGGCCTCGCCCCAGCAGCGGGGATGGTTGTCCGGCATCGTTCAGATCGGAGATGACGGCTTCGTTTTCGACAACGAGCGCTATTTTACGGCGCACGTTCCCGACCGCCGATCGGTGCTCGTCGTGCGCGGTGATGGGCAGGACGCCGGCTATCTACAGCTCGCCTTTTCACCCGATCTCGGGCGAGATCGGGTGGCTTTTGACGTCGAGGCCATTCCAGAGACCGGACTTCCGGCCGCTGACCTGAGCCGATTCGACGTCGTCGTTCTCGTCGGGCCACGCTCCCTGTCGACCGGCGAGGTCGCATCACTTGAGAGGTACGTCTCGGCGGGCGGGGGCCTGTTCATCACCCCTCCGAATGAGCCGGTGCCTTCGGAATACGACGACCTGCTCGGAGTGCTCGGTGGCGGCTCCCTCTCCGGTTTCAGTGGATCCGTAGAATCGAATCGCAGCATCGCGGCCTTCGAGCGCGTGGAGCTGGAGCACAATCTCTTTGAGGGCATGTTCCGCGACCGACCCACGGACTCGGAGCGGGCCGTGGAGAGCCCGGACATCTACCGAGCCGTCAACTACGCGCCGGGGCCGGGCAACGAACAGTCGCTTATCAGCCTTTCAAACGGCTATCCCTTTCTCCAGGAGATCCGGCACGGACGCGGCGTCGCGTTCCTTATGGCCGTAGCCCCCAACAGGATGTGGAGCGACCTCCCGGTGCGCGGTCTCTTCATTCCGTTGATGTATCGGACCATGTACTATCTCTCCGCATCCGAATCCGTTGCCGGCGAACAGCTAACGGCGGCATCTCCCGCGGAACTGCGCGTTCCGCGCGTTTCGGATGCGGCGCAGCTCCGTATCGTGAGTCCGGATGGGACGGAATATGTGCCCGAGCAGCGGGATCTCTTCGGGGCCTCCCTGCTGACGATCGACGGTGCCGTGATCGAGCAGCCCGGCATCTACGACGTACGTGCCGGAGAGGACGTCGTAAGGCGCGTCCCGGTGAACGTGGACGAGGCCGAGTCTGACCTATCCACGCTGGAGGATGAGGAGGGGCGTGCCCGCCTGGCCTCTTCGCTTGGCTGGGATGTCGACCTCATTCCGGCAGGCGGACGCGCACCTGGCGATGTCGTGGCCTCCGTCGCACAACAGCGAATGGGGGTCGAGCTGTGGAACCTGTTCCTGCTCCTGGCCCTCGCGTTTCTGATTGCTGAAACCGTCGTTGCGAAGCGGTGGCGCCCGGAAGGCGTGCCGGCTTAGAGGGCGCTCCAACCAGGAACGATGCGGCGGCGATCGCATAGGCGGCGGCGCGGCCACGTCCTAAGACCTTATTTATAGCGGGCTTGGATCTGACGTGCCGCGGATGAGGACGCTGCCGCGACGGACGGCGGGCATGCAACAGTCGGCCCGCTTAAGAGTTAATACTATGACAGTTGTTTAATACGGTCGGCCTCCCTAGCTTCCGGGCCGATGCGTGCAGTGATTACGTAGAACAAGCCGGCAGTAGCCTTTGCACGAGTACAAGCCTGTAGCGACGGAATCGGCCGTCCTCGTGGGCGTCGTTACGCCCGACACCACTCGATGGAATGTGGAGGATTCCCTCAACGAGCTTGCGGAACTGGCAGACACGGCGGGCGCCGCCGTCACGGACCGCATCACACAGTCCCTTACGAAGCTGAATCCCGCTACCTATATCGGAAAGGGCAAGGTAGACGAGGTGAAGCGCCTGGTGACCGCACGCGGCACCGATCTGGTGATTTTCGACGACGACCTGTCTCCCGTGCAGATTCGAAACCTCGAACGAGCGCTCGACTGCAAGCTGGTGGATCGATCGGCTCTCATCCTGGATATTTTTGCGACTCGAGCAAAGACGGCCGTCGCCAAGACGCAGGTAGAGCTCGCGCAGCTTGATTACCTGCGTACCCGGCTGACGCGGCAGTGGACGCACCTCTCCCGGCAGAAAGGTGGAATCGGAACGAAGGGTCCGGGTGAGACGCAGATCGAAACTGACCGTCGCCTGATCGGCGATCGCATTTCGACCCTGAAAGATCGTCTGGAGAAGATCGATCGGCAACGAACGACGCAGCGCAAGGGACGCGACCAGTTTTCACGCGTCTCGCTGGTCGGGTATACCAATGCCGGCAAGTCGACGCTGATGAACGCATTGGCCGGGGCCGACGTGTTTGCGGAAAACCGGCTGTTCGCTACGCTGGACGCTACGACGCGCCAAGTCGAGCTCGCACCCAATAAGGAGGCGTTGCTGTCCGATACCGTCGGCTTCATTCGCAAGCTGCCCCACAAGCTCATCGAAAGCTTCAAGAGCACGCTCGACGAAGTGCGGGAGAGCGACGTTCTCCTGCACGTCGTCGACGTGACGCATGCGCGGTACGAGGATCACATCCGGGTCGTCAATGAAACGCTGAGGGAGTTAGGCGCCGGGGAAAAGCCCGTCCTTCTCGTGTTCAATAAAGTGGACATGGTGGAGGAACCCGGCCTGTTCACGGCGCTTCGTGCTCAGTACGAGGACGCCGCGTTCGTGTCTGCCCTGCGAGGGATCGGGCTGGACGACCTGCGGTCCCGTCTTCTGGACGTGATCGAACGTGATTTCGTGGAGCGGATTGCCTATCTCCCCGTGACGGAATCGAAGACCATCGCGCGCATCCATCGCGTCGCGGACGTGCTCTCCGAGGACTACATGTACGCCAGGAACGGCAATCCGGACGACCGGCCGCTTGCCGTCGCACGGCTGCATTTCCGGTGCGCGCGACACTTCGAGCGCGGCCTCGAGTCCGTCCTGGCAAGATTTTCCAATCTTAAGCCCCTGGTTGACGGGTGATCGGCCTGCCGGACGTCGTTTAGCTGTCGTCGAGAACGGTGGAGCATACCCCGGATGGGTCCTTTCGGACGTCGGCACCGCGATTCAGCGGCAGCGCGTGCGATTCATAACGGCATTAAGGCCGTTCATCGCCACGATCCGTCAAATCTCCTCGTCTTTGCGTATTCTTCTTTGTGATGTCGGCGAAGGGATGTGCCGCCGCATCCGTAACGGATTCCGGATACCGCGTCACGAACCTGAGGGCGCCCATCCATCATGGATGTTGCCAGAGCGTCGCATGCAACGTGGACCAGAGGAGAACGGCACGTCAATTGCGGCATAAGACTATAAGCGCAACGACTAAAAGGTAGAACCAACGACTACATCGACCGTCGACCATTCCTTCTTCATGAAAGTATGACCGAGTGACCCTCGAAGGACGACATGACGATCCGAGACCTTATCAGTACATCGGCACCGCATTTGAAGCCCCTTGATACGGCGGAGCACGCGCTCGGCCTGCTCATGGAGCTTCGCGTTCGTCACCTTCCGGTCGTGGACGAGGGCATGCTGGTGGGTGTCATCTCTGAGGATCTGCTCCTGGAAAACGCTTCGGGGCCGGATGCGAACATCGAATCACTCCTGGGTCGAGAGCCTGTTTCGGCGGAGCCGGACACGCACCTGTTCGACGTGACCAAGACGATGGTGGAGCACGACCTGACCACGCTGCCGATCGCCGAGGCGGATGGGACGTATGTGGGACTGGTAAAGCGCCACGACATCTTCAACCAGTTTGCAAAGATGCTGTCGACCCAGGAATCGGGGGCGATCGTAGCGCTTGAGGTAAATCCGCGAGATTATTCGCTCTCGAAGCTCGTCTATACGATCGAGCAGAACGGCGTCAAGATTCTCTCGATTGCATCGGAGGCGCCCGAGAGCGAGACGGGACAGATTCGCGTGACGCTGAAGCTGAACGTAAAGGACGCCACGCGGGTGCGCCACATGCTCGAACACTACGGATACCACGTCGTGGCCACCTTCAGCGACGAGGCTGCCAGCGAGGACATTCAGGCCCGCGTGCAGGAATTCATGCGGTATCTGGAAGTATAAGAGGGCATCTCTTCGGTATATTCCAGGGCGTCTCGACGAGGATTGGGGCGCCTTTTTTGGTTAATTATTTTTGGTGGCTCCCATCGAATACGGTGGCGGACACCGCCTTAGAAATAATCCGCATCGATCCGTGATCCATTCCGATCGTGAAGAGAACGCGCTGGTGCGTTCCCTGGTGCTCATGTCCGCCATGTCGACCGCGGCGGACCTGGTCCATGGCATGGGAGCGCGCCGAAACGGCGACGATCCCACGCACGGCCAAGAGCCCGGCGTGACGCGTCCGTACCTCGTGTCCGCCGCCGACGAACTCGACGATCACCTGATCGCCCTGCGTGCAGGCCGGGTGCTCCGGCGAGGCGAGGCGTCCACGCGCCGAATCCGGTTTGCGCGAAGTGTAAATGAAGTGCTTCTTCTGAATCGCATCGCACGCTTGTTTCACGGCATCCATCAGCGTCTCCTCAGCCTGTATCCTGCCGTTCCCGAAGAGCTGGTCGAGCAGGCACGCATTCTCGAGAAGTTGTTTGGCGAGGAGCGCGATCGCGTGGGGCCTGACGAGTCTAACGGACTCCTGGGGGAGGCGGAGATCTTCAACGTCGCCCTCCGTGCCCTGGTAGCCGACGATTCGCCCGATCACGGCCCTACGCCGCGTGCAAACATCTGACCTCCGCGCGCGTTACCTTTCGGATACCATGATTGCTGCGACCTGCGGCAGACGAGCGCCACGCCGCTACGTCCGTATTCCGAGTCATTCTCTCCTATCAACCGGTCTATGAGCAACGGAAAAGAAACGATCATCGGTTCGTACGGCGCCGCCAACATTCAGGTATTGGAAGGCCTGGAAGCGGTCCGCAAGCGTCCGGCGATGTATATCGGGGACGTGGGCATCCGCGGACTGCACCATCTCGTGTATGAGGTGGTAGACAACTCGATCGATGAAGCGATGGGCGGGTATTGCGACCAGATCGATGTCATTATCAACGAGGACGGTTCGGTGACGGTCACCGATAACGGCCGCGGGATCCCCGTCGAAGAACATCCTAAGGAGAAGCGGTCGGCGCTCGAAGTCGTGATGACCACGCTGCACTCCGGCGGCAAGTTCGACAAGGATACGTACAAGGTCTCGGGCGGACTCCACGGCGTCGGTGTTTCTTGCGTGAACGCCCTGTCCTCGAGCCTCATCGCGACCGTTCGTCGCGACGGTCACGTGTGGCAGCAGAAGTTTGCCTACGGACGCCCGCTCGGACCGGTAGAGTCGATCCGCCTGCTGAGGGACGGGGAACGTACCGGTACGCAGGTGCGGTTCTGGCCGGACGCCGACATTTTCAAGGAGACCGAGTTCCGTTTCGACACCCTGGCAACGCGGCTTCGTGAACTGGCGTACCTTAATCGAGACGCACGTATTTCGATCGAGGACCGGCGCGAGGAAGAGGAAGAGCTGCGCCGCGAAGACTATCACTTCGAAGGCGGCATCGTGGAGTTCGTTGATTATCTCGACGAATCGCGTAATCCGATTCACGAGCAGACCATCTACGTAGGTGACGAAGACGCGGAGGTACCCGTCGAGCTCGCGATGCGCTACAACGACGGCTATACCGAAAACGTCCTCTCCTTCGTCAACAACATCAACACCCACGAAGGGGGGACGCACGTCAGCGGCTTTCGCCGTGCGCTGACGAGAACGCTAAAGGCGTACGCCGACAAGAACAACCTGCTGAAGAACAGCAAGGTCGACCTTTCGGGCGACGATTTTCGCGAGGGGATTACCGCCGTTCTCTCGGTGAAGGTGGCAGAACCCCAGTTCGAGGGGCAGACGAAGACCAAGCTCGGCAACTCGGAAGTGCAGGGTGCCGTCGAGACGCTGGTCAACGAGAAGCTGGGCCAGTGGCTCGAAGACCATCCCCGAGAGAGCAAGAACATCATCGGGAAAGTATTGGTCGCCGCACAGGCGCGCCTCGCGGCCCGCAAAGCGCGCGAGCTCGTCCAGCGAAAGAGCGCGTTTACGAGCGGCGGGTTGCCCGGCAAACTGGCCGACTGTGCCTCTCGCAAGCCGGAAGAATCCGAATTGTATCTGGTGGAGGGAGACTCGGCGGGCGGATCCGCAAAGCAGGCCCGGGATCGCCATTTCCAGGCCATTCTACCCCTTCGAGGTAAGATTCTGAACGTCGAGAAGGCACGGCTCGATCGTATTCTCGAAAATGAGGAGATCAAGAATATGGTCACGGCGCTGGGCACAGGCCTGGCTACGACGGAAGATGAATTCGACATGGCGCGGCTTCGGTATCACAAGATCATCCTCATGACGGATGCCGATGTCGACGGTGCCCACATCCGCACCCTTCTGCTTACGTTCCTCTACCGGCATCTGCGTCCTCTATTCGAGCACGGATACGTCTACGTGGGCCTTCCGCCGCTCTATAAGCTGCAAGTCGGTCGTTCGGAGACCTATCTCTGGACGGAAGATCATCTCCAGCGCATGACGAGACAGCTGCGCGAAGAAGGGAAGTCGAAGTTCAGCATTCAACGGTACAAGGGTCTCGGTGAGATGAACCCCGAGCAGCTCTGGGAGACGACCATGGACCCGGAAACGCGGCGGCTGCAGCAGGTAACCGTCGACGACGCAGCGGCCGCCGACAAGATCTTCTCCACGCTGATGGGGGATGCCGTCGAGCCGCGTCGCAAGTTCATCGAACGTAATGCGAAATACGCAACGATCGACGCGTAACGCACTTTCGCGCCAGCCATCTCCCTTCGCCGTGCCCGACGGAGCCACATCACGCAAGAACGTGCTAGACAGCACTTCCGCGGACACCGTCCGACGCGCGGCCGAGTCCGCTCCCGATGCTCCCGCAGAGAGTGCAGACGCGCCGCTCGACGTATCCGTCGTCGTGCCCGTCTACGACGAAGAACAATCGCTCCCCGAACTGGCCGATCAAATTCGTTCGACGTGCTCCGACGCCGGGTTGACGTTCGAAGTATGGTTCGTCGACGACGGGTCGAGAGATGCCTCCTGGAGCGTCATCACGCGTCTGCACGAGGGAGATCCGCGGTTCCGCGGACTTCGCTTTCGGCGCAACTACGGCAAGTCGGCCGCACTGGCGCTGGGGTTCGAGCGGGCTTCCGGCTCGTACGTCGTTACGATGGACGCCGACCTCCAGGACGATCCGGCCGAGATTCCAAATCTGGTCGCCAAGCTGAAAGAAGGCTACGACCTGGTCAGCGGTTGGAAGAAGACCCGTCACGATCCGATCGGCAAGCGCGTGCCGAGCAAATTTTTCAATGCCGTCACCCGCGTTATTTCGGGCATTCCCCTCCACGATTTCAACTGCGGCCTGAAGGCGTATCATCTCGACGTCGTCAAGAGCGTCAACGTCTACGGGGAGCTGCATCGATACATTCCACTCCTGGCGAAGTGGGAGGGCTACGACCGGATCTCCGAGATGCCGGTGCGGCATCGCCCGCGGGAGTACGGCCGTAGCAAGTTCGGGCTGGACCGCTTTATCAAGGGCTTTCTGGATCTCATCTCGGTCGTCTTCCTGACGCGGTTCGCAGCACGGCCGATGCACTTTTTCGGGACGTTCGGAACGCTGGCTTTTGTAGCCGGACTCGTAGTCTCGTGCTGGATTTCGATCGACAAGATCGTCTTCGGCAATCCGATCGGGGACCGTCCCCTGCTCCTGCTCGGCGTGCTGATGATCATCGTGGGCGTGCAGATGTTTACGACCGGTTTGCTCGGCGAAATGATGATCAAGCGCGAGATGGAGAAGACCTCCTCCTATCATGTGACACGGGAGCTTTCACCGACGCGCCGCCTCGAATCGGACAAGGGTAGACGATAACATGAGCCGGCAATCCATTGAACGCGTATGAGTGACCGGATACGACGACGCATTGCTCTTATCGGTCCAGCAGCGCCGTTTCGGGGCGGAATAGCACAGTTTACGGACACGATAGCCGAAGGATTGCGCGACCGCGGTCATCACGTATACGTCGCCACCTTCCGACGACAGTATCCGGCCTTCCTCTATCCAGGCACGTCGCAACAGGATCCTGACAAGAAGGCCATCGCAACGGCCGAGCGACTGATCGATACCGTAAACCCCGTTACGTGGGTCAAGACGGCCAGGGAAGTCGCTCGGCGCGACGTCTCGGCCGTTTTTTTCCAGTACTGGATGCCCTATTTCGCTCCGGCATACGCGACGATTGCCGGGCGGCTGAAGAAGAGGGGTATTCGGGTATATGCCGTGGTGCACAACGTCGTGCCCCACGAAAAACATGTGGGGGACGACCGTCTGGGGCGGTTCTTTCTGGAGAAGTGCGAAGGCTTCGTCACGCTTTCGGATGCCGTGGCAGAGGACCTCGACGAGCTCGGGATGACGGCGCCGCGCGAGACGGTGGCTCATCCGGTTTATCAGCATTTCGGCGACCGGGTCGATCGCGATGAGGCTCGAAAACGGCTCGGCGTCGATGCCGACGTAGAGCTGCTGCTTTTCTTTGGATTCGTTCGTCCGTATAAGGGGCTCAAGAATCTCCTCCGCGCGATGCCGGGTATCGTTGCGGCGCGCCCCAATGTCCGGCTCATCGTAGCCGGCGAGTTTTACGATCGCGAGGAGCCGTATAGAGAGATAATCGATCGTCTGGGGCTGACGGATGTCGTCGACGTTCGAAACGACTACGTCCCCGAGGAAGAGGTCAGTGACTATTTTTCCGCCGCCAACGTGGTCGTCCAGCCGTACGAGACGGCGACGCAAAGCGGCGTGGTGCAGACGGCTTATAACTTCGACCGTCCGGTAATCGTGACCGATGTGGGCGGACTCGCAGAGGTCGTACCCGATGGCGAGGCGGGATATGTCGTGCCTCCAAACGATCCCGACGCGCTCGCGGCCGCCGTCGCCCGTTACTTCTCCGAGGAGAAAGAGGCAGACTTCACGGAAGGGGTCCGACGTGAAAAACAGCGCTATACCTGGGCGCGGCTCCTGGATGTGCTGGAAGAAATGACGGGCGACGCAATTACCGTACAGTAGCACCGGAAGGGCATGCACTACGACCCGATCAAGGATGCGCTGGGTGCGTTCTTTAGCAGCCACCCCGCGCTCCAGAGGCTCTTCTACCTGCTGCTGCATCTTGTTTTTCTGCGGTCGTGGTACGTACGAAGGGCCCTGCGTGACATCGCAGCGCGGTGGCCTTCTGACCGGCGGATAGACGTTCTCGACGCGGGAACGGGGTTCGGGCAGTACGCCTACTACATCGCGCGTCGGAATCCGAACGCCCGCGTGCTCGCCGTCGACATCAAGCCCGACTACCTGGAGAATGCACGCCGGTTTGTCGATCGAACCTCGTGTCGCGATCGGATCATTTTCGAGCGACAAGATCTTACGGATCCGGACATTGAGCGCCGTTTCGACGTCATCGTCTCGGTAGACGTGATGGAGCACATCGAGGATGACCGAGCCGTTTTTCGACACTTCGAACGGTTGCTAAAGGATGGGGGGCACGTCATCATCAACACGCCGTCGGACCGCGGTGGCTCCGACGTCGAGGCAGAAGGCGAGGAAGGCTTCATCGACGAACACGTCAGGCCCGGATACAACATGGACGAGCTATGCCGGAAGCTGGAGGAGGCCGGGCTGGAGCCCGTGGAGGCCCGCTATACGTACGGCACCTACGGATCGCAAGCGTGGCGGCTTCTCATAAAGCATCCGATGCGCCTGCTTTCCCGCACGAAGCTCGCGTTTGCCATCCTGCCGATATACTATCTCGTGGCACTTCCCGTCGGGACCGTCTTGAACTGGATGGACGTACGTACCGATAACGCGTCGGGAACCGGACTGATCGTAGTCGCCGGAAAATGACGGGCGCTTGCTGCTGACCGCGAGCGATCAAAGGGGGACGGCATTCGACTTGGAACCCGGCCGCCCGGGAGGTATTTTTAATCCCGAGTGCGGACGACACCACGCGGCGGATCGTGGACGTTCGAACTCGCCGCCGCTCTTCGATGGCCCATCGGGAGAGCGCGTCACCGCGTCACCGATCATATGACAGGCCGGGGAACTCGTGCAGACTAAGTATATCTTCGTTACGGGAGGCGTAACGTCATCGCTCGGTAAGGGGATCGTCTGCGCGTCGCTCGGCCGGCTGCTCGAGGCACGGGGGCTTCGCGTGACGATCCAGAAATTCGATCCATATATCAACGTGGATCCGGGGACGATGAATCCCTACGAGCATGGGGAGGTCTACGTCACGGAAGATGGCGCTGAGACGGATCTCGACCTGGGACATTACGAGCGATTTCTTGGACGGCCTACCAGCCAGGCCAACAACGTGACGACCGGCCGTGTGTACCTGGAGGTCATTACAAAGGAGCGAGCCGGAGCGTACCTCGGCAAGACCGTTCAGGTCGTGCCGCACATCATCGACGAGATTAAATACTGGATGCTCAAGCTCGGAGAGACGGGCCGGTACGACGTCGTCATCACCGAGATCGGCGGTACGGTCGGCGACATCGAGAGTCAGCCTTATCTGGAGGCGATCCGCCAGCTGCGCTACGAGGTCGGTGTACGAAATACGCTGGACGTTCACCTGACGCTGGTGCCCTACCTGCAGGCGGCTGGGGAGCTGAAAACCAAGCCGACCCAGCATTCGGTAAAGACGTTGCTGTCGTACGGGCTGCAGCCGGACATCCTCGTGTGTCGGTCGGAGCATCCGCTCGAAGCCGATCTTCGCAAGAAGATCGCTCTCTTCTGTAACGTGGAGCCTCGGGCCGTGATCGCGTCACTCGATGCCGAATCGATCTACGAAGTACCGCTCCTGCTTAAGGAGGAGGGCATGGACGACATTGCCCTCGAACTCCTCGGGATTCCTTTCGAAGGAGACGAGCGAACCGTAGCCTCGGAGCCGAAACTGGACGAATGGATCGAGTTCCTGAAGAAGCTCAAATCGCCGGAAGGCAAGGTTCGGGTGGCGCTCGTAGGCAAATACGTCGAACATCAGGACGCCTATAAGTCCATCACCGAAAGCTTCATCCTCGCGGGGGCGGCGAACGGCGTTCAGGTCGATATTAAGCACGTACTGTCCGACGAGATCACCGACGAGAATGTCGATGAAGTGCTCGCCGACGTCGCGGGGGTCGTCGTGGCACCCGGGTTCGGCGATCGGGGCATCGACGGCAAGCTGATTGCCGTTCGGTATGCGCGCGAGCAGAACCTTCCCTTCTTCGGTATCTGTCTCGGCATGCAATGCGCTGTTATCGAATTCGCCAGGAACGTGTGCGGGTGGACGGATGCCCATTCCACGGAGTTCGATCCGGAGACGCCGCATCCGGTGATCGACATCATGGAAGAGCAGAAGCGATTGACCGACAAGGGCGGGACGATGCGTCTCGGCGCGTATGACTGCCAGGTTGTCGAGGGATCCCGGGTCGCATCCATTTACGGTGTACCGGAGGTGTCGGAGCGACATCGACATCGTTACGAGGTCAATAACGTCCTCCGCTACAAGCTCCTCGAGCACGGCATGGCGTTCACGGGGATCAATCCTGGTCGAGACCTGGTCGAGATCATCGAGCTCCCTGAGAACCGCTGGTTTGTCGGCGTGCAGTTCCATCCCGAATACAAGAGCACGGTCGGCCACCCGCACCCGCTCTTCAATTCGTTCGTGAATGCGTGCGTCGAATTCGCGCGCGAAGAAGACCTGCTGGAGTCGCCGCGCCCCCCGCATCGTCGAAAAGTCGTTCAACTGGCCTCGGCCAAGATGTAACCGGACCGTCGTTCGAGCAATGCTCCGCGGCCCGTCTGCCAGGCCGGTGCTTTCTTCCGGTTACGTCCAGCATACCCCTACGCTCCTCGTCCGTCTAGCTCCAGGCTTTCCACGTCGTTTCCGGGCACGATCGTGCTGCCCGACACCCGCGCTGATCCTCGCTCCGTCGCCCACCGTACGGCCAGGTTGTCTCCCACGCTCCGGCCACTTTGTCGCCCATATCTTCGCGCGGCCTCCCCACCCCCCCGCCTGAATCCGTCCCCGCCTGATTCCCGATTATCTCACGGGAACGGAAGACGCACTCCGCCACCTCAGCGACTACACATATTTATTACATATTTTTATATATCTAAAGAGTAGAGCGAAGTACCAATTTTTTCTGGCTGATCACTTGACATTCCAAATAAATGCAGTACTTTGGATTGTGCGTGGGGAAAAGTGGGGAACAATCCCATGCATGAATCGCTTAACGGTCAGCATGCTGATAGTTGACGCGCCGGCGGGGTCCTCGCCGACCGGCGCTTCGTGGGCACAACGGGCTCTTTGGCTTAATGGCAAGCTTCAAGGGACAGGCAGAGTACTCCGTCGACAGCAAGGGTCGCGTAGCGATCCCGGCGAAGATGAGGAATGCCCTGAGCCCGGAGGCAAAAAACAGCTTTACGATCACGCGCGGCTTCGAGCAGTGCATCAACCTCTATCCGTTGGACCAGTGGGAAAAACGGGAGGCGGAAATCAGTGAGCTGAATACGTATCGCAGCGAGGCGCGCGACTTCGTGCGCACCATCATGATGTGGGCCGATGAGGTCACGCTGGATGCGCAGGGGCGCATCGTGGTACCAAAACCGCTGCTGAAGTTTGCCGGGATCGAGGATCAGGCGCTGATAATCGGTGCGCTGGATCACATAGAGATATGGAATTCGGAGTCCTTCGAGGCCTACCAGGAAGGCATCGGATCTGATTATCCGACCCTTGCGGAGCGCGTGCTTGGGATGTAACCGGGGGCTTCCTCCATCACGCATATGGCTGGAAGCGACAGACAAAATGACGGTACGGACGGCGGCGGTGCACGACGCTACGCCTCGGCTTTCCATACCCCTGTTCTTTGCAAAGCTGTTGTACAACGACTTGTTACCAAATTAGGCGGCGTGTACGTGGATACTACCTTGGGTGGGGGTGGACACAGTGCTGCACTGCTCGATGCGCTTTCATCGAGAGGCAGGGTGATCGGCATCGACCAAGATGCTGAGGCGCTCGATGCAGCTCGCAGCAGACTCGCCGCCGACATTGAGCGCGGACGGTTTACGGCCCTTCGTGGCAACTTCGAGGAGATCGAGCGCTTGCTCGACGAGGTGGGTGAGCCGCTGGTGGACGGCCTTTTGGCCGATCTCGGCGTCTCGTCCCATCAACTCGATACCGCATCGCGTGGATTCAGTTACAGCTCCGAGGGCGAGCTCGACATGCGCATGGATGCGCGCGGCGGGCTCTCCGCTCACGACATGGTAAATGAGTGGGAGGAGCACGAGCTAAAAGACGTGTTTTCGGCGTACGGCGAGGAGCCGCGGTCGGGGCGCATCGCGCACGCGATTGTGGCTGCCCGGCCCCTCGAAAGCACGACCGAACTGGCAGACGTCATACGTCGCGTCGTGCCGGAAAGGGAGGAGGTGAAGACGTTGTCTCGGGTGTTTCAGGCGCTGCGAATCGCCGTGAACCGGGAAATTGATGCACTCGAGCGCGCGCTCCAGGCGTCGGTTGGCGTCGTTCGGCCCGGGTGTCGTATGGCAGTGATCAGTTACCATTCGCTCGAAGACAGGCGGGTCAAGAGGTTTTTCCGATACGGCAATTTCGAAGGAGAGCCGTTGCGCGACCTTTACGGCAATTTACTGGCTCCGTGGAAGGAACTGACGCGGAAGCCGATCCGGCCCGGAGAGGCTGAGGTGGCTGCGAATCCGCGAGCACGCAGCGCAAGGCTACGCGTCGCGGAGCGTACCGAATTGGAATGGCCGCCGGCACAGGAGGCACTTAAGGCGAGGTGAACCCATGGAATTACGCATAGACATACACGGCAAGGTCATCGAGTGGCTCTCCTCTATGGGCTACCCGGTTTCCGGGATGCCGGTAGAGCTGCTGCGCGGCATGCTTCTTCGTGAAGCCCGCCAGTGGCAGGTGTCACCCGAGCGGCTTGAGACCATGATCCTCGAGGAAGCTCGGCAGCCGGACCGGGAACGGACGGGTTTTGCTACGTTCGAGCGCGATCCGCGTGCCGTCGCCGGCGTGAGCGGGACGACGGTCGAAATGGCGCACTGATCGCCGGGCGGATTCGCCGAAGCCCCAATGGAGTACGTGCGACATGGCGACAACACAACGCGAAACACGGTATAGGTTGAGGAAAGCGAGGCCGTCTCCCGGGCGGCCTCGCTCCGTCCGGTCAAGCCCTAGTCGGGGCCATAGCACGTCTCAAGCGCTGCCTGGTTGGAACGACCTCGCCGGATCTAACGAGCGGACGCGGCCCCGTTCGGGGCGGGCGTCTGTTCTAGAACGTGTGTCGACGACCCGGTTTACGTTGCTCGTCTCCGGACTGGCGCTGCTGTTTACGGTGTACATAGGTCACGTTCATGCGACGCAAAACCTGCTAAACGAGCTCCAGCAAGAGCGCCGCGAGAATCTCCGCCTACACCTGAAATACAATCGCCTGAAGGGAGACTTCGACGAAATGGTCGGACCCTCCGTCATATATCAACGTGCGCGAAGCCTTGGCCTCGTAGAGGATCCGGCATTCGGTCCTTCGATTGAGGTAGATAACTAATGTCGCCCGCACACACGTCGCGACGAGCAGCAGCAGGAGGCATCCCACGTGGAACCGAGAGATTCGATACTGGCCAGAATGTACGTAGTGCTGACGTTGCTCAGCCTGCTGCCGCTGCTGGTCGTCGCGCAGATTGCGCGAATCTACGTCACACAGGGCGGTGAACTGCGGGCTCAGGGTGAACGCCAGGCCAGTTCTTTCGTGAATATTCCCGCCATCAGGGGGGCGATATATGATCGGGCTGGGCGCATGCTGGGCGTCAACACGGCCCGTTACGACCTGGCACTCGATCCCACGGTAACGGGATTTGAGCAGCAAGCACGTTCGTTCTTTGAAAGGTTGTCAAAGCTAACCGGCACGCCCGCGTCTCAATTGCAGCGGCGCGTTGCACGGCGTTCGAGCCCCAAGTACGTACAGCTCGTGCGTGGCGTTACGGAACAGCAGAAGGAAGAGATCGAAAGCTGGGGAGTCCCGGGTCTTATGCTCGATCCGACGTTCGCGCGGCGCTATAACTACGGGCCAACGGCCGCCCACGTGCTGGGCTACGTGAGTCCGGAAGGATCCGGCCTCGCCGGCCTTGAGCTGCACTACGACCAGCAGCTAACGGGAACGGATGGGCGACGCGCCGTCAAACGCGATCGGCTCGGACGCATTCGCGCCTACGTGGATGGACAGGTCGTGGAGCCCGAACATGGGGAGTCGCTGATCCTGACGATCGATCTGATTCGCCAGACGATCCTCGAAGAAGAGCTCAAGCGCGGCGTGGCCGAGGCGGGTGCCAGGGCCGGGTCGGCTGTGGCCCTCGACCCCCGGACGGGTGCGATTCTGGCAATGGCGAACGTGCCGACGTTCGATCCGAACCGCGCAGGCACGTACTCCGCTGAGTCGCGGCGTAACCGTGCCATCACGGACCGGCTCGAGCCCGGATCTACGTTCAAGCTCGTTGCGGCCGTCGCCGCCATCGAGCAAAACCTGATCGAGATGGAGGATACCGTCGATACCGGTGACGGCTGGGCGGTCTTACAAGGGAGAACCCTGCACGACACGCACGCCCACGGCGAGATTCCCTTTCGGGAAGTCATCGCCGTCTCGAGCAACGTGGGTACGGCGAAAGTCGTGTCCGATCTCGACGCCGGAACGTTCTACCAGTACGCGCGCAATCTCGGGTTCGGGCAGCCTACGTGGGTCGACCTGCCAGGCGAGATCGCCGGAAGGCTTAAGCGGCCGGCAGAATGGAGCGGTACGACGCTGACGTCGATGGGGATCGGCTACGAAGTCGATGTCACGCCGCTGCAACTGGCCGTTGCCTACGCGGCGCTCGCCAACGGCGGCCTGCTCGTCCAGCCATACGTCGTCTCGGAACGACGCGATATCACGGGAAACGTTACGTGGAAGGTGACGCAGGATTCCGTGCGGCGGGCCTTTCGAAGCAGAACGGCTCGAACCATCCTGCCTGCTTTTGAAGATGCCGTATCCGCGGGGACCGCGACGAACGCACAGGTCGCCGGCTTAACGATCGCTGGAAAAACTGGTACCGCACGGAAGGTAACGGATGGATCGTATGAACCGGGCGCCTACCGTGCGTCCTTCGTCGGATTCTTCCCGGCGAACGATCCGCAGGTCGTGCTCGCCGTCGTCATCGACGAGCCACAGACGTCCAGTTACGGAGGGGCGTCAGCAGCGCCGATCTTTCAGCAGACCGCCCGCCGGTGGATCTCGACGTTCCCGATGATTGCACAGCAGGTTGCACCGCCGCCGATGCTTCCGGAGAAGCCCCGTTATCTGGTACCGAACGTCGAAGGGCTGCCCCGGCGCATCGCCGCCCGGCGTCTCGCGGCATCTGGACTTCGGGCCGCTCCAGCGACTAACGCCGCACTGACCGTGACGGCCGCGCAGGAGCCGGAAGGGGGATCACTCGTATCGCCGTTTCAGCACGTGCACCTGTCCGGCCCCGATCCGTCGCCAGAACGAGGATCCGTCATCGACGTGGGAGCGGCTACGACAGTGGGGGAGCGCACGGACTCCGGTACGACACCAGATTTCCGCGGATGGAGTGCCCGCGAGGCTGTGTATTGGCTCGCCCGGCACGACGTACATGCACAAATTGAAGGCGAGGGTCTCGTCGCAAGCCAGCATCCGTCAGCCGGCCGGCCTCTCACGGACGTGGTGGTGCTACGATGCCGGTGATGACCTTCTCCGCGCTGACGGACAGACTGCGGGAGGCCGGACTACTACGTGAGACCTACGGGCGCTTTGACGACTTGAGGATCGACCATCTGGCCGGCGACAGCCGGCGGGTGCGACCGAATGGGCTTTTCGTCGCGGTTCGCGGCACGGAGGCCGACGGTCACCTGTTCATTGACA
>JBBDTI010000050.1:0-6104 GCA_040904565.1 Rhodothermales bacterium
GTGCGAAAGGGGGGACTCGAACCCCCACAGGTGTTAACCTACCAGCTCCTAAGGCTGGCGCGTCTACCAATTCCGCCACTTTCGCAGTTTATCTCCTTCCGTCCCGGGCGTGGTTCCGCGATGCGTGCACAGTCGCTCGGAGCCAACGACCGGGGAAGCGGAGAATCCGCGAGCCCGCGTTCATGTTCCCGCCCCATCGGGCGCCACGCCGGGTACGAGGAAGCGAGAGGGACGCGGACCGTTTGCCCGGACCTTCCGAGCCGCGGCACCGGCCCCGAGGAAGTGGCCTTTGTGGCCGCCGCCGCAGGCCCCGCGGAACCAATGCCGCGGCTTGTTCGGTTGTAGGTATCCGCGCGAAGCGCTTTCGAACACCTATCCGGCGATTCATTGAGTACCTCATCGGCGATTCATCCCGCACCTTTGTACCGTTATTTCCGGCCGGTTTCCGGCGTCTTTCTGGCTCTGGTCGTGCTGCTTGCGACCGGTTGCGCGAGCAGCCGGGAGGGCACGGAGACCGCGGACGCGGCGCAGGACACCACGGAGAATGTCACGGCGACCGGGGATACGACCGACGTCGCGCCGCGAGCCGTTCCGGAATCCATTCTCGCCCGTCAGGCGCAGCGTCCTCGGCGTTCGGATGCCGTGGATCTGGACGCCGTGAGCGCCGGTCCCTTCGACCAGGGCAAGATGTGGACGTTCGATCATCCGCCGCTCGAGTATTTTGCGGAGACGTACGACTTCACGCCCGACGAGGAGTGGTTTCAGCACGCGCGGCTGGGGGCCCTCCGCATTCCGGGCTGTAGCGCCTCCTTCGTCTCGCCGCGCGGACTCGTGCTCACGAACCATCACTGCGGGCGCAGCCACGCGACGAGCGTGAGCCGAGTGGAGGAGAACATTCTCGACAACGGCTTCTACGCGTCCGCCCTCGCGGACGAACGGTACGTGGAGGGCATGTGGGCCGATCAGCTCGTGGCCATCGTCGACGTGACGGCGGAAGTCGAGGACTCCCTCCGCCAGGCCCAGACCGACGCCGAGCGGTCTCAGGCGCGCCAGGAGGCCATTCAGGCGATCCGGGAACGACTCGCCGAAGACCACGGCCCCAACCACGACGTAGAGGTGATATCGCTCTATAACGGCGCACTCCGATCGGCCTACGTGTTTCGCCGGTACACGGACCTCCGGCTGGTGATGATTCCGGAGCTAGACGTGGGATTCTTCGGGGGCGACCCCGACAATTTCACCTATCCGCGCTATACGCTGGATATCTCGCTGTTTCGGGTCTACGAGGAGGATGATCCGGTGCGGACGGACTACTACTTCCCGATCAGTAGCGAGGGCGTGTACGAGGACGACGCCGTGTTCGTGATCGGCAACCCCGGCTCGACGTTCCGGCTCTCGACGGTGGCGGAGCTGGGGTTCCGGCGGGACGTTCAGGAGCCCGCCATCCTGCAGTTAATAAACAGCCGGCTGGAGGCCCTGCAGGCGTCGATCGAGGACGTGCCGGAGGACGAGCGGGACGCGCTACGGAATGAAATCTTTTCGCTGCAGAATGCGCAGAAGCTGTACCGCGGCCGCGTCAAGGCCCTCAATGACCCGATCGTGATGGCACGCCGTCGGGATGCGCAGGATCAACTCGTGGAAGCCGTTCGCTCCGATGCGCGGCTGGAAGCGGAGTACGGCGACGTGGTCGAGGCCATGCGATACATCCAGCAGGAAAAACGTGCGTACGCGGACGCCTTCTGGTCCTTTCTCTCCCTGGCTCCCCCCTCGACGCTCGGGGCGGCCGCGCTGCGGCGCGCGCTCGTTCTGTCGGACTTCGTGCGGCAGGGGGCGCCTGAAGATATGCGGGACGCCATCCTCGAACAGCTAGAGGCCGTCGCCGACCAGCCGCCCGCCATGCAGCGCCGCTATCTGACGGAGCGCTTCCGGACCTTCGTCGAGCGGTTCGGGGCGGGAAGCGAATTCGTCGCCGGAGCACTGCAGGGACGCTCCCCGGAGGAGGCGGCGCGGCACGTCGTCGAGCAGTCCGTTCTGGTGGATGGAGATCGAACGGCGGACGCCGTGCGGGACGGGCAGCTCTCCGTGGACGACCCGGCGCTCCGGCTGGTCTATGCCATGCAGGAGCGACTCTCCGAGTACCGAAGCGCCATGGCCGGACTTTCAGCACAGGAGCAGGAGGTGGCCTCACGCATCGGCCGTGCCCGCTATGCCGTGTACGGAACGGACGTGCCGCCCGATGCGACGTTCTCGCTGCGGATCGCCGACGGGGTCGTCAAAGGCTATCCGTATAACGGGACGGTCGCGCCGCCGTACACGACCTATTACGGTCTCTACGATCATTATTATTCCTACGGCCCCGAGACGGCGTGGCATCTGCCGGACCGGTGGCTCTCGCCGCCGGACAGCTTCGAGATGAAGACGCCGCTCAACTTTGCGTCGACCAACGACACGATCGGCGGCAACTCCGGCTCGGCCGTCATCAACACGGATCTGCAGCTCGTCGGACTCCTGTTCGACGGCAACATCGAGAGCCTGGGCGGCGACTTTATCTACATGACGGAACGCAGTCGCAGCATCTCCGTCGACGCCCGCGGCATCCTGGAGGCCCTCGACGAGATGTACGACGCCGATCGGCTCGTGCTCGAGGCCCAGCTTGGCCGGATGGTCGAGACGGAAGCCGAGGCCGACGCCGTGTTGGGGGAATGAGTGTCCCGCAACGCCCAGACATTGATTCCCGTATCGAACCACGACATGCCCGATCGACTCATGGATGATTCTTGGATAGCTGAACGCCGGCCGAATCGCCGTCGATCGTACCGGGGCGTGACGGCTGCGGCCCTGCTGGCCCTGCTTCTTGCGGCGTGCAGCGGCGGCGGGCGTACGGCCGTCGTCACCGAACGCCCGAACCGGACGCAGGACGCGGTGCACGGAGACGGGGCCGAAGGGACGGATCAAGCCGCACGCGATGCACGGCAGATGCCTGCGGAAGGTTCGGCTCCCGATCCGTACGCGTCGGTCGAGGTGGGCCGATTCGATACCGGAAAGATGTGGACGTTCGACCATCCGCCGATCGACTATTTCGAGGAGACGTACGGGTTTCGTCCCGATTCCGCCTGGTTCGCGCGGGCGCGGCTCGGTGCGCTACGCCTCCCGAATTGCTCCGCGTCGTTCGTGTCGCCGGCCGGACTCATCCTTACGAACCATCACTGCGCGCGCGAGAGCGTCTCCGATGTGACGCGAGAAGGGGAGACGTTGCTCGACGACGGATTCTACGCCGCGTCGCTCGGCGAGGAGCGGCAGGTCGAGGACCTCTACGTGGATCAATTGATCGAGATCGAGGACATTACCGAGGAGGTCTATGACGTGGCTGCGAACGTGGACGACGTCGTGGCGGCGCGGCGGCAGCGTTCGGATCAGATCGAGCGTCGGATGGAGCGGGAGGCGAAGGGCCGCGATTCGCTGCTGACGGTGGAAGTCATCGAGCTGTACCACGGCGGACAGTACTCGGCGTATACGTTTCGACGGTACGACGACATACGGCTCGTCTTCGCGCCGGAGCTGGCCGCGGGGGCCTTCGGTGGGGATCCGGACAACTTCACGTATCCGCGCTACAGTCTGGATTTCAGCTTTTTTCGAGCGTACGGTCCGACGGGTGAACCCCTCGAGACGCAGCATTATTTTACGTGGGACGAGGACGGGGCCCGGGACGGCGAAGCCGTGTTTGTGATCGGTAATCCAGGCACGACGAGCCGGCTGGCGACGATAAGCCAGCTGGAATTCGAGCGGGACTTCGCGCTGCCGACGGCGGTCGACGTTTTGCGTACGCGGATGGAGATTCTGGGCGATTACATCGCCGCGCATCCGGAGGAGGCACGCGAGCACGACCTCCGCAACACGCACCATCAAATTTCTAACCAGCTCAAGAAGAACGAAGGGGAGCTGGCCGGACTCCGGGACAGCATGCTCATCGCACGCCGGCAGAAGGCGGAGAATCAGCTTCTCCAGGAGATCGCGTCCGTCGACACGCTTCTGGAAGCCTATGGCGGTGTCATCGAGCAGATCCGGCGCGTTCAGCTCTCTAAGGAAGCTTCCGCGGACCAGAGCGGGGCGTTCGCCTTCTTCGGCTCGCCGGCCTTCGATTCGCACGTGCTCGTGCGGTCCGTCTACGGCTACATCATGAATCTCATGCAGCAGCGGGGTGCCCCGCAGAGCGCGATGGAGGAGCTACGCGAGGATGCCGTGGAAATCGAGGATTGGCCCGCCGATCTCGAGAAGGCCATGCTGGCCGCGCGCCTTCAGGAATTGCGGGACTATCTCGGCGAGAATGACCCGACCGTCACGCGGCTTCTGCAAGGTCGATCGCCGGAATCGGTGGCTGAGCGCATGGTTTCAGCCACGGCGCTGACGGACTCGACGCAGTTCGTGGCACTCCTCGACGAGGGTTTTCTGAGTTCGGGTGACGCCGCCGTCGATCTGGCACAGGCCGTCACGCCGCTGTATTTCTCCATCCAGCAGCAGGTAACCGGCCTGGAGAGCCGTGAACAGGAGCTGAATGCGGATCTGGCGCGTGCACGCTTTGCTCTCTACGGTACCGAGATACCGCCGGACGCCACGTTCTCGCTCCGGATTGCGGACGGCATCGTTTCGGGATATCCATACAACGGCACGACGGCACCGCCGAATACGACGTTCTTCGGTATGTATAATCATTATTATTCGTACGGCGGCGAAGACACCGACTGGGACCTCCCTTCCCGATGGCTCGAGTACGAGGGTCGCATCGATCTGTCTACCCCCGTCAATCTCGTCACGACGAACGATATCACGGGCGGAAACTCGGGATCGCCGCTGCTCGACGCCGAGCTCAACCTCGTCGGCGTTGCGTTCGACAGCAACATCGACGCACTGCAGAACACGTACATCTACCTCGACGAGCGCGGTCGAGCCATTTCGGTCGACTCCCGCGGGATGCTGGAGGCGCTGGACGACATGTACGACGCCGACCGGATTGCGTTGGAGCTGACCACGGGTGTCCTGTACGAGACGGAAGCGGACGCCGATGCGGTGGAGTAGTACCGCGAGACCGTGCTGCAGCTCGCGTTACTGCCGACCACTCATCAGATTCAGCAGGGCGGGCGTCACGTCGTCGATCGTTCGCACGCTCCGGAGCGCACCGGCACCGGAGCCGTAGGCGAGAAAGGGCACCCTATTGAGCGTATGCGTTTTAATGGAGAGATCTTCCAGGTTCCCATGATCGCTCGTGAGAACGAGCAGCGTCTCCTCCGGATTCATCTCCGCCAGGATGCCGTCGAGCAGCGCGTCGAGCGATTGGAGTACGCCGCGCGCCCGTGACATAGACTGTGCGTGGCCGGCTTTGTCCGTCATGTAATACTCGAAAAGCGTGAACCGATGGGTGGATGCGATGCGCAGGAGGCGTCGTGCGGCGTCGGATTCCGAGGTCGGCATCATCCCCGCAGCGATTTCCGAAGGCCATCGCCGTCCGGTTATGTCTGCCGGAACGGCACGTCCTTCTCGGAGGTCGTCTTCCGTTCGAATGCGGACGCCCGCGTCGAGGCAGCAGCGCGTGGTCACCGTCCACCGGTCCGTTCGCTTCACGTAGTCGAAAAATTTACTCGGATAGGCGTTTGCGAAGGCCACCGGTTCCGATCCGCCAGGGTCGATCTGTCGGATTCGGTGGAAGATATTTTTCTCAGCGAGGACGGGCCGGCTCTGAGAGTGGGGGTAGGGCCCGTAATGGCGGCCGGCAAGCTCCGCGCAGTTGACGCCGGTGAAGAGGGAGGCCTGTCCGGTGCCGCTTTGCGGCAGCCCTTCCACGTCGAGCCGGGCATCGATCCCGTGAAAGACGTGGTCTACGCGGTCCACCTCCGGCGTATCACGATACCAAGGACGCTCACCACCCAGGCGCCGAAACGAAGTAAGCCCCGGATGTACGAAGGGGTTGGATGACGGATCGTCGTCGCCCAGTCCGATGCCGTCGATGAACAGGAAAAGGATGTGCATCATAATACGTAGTTTAGGCGGCGCGAAGGGCGCGTAGATGTTGGCGGCGGTCCCGGCGTAGGTGCTTGCGGCGGTCCTGGCGT
>JBBDTI010000051.1:0-2574 GCA_040904565.1 Rhodothermales bacterium
TTCTTCTTTTCCCGAAGAAGCTTCCGGACCTAATCGCGAAATGGCGCGAGCGAGAATAGAAATGTCCGCCGTCCAGTACCCGGGGTGGGACTCGAACCCACAAGACCCGAAGGCCACCGGATTTTGAGTCCGGCGCGTCTACCAATTCCGCCACCCGGGCAGGTAGCCAGTGCGAAAGAAGCGGAATTCGCTCGCGACCTTCAACTCCCGCACGTCAACTTTCTACGGATTTCCAACGGACCGCCACGGCGACGACGGCTTCTGGTCCAACGCCGGCATTCCAGGCGTGATCCGGGGAAATGAACACCTCGAGAACGGTGCAAAGCGGGCCGCGTTATAGTATCGTGAATGAGCAGGCTCGTCGGCAGGCGCACGGCGAGTCGTTACGTATCTCGGATGAGTGAGGTCCAGTTATGCCGATCGGCGCACAGCGAGGCTGGTACGGGAGTACGCTCCTGGCATTTCTCATTCTTTTGACCGCGGCTGCCGTGCCGTCGCATGGTCCGTTGCCGGGTCCGGCGCCTGACGTATCACATTCGGCGACAGGGTCCGCCCCGCAGTTCGCCCCCGCCGCGCACGACGACCACGGCTACCGGTTCGTCCGCGTGCGGTACGACGACCTCGACGGCCGCCGGCGGCGGCGAGGGGCCTGGGCGACCGACTACCCCGCCGCCGAACGCCACCTCCACGAGGCCATCGAACGCACGACGGGAATGCACGTCGAGGGCCCGCCTATCGTGCTGGACCTGACCGACGAGCGCATCTTCGAGCATCCGGTCCTGTATCTGACCGAGCCCGGATACTGGCAGACCAACGAGGAGGAGGTGGAGATGCTCAGGAAATACCTCGACCGGGGCGGCTTTCTGATGATCGACGACTTCCACGACTATGGCCGCGGATACGTCGGTCCGCAGTGGAACAACATGTACGAGAACGTCAAGCGGGTCTTTCCGGATCGCGAGCCCGTCGAACTCACGGCCGAACACCCGGTCTGGTCCGTTTACTACGACATCGATCCCGATGCCGCCATATCGACGAAAAATAGTGGCCGCGGCGGTTGGGGCCAGCGGTTCGGTCCGCTCGACGACGTCTACTACGGCGTCTTCGACGACGATGGGCGCATGATGATCGGCATCTTCTACAATCAGGACATCGGCGACGGATGGGAGTGGCCCAACCGCAATCTCGCCGACGCCTCGACGGTCAGCTTCCAGATGGCGATCAATTTCATCATCTATGCGCTGACGCACTGAGCGGGGTTGCGTAGACGCAGTGCGCCACGATATCTGGCGAACGTGGGTTGCGTCGGCGCGGCCCGTCGCGTTATTTGGCGGACGGTGGGTTGCTATACGATGTCTTTATCGATCTCTTCGCCTCACGCCTGGACCCGCATGCGATGCCTCCCTCCGTCCACCTCACGCCGGGATGAAGCCGCCATGACCGATCCGTTGAAGAGCTGGGTCCTGCTCCTCGCCATGGGGTTCGTTCTCGCCTTCCAGCAGGCGACCGGACAGCCCGTCGAAAATGGCCCCTGGCAGTCCCTGTTCAACGGCGAGGATCTCAGCGGATGGACGGAGCGCAACGGGGATCACATCTTCGAAGCGCGTGACGGCCAGATCGTGGGCACGACCGTGCCCGGCCAGCCGAACGGCTTCCTGACGACGGACGAGACGTTCGGCGACTTTATCCTCGAGCTGGAGGTGAACGTGGACGTCCTGATGAACAATTCGGGCATCCAGTTTCGCAGCCTCAGTCACGCCGGCTACCGCGACTTCCGGGTGCACGGCTACCAGGCCGAGATCGACACGAAGCCGCAGCGGTGGAGCGGAAGCATCTACGACGAGGCCCGGCGGGGCTGGCTCTACGTCACGGAGCTCAACCCGGCCTCCAAGTCGGCCTTCGTAAACAACACCTGGAACCACTACCGCATCGAGGCCATCGGTACGACGAACCGCGTGTGGGTAAACGGGATCCCGACCGCCCACCTGATCGACGACGAAACGACGCGCGGGTTCATCGGGCTCCAGCTGCACGCCAACAATCCCGACGACCCGCCGGGTAGCCACCAGATCCGTTTCCGAAATATCCGGATCCAGACCCAGAACCTTAGGCCGTCGCCGCTCGACGATCTCTTCGTCGTCAACCTGATCCCCAATCACCTGTCGGCTCAGGAGCGGGCCCAGGGCTTCACGCTGCTGTGGGACGGGCAGGATACGGGGGGATGGTCAGGCGCCGATGGTGCGTCCTTCGCCGAGACGGGATGGGTCGCGGTGGACGGCGAGCTCCGCACGTCGCCCGCTTCGTCCGACGCCCTCTCCGCTCGTCACGGGTTCGACGCGTTCGAACTTAAGTTCGATTTCAGACCGTTGGAGGAGGGCGCCGTCTGCGGCATACGATACCGGTCCCATGACCCTGCCGACGATGACGGCGTAGGCGACGTACCCGTGACCTCGCCGTACTGCCGGATGGCCTCGCAGAAGATCGACCGCGAAGCGTGGAATCAGGGATTCATTCGTGTTCGTCCGGATCGGCGGGTCGAGTACTGGCTGAACGGGCACCTCATCCTGGAGTATC
>JBBDTI010000051.1:2674-5430 GCA_040904565.1 Rhodothermales bacterium
CCTGCATGGCTGCGGCGCTCTTCCGGGTTTCGCCGGCCGCCGCGCAGGAGGATCCGACGCTCCAGGTGGATCGTGACGGCGACGCCTTCACGGTCGTGCGCGCCGACGACGGCACGTCCCTTCTGAGCTATCACGCCCGCGAGACCGACCGGCCGTACGTTCATCCCATCATGGCACCGGACGGCCGGGGCGAGCTGACGCAGTACCGGCCCGAACATCATCCCCATCAAACCGGACTCTACTGGGGCCTCAAGGAGGTGAACGGGCGCGACTTCTTCATGGGCTGGCGAAGCGAGCACTATCGCCGCGTCTCCTCCAGCATACTCTCGGCCGAAGGGCCGGTCGTACGGTGGCGGGCGGTGTACCATCTGCTCGACGCAGAAGGGGAGCCGGTCATCACCGAGACCCACGACTGGTCCGCCCGCCTGCGTGGCGGAAAGCTCGTGATGGATCTCGCGTGGACGGGTCTCGCGCAGCAGGACGTGACGATGGGGCAGTTCTACGTCGGCGGCCTGTTCCTGCGCATGCCGTGGGATCCGGAGACCGAAGGGGACGTGGTCAACGCAGCCGGACAGTACGATGGCGACGCCGAGGGCCAGCGCGCCCCGTGGGTCGATGTCGGCGTGGAGATCGACGGGCGGTCGGATTTCGGCCACATCGCGTTGTTCGACCATCCCGACAACGCAGCCTTTCCCGTCCCCTGGCGGGTCGACAATGAGCTCGGCGTCGGACCGTCACGTCAAATACTGGGCGACTGGTCCCTCGCCGCCGGCGAGAGCACGACGATCCGCTACCGCATCCTTGCGTATACCGGGGAGAGGGATCCCGGAGCGCTGACGCGGCAGTGGATTCAGTACGCGGCCGAGTGATGCCCCGGAGCGTACACCTGCAGTTGAACCGTCCAGCTACGACCGACCTTTCCACCGCACTCTCCACCGCACTCCATTGAGCCATTCCGTGATATCCGACCTGATGCGACGCGCCGTTCCGCTCATTACGATAGGACTCATCTGTCTCGCCGCCGCCGGATGTGCGGGGGACGCTCCGGAGGATGTCGACCGGACCGAAGGTTGGGCGGAAGGCTGGACCGATCGGCTGAACAATACGGTCGACTGGGGCATCTACCGCGGCGACAAGACGGGCATCCAGTATTCCGAGCTGTCGCAGATCACGACGCGCAACGTCCACCTGCTGGAGCCCGCGTGGGAATACCGGCACGGCGATCCGAACGGCCCGTCGATGTACAGCAACGCGATCGTGGTGGACGGCCGGATGTATTTCACGACGCCGAAGGTGAACGCGGTGGCGCTCGATGCGGAGACGGGTGAGGAGCTCTGGGTGTTCGCGCACGCCGATTACGACGACGACGATCGGGATTTTCGCGGCCGCAATCGAGGCGTGACCTACTGGGAGGACGCGGACGGAAGCGGCGGCCGCATCTTCAATTTCGTCAAGGATCGCGTATACGCCATCGATGCCGCGTCGGGCGAACCCATCACGTCGTTCGGTGAGGGCGGCTTCATCGATCTCCGCCAGAACCTGCCCGTACCTCCGGAAGAGGCCTATATCGAGGTCACCACGCCCGGGATTGTGTACCGGGACGTGCTCATCGTGGGCTCGCGCGTGCCGGAGGGCAACGAGACGACGCCCGGCGACGTCCGTGCCTACGACGCGCGGACGGGCGCATTCCGATGGATCTTTCACACCATTCCCCTGGAAGGCGAATTCGGCTACGACACGTGGGAATGGGAAGAGGGTATCACGTACGGCGGGGCGAATCCGTGGGGCGGCTTCACGCTGGATGAGGAACGGGGATGGGTGTTCTTCGCGACGGGATCGGCGGCCGGCGACTTCATCTACGGCGGGACGCGCAAGGGGATGAACCTCTTCTCCAGCACGGTGCTCGCGCTGGACGCGACGACGGGCGAGCGGATGTGGCACTACCAGACTATCCACCACGACATTTTCGACTACGACAATCCACCCGCTCCCGTCCTGGCCACGATTACGTCGGGAGGCGAGGAACGCGACGTGGCCGTTCAGGGCACGAAGATGGGGTTCACGTTCGTGCTGGACCGGGATACGGGGGAGCCCATCTTTCCGGTCGAAGAGCTTCCCGTGCCGCCCTCCGACGTGCCCGGTGAGGAGGCGTGGCCGACGCAGCCGTTTCCACTGAAACCGCCGCCCCTCGTGCGCCAGTCCATGCACGAGGCCGACATTACCAATATCACG
Source organism: Rhodothermales bacterium (assembly GCA_040904565.1). GTDB lineage: Bacteria > Bacteroidota > Rhodothermia > Rhodothermales > VXPQ01 > JBBDTI01. The sequence continues at coordinate 4,907 of JBBDTI010000051.1, forward strand.
CCGGAGGCGCACGCGGCCGTCCTGGAGGAGTTCAAGAAGTACCGCACGGGCCCGCTCTTCACGCCGGCCTCCGTTCAGGGAACCATCACACTGCCCGGCCACCAGGGCGGGGCGGAATGGGGCGGCGCCGCCTTCGACCCGGCCACCAACGTGATGTACGTCAACGTGAACGAGGCGCCGACGATCAACCGGCTCGAGCCGCTGCGTGACGAGACGGCCGCGGAGTCGGCGGCGCACACGCCCGCCTCGCGCGGCCGCCGGATCTACAATGCCAACTGCACGGCCTGTCACGGGATGAACCGCAGCGGCAATCCGCCGCTCTACCCGCCGCTGTCGAACCTCGGGATGGATGCGAGCGAGATGCGGGACGTCATCCGTCAGGGGCGGGGCGTCATGCCATCCTTTCCCCAGTTTTCCGGAGACGAGCTCGACGATCTGGTGGCCTATCTCAGCAGCCCGCCGGACGCCGAGCAGGCACCGTCCGGTGCGTCGCCGGAGGAGGCGACCGGCGACGGCTCGGCCAC
>JBBDTI010000051.1:5530-8787 GCA_040904565.1 Rhodothermales bacterium
GCCCACGCCACAATTCACGCCACAGTACGCCAACATATCCCCCTTCTTTACGGACCCGGATGGATATCCGGCCATCGCCCCGCCGTGGGGAACGCTCAATGCGGTCGATCTGGACAGAGGGGAGATCCTCTGGAAGGTGCCTCTGGGCGAGTATCCGGAACTCGTCGAGCGGGGAATCCGCAACACGGGGGCGAAGAACTTCGGCGGGCCGGTTCTCACGGCCGGCGACGTGATCTTCATCGCCGGGACGCCGGACGAGAAGATTCGGGCGTTCGACAAGCGCTCGGGCGACGTGCTCTGGGAATACAAGCTGCCGGCGGGCGGGTACGCCACGCCGTCCGTCTACGAGATCGATGGGACGCAGTACGTCGCCATCACGGCCGGCGGCGGAGGAAAGCCGGGCACGCCGTACGCGGACGCCGTGATAGCGTTCGCGCTGCCCGACTCGCTGCGTTAGCTACAATACCCACGGATCACGCAGCTCCTTATGGAGCCAGCCGTTCGCCTCCTCGTCGTCCTCGAACGTCTCGGCTACCGGATCCCATCGAAGGGGCCTGCGGACGTTGTATCCGATGGTCGTAAGCTGGCACACCGTGTTCGTCCGATGTCCTACTTCGGCATCCGTCAGGGGTCTTTCGCCGCTCTTGATGCAATCGATCCAGTTGCGCTGATGATTGACGCCCGGATCTTCGAGCCGTATCTCGCTGCTGCCGATCGGTTCGTCCAGGATTTCTGACGGAGTGGCTTCCAGCGTGCCCCGGTCGACGTGGAGCTCGCCTTCATCTCCATAAAACGTTATTCCCGAGCGACCGCCGTGGTACATCATCACGCCGTTCGCGTACCGGAACATGAGTCCGCCGTTCAGACCGCCCATCGGCGGATGCACTTCGACCGGCCCGGAGTCGTCCATGCCCATCGCCCACTGCGCGATGTCATAGTGGTGTGCGCCGAAATCACCGACCATACCGTTCGCGTATTCTATGTAGTCGCGCCAGTCCGGGAAATGACCGTGTACGTCATCCGGACAGAGCACGCTGCTGTAGCGGCGGTACGGGGCGGGCCCGAGCCACATATCCCAGTCAATGCCGTCGGGCAGGGGTTCGGCGGGGAGATCGCACGGTACGGGAGGCACGCCGATGCCCACCCGGATCGTATGCAACCGGCCGATGCGCTCGTTGCGAATCAGTTCACACGCCAGCCGGAATTTGCCGTCGTACTCCGAGCGCTGCTGACTGCCGGTCTGAAACGTCACGCCGTTCGCGGCCACGGCATCGGCAACTTTGCGTCCCTCCACGACGGTGTGGACCATCGGCTTCTCGCAATAAATATGTTTGCCTGCCTCGGCGGCACGTACCGCAGGGATGGCGTGCCAGTGATCGGGCGTCGCGATGACCACGGCGTCAATGTCGTCGCGACTGATGATGTCCCTGAAATCCGTATAGGCGTCACAACCGCCGTAATTTCCCGCACCGTTTTCGGTGTAGTATTCGTTGACCTGCCGGACGCCGTCCTCGATCCGGACGTCCGCCACGTCGCACACGGCTACGATCTGCGTATCGTCGAAACCGATGAGGCGATTCACCAGGGAACGGGCCCGCCTGCCGTATCCGATCACGCCGATTGTGATGCGATCGGACGGTCGGACGCGCGGCGTCGAGGACCACACGGCCGGGTTTACGATCAAGGGACTACCGGCGCTCAAAAGGGCACCCGTTTTGAGGAAATCGCGGCGAGAGGAGCTCATAATGAATGTGCGAGTGTGGTACGTGAACGGTTCGATGTCGGGCGACCGGATATCTCAAGGTCAGACTGGTAAATGCCGCCTCCGGAAGTGATCTTCTACCAACCTACGAACGGGACACTGAAAAGGCTATTGTTTTGCAAGCCCCGGAGGAAGTCGGGCACGTGGTATCCGCCCGCCCGATCTGCAAGCCGCCCCGCTTGCGGTTCAAGCGGGCGTTGGTCCATATTGGAAGCCCTTAGTTTCTGCCCACCGTCCGGTCCCGAGTCCAGTAGTCAGTACGAATCCGATGCAAACCCCTTCGGAGCCGGCGCCGCTGCGCGTCGCAGATCGTGAGCTCGTCGTCGAATCTTTCGAGCTGTTCGAGGTACCGCCTCGGTGGCTTTTCCTTAAGGTTACGACCGCCGGCGGACTCACAGGCTGGGGCGAGCCGGTGGTGGAGGGGCGCGCGCGCACCGTCCGCGCGGCCGTCGAAGAGCTGGGTCAGTATGTTATCGGCCGCCCGGCCAACCGCGTGGAAGACATCTGGCAGGTCCTCTTTCGCGGCGGGTTCTATCGCGGCGGGCCGGTGCTGATGAGCGCGCTGTCGGGAATCGACCAGGCGCTGTGGGACATCAAAGGCAAGGCCCTCGACGTGCCCGTCTACGAGCTGCTCGGCGGACCGGTGCGTTCAGGCATCGATATGTATGGATGGATCGGAGGGGACAGGCCCGACGACGTAGCCGAGGCGGCGCGAGCGCGGGTCGACGCCGGCTTCACGGCCGTCAAGATGAACGCCTCGGCCGAGACGCTCTGGGTAGACGGCCCGGACCGCATTCAAGAAATGGCGGACCGGATGCGGGTCGTTCGCGACGCCGTAGGCCCGGAGATCGGCATCGGCGTCGATTTTCACGGGCGCCTGCACCGGGGTACGGCGCGCCGCGCTATCGAGGCGCTCGAGCCGTACGGACCCATGTTCATCGAGGAGCCGCTTGGGCCCGGGCACGACGACCTGCTTCCGGAACTGCGCGCCGTGTCGGCGGCGCCCATCGCGACGGGCGAGCGGCTCTATTCGCGATGGGATTTCAAGGACGTCATCCCCCACGTGGACATCATCCAGCCGGACCTGAGTCACGCCGGGGGCATCTCCGAGGTACGGCGGATTGCGGCTATGGCGGAAGCCTATGACGTTGCCCTCGCCCCGCACTGTCCGCTCGGACCGCTCGCGCTCGCCGCCTCCCTGCACGTGGATTTTGCATCGATCAACGCGCTGATTCAGGAATCGAGTCTCGGCATTCACTATAACGAAGGTGCCGATCTGCTCGACTACGTGACGAATCCGGAAGTGTTCGACCTCGAGGACGGCCGCATCAAGCTGCCGACCGGGCCCGGTCTGGGCGTGATCGTCGACGAAGGGGCCGTGCGCGAGGCCGACGCGAAAGGGCATGACTGGAAGGGCCCGATCTGGCGGCGCGACGACGGTTCGTTCGCGGACTGGTAGAGGGCGCGCAGCGTCTATCGATAAGACAATGCCCGA
>JBBDTI010000051.1:8887-12125 GCA_040904565.1 Rhodothermales bacterium
GACAATGCCCGATAAGACAGTGCACGCTCCGTTTGTATCCGATTAGACGATGAATGATAGGATCATGCCCGATACCATTCTGAGCTGCGACTGGGGTACGACCCATCTTCGCGTTCGGCGCGTGGAGGTCGAGAGCGGCCGCATCGTCGATGAGGAGGTCTCCGACGCCGGCGTCAAGAAGGTCTTCCGGGAGTGGGAGCGTACCGGCGGTGATCGAAGGGTCTTCTTTGCGAGCGAGCTGCGGTCGGTCGCCGAGCGGATGGAACCGGCGGGGACCGATCGCAGCGTGCTCATTTCGGGGATGGCCTCGTCGTCCATCGGTATGCAGGAGCTTCCGTACGCGGATCTTCCTTTTCGGCTCGACGGCGCCGACGTCCGTTTTGCCGAACTCGATCTCTCCGGCTTCGACGTACCCGTCGTGCTGCTGTCCGGCGTCCGCTCGGGTGACGACGTCATGCGTGGGGAAGAAACGGAGCTGGTAGGGCTCCGAGACGTGGCCGCATCGCGGGGCGCGTCCGACGAGTCCCCGCCATCCCTCTTCATTCTCCCCGGAACGCACAGCAAACACGTGCACGTCCATCGCGGGGCCGTCACGTCGTTTCGAACGTACCTGACCGGTGAGCTCTTCGAGCTGCTCACCGACCGTTCGGTTCTCGCAGGGAGCGTCCACGCGGCACCGTTCGACGCGGCGGCATTCAAACGGGGGGTCGGAACGGCGGCAAGCCGCCCGCTGCTCAATGCGCTTTTTACGGTGCGGACGAACGCGCTCTTCGATCGGTTGGAGGTAGGAGCCAATTACTGGTATCTGAGCGGACTGCTCGTCGGGGCGGAGCTCGATGCAATCGGCGATACGGCGCCCGATGTGCTCGACGACGACGGCAAGATCGTCGTCTCCGCGCCGCCGGAGATCGGGCGCGTCTATCGCGCCGCGCTGGACGCGCTGGGCCTGGGCGGGCGCGCCGTGCACGTCGATGCGACGGCTGCGGTTCGCGCCGCCGTCGACGGCCATCTAACGTTTTATCGAAAATGGAAGTCATGACCAGGTTGGATTATCTGCCGATCCCTACGAGGTGCGTGAACTCGTCCCGCGCCGACCGGTCCGCCCGGAATACGCCGCTCATCGCGGTCGTGATCGTCTGCGCGTGCTGCTTCTCTACGCCGCGCATCACCATACATAGATGCGTTGCTTCAATGGCGACGGCGACGCCCTTCGGCTGCAGTACCTCCTGAACGGCATCGCGAATCTGTGCGGTCAGCCGTTCCTGCACCTGCAGGCGGCGCGCGAACGCGTCGACTACGCGCGGCAGCTTGCTTAGTCCGACGATCTTCCCGTCGGGGACGTACGCCACGTGGGCACGCCCGAAAAAGGGCAGCATGTGGTGCTCGCAGGTAGAGTACAGCTCGATGTCTTTTACGAGCACCATCTCGTCGTAGGGCTCCTCGAAGAGGGCGGACTCGAGGATGGCGATTGGGTCGATGTCGTAGCCCCGGGTCAGGAATTGCCACGCGTGGGCAACGCGCATCGGCGTTTTCAACAGCCCTTCCCGCTCCGGATCCTCTCCGAGCATCTCGAGCGTTCGCTTCGTATTGAGTGCGATCATGGAAGTCGCAAATGCTTCCGGCGTGTCGGAAGCAGGTCGGCGCGCGGTTTCACGGGCAACGGTGGACGCATGCACGTCGGCGCCGTCTCCGCCGTATCTGTAAACGTCAGGGTCAATCATGTCAGCCTGGTGTTTGGTGGGTGGATAAGCCGACGGCCGCCTCGAACGCTCCCCCGCGTCGAGATGGCCCGGTCGGCTACCGCTCCTGAGGAGCGGACGTGCGCGCTCGCAAGCTGCGAATGCGCGCGGTTCAGATGCTAGTTCGAAGGCGGAAGCAGCACGGTGTCGATGACGTGCACGACGCCGTTCGTCGCGTCTACGTCCGCCGTCGTGACCGTGGCGTCATTGATCATGACGCTGCCGTCTACGACCGAGATGCTGATCTCCGAGCCCTCCAGCGTCGCTGCGCTGGTCAGGTTGACGACCTGCTCGGACGTAACTTTACCCTGCACGACGTGGTAGGTGAGCACGGCGATCAACTGATCCCGATTTTCCGGCTTGAGAAGATCTTCGACGGTCCCCTCAGGAAGCGCGGCAAAAGCTGCGTCCGTCGGCGCGAAGACCGTGAACGGTCCCTCCCCCTCCAGCGTGCTCACCAGGTCGGCCGCCTGCAACGCGGCAACGAGCGTAGTGAAGTCATTGGAGACGGCGATCTCGACGATGTTCTGTTCCGGCGCCTGGTCGTCCTCGTCGTCTCCCGCAATGGCGGCGCAGGCCGGCGTCGTGGCGAGCAGGGGGAGGAACAGCAGGGCGACGAGAAACCGGGATGATGTGAATAGATAGTTTTTCATTGGAGTCCTCGATTAGGCAGTGTGCATATAGTGATGGAAACCATGGAGTGGATGCGCTCTGCATCCGACATAACTGTCAAAACTCTCATAACTTTCAAACCTATCACCATGAGCGACGTAGAAGGTTCAGGAAGAAGGGAAAGGGTTACAGCTTCGTTGCAATTGGGTGAGGGCGGCGAACCGTGACCTCGCGGTGTATGAGGCGGTCACCGTACCATGAACGTGGGGCCCGCGCCCAGCGTAAACGGTCGATACAGCAAACCACAGACGGGAGTCAAAGATGGAGTCGGTTGAGACGAGGACGCTCTCTCCGGGAGATCTGGCCGAGATTGTCGGCGTCAGCGAATCGTCGATTCGCAGATGGGTGGATGCGGGTCGGATCGACGTGATGCGCACGGCGGGTGGGCATCGCCGCATTCCGCTGCGTTCCGCGCTGCGGTACGTGCGAGAAAACGATCTTCAGATTCTGCGGCCGGACCTACTGGGGATGCCCGGCCTGACGGCCCGGGCGGCGCACGAGGAGCTGACGGCGGATGCGCTCTTTGACCTGCTCCAGGCCGGCGATGCGGCCGCGGTTCGCGGTGCCGTGGCGGGTGCCTTTCTCCACGGTATGCCGCTGAGCGAGCTCTACGACGGGCCGGTGGCGGGCGCGCTGCAGCGCCTGGGCGAGTTGTGGCGGCATGGAGAGGAGGGGATCTTCGTGGAGCACGTGGCCACCTCCATATGCATCGAGGCCGTCAACGAAATTCGGCTGCTGCTGCCCCCGCCCGTCGATGGGGCGCCGGTTGCCCTCGGTGGAGCGGTAGCGGCCGACCCGTACATCCTGCCGAGCCTGATGGCGGCGAG
>JBBDTI010000051.1:12225-14213 GCA_040904565.1 Rhodothermales bacterium
GACGCCTGGATGCCGTTTCGAAAGCGATCGAGTCCGAAGCTCTCGTTCGGCGAATGGATGGCGTCGGCGTTGAGGCCGAAGCCCATCAAGACGGTCTCGATGCCCAGCACTTCTTTGAATTCAGCCACGACCGGTATCGAGCCTCCTTCGCGGATGAAGGCCGGCTCGCGGTCGAAGACGTCGGCCAGCGCTCGAGAAGCCGCCTGCATCGGGGGGATGTCCCGGTCGACGACCATCGGCATGCCGCCGTGGAGCTCTCGAAATGTCAGCGTCACGGTGTCGGGCGTCAGGCCTTCAAGATGCTCCCGGAGTAGTGCGGCGGCTTCGCGGGGTCGCTGATCGGGAACGAGCCGCATGGAGATTTTCGCACCGGCGGTAGAGGGAAGAACCGTCTTCGCTCCCTCGCCCTGGTAGCCGCCCCAAATGCCGTTGACGTCGAGTGCCGGGCGTGCCCACACGGCCTCCAGCGGCGTATAACCGCGTTCGGTTCGGGCGGCGTCGAGTCCGACGGACGCCAGCCACGCCGCCTCGTCGAACGGCAGTTCACGCATCGCGCGCCGCTCCTCCTCCGTCAGATCGCGAACGGCGTCGTAGAAGCCCGGAATCGCGATGCGGTGGTGCTCGTCGTGCAGGCTCGCGATGAGCCGGCCGAGTACATTGACGGGATTTTCGACGGCGCCGCCGTAGACCCCCGAATGGAGGTCGCGGTTCGGCCCGGTGAGCGTGATTTCGACGTACGCCATGCCGCGCAGTCCATACGTGATCGACGGCACGCCCTCCGCGAACATCGACGTGTCCGATATGAGTGCGACGTCCGCCGCGAGCAGGTCGCGATGGGTTTCCATGAAAGGCCGCAGGTTAGCCGACCCGGTCTCCTCCTCGCCCTCGATGATGAACTTCAGGTTCACGGGCAGCCTGCCGGCCGTCTTGAGGTACGCTTCGGCGGCCTTGACGTGAATGAAGAGCTGTCCCTTGTCGTCGGACGCGCCCCGGGCGTAGAGCTTGCCGTCGCGCTCGGTGGGCTCGAACGGCGGCGTCGTCCACAGATCGAGCGGATCCGGCGGCTGCACGTCGTAATGTCCGTAGACGAGCACGGTGGGTAGGGCGTCGTCCTCGTGACGGTCGGCCGTAACGATGGGATGGCCCGGCGTATCGTGCAGGCCTACGTCGCGGAGGCCGATGGCACGGAGGTGTTCCGCGATCCACTCCGCGGCCCGGCGAACGTCCGCCCGGTAAGACGGGTCCGTGCTGATCGACGGAATGCGGAGGAGGGCTTTAAGCTCTTCGACGAAGTCCGCGTCGCGCTCGCGCGCGTAGGAAAGGGGTTCACTCATCTAGCTGTAGCTGATTAATGTCTAACTTATCGACGTGCAGGTGGCGCTCAGAATTCGCTTTCATCGCGCCATCGAAGCAGCTTCCATGAGGCCGACGTGTCCTCGCGCGTAAGCGTGAAATTTACGTTGCCGTCGCCGCGAAAGGCCTCGCCGCCTTCCAGAGAAATCGTCAGGTTGAACGGTCGGATCACGCGGGCTCGCCGCCCGTCGTCGAAGGTCGTCCGGCTGATGATCTGATTCCACCGCAGGTTCACGAGGGAGGAATTTTCGAAGAGCCGGCGGGTGGATTCCAGTTCCTGCGTAAAGCCCCATTCCCGTTCGACCTGTGCGTCGAAATCATAATAGACGAAGATAAACGAGGAGTCGAGGAGTCCCTCGTAGAGGGACATGTCTCTCAGTTCGTACGCGTTGCGAAAGTTGGTAAAAAACCCGTCGATCGTGGTGGGGTCGCCGAGAAAGTCGCCGAACGGATTGCCTTCGTCGAGCGACGGCGCGAAGGGATTGCAGGCCGGGATCGACGGCAAAAGCATCGCGGCTACGATGATGGTCCAGACGAACGACGCCACGTGCGAAGCGCTCTTCGCCGTGCCGCGTGCCTTCGTCGCGTCGCCTCGTCGTTTCATCGGGGAATCCACTTCGTGCGTGCTCTGGCCA
>JBBDTI010000051.1:14313-30315 GCA_040904565.1 Rhodothermales bacterium
GGTGAACCATGCTATTTGATGAATGCCGCCTTCAGGTCGCTCCACGACGCGGCGTCACCCACCGTGCGATCCGTCCAGCTCGTCACGCGCCAGAGTCCGTCTTCTCCCTGATCGATCGTCCAAACGAGACGCCCCTGCAATGTCGTGGGGAGGTCCGCACGGCGGTGATTGACGCGCAGCGTATAGCTTGCGTCGATGGTGAATCGCGCTGCGCCGGCGGTCTGTTCGACATCGCTGAGGCCGAGCTCGTTGTCCGCCGTGAGCCGGGCCGCTTCGGCAAGGGCCAGAAAGTAGCTTTCTTCTTCCTGCGCGCTCCAGCCGGTCCAGACCGACGGATCTCTTGCCGAAGCGTCCGTCGTCGGCGTGAAGGTGAGGTCGTCGGCAAACGATCGACGATAGTTCCGGGCATTAAGCTCGGCCACCGCCGTCCGAATATTGTCGACGACCTGGTCGGGCGTATCGGGTTGAACGAACGTCCCGACGTCTTCTATCGGGTGCTCGGGCGATCGCGGCGAAAACACGTCGCACGCGCTCAGGCTGAGTGCCAAGAACGCCGGCACCGCAAGTCGGAGGCAGAACGAACGTCGCATGTCAGCAATCATCCGACTTCGGAGGCTTTCTTGCAATCAGGATGAGGCGCGGCGACGCCTTGGAGTATGTGCTGCCCTCGTAGTCCCCGTACGTTTCGACCAGATCGAGCCCTGCCTCGTCATACATCGCCCTGAAGTCGTCGAGTTTGTAGAGTCGCACGGATTCCCGAAACGACCGTTTGCTTTCGCCGGATCGGATCGTAATCTCTTTGTTGATTCGGCCGTCATCGATCCAGCGGCGCTGATGGATGTCGGCGCCGTCGCGCGTCCGCCGATCCTCGGCGACGAGGTTGTCGAGCAGGTACGGTACGTTGAAATAATCTTGCATGAACCAGCCGCCGGGTCGGAGCGAGCGCCGCATGGCGCGCAGGGCCTGCAGATGGTCCTCGTCGTCCTCGAAGTAGCCGAAGGCGGTAAAGACGTTGATCACGCCGTCGAAACAGCAATCGCACACGGGCCGCCGCATATCGCCCCGGCGAAAAAGTACGTCGAGTCCCTCGTCCAGGGCCCGCTTCTCGGCTTCGTCGATCGCATGCCTGGAGAGATCGACGCCGGTGACGTGGTAGCCTCGACGAGCGAGAGCGCGGGCATGACGCCCGCGCCCGCATCCCATGTCGAGAATCGATGCGCCCCCATCGGGCTCGGCGACGCGTTCCAGAAAATCGACGAGGCGTTCCGCTTCCGCGTCGTCGCGGTCCTGATATACGAGTTCGTATTCGGGATGGTCGAACCACTCTTCATACCACATCAAGGGTGCCTGGCGGTTTGGTAACGTATGGAGGCTCGTGCGGACGGTCGATGGATGGACGGGGTGGCAACGCGGACCTCGCTTGAATCTCGCGGCGCCACGGAGCGACGGCGGTACGATTCGCTGCGCGCCACCTGCGATGGCTCTACGCGGCTTCGAGCGTGAATGGAGCAAGGACGTCGTCGACGCGGCGGACGCCGTCCATCCACCCGATAATTTTTCGGACCACCTCGTCGAGCAGGGCATCCGGACACGACGCGCCGGCCGTGAGCACGATCTCGACGGGCCGCTTGTCCGGCAGCCAACCTTCCGTTACCGTTTCCCTTTTCCCGTGGATGTCGAAATGGCGGATGCGGTCCGGCGAGAGGAGCTCGTCCGCGTCGCGGATGAAGTAGGTCGGCATACGAGCTTCGCAGAGATCGACGAGGTGACTCGTGTTCGACGAATTGTAGCCCCCTACCACGATGGCGAGGTCGCCGCTCGATTCGATGAGACGCATCGTCGCATTCTGGTTCTCGTTGGTGGCATAGCACAGCGTGTCACTCGTGTCGGCGAAGTGATCGTCGATGCGCTCCTCCCCGTAGCGATCGACCATCGCCTGTCGCAATAACGCCGCGATAGCCTGCGTCTCCGAGGCCAGCATGGTCGTCTGATTTACCACGCCGATGCGCTGCAGATCGCGATCCGGATCGAACCCTTCCGAATAGCGATCGTCGAACTCCTCGAAGAAAAATTCTGCCGATTCCTCACCCCGGACGACGCGGGCCAGGTCTTCCGCTTCCGCGTGGTCGCGCACGATGACGACCGGTCCGCTTCGGCGGGCATGGGAGAAGGTGGCGCGCGTCTCCTCGTGGTATCGTTTTCCATGCACGACGATCGTGTAGTCTCGACCGCCGATCTGATCGCTCTTCTTCCATACCTTTTCGACGAACGGGCAGGTCGTATCGTACGATACCGTGTCGACGCCGCGATCGGCGAGCTCCTGCTCGACTTCGAGCGACGTGCCGAAGGCGGGGATGACGACGACGTCCTCGGGCCCCAGCTCGTCGAAGGAAATGAGCTGTTCGCCGGACGTCGTGCGGAGGAAGCGGACGCCGCGGCTCCGGAGGTCGCCGTTGACGCGCGGATTGTGGATCATTTCCGAAAGGAGGAAAATCCGCCGATCGGGATTTTCTTCCAGCGCCCGGTATGCGATTTCGATGGCGTTCTCGACGCCGTAACAGAATCCGAAGTGACGTGCGATCTTAAAGCGAACGGGCCCGAAATCCAGCACCGAAGGCGAGAGGTCCTTTTTGCGCGGATCCGTGATCTTTCGCGCTTCCTTGACGGTCGAAATGATCGAGCTCTTGTAGAACGCCGGTACGTCGAACTGCCGTGCCATAGGGTCGTGCCTGTATCGCGATCCATGCCTCGAGCGGCTCCGCGGTGAGCCGGTCGATCCGATTGGTGCGGCCAAGGGGCCGCCTGTCGATTCGGCCCATCTAACGCAGCATGTCAGCCCAGGTTCAAGCGGCGTCGGTGGGCCCGGAAACCGGTAAAACGACCGTAAACGTCGATCCTTCTCCCTCCGTCGACGAGACCGTGATCTCGCCGCCCAGATGGTTGACGAGTTCGCGTGCGATGGTCAGACCGAGTCCGGAGCCATTGGGCGAGTGCTCTTTGCCGTGCTCGTCACGTGCGAACCGCTTGAAGAGGCGGGGCATGAAGGTGGAAGAGATTCCTGGACCGGTATCGATCACCTTAACGGCCACGCCGGGCTCGTTTCGCAGCGTAGCTTCTTCGAGGCGGATGGTTACTCCTCCCGCGTCCGTGTACTTGACGGCGTTGGAGACGAGATTGGCGAGGACGACGCCGAGCCACTGTTGATCCGTTCTGATACTGGTGGAATGGGTCGCCATTTCGGTGGCCAGGGCGATGTTCTTTTCGCGAGCGATCGGATAGAGTTCGCTGCGAACGTATTCCACGATGTGGGTGAGATCTACCTCGTCCGGTTCGATCTCGATGCGCCCTGATTCGATCTTCGCGAGGTCGAGGAGGTTGTTCACGAGGGTCAGCAGCCTGTCCGCGCTGAGCTCGAGATTATCGAAGAACTCGATCTGATCGGGTTCCAGGTCGTTTCGCACTTCCGAACGAATCAGGTCGACATATCCAAGCAGCGATGAAAGGGGGGTGCGCAGCTCGTGCGTGACCGCCGTCACGAAGTCCGTCTTCGCCATGTTTGCGGCCTGGGCCGCCACCGTAGCAGCTCTTAGTTCCTTCGTTCGCGTGTCCACCTCGCGCCGTAGGCGCCGGCTGCTGAGTCGTGCCAGGTGCGTCGCTTCCGCACTGCGGTGCAGGATGACGTACGCTTGCAGGAGGATGAAGCCGAGTACGCCAAACGTAATGAGATAGGGCCGACCCGCGGCGCCGATGCCCGCGAAGAGGATGTCGTGGATGCTCGTTACTACGAGGAATCCGATGCCGACGCCCGTTACGACGCCGTAGCCGCGGTCCGACTCGATAGCCTGCAGGGCGAGTGCGGTGGCCACGATCATGAGCAATACGGTTATCCATCTGGACAGAGAGAGGACCACGACGTCGTCACCGCCGGGTACGACCACCATTACGGCAAAAACGACCGAGGCCACGATCGACAGTCCGGCTACGACCGTATTGACCGCCCCCATCCACGACGTGGAACGCGGCCGGAACGAATTCGGAAAGTACGTCCACAGCATGAATGCGATGAACGCGTTCAGCAGCATATAGCAGACCGTCTCGACGGTCATTCCGCCGGCGGTGTCCAGGAGGGACGGCACGATGTAGGGGAGCGAGCCCGATACGGCTGCCGTATGGGCGGCCATCACGAGCGCGAGCAGTCCCATCGACAGCATCTGCTTGTCGCGCCGCATCCACCTCCAGTAAATCAGGAAAACGAGAGCCAGCCCCAGATACAGGCCGAGGCAGGCGAAGTAAAGCGCCGTGGATCGGGTCAGTCCCCGGTTAACGAATTGAGCGGTAAGACCCTCGGCGCTCTGGACCGCGGCGGCGGAAAGCTCCAACGGATGCACGAAGAGCATCATCAGAGCGAACAGGAAGAGGGCCGCCGTACGGTAGCCGGCGTCCGGCGGCACGATATGGCGCAGTGTGCTGGCCAAGAAAGGAAAGTGGTCCGGTGGATCCAGTACGTACTAATATACCGCAACTACTTCGTCAATTCACGCCTATCGTCGAGCGAGGGCGGCTGGAGGCGCTGGAAGCTTGCTGAAGAACCCAACGTCGACGGGTCGGCGGAGAAACGCAGAAATGCGCAGTGAATCAACGGCCAGCTAGAGCCTGCGGCTGACTCTCGGTTGTATCTCGCGCTTCCATGCCGCGAACGATCCATCGAGAATCGCGGTGCGGGATGCACGCATCAACCAGAGATAGAAGGACAGGTTCTGAAGCGATGCGATCTGGAGGCCGAGAATCTCGTTTGCGACGAAGAGGTGCCGTACGTAGGCCTTCGAAAACGTACGTGATACGTAGCCGTCGAGTCCGGGGTCGATGGGTGAAAAGTCGTCCCTCCACTTTCGATTGCGGATGTTCATCGTGCCTTCGGTCGTGAACAACATGCCGTTGCGTCCATTGCGCGTCGGCATGACGCAGTCGAACATATCGATGCCGCGGGCGATGTTCTCGAGAAGGTTCTCCGGCGTGCCGACGCCCATCAGGTATCGCGGCCGTTCGTGCGGCAGAAGGTCGACGACGATGTCGACCATGCCGTACATGGCCTCGTCGGATTCGCCGACGGAAAGGCCGCCGATGGCGTACCCGGGGAAGTCCATCTCCACGAGGCGTTTCGCCGATTCGCGACGGATCTCGGGAAAGACGACGCCCTGGACGATCGGAAAGAGGGCCTGATCGTGGCCGTAGAGCGCTTCGGTTTCCTCGAAGCGCTGCTTGCAGCGGCGTGCCCATCGTACGGTCATCTCGTTGGATGCTCGGGCGTACTGCTCGGACACGTCGGCGGCGGGACATTCGTCGAGGACCATCATGATGTCCGATCCGATAATCCGCTGCACGTCCACGACCGACTCGGGCGTAAAAAAATGCGACGATCCGTCCAGGTGACTTCTGAAGTGCACGCCCTCCTCGGTGATCTCGCGATTGTCGGAGAGCGAGAAGACTTGATATCCACCCGAATCCGTGAGCAGGGGCCCGGACCAGTCCATAAACCGGTGGAGACCACCCGCCTTCTCGATCACGTCGGTCCCGGGCCGCAGGTAGAGGTGATAGGTATTCCCCAGGATAATCTGCGCCCGTACGTCCGCGGCCAGCTCGCGCGGCTGCACGGCCTTGACGCTGCCGACCGTGCCTACGGGCATGAAGATCGGGGTTTCGATCACGCCGCGGCCGGTGTCGATCCGTCCGGCGCGCGCAGACGTTTCCGTATCGGTTTGTTGCAGTGAAAATCGCATCCTAGGGTCAGGCGGCCCCCACGTGCGAACGCGACGTCGTCGAAGCGGCGTGCCGCTCGAACATTCGCTCGATTTCGAGCTGATCCTCCGGCGGGAGTCCAAGCACCACGGGCCGCCCCTCGACCTCGAGCAGAAGCACGGTCGGATAGATGCGATTCACGAAAGCCTGTGTAGCCGCGTACCGCGCGTAGTGTGTATAGTAGAGCTCCGACGATAGGACGGTGACGCCGCGGACGTCCGTATAGGCGATGGACGCGGTTTCATCGCCTCGCCGGATCGACAGCCCGTCATCATCGGCCGTAATGTGGACGGCGCGCTGTCGGCCAAAGACGGCAACCGCCGCATAGCATACGGCGAGGAGGACCTGAGCCACGGCGAATGCCGTCTGTGTGGCGGCGGTCATGGGGTACAGGTAGGCCCAGGTCAGGTACTGGGAGATGAGGATGGCGACGCCCAGGGTTACGGCGGCGACCAGATACGTCGATTCGCCGCTCCGGTGGTCCGGTGATCGGCGGCGGACCCATCTTCCGAGCAACGAGCGTCCCGGGTGGAATCGGGCGGCGATGGTAAACGTGCGCTTCAACAGGCGGCCTGCCGTCTCGTTCGACAATCGGCGAAATTCAGGTTTCTTCTCTTCAGGTAGTTGCACGCGGGCAGGTGACGTTTCGATCCGTTACGCGTCGTCGTCGGACAGTTCGAAGGCGATGCTGTCGCGGTAGGTTTTGTAGACCGTCATGATGAGTGCCGTGACGGGGACGGCGATGAGCAGCCCGATGGCGCCCATAAAATGACCGAAGACGAAAAGCGAGATGATGATGAGAGCGGGGTGGAGCCCGACCTTATGGCTCATGATATTCGGCGTCAGCACGGCCTGCTCCAGAAGGGACTGGCCCAGGAGAACGGAGACGATCTTGATGAGGTCGAGATACCAGGGATCACCGAAAACGAGGGCAATGAAGATACCGATCACATTCGTGATGATGATGCCGACGTTCGGAATCAGATTGAGCAGTCCGCCAATAATACCGATCAGGAGGGCGAATGGAACGTCCAGCAGGATCAGAAGGACGGACACGTTGAAGCCCGCGATGGCGGAGATGAGGAGCTGGCCGCGCAGGTAATTGCCGACGATCCCGCTCGCCTCGAAGAGATAGTCCCGCCGTCCGCCGAAGGTCGGAAACAGCTCGACGAGGCGCCGCTTGATGTGCGGGTAATCCTTCAGCACGTAATAATGTACGACCGGCAGCACGGCGACGATCGCGACGGTGCCGAGGACCGTTCCCAGCGACGACATGATGTGCTGCAGGAAGTTGGGGATGCTCGCCGCGAGGCCCGTAGCACGTTCCTGGAGGTACCGCGTCAGGTCATTAACGACCTGCTGGCGGTCGAGTCCGACCGACTCGATATTGTCGAGCAGCGCGGCGCTCTGAAGCCACTGCCGGAACCCGCCCATGCCGTCGACGAGCCGCCGTACGAGCACTTCAAACTGCGAGATGAGGCTCGGTACGAGGAGGAAAATGAACGCGGCGAAGATGCCGACGAGGAGGGCCGTTACGGCGATCGACGTGACGCCGCGGGCGATGCCGTAGCGCTCCCTGGCTCGCGAGGCGAGAGGGTCGAACAGATAGGCGAACAGGTAGACGACCACGAAGGGCAGCAAGATACCGGCCAGCTCCGCGAGGGCCCAGATCAGCAGCATCACGCCGCCCGCAATAAGGAGGCCGCGGACCGGCGCCAGTTTGCGCAGCGGCCACAGCAGGACGCTGCCCGCGACTCCGATGACAGGCGGACTGACGAAGTCGCGCATCTCGTAGAGCAGCGCGATAAACAGGACGACGCCGCCGGCAAGCAGCGTCGTCTGCAAGGCCGTCAGGCGAGTTTCCGGTAGAGATGGACGGTTGATTTCAGCTTTTTCCGGCGGCATCCGGGGGCGAGTCTATTCGTTGCTGGATGCCGTCTGCGAAGGGTTCTCCGTGCGGCTGCGGGTGGTGTCGGCGGACATCTCGACGCCCGCATCCTGGAGCCGGGCCTCAAGGGCCTCGAGCTGCCGCTGCCATTCGAGCAGTTCGCGCCGCTGGCGCTGCAGCTCCTGGAACGATTGCGCGAGCGCGCGTTCACGCTCCTCGAATGGCGCCTTCTCCATGTACCCCCGCTCCTCGAAGTAGCGCTTGAAGAGCCAGTTGTGCTTGGCCGCCTCCATCAGCTCCGCGAAGCGGAACGAGCCGAGCGCGCCCCAGTTGGCGGCGTTCTCGGCGCTGCTCGTGATGCCCCGCAGGTCCGCGGAGATGCCCTGCAGCGTGTCGGCCGTGGCGAGGAGCGTGTTGTAGACGGCGGGGTCGTTCAGCATCATCGCGAACGTGCCCTCGCCCTGGTCGATCTTGTTGAGGATCGAATTGACTCCTTCCGTGGCGTTCCCGGCGAGTTCGACCAGCGCCCCGGCATTGTCCGCCAGATTGTTCATCGTCTCCCGCGTAGAGTTGGTCGTCGCGACGAACTCGTCGTACAGCGATTCGTCGTACACCAGCCGCCCCAGCGTACCCTCCCCCGTCTGCACGTCGACCATGATCTGCTGGAACGTTGCCGCGGCCGAGTCGAACTGGGCCACCGTGCTGAGCATGCGGTCCGTAATTTCGTACAGGTCAAAGGGCTCGATGCCCGTGATGATGTCATTTTCTCCGACCGGATCCATGGCCAGCGCCAATGGCGGGTTGACGAGGACGACGATCTGGCTACCCACGAGGCCGTCGGTCTTGATCTGCGCCTGGGTGTCTTCCGTGATCAGGTGCTGGGCATCCCGCTTGATCGCCATCGTAACCGTGATGCGCTCTCCGGGCCGCTCCGGAAGGGCCACGTTCTCCACGCGGCCGACGTTTACCCCCTGAAATTGCACCTGGGCGCCCGCGTTGAGCCCCGCCACACTGGCATAGCGTGCGCGCAGGGGGAACGTGTCGCTGAACAGGAAGGACCTATTCGCGATCATGAAGAGCGCCAGCAGGAAGAGACTGATCCCGCCGATGACGATGATGCCTACACGTGTCTGACGTGACATGCGAACGAGAGGGATGCTTCAATAGACGACGATAGACGACAGTAGCACTCGGGCGTCACGAAAACCCGATCCGATGGAGTGGACGCCGGGTTCTCTCGAAATCCGCTCGTGTGCCCGGTGTAAAGGAATCATTATAACCAACCGTCCGGCAGATAAGAAGTTGCGAGGGGCGAGGCCCGCAGGGGGAGGGATCCGCTCAGCCTCGGCCGAAAAACTCGGCGACGTCCGGATGGTCGGACGCGGCCACCTCGTCCAGCGTACCGCTTTCGACGATTTCGCCGTGGAGCAGGAAATGCACCTTATCGGCAACGATCTCGGCACAGAGCAGATCGTGCGTGATGGCGATCGATGTGATCTCGCGTTCGTCGCGGAGGCGGACGATCAGATTCGAAACCGTTCGAACGGAGATCGGGTCGAGTCCCGTCGTGGGCTCATCGTACAGCAGGATCTGCGGCTGTAGGATGATGGCCCGCGCCAGGCCGATCCGTTTTTTCTGCCCGCCGGAGAGTTCGGCCGGATAGGCGTCACGGGTATGGGCGAGATTGACCCAGCTCAGCGTTTCTTCGATGCGTTCCTCGCGGGCCTCTGGATCCAGATCCGTGTGGCGGTTCAGGTAAAACGCGAGTTGTTCGTTGACGGTCATCGAGTCGAACAGGGCGCCGCCCTGGAAAAGGTAGCCGATGGAAAGCCGGACGTCGTCGAGTTCGTCGCCTCGCAGCGTATCCATGCGATGCCCCTTCACCCACACTTCGCCTCGGTCGGGCTGGAGGAGCTGGACGACGTGCTTGATGAGCACGCTCTTGCCGGAGCCCGAGCCGCCCATTACCACGGACGATTCCCCCCGTTCGACGCTCATGGAGATGCCTTTCAGGACGTCCAGGTCACCGAAGCTCTTGTATACGTCGCGGAGCTCGATGAGCGTGTCGTCCGGCGGGGGCGTTCGTTCCGGCGAAGTCGTTTTGGTCGCTTCCATGTGGTTGGAGGAATGAATGCGGCGTCGGTGTCGAGCGTCTGGATGGCGGGATCCGAATCGTACGCGTGGATCGCGGTAGTGATCTAGCCTCCGATGTCGCCGAAGAACATGAGCGAGATGCGGACGATGAGCACGTCGGCCAGCAGGATCAGGAGGGACGATACCACGACGGAGTGCATCGCGGCACGGCCTACATCCCGGGTACCGCCGCGAACGCTGTAGCCCATGTAGCAGCTCACGATGCCGACGAGAAACCCGAAAATGCTCGTTTTCATCGTGTCGACGAGAATGTCGGAAAAACGAAGCGAGGAGAACGCCACGTTGATGAAAACGCGGTAATCCATGTTGGTCGCCGCCAGTGACTCGAGATACCCACCCACCATGGCGATGACGTCCGTGCTGATGGTCAGGAGGGGAAACATCACGATGCAGGCCAGTACGCGCGTTACGACGAGGTAGTGATACGGCTTGAGGGCGGCAACCTCCAGCGCATCGATCTGCTCCGTCACCCGCATCGATCCGATCTCCGCCCCGATGCCTGCACCGAGCCGTCCGGCCAGAATGAGCGACGTGATGACGGGTCCTATTTCCTTAAAGACCGACAGGGCGAGCATGTTGGGGAGTACGGCCTCCGCTCCGAAACGCGCGAGCGTGCCGCGGCTCTGCATGGCGAGAACGATACCGATGGCCATACCGGTCACGGCTGTGAGCGGGAAGCTCTTCGTCCCAACCTCGTCCAGCTGGTTGATGAATTCCCGGACTTCGAACGGGCGCCGCCACACCCGCTTGAAGAAGGTCCCCATAAACATGGCCATATCCCCGGTGCGCTCGAGCATGCCGAGGATGATGCTGTCGTTCGATTTCGTGTCGGCCATGTCGAAAGGTATGCCCGGAGGCGATCGGAGGAAGCGGATGAATGGACGGCGGGCCTATCCTTACTCGTGAACGGCGCGGAGTACGAGCCGGGACGGTCTTCTAATACGCATATTCGAACTGCAAATTCAACCGCAGTGTTTGATTTTGCTGGGTCAGTCGGACGAGCAGCCAACGCTGGAGCTCATACTCGATCGTGAAGAGCGGTCGATTCGAAGACGATGCGTCGCCGGTCGTCTCATTTCCCGTTAGATTGATCGGCTGGCTGACGGATACGAACAACCGCGGCGAGACGTAGCTGCCGGCCGTAAGATACTCGCCTCCGGATCGCTGCTCGAGGGTTACCACGTCGAGGCCGAGGCCGGATTCGGCGATGCCTTCCATAATGGCCGTGAGCTGCTGCAGGGCCAGGCCCGTACCGGTGCCCAGCAGCGTGCTGCCGGCCCCGCCCAGATAGAGATCCGAGCTCGCCGGCTGCCCCGTCGCGATGTACGAAACGATGTCCGTGTATTCCAGCGGAGGATCGGACCCAAGCGTCAGATCGAGCTGCTCGCTCATGCGGCCCTCAATGCCGAGCGTGATGGTCACGCCCGGATCCTGACCGCGGAACGGACGGGCGACGTATTCCGCCTCGATATCTATTTGTGGATCCGTGGCGGGCCCATTGAAGGTGAGCGTTCCGCTCGCGATATCGAACCGCTTGCCGAACTGGATAATTCGACTTCGCTGCGGAACGACTTCGATCGTACCGAAGATAGCGGCGTCCTGGTAGTGCTCTTTCGATAGATCCAGGTTGCCCGAGAACTGGATGTCCATGATCGGGTTCACGCGAGATCGAATCCACGTATTGCGTTCGATGGCCACGTTGAGGTCCATGGCCAGCGCGTCGTACAGGCTGAAGGTCGTCGTGTCGCCTTCGGTGACGTGCAGGCCGAAGCGGCGTTCTACGGTCTGAAGGTGTTCTTCCGTAAGCATGACCTGCTCCAGTTCCGTCGCCGTCGTCTCTTCCGTCATGAAAATCTCTCCGCTGGCGACCTCGATGCGTCCCTGCAGTACCGGTCGATCCGTCGTGCCGCTCAACTGCATATCACCGTCGACGACGAAGCGGTACTCGCTGTTCTGAATCGCCAGAAAGTCGCGCACGTTCAGGCTGACGTCGAACTCGCCGAGCGTCAGTTCGGTCAGATTGACGCTGCCGCTGCCTCGCGCCCGGCCGCGCCCGGATCGGACGAGAAAATCCGTCACCTGTACGACGTTCTGCTGGAAATCGAACTCGGCCTGAATATCGCTGTAGGTGAGCCCCAGCTCGGTGAGCGCGAGGCTGCCCTCTGTAAAGGTCGCCGTCCCGAGGAGTTCGGGGGAGGCCATCGTACCGGTCACGCGCACGTTGCCCGCCAACCGTCCTTCGAAGTCGTCGATGGTAGCCGGGTCGAGAAAGGGCTCGATCCAGCCTACCGCAAACCTGTCGGCAACCAGCGTCAGGTTGACCGATTCATCTGCGAGAATGGCGGATTGTTCGCCATCGTCCGCGGCCGGATCGGTCAGTCGCGCGACCCGAAGGTCCGCGGGCACATATCCATCGACGTCGAGCGTCGATCCGTCTACGTGCGTGAGGACCGCGTCGACATTCAGACGGAGGTCCGCGTAGTCGAGTCCAAGATCGAGGCGTCCGACCCTCGCTCCAAAAGATGCGATCTCGGCGCGGAGCGAGCCGTCCAGGGTGGGAGAAGCAGCCGGACCGGTCAGGACGAGTGACCCGTTCAGGACGCCGGAAAGTCCCTCGTAGCCAAGCAGGTCCGCTATGGCTCCGTAGCTCACGTTTTCGGCCGTGACGATGAAGTTCTGGTTTCCGGTCGGATCGATGATGCCGTCGATGGCCAGCTGGTCGTCGCCGGAATGGAGAAGCAACCCGCTGACGCGATATGCATCTCCATAGGAGATGACGGCCTCCTGAAGCAGCTCCCACTCCCGGCCGTCGAGGGTCAGATTGACCGCTTCCAGGACGACGCGCCGGGCATCCGGGGATGGATCCACGTAGCCGCGCAGGCTGCCGCTTCGTCCCTGTTCGATGAAGATGTCGCCGTCGAACCGGATGTCGTTCGGCCCATAGGTTAAGCGGAGATCCGCCCGGTTTACGAGGAACGCGGGAAGGGAGATGGCCACGAACGATCCCTCCATCTCTGCCATCGAGAGGCCGAGGTCCGGATCGATTTCACCGGCAACCGTACCCTCGAACGCGGAGAAGCGGACGGTGTCGTAAATGAAATTCGTGAGGCTTCCCTCGGCGTCGAAACGCAGCGCTCCCGGCGGGCCGTAGACGCGCCCGATGAAATGGCCTTCGTCGAGCTGCAGATTTTCGGCGGCGGCATATCGCCGAAGCGGACCCAGGTCGAATACGTCGGCAGAAAACTGAAAGTCGGAGGACGCCGTGGAATCCCAGAGGGCGATGCGGCCGCTCCCGGAGCCGTTAAGGAAGGCGGAACGGACGAGCAGCGAGTCGACGCGCAGCAGACCGCGATCGAGCGCGAAGGCTGCGTGCGCGTTTTCGACGGACGTACCTTCGACGATCGATGCATCCAGTGTACCTACGCCGCGTAACGCCATGGTCCCCGGATTCGTGCCGGAACCGTCGAGGTCGATCGTTCCCGTGAGGCGCGTGGTCGGCCCGTCGATACCCAAGAGGTCGGAGAGTGGAACGTTCGACAGCGAGCCGGCGATTCGATATTCCGGTTCCTCGGCGAAAAACCGTCCGCCGCCTTCGAGTTCGGCCGAGCCCTCTTCGAACCGCAGGTTGACGTCGATCTGTGCGTTACCGCCGGAAAGAGAAACGTTCAGCGTGCCGTCTTGAAGGACGGCCGCCTGAATGACCGATCGGCTGAGCGTCAGCGTGCCTTCCGCTACGATGTCGTCGGGATCGAAGCCGCTCCCGGCGAGCGTGATGCTTCCAGCCAGGTCCGTCGTCCAGTCAGGCCGCCCGGCAAGCCGCCCGATGTCGATCCCTTCAAAGGTACCTCCCTCGATGGCGTAGGTCGGTGTCTCGGCGAAAGGCGAGGCGGTAGCCGTAAGACGCGCGAGACCATCCGGCAGCTGGACGAACACATGGGCGACCAACGATCCGTCGCTCATCGACCCGCTGACGGAAGCCGTGTCGACGATCTGATCGTTGATGCGGGACGCGGTGAGTTCGATGCGTCCGTCCGCCGTGAGCGTCGACGGATCCGCTCCGGTAGCGCTGACGGAGGCCGTTCCGCTCAGCCGGGTTTCGAATGCCGGGTCACCCATCAACGCACCTACATTGACGTTCTCGAACGTACTGCCGTCGATGTGCAGGTTTGGGACGTCCTGGAACGGGCGCGTGCGGCCCGCTAGGCGCACGCTCCCGTCGGGCATGGCGACGTCCGCGTCGAACGTTGCGAGTCCACGAGCAAGGCGCACCTGGAATCGCGCGGCGTCGATCGACTGGTCCCGGAAGCGCGAATCGGACAGGTTGATGCGGCCGTCCACTACGGCCGTCTGCGGTGACGTGCCGCGTGCCGTGAACGTCGCGGTGCCGTTGAAGACGCCGCTCCGTTCGTCGTCCTGCAGCAAAGCGGAAAGCTGAACGCCGGAAAACTCGGCGCTCGTCACGTCGATGCGGGGCGTTTCCTCGAAGGGCCGTCCCGTCGCTACGACCGCGTAGCGGCCGGCCTCTTCGAGATCGGCCGAGAGGTTGAGGCGCAGCGTACCGCCGGCGAGTCCGGCCTGCAGCGATGCCTGTAGAAGGTGGTACGGGCCGTAGGTCGATGCCTCCATCACAACGCCCGCGTCCAGCGTCATGGAGCCCGGATCGATCCCTACACCCCGGGCGGTGAAGGTGCCCGTAAGTGAGCTGGCCGCCTCTGCACCCAGCAGCGCGGCAACGTCGACGTTGCGAAACTGGCCGCGTCGGACGCTGAACGTGAGCGAGTCCGTGAACGCGGCGTCCCCGTTGGCCGCCAGGAGTCCGTCCGGGAACACGAACCGGATGCCGTAGCGCAGCGCTCCGTTCTCCAGGTTCATCTCGAGGCGTCCCTCATCGATGCGGGAGGCATTCACCATCGAGGGGGAGAGGTGTAGGAGGCCGACGACCTCGGCCGATCTCGGGTCGAACCCGTGTCCATCTACCGAGAAGGTCGCATTCACGTCGGTCTGATGTTCCGTCGCACCTATCCGGGCGGCGTTCAGACCCTGCATCCGCCCGCGCACCGCATACGACGGGATGTCCGAAAACGGCTGGATGGAGCCGTTGACGGCGAGCATGCCGCCGTCCCATCCCGACGTCGCGTCGAAGGAGACCTCTCCGCTGTCGATACGCGCTTCCAGGCGGGCGGAGGGAATGGAGATCCCCGAAAAGGTCGATCGCGTCAGGCTGGCGTCGAGCGTGCCGCGCAGGCTGTCCAGGGATGGGCCCGCCAGATCGAACGCCGCGCTCCCGGTGAGTTGGGTTGCGGGGGAGGCGTCTGCAGCCGTACCCGCCGTCATAAAGGAGGGGTCGAATTCGCTGAAGCGCACGTCGCCGACGAAGGTGAGCGGCCCGGACGTCAGGGGGCTGACGACGCCCTCGAAAGCGACGGTGCTTCCATCCGACATGCCCGCCTCGGCGTTCACGGCGAGCTCTCGGCCCGTGCCGGACGCCTGAACGGTGATCGTAGCCGACGTCGTGGGATCGACCGACGGTAGAAAGGAATGAATGTCGGCGAAGTGGAGCGGGGCGGCGTCGAGCGTAAAGTCGATGTCGTTCACCGTTTCCTGCCCTTCCCCCGGCAGCCGCAGGCGTCCGGATGCCGTCATCTGGCTATGCGACGAGGAGAGCTCGAAGCCTGATAGGGTAAAGACGTCGTCGAGCAGGGAGCCGCCCATACGGACGCTCGTCCATTCGGTTTGCCCGGGCGGTGCGTAGGACGCATGGAGCGTGTCCAGCACGGCACTGGAGCCGGCGCCTACCCGAATGTCGTGCGCCCGGAGGCCGAGCTGCTCGATTCGGAAGGACGAGTCGGGCGTCGCAGCGCTGGGACGTGCGGTCAGCCCGCCGCCATCCATCGAGATGTCGTCAATCTGAACGGTTATCGAGGACGCGGTCGCCGTCGTATCCCGGCCGAAGGGGGAGAGGAGGTCCCACGTGCCGTCCGGATCCCGGCGCGCGTGAAGAACGGGGTGGGACAGGCGGACTTCCGTGAGGTGGATCGTCTTGCGCAGGAGGCTCAGCAGGTTGTACCGTACGCGCAGCGTGTCCACCGCGACCATGTCGAGCGTATCCCTCCCGGCGGTATCTGCCGGCCGCGCATCTATCCGATACAGACGCAGTCCGTGCA
>JBBDTI010000051.1:30415-32469 GCA_040904565.1 Rhodothermales bacterium
CTCCCGGCGGTATCTGCCGGCCGCGCATCTATCCGATACAGACGCAGTCCGTGCAGTTCGAGCGACGTCAGGAAGTTGCCTTCCACGCCGTCGAACCGCACCTCGGTGCCCTCGTAGGGGTTAGCCGCCGACAGCACGAAGCTCGTAATGCTCCGCGCACCCTGGGGCGTCTGCAGTAGGAGGATGGAGAGGGTCAGGGCGAGCAGGACGATCGCAAGGAAACCGGCCGCCCACCGGGCTGCCGTGCGGAGGATGCGGTGGGGCTTGGAAGCGTTCGATGCGGCATCCGTCTTCGACGCACCCGTCCCCTCCGCGCCCGCGTCGGGCGCGGCCGGATCGCCACCTGGGCCTCGAGGGCCCTCGCCGGCTTCAGGTATGTCGTCGTGCTCCGCCATAAGGTAGGATGCGCGCGAGGATGGATGCGTGCGGATACGTGCGCGTCGTGCCGAAGCCGCCGGTTAGAACGATTGGCCGATGCTCAGGTGGAGCCGAAGCCGATCCCAGATGTTGGTGTCTACGTCGCTCGGACCGATCAACCCCTCCCGGAGTTCGAAGATCTCTCGGGGGGAGGCGAGGTCCTGTATGGATGGATTGACCTTGTAGCCGAGATCCAGCCGAATAAAGCCCACCATGGTCTGATACCTCAGCCCAACCCCCGTCCCGAAACGAAACTCATTCAGTGGGATGCGCCGAATCCGTTCCTCGGCGGCATCGCTGGGAAGCAGCTCGGCCATATCGAGAAACACCGCACCCTTCCAGGAAGACCCGAGCCACGGCACGGGCGTGCGCAGCTCGATGTTTGCCGCGATCTTGCCGAGCCCACCCCACGGCTCCACGGCATATTCGGTGATCGTCCCAGCCGTGTCCCGCTTCACGGCGGGCACCTTGGGCCCGAGCAGGTCGGAAGGCCAGCCGCGCACGTCGTTCGCCCCTCCGGCATAGTAGCGGATTCGATCGAATCGGAACTCGATCTGGGGATCGGCAACCTGGCTCCGGCTCTCTTTTATCGGCCATATGTTTCCTACGTACAGGCGGCCGCTGAGCGTGTAATCCTCGCCGAGCGGCAGGTAGCCGACGAACTCCGACTGGACCTTGTAATAGTCGACGTCGTCTTTCAGCTGCACGAGCACGCCGCCCATCTCGACGCGAGGCCGAATCAGGAAGCCGCTCGTCGGCTGCAGGTAATTGTCGACGTTTCCGAGGTTGGCGCTGAGCGAGAAGACATTCTGGTTGAAAACGTCGAAGGACTCCTGCGTGTCGAACGTCAGCGTAGGGATGCGAAGGTCTTCTCGATCGCCGAGCGGCCGGGCTCTGGACAGCGAATGGCTGAACGTGATCGTGCGAAAATTATAGATGCTGTAAATGACGGCCGTGTTGAGTTCGGCCTCCTCGTAGCGGAGGTTGAGGCTGGGTACTTCCCCGCGCACGTAGGAAGGTGCGATGGCGCCGGAAAGCCGACGCGTGAACAAATAGGGCTGGTTCAGGCGCAGCGAGACGCTTTTGCGCCGGCTGGCCCCGAAGCCGCCGGCAGGAGCGGCACCGTATCCCGACGAGTAAACCCCGGACGCGGTCAGCTGGCGGGCCGCTCCCATAAAATTGCGATGGGACCATCTCGCCTCGACCTGCCCTCCTTCATCAAGTCCGTAGCCCGTCTGCGCCGACACGTTGCGCGGACGCGCTTCGCGCAGCCTGTAGCGTACGACGACGGTACTGTCTTCGGGCTGCTCCGGGAGCTCGGAAATCACGACCCGAAAGAGGTTCATCTCAAACAACTCCTGCTGCCCCCGAGCCACGTCGGCGGCCGAATACCGGTCCCCAACGCGAAACGGCAGCTCGCGACGGACGATGCGAGGCTCGACGGACTCGACGCCGTCGATCTGAATCTCCGAGATGTAGCCCCGCGGACCCGGGTTGACGACGAAGCGGAGGTCCACCGTATTGGCGGACGAGTCGACGTCGGCCTGGCGCTGGACGCTCGCGAAGGCGAACCCCGCATTCTTGAGCCAGCTCAAGATCTGGTCCTGGATGCGGATCCCCTCGAACTGCGTGTAACG
>JBBDTI010000052.1:0-5530 GCA_040904565.1 Rhodothermales bacterium
CCGGTATAGACGCCGCGGAGCTCGCCGTTGTCGGAATCGATGCGAAGGAAAAGCGGTGAAGCTCCTCGTATGGGATCGCTCCGGCTTCGTGCTGTATTACAAGCGGCTCGAGCAGGGCTCGTTCGAGCTTCCCCGGGGAGCCGGCGGAGGCATGCTCACGTAGCAAGAACTCGTCTTTATGCTCGACGGTGTCTCTTTCAAATACATCCGGTATCGCAAACGATATATGCAACCTATTGTGTATAACTAAATGCGATAAACTTATGATTGCGACTGTTCTACATTTGGTTCACTTGGCGTATCTTCTTCCATGCACATCGAAGCCGTCAACGCGGAACTGCTCGCCCTACGCGCCGAGAACGAGGCCCTTCGCCAGGGCCTTGCGGCTGCGCAAGAAGAGACGCGCCAGGCCCGGACCGAACTCGGAACGCTTGAAGAGCGCCTGGCGCAGGCACTGTACGAGCTGGAGCAGATTAAGCGCCTCGTCTTCGCTGCCAAGAGCGAACGCTTTGTGCCCGACACGACGGGAGATCAGCTCCCGCTCTTCGACGGCGGTGCCGTTGTCGTCGAAGCGCCCGCCGCTAAAGAAACGGTCATGTTCCAGACCGTTGCCTGTCCGGAACGGGAGCGGCGGAAGCCGGCTCGCCAAGACCTCCCGGCCCATCTGCCCCGGGAGACGGTGGTCATCGAGCCTGATGTGGATCGCACCGGACTCAAGAAGATCGGTGAAGAGGTTACCGAGACGCTCGATTACCGTCCCGCCCGGATGGTCGTCAAGGTGCGCGTGCGGCCCAAGTACGTCGATCCTGCCAACGAAGACCGCGGCGTCATCATCGCCGAGCTTCCGCCACGCCCGATCGAGAAGGGCATCGCCGAGCCGGGCCTTCTCGCGAACGTCGTGATCGAGAAATACGCCGATCACCTGCCGGTCTACCGGCAGCTCCAGCGCTTCAAGCGCGAGGGCATCACGCTGGCCGCCTCGACGGTGGGAGGATGGATTGCGGCGACGGCCGATCTTCTCGAGCCGCTTTACGACGCGCTCACAAAGGAGGTGCTAGCCAGCGGCTACGTCCAGGCCGACGAGACCCCGATCCGCGTGCAGGATCCGGCGAAAAAGGGAAAGACCCACGAGGGATACTACTGGGTCTACCACGCGCCGCGCGATGGACTCGTCGTCATGGACTACCAGCGAGGCCGCGGAAGCGGAGGGCCCGGGCGGATCTTGAAAACGTACCAGGGTGCGTTGCGGACCGACGGTTATGTCGTGTACGAGGATTTTGACCGCCGAGAGGGTGTCATCACGTATGGGTGCTGGGCCCATGCGCGGCGCTACTTCTTTGAGGCGCTCAAAAGCGCGCCGGATAAGGCGCCCTGCGTGCTTGAGGAAATCCAAACGCTCTACGAGATCGAGCGCTTCTTGTGCGAGGCGGATCCGACGCCGAAGAACCGGCGCCGCGTCCGGCAGGAACGTGCCGTGCCGATCCTCAGACGTATCCACACCTACCTCGAGAACAATCCGGGACTTCCGAAGAGTCCCTGGGGCCAAGCTGTCCACTACAGCCTCGCCCGCTGGGATAAGCTGACGCGCTACACTGACGACGGCCAAATCGAAATCGACAATAATCTGGTGGAGAATGCCATCCGGCCTATTGCCCTCGGCCGCCGTTATGCTCGGTATCCAATTATGTGGAGTGGCGGCTACCGGGCGCGCCTTGCCGCCTGAGGTCGTGGCTAATTCTCTACGTTGACTTTGCATAATAAAAGCGGTCTTCTGCGATGACTCATTCATCATCTCAGGAGGCCAAAGATGGACACGCTCGCTTCTCTTCACCCGATGCCCGCTGCTTGGCTGCGTCGGAGCGCTTTCGCGCAATTCATCCCGGGGTATGAGCAGCATCTGGTACGCCAACGGTATGCTCCTTCAACGCGACGGGTCTATTTATGCTGCGTCGCACACTTCGCTCATTGGCTCACGTTCCGCGGTCGACGCGCGAGCGGCGTCAGCGTGGACGATCTCGGTCGCTTTCTCGACGTACATTTACCGCGATGTAGCTGCTCCTCACCGGTTCGACGGAGTCGGCATGAGTGCCGTGCTGCCGTGCGCCTTCTCTTATCTTATCTACGTGAGGACGGAGTCGTAGCCGAGCAGGCAGTCGCCGGCACGATCGATAACGAACTGGCCCGATTCGACACGTACTTGGATCATGAGCGCGGTCTTGCATTAAACACCCGTGCACAACGCCTACGCATCATCGGAGCGTTTCTTCAAGCGAGCGCAGGGGCGGGTTTGGATCCGTTGGAGCTTCCGCCCATCAGCGCTGGTGACCTGCGTCGATTCATAAAGCAGACGCTTCAGCGCTGGAGTCGGAACAGTGCGCGCGTCTTGGTCGCCACGCTGCGCAGTTACCTCCAATTTCGAGCCTATTGTGGCGATCAGGTCGATCACCTGACGCCGGTGGTCACATCGCCGGCGAACTGGCGTCTATCGGCCTTGCCGGAGACCCTTTCGCCGGAAGAGGTCGCTCAGCTCCTCGAGCCCTTTCCACCGGAGGTCCCTTCCAGATTCCGTGCCTACGCCATGGTGCGGTGCGTGGTCGATCTCGGCCTCCGAGCAAACGAGGTGGTGCGGCTCGACCTTAACGACATCGACTGGTATGCCGGAACGATTCGGATTGGACCGAACAAGGCTCGTCGCATAGACACCATGCCATTGCCACAGCTGACCGGCAGAGCCATCGCCCAGTACATCAGCTCGGAACGGCCGCAGACAGCCAATCGCTGCGTCTTCGTTCGGCACGTGGCGCCCTTCGACGTGCCGATCGGTCCCGGCGTGGTACGGCGAGCGGTGCGGTCAGCCTATCGACGCCTCGGACTCTCCCATACGCGCATCCACGTCCTGCGCCATACGCTGGCGGGTCGCCTGCTCGAAGGCGGATCGCCGCTCAAGGAGGTGGCCGATGTACTTCGCCACCGCGCCCTCGATACGACACTCATCTATGCAAAGATTGACACCACTCACCTGGCGGCGGTGGCCTTGCCGTGGCCGGAGGATGCGTCATGAGCACGACCTCAATCCAGTACTCGGTCGAGCGCTACCTCGAAGAACGCCGCCGGCTCGGCTTCGAGCTCCGCATTGCAGGTGCGCAGCTGATGAACTTCGCGCGCTACGCCGACGCCAACGACCACCGCGGTCCTCTGACGATCGATCTCCAACTGGCGTGGGCGCGTGAGCGCGGAACCAAGCCCATCACATGGGCCCGCCGCCTGGAGGTGGTCCGACCCTTCGCGAAGTACTATTGTCAGTTTGAACCGGATACGGCCGTTCCGGATGCAAAGACGTTCGGCCCCGGACATCGCCGCCTCGCGCCTCATATCTACACGCATCAGGAGATTCTAGATCTTCTTCAAGAGGCCGGGCGCCTTCGCCCCCTTGGAGGCCTTCGGCCTGCAACGTATCGCACACTCTTCGGCTTGATTGCGACGGCCGGTCTCCGGCTCTCCGAGGCCCTTTACTTGCGGGTCGCTGATGTCGACCTGCTTCGGGGACTCTTGACGGTTCGGGAGACAAAGTTCAGAAAATCGCGACTTCTGCCCCTGCATGCGAGTACGCTCGCGGCTCTCCGCATCTACAGAGATATGCGAGATCAGACGGTGAGGTCCGAGGCCGACATGCCGTTTTTTGCTTCCTCATCGGGTGCGGAGCTTCCGTCCCGTACGGTGCATGAGGTCTTTGTCGGACTTCGCAGACGCCTGGGATGGGTTGCCCGTGGTGATCATCCGAACCCGAGGATCCACGACCTGCGGCACACCTTCGCCGTACGTCGCATACAGCTTTGGCACCAGAGCGGCGTACCGCTCGATCAGGGCACATTCTGGCTCAGCACGTATCTCGGCCACGCCAAAATCTCCGACACGTACTGGTACCTTACCGGTACGCCGGAGCTGCTCTCGATCGTCGCCGCAAGATTCGAATGCTTCGTTCGCGGGGCGGAGGAGGTCAATGATGCGTAGATCAGGATCAGCCTCGTTCGCCACGCTACTCCAGGAGTTCTTTACGGACTATCTGGTTCGCCAGCGCGCGCTGAGCCCGCAGACGGTGGCCTCCTACCGCGATGCGTTTCTGCTACTGCTACGCTTCGCCGAGGAGCGCACAGGCAAGTCGCCCACCGCTCTTCAGCTGGCCGACATCAATCGCGATCTTGTGGCCGGCTTCCTCGATCATCTGGAGCGGGATCGCGGTAACTCAGTGCGCACGCGCAATGCTCGGCTGGCCGCCGTGCGCTCATTCTTGAAGTTTGCCGCCCGGCGCGAGTTCGCTTGTCTTGGCGTCGTCGAAAACGCTCTTGCGGTGCCGATGAAGCGGTTCGATCGGCCAACGTTCGAGTTCCTCACGCGTGAACAAATGCTCGCCGTAATGGACGCTCCGGCAGACACCTGGATCGGTCACCGTGACCGGCTGCTAATTATGATGCTCTACAATACGGGCGGAAGGGTGTCGGAGATTATCGGTATTCATTTGGTGGACGTCATTCTCGGCGAGACGGCGTTCGTTCATCTCCATGGTAAAGGTCGTAAGCAGCGATCCGTTCCGCTCTGGATAGCCACCGTCAAGGAGCTGCGGGCTTGGTTGCGGCGCAACGGGGATCCCGGGCCGACATGGCCGCTTCTTCCAACCCGAAGCGGCGGCCCGATGACACGAGCCAACGCCGCAGAACGGCTGCAGCTGGCCGTCGATGCAGCGGCGGCACGGTGCCCCGAACTTGCCGGGCGAACGGTCACGCCACACACGATTCGCCACACAACAGCGATGCACCTGCTCCAGGCCGGCGTCGACATCAGCGTCATCGCACTGTGGCTGGGGCACGAAAGCCCGTCGACCACCCACCAGTACATCGAGCTTGACCTTTCGACGAAGGAGCGAGCCCTTGCACGGCTGGAGGCCCCTCAGACAAGACTCAAGCGCTATAGGCCACCGGATGATCTCATGCGTTTTCTTGAGGCGTTCTAAATTATGCTAATCTCAAAATTCTGCGGCGCTGGCTCGCCCTCCCGTACGAGCACTGGCGCCGCAGATAACTTCGCATAATTCGGTACTGAGCATAACGCCGCTTATGGAAAGCTTCGCATAATCGCCGGAATTATCTGTTCGCCGGTTCACACGACGCCGCCCAACGCGCGGCCGTGACATACTCGCTCCTCGCAACCTGCAAGAAGCGCGACGTGCAGCCGCACACGTGGATGACCGACGTCCTCACCCGCATCCCGACGCACCCGCATAAGCTCGTGCATGAGATGTTACCCCATCGCTGGGCGGCATCAAAGGTGTAGTTCACCGGACGGATACGTCGAAACTGCGGGGAGACGACCAACTATCCTTCCGAGTGGTGCAATTTCTGGGTGTGAATCAGACGCGAATCGCCTACCAACTGACTTCGGAGTGACGAGTCTTCTCTAGTAGAAAATGTGAGGCTATATCTAGTACTACTTTGTTAGATATTGCATGATGCCGGGCTGCTCCGTACATTGTCAT
>JBBDTI010000053.1:0-5518 GCA_040904565.1 Rhodothermales bacterium
GCCAGCGGATTCGTCTGATCCATGAACTGGCTGAGCTGGTTCGTTCCGAAGAACGTATTGATTACGCTGGAAACCGTGCGGGCATTCACCAGATCTTGCGGCGTGAAGTTCTCCGCATCCCTGAGATTCATGCGCTCTTTGATGGTACGCGCCATCCGCGCGAGGCCCAGCGAAAACTGGCTGCCCAGCTGTTCGCCGACGGTACGGACGCGCCGATTGCCGAGATGGTCGATGTCGTCTACATTGCTCCTGCCGTTCTGGAGGTTGACCAGCTCGCGCACGATCGCGATGATGTCGTCCGGCGTCATCGTCAGCGTATCGGCCGGCACGTCCAGCTTTAAGCGCTTGTTGATGCGATAGCGACCGACGTCGCCCAGGTCGTACCGTTTCTCACTGAAGAAGAGGCGATCCAGCACGCCCCGAGCCGTCTCCAGATCCGGCGCTTCGCTTCCACGAAGCTGCATGTACATGTGCTCGAGCGCCTCAGCTTCGGAATGAGCCGGGTCCTTACGGAGCGTATCGATCAGCGTCGACTTGTCGAGCTGCTCCTGCTCGTCTTCCTTGAGCAGAAAGACCGTTTTTACGCCCGCCTCTTTAAGCTTATCGTAATCGTCTTCCTCGAGCGTGTGGTCCGCGGGAAAAAGGACCTTTCGTTCCTTTTTCTCCTCGATGACCTCTCCCGTATCCTCGTCGATGATTTCGTGGACCTGCTCGACGGTAACGGACGCCGCCAGCGTGCGACCTGTGATTTTCTTGAAAGCCTTCTTCGTCGACGAATCACCTTCGTCGGCCAGGTCGAAGATGTTGACGATCTCATCATTGTCCGAATACCCGAGCGCGCGAAGCAGCGTCGTGACCGGCAGCTTCTTCTTCCGGTCGATGTACGCCCACATCACGTTGCTCACGTCGGTCGAGAATTCGATCCACGAACCGCGGAAAGGAATTACGCGGGCCGAGAAGAGCTGCGTACCGTTCGGATGGATGTTGGAGCCGAAAAACACCCCCGGACTCCGGTGCAACTGCGATACGACCACACGCTCGGCACCGTTGATCACGAACGTCCCCTGTCCGGTCATAAAGGGCAGGTTGCCCAAATAGACTTCCTGCTCGATCGCCTCTTCCGCCTCTTCCTCATCCTCGTCTTCCTTGCTGGAAAGACGGAGCTTGGCTTTCAGCGGAATGGAGTAGGACAGCCCCTGCGCGATGCATTCCTCCATGGAGTGCTTCGGCGCGTCGAGCGTGTAATTAATAAACTCGAGCGTATACCGCTCTCGACTGTCCTGGATAGGAAAATGCTCCTTGAAGACAGCCTGGAGGCCTATGTCTTCCCGCTCTTCGGGAGCCACGTCGGATTGGACGAAATCGCCGAACGACTCGAGCTGAATATCTAGAAAGTCCGGGTAATCATGTACGGTTGGAATCCGAGCAAAGGATACGCGCTGACCGTCCGTTGCTTGACCGTTTGTATGCAGCATAGATTGAGTGGCTAGCGTGGTTTAGAACGTTCGTGGGGGCCATCGATCACGAGAGAGATCCGATGGGATCATCGGGCCCGTGATCTCTGCTACCTACGGCGCCGTTCGCGATGATTCCAGAATCCAATGTAGACGCCAGATTTTGCACACTGGACACATTCGATTCCTCAGTTTGGGTCGACGTCCCGGACGGTGCCGCCTTTGCGCAGCGGTCACTTCTCTCCCACCCGATTCGTCGTGCCGCCCCAATAAGGGACTGTTGTCTGCGAGGCTCAGAGAGGTGCATCAGCTTATCAACTTAACCGACACCAACATGTTTCCCGCACGCTTCTGCCTGTACCGTCCAGACAAGCGCCGAAAGCCGACCCCGTTCATGCCGGGGTCGGCTTTCTATTTTTTAGAGGCTGATCCATCCCGGGTACCGAGACGCATGCCGCCCGGTATGAGCTACGTAAGATCGACTTCAGCGCCGGCCTCTTCGAGCTTCGTTTTCATCTCGTGGGCTTCGTCCTTACCGACGGCCTCCTTAATCGTATTCGGTGCACCGTCGACAAGCTCCTTGGCTTCCTTGAGCCCGAGACCCGTCATACTGCGGACCTCTTTGATGACGGCAATCTTATTGCCGCCGATTGCCTTGAGGACGACGTCAAATTCCGTCTTTTCCTCGGCTTCGGCAGCGCCGTCACCTCCAGCCGCACCCCCTCCAGCAACCGCTACGGCTGCAGCGGCCGGTTTGATGCCGTACTCTTCCTCGAGCAGCGTAGAGAGCTCGTTGGCCTCCTTAATCGTAAGGTTGACGAGTTCTTCCGCGATTTTCTTGATATCAGCCATAATAGATCTTCCTGCAGCGGTCTCCGTCGCTTGCGACAGCGGCTACGCTGCAAATTAAGGATGGTAAGTTTGAATCTAGTTAATCGATTAACACTGCCAGACGACGGGCGTCTGCAGCGCGTGTTTACTATTCCTTCTCTGCAATCGTCTGGATTGCACCGGCAAGATTGCGCCCGGGGGCCTGAATCGCCCCGACGACGTTCTTTATCGGTGCGGCGAGCAGCGCCAGTATATCGCCGATAAGCTCATCTTTCGATTTGAGCGAGGCGAGCACGTCCAGTGTGTCGGCGGCGTAAAAGTCACCGTCGACCAACGCGGCCTTCAGTTCGGGCCGATCCACGGCCGCTTCCTTCGTAAACGTCTTGATGACGCGGGCGGGCGCCGCGGGCTCCTCACAATAGGCGACGGCCGTGGGGCCGTGCAGCTGGTCGTAGAGATCTTCAAATCCACCCAGCTTTTCCATCGCGCGACGGATCAGCGTATTCTTGTACACTTTGTAGGTAACGCCGGAATCCCGGAACCGATTGCGAAGCTCGTTGGCCTGCTCCACGGTGAGTCCGGAATAGTCCGTCAGGTAGACGATCGTATGGTCGTCGAGCGTCTGCGCGATTTCATCGACGACCGCCTGCTTGTCTTTTTTGGTCATTGGCATAGTCAGTACCTCGGTATCGGGCGTTTCAGGAACGGAAGGCGCTTACCGCAGCGCGCTGACGACGGTGGATCGATCGAGCGTGATGGGCGGACCCATCGTCGTGGAGATGGTCGCGGATCGGACGTAGGCACCTTTTGCCGACGCCGGACGCAGCCGAAGCACTTCCTTGAGAAAGGCCTCTGCGTTCTCGCGCAGCTCGTCGGCCGAAAACGACGCCTTGCCGATGGCCGCGTGGAGGTTTCCGTTCTTGTCTACGCGAAACTCGATCTTTCCAGCCTTGACCTCTTTGACCGTCTCGGCAATGTCCATCGTGACGGTCCCACTCTTCGGATTCGGCATAAGACCGCGCGGGCCGAGCACGCGGCCGAGCCGACCGATCTGCCCCATCACGTCCGGTGTCGCGATGACGACGTCGTAATCGGTCCATCCTTCGTTCTGGATGCGCTCGACCATGTCGTCGAGCCCGACGAAATCGGCTCCAGCCTCCCTCGCCTCTTCCTGCTTTGCTTCGCTAGCCAAAACGAGAACGGTTATCTCCTTACCGGTGCCGTGCGGCAACGCGACGGAACCGCGAACCATCTGATCCGCATGCCGGGGGTCGACCCCAAGACGCATGTCGATATCGACGGATTCGTCGAACTTCGCCTGCGCCGTTTCCTTCACCAGATCGCAGGCGTCTCCAACAGAGAACGGCCCGCCGACACCCTTGAGGATATCCGCCGCCTGGCGGTATCGTTTTCCTTTCTTAGCCATACATGTTGTTGTCTACGTGGTGCAAGCGCCCACCCATATCGGCGGGCTCCCACATGAACGAATCAGTTGCGATCTGCAACCGTCAAATCGGTCGACCTTCGACCTTGATACCCATCGATCGAGCCGTACCCGCAATCATGGACGCCGCCTGATCGATGTCGAAGGCGTTGAGGTCCTCCATCTTCCGTTCGGCGATGTCGCGGCAGTCCTGCCACGTCACCTTTCCAACCTTCTCACGAAGGGGGTCGCCGGCACCGGACTCGATCTTGGCCGCCTTCTTCAACAGCACGGCGGCCGGTGGACTCTTAACGATGAAACTGAAGGACTTGTCCGCGTACACCGTGATGACCACGGGGAGCACGAGCCCCATCCGGTCCTGCGTTGCAGCGTTGAACTGCTTACAGAACTCCATAATGTTTACGCCCTTCTGGCCCAGCGCCGGACCGATCGGAGGTGCCGGGTTCGCCTGCCCGGCCTTGATCTGCAGCTTGATGTAGCCGTCAATCTTTTTTGCCATAGACTTGTATGCGGTCCGAACGCCCGAAAGCACCGGGCTCCCGCTCAATTAGTGGTGATAAAAATCAGCCGAGTACTATAGCTCCCGGCAGCTTAAGGTTCCTCGCTCCCGCGACACGGCGCCGAGTTCAATGGCATTTCATGGGCTGATCGGCTCGTGCGGTGCACGGCCCCCGGTCATTCTTCGTGCTCGACCTGGAGGTAATCGAGTTCCAGAGGGGTTTTCCGGCCGAATATCGAAACCATGACCTTGACCTTCATCTTGTCCGGAAAGACCTCCTCGACAAATCCACTGAAATTGTTGAACGGTCCATCCACCACCTTCACGGGATCGCCGGTCTTGAATGGTATTTCCGGCTGCTCTCCGGCTTCCCGGGCCTCGTCCATCTTGCCCATGATCCGGTTGATCTCATCCGGACGCAGGGGCGTCGGTTCATCATCTCCCGTCGTGAGAAATCCGATCACGGACGGAAGGTTCGAGATGACGTGCTGAAGCTCGTTATCCAGCACGACGTGGAGCATGATGTATCCCGGAAAGAACGTCTTTTCGCGCGTGCGCTTCTTGCCGCGCCGCATCTCGAAGACGGTCTCAGTGGGGATCATGATCTCGTCGATCTTGTCCTCCAGCCCGAGCCGCTCCACTTCTCGTTCGAGGTACTCCTTAACCTTCTTCTCGTGCCCCGAGAAGGTGCGCAGTACGTACCACTTGTGGATTCCTTCCTTTTCCCGTTTAGCCATCGTTTTCCGTGACTGCGCGACAGACCTGATCTGTGAGATAGTTAGACGTCGAAACCGTCGACCTACTGGTAGATGAACTCCAGAATCTGGCTGATCACCTGATCGGCGGCATATATGTATAGTGAGATGACGGCCGTTGCCAGCATCGTAATGAGCGTATTACCGACAAGCTCGTTGCGGCTCGGCCAGCTGACCTTCCGCATTTCCTTGCCGACATCATTGAGATAGTCTACAACGTTCATAATCGCATCGCGGTATTTACTGGTCGCACGTCGCTAGCTAGGTTCGAACCCACCGCCGGCCACGACGGCCGGGTCTTCGCAAACCGGAAACTATTGACTGAAAATGTAGCACGGGCGGCAGGACTCGAACCTGCAGCCTGCGGTTTTGGAGACCGCTGCTCTGCCAATTGAGCTACGCCCGTTTCTCGGCTTACCGTTGACGTTTGACAGCTGACGGTTCGCGACGGGAAACGTCCCGATGCCGCCATCCCGTCAGCCGTCAGCCGACAACCCTATGATCAATCTAGAATCTTCGTGACCACGCCGGCGCC
>JBBDTI010000054.1:0-115523 GCA_040904565.1 Rhodothermales bacterium
TCGATTGCGGGGGGCTCCTCGTCAGCGGCGGCAACGTGGCGAACGCGGTCGGATTGCTTGCCGCGCGCGTGGCTTCGGCACCCTGGAACATCCGGGAGGAGGGACAGGCCTCCCCCGGGGCCCCGCGCCTGCGCGTCTATGCCTCTCGCGAGACGCACACGTGGATCGAGAATGCGACGGATCTATCCGGGCTCGGAACCGACGCGGTCCGGTGGATTCCGACGGACGACGACCTGCGGATGGACGTCGCGCAGGTCCGCGACGTCCTCAAGCGCGATCGGGATGCGGGCGATGTGCCGATGGCCGTCGTGGGCACGGCCGGCACGGTAAGCACGGGTGCGGTGGATCCGATCGCCGCGCTGGCGGATCTCTGCCGCGAGGAGAACGTGTGGCTGCACGTAGACGGCGCGTACGGCGGGTTCGCGGCGGCGGTCCCCGGAGCGCCGGAGGACCTTCGCGCATTGGGACGGGCCGACTCCGTGGCCCTGGATCCCCATAAATGGCTCTACGCGCCGCTCGAGGCGGGCTGCGTGCTCGTCCGCGATCCCGAGCTGCTGCGAAACGCGTTTTCCTATCACCCTCCCTACTATCATTTCGGCGTGGAGGCCATCAACTATCACGACTACGGTCCGCAGAATTCGCGCGGCTTTCGGGCATTGAAGGTCTGGATGGGACTTCGCCAGGCTGGACGCAGGGGGTACGAGCGGATGATCGGTGACGACATGGAGCTGAGTCGACGCCTCTTCGCCACGCTGGAAGGACACCCGAGCTTCGAAGCCATCACGCAGTCGCTAAGCATCGCCACGTTTCGCTACGTCCCGCCGGATCTGGCTGGACGGGCCGGGGAGGCCTCCGTGGCGTCGTATCTAAATAGATTGAACGAGACGCTCCTGGATCGCATTCAGTCGAGCGGACTCGCCTTCGTATCGAATGCCGTGATCGGCGAACGGTACGTCCTGCGCGCCTGCATCGTGAATTTCAACACGACGGCAGAAGACGTCGACGCCCTCCCCGGCATCGTCGATCGACTCGGGGCGGAAGTGGATGAGGCCCTGCGGGAGGCGACGTAGACGAGTGGTAACCGATTCGGATCTACTCGACGGCCTCGATCTAGAAGAAGATCACACTGTTCCCGCTGCCTCCTCCGAATCGGGGATTCACGACGTTGTTGAATTTGGATCCGAACTGGTACCCGATGCCGAATGAAAAGAAGTAGCGCCAGTTCGTTTCCAG
Organism: Rhodothermales bacterium; assembly: GCA_040904565.1. GTDB lineage: Bacteria > Bacteroidota > Rhodothermia > Rhodothermales > VXPQ01 > JBBDTI01. The sequence continues at coordinate 1,234 of JBBDTI010000054.1, forward strand.
CTGCCGGCGCCGCAGCAGCACGTCTTCGTCCGACGCGTCCCCTTTAGGCAGGTACAGCTGATCTCGCACGAACGAGACGTTTCCGCGTCCGTTCACCGTGAATCCGCGAAAGAGCCTGAACTGGACGCTGCCGCCCAGGCCGAGGTTGAATTTGGACAGATCGAAAAAATACTGGGTGCCGTCCAGCGACACGCCGACGTTGCCCCAGGGCTGCTTGACGGACACGACGGATTCCATTCTGTGTCCGAAGCGCGTTTCCTCCATCCGGTTGAAGATCGTGGTGTCGGCGTAGTTGAAATGCGTTACGCCGAGGGAATACTGCAGCGTAAGCAGCTTCCGGGTCGACTCCGAATACGGGAACAGATTATACTCGATGGCAGGTGCGGCGATAAATTGAAGGTCGTAATTCAGCCGGGTCGATCGCGTGCCGAAGACGCGTGCACCGGCCGACCAGTGCGGTCCGAGGCTCGCGACGGCGAGGCCGTCGGCGCCGTACGTTCCCTGAATGTCGACCGTCTCGGTTCCGTCGCTGAGTTCGAACGTCTGCGTTCTCCGAGACCCGCTGAGCGAAAAGCGAAACTTGGACGCCTCGGTCACCCTGCCGGCGCTTGCCGAGCCCGAGAGATTCATCACCTGATAGCGATCCTCACCGTTCGCGAATGCATTCACGCGCGTATTGAACACCCAGAAATTCCACGGGTCTTCCGCGGCCACCGTTTGCGCGCCTTCGTCCGCGGGCGCTTCGTACCTGAACTCGAAGCGACTCAGAAGCGGTGTGCGACTGATGTAGCGGAGCAGTCCGGCCCGAAAAACCTGTGTGATGCCGGCGCGAATCTCATCGTTCGTGGCAGTGGCTTCGGACGTATGGGTTAACGTCTCCTCCAGCTGTTCGAACGGGCCTTGACCGATGAACGCGATGGTGAACCGCCTCCCACCTCCGCCCGTCGATTCCGACGTGAGCAACACGTGTACGTCCGCGTCCTGTCGATCGCGTACGTAATTGACGAAGGGCATCTCCGTGCGGAAATAGTCGAAGTCGCACAAGAACGTATCGCAGTCGATGAATACGTTCAGTAGCCCCGCACGATCTTCTTCAGCCTCCTGCGCCAGTGCAGGGGCTGCTAACAGAAGGAGTAGGATAGCTGTGCACCGTAGGGCGACGATCCGGAGCATGATGACGGGTATGGCTGCTGAAGGTTACGCGATGGTACGTTGACCCCGACAGCCGACACCGCAACCTCGGCACAGCACTCTCGGCATCGAACTTCTCGGCACCGGGCCCCCGCACGGGACTTCTCGGCACCGGACATTCGGCACCGGACATTCGGCACCCGATACTCGGCACCCCGCACCCGGCACTACATTGCCAACCCGCATAGTATACAGGTATTCCGAAATCTTATCTGTGCGTGGACGGACTCGATGAATCGGCACGTACGTCCTATACGGGAATTCCATCCCACGTTTAGTACATTGTCCAACGGTACGGCCGGCGTCGCCAGGACGAGAAGGCTGCTGCCGACTATCGCATCGGATGCCATCGTCACGTTGAGGAAACACCGGATGAAACGCTCTTTGGGAATCTACGCGCTCGTGATCGCGGCCGGTCTGTTCATGACCGCGGGTTCGGCCTCCGCTCAGGACGCTTCCGGAGACGACCCCGTCCTGGAAAGCAGTCTCGAGGTGTTCGACATTACCACGGGCGAACGTAGCGTCGTATACCGCCGGCAGGCGCACTTCGAGGCACCGAACTGGTCGATAGACGGATCCTATTTCATCTTCAACCAGGACGGGCTCATCTACCGGTTGCCGGTCGAGGGTGGCGAGCCGACGCAGATCGATACGGGAAACATCAGCGGCTGCAACAACGACCACGGGATTACGGCCGACGGCGAGACGCTCATCGTCAGCTGTTCGTCCGAGGCGGGTACGTCCATCGTCTACACGCTGCCGATCGAAGGCGGCACCCCGACGCGCATCACCGAGCACGGGCCGTCCTACTGGCACGGGGTCTCGCCCGTAGACAACACGCTGGCCTACGTCGGCCTCCGCGACGGTGACTACGACATCTACACGATTCCCTTTAAAGGAGGCGAAGAGACCCGGCTCACGACGGCACCCGGGCTGGATGACGGGCCCGACTACTCGCCGGACGGGCAGTTTATTTATTTCAATTCCGTCCGCACGGGCACCATGCAGATTTACCGCATGAACGCGGACGGGAGCGATGAGATCGCGCTCACCGACGATGAATATAACGACTGGTTTCCGCATCCATCGCCCGACGGCGAATGGCTCGTCTTTCTGTCGTATTTCCCGGACGTCGAGGGCCATCCGGCCAACAAGAACGTGATGCTGCGAATCATGCCGGCCGACGGAAGCGAGGAGCCGCGCGTCCTTACGCGCCTCTTCGGCGGACAGGGCACGATCAACGTGCCGTCGTGGGCACCCGATGGCGAGCGGTTCGCTTTCGTGAGCTACCGACTGCTCGACGAGTGATCCGGCGAGTGATCCGTATTGACACGTCGTACGACGAGCAGCGTCATGTCGTCGTGGCTCGGTGCGTTCCGACGAAAACCGTTTACATCGTCGACGATGCGCCGTACTAACCGGGAAGCGTCGTCCTGCTCGGCACCGGTTTGTATGGCGACGGCGGCCTCGAGCCGGTCTTCCCCATACAGTTCGCGCCGCGGATTCATGGCTTCCGTGACGCCGTCGGTGTAGACGATGACGACGTCGCCTTCGTCCAGATGAAACGTGACTTCCTCGATCGAGGCCTCGAACATGGCGGGCTCGGTCAGGCCCAGCGCCGCACCGGCCGGTTTGACGACCTCGAGGCGTCCGGCCGCCTTTCGGAGAAGCAGCGGGTTGTGGCCCGCCCGGGCAAAGGTCAGCGTACCTTCCTCGAGATCGATCACGCACAGGGCCATCGACATGAACGTATCGCGCGCGGCGTTCCTCCGAAAAATCGCGTTGGCACGGGTCAGCACGCGCGCGGGTCGGGCTCCTTCATGAACGAGACTCTGCAGGATGCCCTTCATCAGCGTCATGTAAAACGCCGCCTCCATTCCTTTGCCGCTGACATCGCCAACGACGAAGGCCAGCGTACGGTCATCCAGCTCGAAAAAATCGTAGTAGTCTCCACCGACGTCGTAGGCGGGCAGACAAACCGACGCGATGTCGAGTCCCTCCATCTCGGGGTTCGCGCGGGGTAGAAAAGAGAGCTGCATGGAGCGCGCCAGCTCGAGCTCGCGCTCCAGGCGTTCCTTTCGCGTCAATTCTTCGATGTAGTCGGGGACGATCGTCGGTATGTCGTCTCCGGTGCGGCCGCCGGCAACGCCCACGCCGCCCAGCACGACGAGTCCGCCGACGAGCAGCAGCGAGAGACCGGCACCCACGAATTCAGGCGTACTCGTAACGACCCATCCGGGAACGACGTCCCAGAGGAGCGTGAAAACGAACAGGGATACGATGAGCGACAGCACGTCGAACCGCCAGAGCGTCCATCCGAGAACCAGTCCGATCACGCCGGATAGGGCGAACGAATATGCGACGGGATGCACGTCGAGCGGAGAGATCTGGGTGATGAGAAGCGTCAGCGCGACGACGCCGATGACGATCGTGGGGGACGAGGTTCTGGCTCGGATGATGGCGGCCGGCCCGACGACGACCAGGTAGGCTACGAAGATCGTCAAAAAGACGGCTGACATGGCGGCGATCATGAAATCGGTACCGGGGACGGCCGACGTGAAAAATAGCGGGTCGGAGGATAGTATCAGCGAATCCACCGGGAGCAACGTGAGCGCCGCCGCCAGCAGTCCGACGATGGAAAGCCCCATCAGCGCTCCCCGCACGAGGGATCGACCGACAGGCACGTTTCGCACGTAGGCTCCCCGGACGAGGTCGAGCGTCTGCATCTTCTCGTTCCACTCGTCCCGTACGGACGACGTAGCCGTACTGGATAGAAAAAAGATCAGTACGCCCGCGAGAAGCGCTATTACCGCTATGCCGAAAAATGCCATCAAGAGTTCGAACGAGAGCGACCAGGGGACCTCGCTCAGGATTCGTCCGCCGAGCGCGATGCCGGCCGCCACGCCGCCTATGAGTCCGTCTCTCGCCGCGGAACCGACATCGATGAGCTGATACCGTATCCGGCGCAGGAAGACGAAAAACGCCAGAATGATGAGGATCAGGTACGTGACGACCTGAATCATGTCGAGGACGTCGCTCACGTCGGCGCCGTTCGAGGCGGCCGTGCCGGTGAAATTTGGATCGAGGCGGAGGAGTCCACCCGTCGGGGCAATCTCCATGACGGCCGAAAAGCGTTCGCCGGGCGCCGAATCGATCGACGACAGGTGAACGGATGCCGTCGTGCGTCCGTCCCGTCCTGAAGCGGTGACGGAGTCGATGCGCGCCGTAGCCTGCGCAACGGCGTCAGCGAAGAGCGTGCCGCCCAGGTGGTATCGCGCCAGGGCGGCGGCATCGGCCTGGTTCAGAAGTACGCGAGCCTCGGGGCGAAGGTAGAAGGGGCGAAGCTCCGGTGGGTCGTTTAACGATCGGTCGTCCCCACCGCGGGCTCCGCGAAAGGATGGGGTGGCGGGCGGGTCGTTGAATCGAAACGTCCACCTTTCCGCGCCCACGGAATCGATCAGCACCCGCTGCAGTGAATCGGGCGTCAGCGAGCGGAGGATGTCATGGTGGAGTGCACCCGTACCGGAGAATGATTCGTCGAGCGAGAGGCCGAACGGTCGTCCGTCCAGGGTTAAATGGATGGACGCGATCTCTTCCATCTCGCTATCCGTCGTGACGCCGACCACGGTACCTCCGCCGGCGTCATCGTCACGGACGATTTCCGTAAGCGCGATCTCCCAGTAGTAGGCCGGCACCCCCTCGCTGCGAACGAGGCGAACCGCTTCGGTTCGGCCGACTGCACGCTGCAGGGAATCGAGAAGTTCGGCGTCCCGGCGTATGCGTGCTTGCGACGGATCGCCCGCGATTGTCCCGCCCGTGTGGATCCGTAGAAACGTGCGCCCAGCCTCCACGACGGAATCTCTCGGAGCGTGATCGCGCGCGGCACGGTCGGGGTGGACGGACGGCACGACGAACAGGTAGAGTGCCAGTCCGATTGCAGCCGATCCTGCGAGTACCGCGTCTACGCGATCGAAGACCTTACGAAGCGGCGTTAGCATGCAGACAAGCATTCGATGTGCATGGTGTCCGAAGATCGATGTGGCCCGTCGCATCGGTGAGCCGCCAAGTTACGGAAAGGCACTGGGAAATGATGGATGGAGTGCAGGTGCTTCCTGCACCGACTGCACCGAACATCTAACGGGATCACGTACGCCGGCATGACGTGGCTCGCCACACCGTTCGTTGCATACGATGCACGTCGTAGCTACCATGTTTTTGTCGGTTCGATGGAGCGCAATTGCGGCGTCGATCGAGGCCGGCGCTCGAAATTCGCCACCATCCACCTGTACCTATTACAGACAACCAGCTCTTAGCCCATGAAATCGGTTCGTTTCGGCGTACTTAGCACGGCCAAGATCGGCCGCCAGAAAGTCATTCCCGCCATGCAGCAGGGCGAGCTTATCAACGTGACGGCTATTGCATCGCGAAACGCCGAGCGGGCGCAGGCGACGGCCGAGGAGCTCGGCATCGACAACGCCTACGGATCGTACGAAGAGTTACTGGAGGATGCCGACGTCGACGCCGTGTACATTCCCCTGCCCAATCACCTGCACGTCGAGTGGGCGATCAAGGCCCTTGAAGCGGGCAAGCACGTGCTGTGCGAGAAGCCGATCGGGTTGGATGCGGACGACGCCCGGCGGCTCGTTCGCGCTGCGGCGGACCATCCAAAGCTGAAAGTGATGGAGGCCTTCATGTACCGATTCCATCCCCAGTGGCAACGCGCCTACGATCTGGTTGCCGAGGGGGCCATCGGCGAGCTGCGTGCGATTCACTCGACGTTCTCCTATTTCAACGACGATCCGGACAACGTGCGAAATCAGGCTGATATCGGAGGCGGCGCGTTGATGGACATCGGGTGCTACTGCATCTCGCTGGCTCGCTTTCTTTTCGATCGCGAGCCCGAACGAGTCTCGGGCGACATGAAGATCGACCCGGATTTCGAAACGGATTACCTGACGTCGGGCGTGATGGATTTCGGACGGGGCACGTCGACGTTCGTCTGTGCGACACAGCTTGCGCCGCATCAGAATGTGGATGTCTTCGGGTCGGAAGGCAAAATTACCATCGAAATTCCGTTCAATGCTCCGCCCAACGAGTCGACGCGCATTCGGCATACCCGGGGCGGTGAGACCGAGGAGATCACCTTCGACGCGACGAATCAGTACACCGTGCAGGGCGAGCGCTTCGCACGTGCCGTGCTGGAGGACGCCGCCGTGCCCACGCCGCTGTCCGATGCCGCCGCGAATATGGACGTGATCGACGCGATCCGGCGCAGCGCGGAGAGGGGAGCGTGGGTGGTGGTGTAGCCCGGCGGGCGCTCGGGTAGGATTGCACTACGGCACCGCGTTCAACGACCAGTCGTAGTCGGTGTACGCGATTTCGAACGAACCGCCGAGCAGCAGTTCACGCTCGGGGCCGGGAGGGAAGTAGCGCGCGAGATAGTCGCCGAGATGGGCAGGGCGATCGGCAGGTCTATCTACGGTCCCACCTAAAAAATCGTCGCCGTACCAGTCGAAGATCTTGCTGAGATATACGGTTCGAGAAGAGACATCCACCCGGTTCTTTTCCGGTGAGTGAAGCAGGAACCGCCGGGTCTGGTCGTCGAGCTGATCGTCGAGGCGATTCCCGGTGTACGCCTCTCGTCGCAGCGGTGGGCAGCCGATCGCCGCGCAGACCAGCGCGAAATGAATCCGGGGCTCGTCGAATTCAGATCGGATGACGTCGTGTTCGATTTCGTCGAGCGTATAGACGGCTCCGCCGACGCGTGCTATCGGCTGCGTCCACGGACCTTTTGCTGCGATCACGCCGAGGAGGCGGTTGATGTTGCGAATGGACTCGCGTTCGTCGTGTTTGTTGACCAGCGCGATGGTGTAGGCGTTGTAGGCATTTATCCACAGCGCCAGTTCGTCGTCCCGGGAGAGCGACGCGACATCGATCTCGTCCAGGGTCGACAGATAGTCTTCGAAGGCCGGCGAGCCGGCAAAGGCGTCGTAGTCTACGAGTCCGTCTTGAGTAACGTGCTCGTTGAGCAGCCGGTCGAACGTCGAATGGTCCGGTGTGGTTGAATTCGCCGGCCGTGCGGCATCGGTGTGATTCGCCGGAATCGGTGCCCCTGACTGCGCCATCAGCCCGTCCGGGCGCGGTGCAATCGATAGCAATAGCAGGACTGGGAGGATACGCGTCATTGGCGGTCTTCGACGATCAAATGCTGCCCGGAAGGTCTCCGTGGGTTGGCGTTCACCGTGTCGGCGTTACGCACGACGACGTCAGTCGACGTGTACGTTCAGAAACGGCAGCACGCGGAGGCCTCGCGGGTTGTTGTGGGCGATGTTAAGGAGTCCGACCTGCACGCCATTAAGATGGCGGGCCACGTTGAGGATGCCGATCGTCAGGCCCTGTTGCGTTCCCCGGATGCGGTTGAATGCCGAGATGGAGAGGCCTTTCATCCGGCCGTTCTCTTCTACGTGGAAGTAGCCGGGTGCGACGGCAATGCCGACGATGTCTGTGGTGCCTGCCGCTACGGCACTGAGGACGAGGCCGCGTATGGTGGGCGCGCCGACGCCGGCGCCGCTGACGGCGAGCCCACGAATCGTACCGCCGGCGCCGACGCCCAGACCGCCTACGGCGATGCCGCTGAGGTTGCCGCCCGCTCCGGCGCCGAGCCCGCCGATCATAATACCGTGAACGTCGCCTCCACCGCCTACGCCGAGTCCACCGACCGCAATACCGCTGAGATCCCCGCCCGCGCCGACTCCGAGTCCGCCTACCGCTACGCCTCGAACGTCTCGTCCGCTTCCGACGCCGAGTCCGCCAACGGCCACCCCCACGAGGTCCTGCCCGACTCCCGTTCCGAGTCCGCCTACGATAATGCCCGTGGCGGACTCATGCGCGCTGACGCCGAAGAGTCCGAGGCCCACGCCGTGAATGCGCCGCGCCCCGGTCTGGGGAAGGCCGATTGCAATCCCCCGTACGATGCCCTCGACCGGTTCGTGCGGCTCCCAGAGCGTCAGATTGAGTCCATTCACCACCTGCAGGTTTCGGTCACGGAAGTTGAGACGCACGCCGTTGACATAGGATGCGTCGCCGATGCTCAGGCCGTAGTCACGAACGGTGAGGTCGAGGCTCTGCGCCTGAACGGCGCGAGGCGTGGCGGGCGCCATGAGGATCAGAGCGAGGAACAGAGCGAGAAGCAGAGCGCGCGCCGGATTCGGGAGAAGGATGTCTCGTCGTTTCATTTGTGTAGAAAAGAATCGTGTCGGAGAGAACGGTTCTCTTCTCCGAAAAAACGACCGAAATGTTACATGGCCCGGCAGATTGGAGATCACGTGTAATTCAGGCGCACCCACACGACACGATGTTGGCACGTATACAGGAAAAAGATCGTCTAGTATCCGATCGCGCTGCCGTCTTTCCGCCGATCCGCCCCGCCGTGATACACGCCGTGCTCCGCATCCCATATGACGGCCTGGTACCCACCGAAGAAATCCGTCGGCGCGATGATATGTCCGCGGTGGGCCAGATCGAGCTGGACCTCTGCCGGGATGCCGCTCTCGAAGGCCACGTTTCCGCCGTGGACCATCGTACCTCCCGTCGGCTGCAAGCCGCTCGAATGGCTGAATCGCGCGGCGTCGCCGGCGGCCTGCACGTTCATCCCGAACTCGACCACGTTAAGAAACACCTGAACGTGACCCTGGGGCTGGAACGGACCGCCCATGACGCCGAAGGCCATGAACGGCTCGCCGTCACGCATGGCGAAGGCAGGGATGATGGTATGGAAGGGACGCTTGCCGGGCTCGTACACGTTGGCATGATCGGGGTCGAGCGAGAACTGGGAGCCGCGGCTCTGAAAGACGAAACCGAGATCGTCGGGCACCATCCCGCTCCCGAATTCCAGGAAGTTGCTCTGAATGAGGGAGACCATGTTGCCGTCGCCGTCCGCCACGGTCAAATAGACCGTGTCGCCGTGGCCCAGGGCACCGGTATCCACGCGGTCCATGGCCCTGTTCATATCGATCTGCGCGCGCTGGTCCGCGGCATAATCTTTGGATAGAAGCCGCCCGAGGGGGATGTCGGCAAAATCCGGGTCGGCATAATGAACGGCCCGGTCCGCGAACGCCAGCTTCTTCGCCTCGATGAGCACGTGCAGGTAGTCGGCCGTGTTGTGTCCCATCGACGCCAGATCGAAGCCTTCTAGAATGTTGAGCATCTGGACGACCGTCAGTCCCTGTCCGTTCGGGGGCAGCTCGTAGACCTCGTACCCGCGATACGTGGTTGAGATGGGATCGACCCACGTGCCGGCGTGTGCCTGGAGGTCGGACTTGCGGATGGGGATGCCGGTGCGCCGCGCATACGCGTCGATCGCGTCGGCTATCTCGCCTTCGTAGAAAGCATCGCGGCCTCCCTCCGCGATGCGTTCGTAGGTGCGTGCCAGGTCCGGATTGCGGAAGATCTCGCCGAAGTCCGCCATGCGGCCGTCCGTCACGAACGTTTCCTCGAAGTTGTCGAATTCTCCGATAGCCTCCTCGTTCGCCTTCAGACGCTGGTACGCCTGCTGCCAGGAGAAGGCCACGACGTCGTTCATCGGAACGCCCTCACGGGCATGGTGGATGGCCGGAGCCAGCACGTCTTCCATGGACAGGCTCCCGAATCGATCGTGCAGCTCGTACCAGCCGTTGACCGCACCAGGCACGGAGATCGAGAGCGGGCCATAGAGGGGGATCCCTACGGCATCGCCCAATCGCTCCCGCAGATCGTCGTAAGAGAGATGCTGCGACGAGCGTCCGCTTGCGTTGAGGCCGTGCAGCTCGCCGGATTTCTCGTCCCACACGATGGCGAACAGGTCGCCCCCGATGCCGCTGTTGTTGGACTCGACGAAGCCGAGGACGGCGTTGGCGGCGATGGCGGCATCCACCGCCGAGCCGCCTTCTTTCAGAATGTCGACGGCTACCTGCGTGGCCACCGGGTGGCTCGTCGAGGCCATCCCGTTGACGCCGAGAGCCGGGCTGCGAGAGGCGAAGTTGGGACCGTGAATGCGGTCGCCCTGGCCGGACTGGCCCGCGGCCGGAAGCGTGAAGACGGCCAGGAGGACGGCCAACGTAATACTGCGCATGGTGGGCATGTCGTCTTTTCGGAAAGGGTGGTCTCGAAGTCATCGGTAACAGGATAAGGATACGGCGCGCCGTACGCACGCGCCACGCCAGCGCACGGCGACCAGTTTGACGTGCCACATCCGACATCCGACACCCTGGTGCTCCCCGCATCGGATACGGCGACCCGAAACAATGTCCGGTTTGCGGTACGTTCACTAACACAGGCGGCTGCCGTTCTGTATGTGGGGCCTGCGGCGGGCTCGTCCCGGCCGCGCGCCTTTCCTTGTCAGGAGACGATCTCGATGACCATGAAACGACGCCGGTTTCTTTCTACGCTCGCCGCGGCATTTCCGATAGCCGCGGCCTCTACCGCGCGGCCTCGCGCCCCTTTCGCGTCGCCTGAGGGCTCGCGGGCAGCCGTACCGTCGGCTTCAGCTGATGCGGCGCGGCCGGACGTGCTGACGAAGGCCGTGCCGTCGACGGGCGTCGAGATTCCCGTGATCGGGATGGGGACGTGGATCACGTTCAACGTGGGAAACGATCCGGAGGCTCGAGCACAGCGTACGGGCGTCGCCCGTGCTTTTTTCGCGGGGGGCGGCGGGCTTATCGACTCGTCACCCATGTACGGGTCCTCGGAGGCGGTAGTCGGACATGCGCTGACGGAGATCGGCTATCCGGATTCTCTCTTCTCGGCGACGAAAGTATGGACCTCTTCCGCGAGGGAAGGGCCGGAGCAGGTCGAGCGGTCCGAGCGGTTATGGGGAGTAGACCGGTTCGACCTCCAGCAAGTCCACAATCTCGTTGCCTGGGAGGATCACCTCCCCATGTTGTTCGAGATGAAGGCCGAAGGACGCGTACGGCACGTCGGCATAACGACGTCACACGGTCGCCGCCACGGGGAGATGGAGCGGATCATGGAAACCCATCCGATCGATTTCGTCCAGCTTACCTACAACGTCGTCGATCGCCGGGCCGAGGACCGGCTGCTGCCCCTCGCCCGGGAGCGGGGCATCGCGGTTATCGCCAACCGTCCCTTTCGTGGGGGACCGCTGGTGCGGCGCCTTCAGCAGGAGCCGTTTCCGGCGTGGGCCCGCGAATTCGACGCGGTGAACTGGCCGCAATTCCTGCTCAAGTTCATCGTCTCCCACCCGGCCCTGACGTGCGCCATTCCGGCGACGACGAAGGTCGAGCATATGCACGAAAATATGGGGGCCGCGACGGGCAGGCTTCCGGATGCGGAGATGAGAAGCCGGATGCTGGATTACGTAACCGGCCTCTGAAATCATGCTCGACGAGCTGGGGAGCTACACGGCGTCGGACTTCCTGCTGTTCTCGCGGGAGACCTACTTTCGGACGTTCGAACTGTATAACCAGACGTACTGGCCGCTGCACCTTCTGACGGCCGCGGCCGGAGGCTTCGTGCTTTACGCGCTGTGGTATCGCCGCGAGGCCGCCGCGGCCCGACTCGCATGGGGCCTTCTGGCCGTACTGTGGGCATGGGTCGGCTGGGCGTTTCACCTGGAGCGCTACGCGACGATCAACCTCTCCGCTCCGTACTTCGCGGGACTGTTTGCCTTCGGTGCGCTGACGATACTGCTCGCCGGCGTTGCGGCGGGGGCGCCTGGCGAGGGCGAGCGGGAAGCGGGCCATTCCGGCACGACCGCGGGGCCTGCTCCCCGGGCGGGGGCAGCGCTCCTGGCGTACGCCATCCTCATACACCCACTGAGCGGGTTACTTGCCGGACGCGCGTGGACCGAGCTGTCCGTATTCGGAATGGGTCCGGACCCGACGGTCATCGGGACGATGGGGGCCGTTCTGGTGCTTGCCTCACGCATCCGCCGGCTCATACTCGCCGTGGCGGTCGCGTGGTGTCTAATCTCCACGCTGACGGCTTACGCGATGGGCTCCGTCGAAGGTATAATACCGGCGCTGTCAGCCGTGCTGGTCGTCACGCTATCTTTTTACGACGGACCGCTCCCTCGTCGAAGGCCTCGTCGACCGAGACGGCTTTGAATCGCTCTATCGAACGAGATGAAGGATGAGCCGCGATGCCAGGTGCCTCGTACCGGTACGCCGGACGTCCCCTACCGGTGCGCCGCTACATCACACCCATCACGACCATTAGTAATAGAAACGGGTATCATTAACCATGCACATCGCCATTGCAGGTGGACACGGACAGATCGCTATGCTGCTGCACCCGCTGCTCGTCGCCCGCGGACACACGGTAGCCGGACTCATTCGCGACCCCGCTCAGGCGGATGACCTGCGAGACGTGGGGGCGGAGCCGGTCGTGTGTGATCTCGAAGTCGCTTCGTCAGAGGACATCGCGGAGGCCGTCGGTTCGGCCGATGCCGTCGTTTTTGCGGCCGGCGCAGGTCCGGGAAGCGGCGCAGCGCGCAAGTGTTCGATGGATCGGGATGGTGCCGTGAAGCTTATCGAGGCGGCTCAGGCAAACGGCATCTCCCGGTATGTGATGATCTCCGCGATGAACGCGGAGACCCCGCGGGGAAATGAGGTATTCCAGGCCTACCTTCGGGCGAAAGCCGAAGCGGACGCCGCGCTGCGCGAAAGCGGACTCGACTATACCATCGTGCGTCCCGGACGCCTGACCAACGAGGCTGGGCGCGGGCGGGTGGCGATTGGACGAGAACTGCCGCGGGACGACATTCCACGGGCAGACGTGGCGGCCGTACTCGCTTACGTACTGGATCGCAATGCGGCCGTCGACGTTCAGTTCGACGTCACGTCGGGGGATCGACCTATCCCTGAAGCGATCACATCGGTAGCGCCGTAGGCGCAAGGACGTTGAGAGGATCCTGGCATTACAGATGCGGCGATCCCGGCACTACCTGCCAATGGGCCGACCCCGAGGAGGGTCGACCGGAGGGGTCGTTAGCCCTTGTACCGATACACGATGCGCCCCTTCGAGAGATCGTAGGGCGACATTTCGACGTCGACGCGATCGCCGGGAATGATGCGGATATAGAACTTGCGCATCTTACCGGAGAGCAGGCCGAGAATTTCGTGACCGTTGTCGAGCTCCACTCGAAATTGTGCATTGGGAAGCGCCTCAGTGACGACGCCTTCCTGCTTGATTGGTTCTTGCTTAGCCATATTTGAGTCAGGTTCGTGAGAAGTTGGTTCGATTCCACATAATCTGTCATGCGTACTCCATGATATGACTTCCACGAGCAGTTGGTCCGGGATGCCGTAAACTATGCCGGATCGTCACGGATAATCCATGTGTCGTGCGGGAATCGTCGTGCAGGGAACCTTCCCTGGAAGGGAGTGGGTTTGTGCGTGGAGCTGTGTATCCGACGACAGGCTGATCCGTTCGAACAATGAGTTTTCCAAAGCGGTTTGAAGATGATGGCGGGACGGTGACGGTGGACCTGCATGGATCTACGGTGCGTGACGCGCTCTACATTGCTCGCCGTTGCGTGCAGGAGGGATATCGCCAGGGCCGCTCCAAGGTCGACGTCATTCACGGCGCGTCTACCAGCGGTAGGGAGTCAAGGCGTACGATCAAGACTGCGCTGCTCGATCAGCTTGAGAGAGGCGCCTTCGCGGATTGGTCTTCGGGCCATACGACGGATGCGTCGGGCGGACGTACCACCGTGTGGTTGAATATCGGACCGAATGCGGATCCGGCACGTATTCGCGTGAACGACGTCGTTCCGCGATGAAGGATGTGACGGGTCGTCGCGAGGCGGTACGGTTCGCACCTCAAGGGGCGGCCATTCGAACGGTTGAATCAACGCAGGAGACGGGAGGTCGGCACCGACGTATGCTTAGCTTGTCTTTTCGGTGCTTGTCTTTTCGGTCCGTACCGTTCCTGTTCGGCGTGCTGTTTCTGGCTGCGACGATCGTTGGAACGCCTGCGGCGGCGCGGCAGGCGGTAGGGGAGCCCGTTGCGCAGGCCGAAGATGGTGCCGTCTCGTCCGATTCGACACACGTTGACGGTGCCTTGGCGTCCGGCGCGGCATCCCGGCCCGATTCACTGCTGGCCGCCCGCCTTCAAGCCATCTTCTCCCATATCGAGGAGTTCACCTCCGTCTCGACGTCCGTCGTCGAAGGGGTCGTTCGACTGGACGGTACGGTAGATCATCCCGACGCAAGGCGCCGCGTCGAAGAGCTGACGTCGCAGATCGACGGCGTCGTGTACGTCATCAACGACGTGGATGCATCCACGAGTGTAGAGGCGCGCCTCACGCCGGCCATGGCGAGAGTTCAGGAGTACTGGGACGGCTTCGTCTCGCAGCTGCCCGTGTTCGCCGTCGCCCTCATCATCGTGCTGCTCTTCTGGGCCGCCGGCCTCTTCGTAGGGAGATGGACCCGTCCGGCTAAATGGACCGGCATCAACCCGCTCCTCTGGGGCTTTGTGAGCCGGATGGTGCGAGGCGTGCTCGCCGCAGTCGGACTGCTGCTGGCCTTCGACATGCTCGGCATCACGAGTCTGATGGGCGCCGTGCTGGGGACGGCCGGTATCGTCGGTCTCGCCATCGGGTTCGCTTTTAAGGACATCGTCGAGAATTATCTCGCCGGTATTCTGCTGAGCGTCAGGCGGCCGTTTTCCGTTCGCGACCTTATCAAGGTAGGCGAATTCGAGGGACAGGTCGTTCGGCTTACGTCGCGCGAGCTGGTATTGCTGACGTTCGAAGGCAACCACGTCCGTTTACCCAACGCGCACGTCTTCAAGAACCCGCTGACGAACTACACCATCAATCCTCGACGGTTGTTCAAATTCGACGTCGGAATCAGCGTCGACGAGGATCTGCAGGAGGTGATGGCGATCGGTGTGGAAACGCTGGCGGCTATGCGCGGCGTGCTCGAGGATCCTCATCCGTTTGCCCGGGTACGGGAGCTGGGCGAATCGACGGTTAACGTGCGTTTCCATGGGTGGGTGGATCAGCGCGAAACCGACTTCATTAAGGCTAGCAGCGAGGCGATTCGCCTCGTAAAGGCGGCTCTGGACGAGGCGGATATCGAGATGCCCGAACCGGTGTATCGCATCATGACGAAAGCATGGCCTGAAAGGGAGAAAGCACCGGGGAAATCCGCGGTCGACGTCGAATCGCAGGCCCGGCAGATCGACGTTGCGCCCGATGGAAAGCTGGACGAACAGATTCAAGACGACCTGGATGCATCCGACGATGAGAACCTTCTCGAGTGAGCGGGATCGCCCAATCGGCGATGACGTGCCGGACGGCGGGCCCACGGCCATGTGGAGCAGGCCGCTGGAGCATCGAGGCTTTCGGCGCGCTCTGCTCGTCGTGTTCTGCGCGACCGTGCTCTCCGCCGTAGGATCGAGCGGATCCGCGCAGTCGCTTTCCGTTCGTGATGCAGGCCACCCGGGAACGGCCGCCGCCGGACAGTTTGGTGCCGCCGTCGTCGTGGAGGGCGGCTGGGCTCTGGTTGGCGAGCCGTTCCCGACGTTCCTGTCGGAGAATAGCGTCTTTGCCTATCGGCGCGTCGATGGCGAGTGGATGCCCGCCGACACGCTTCGAGGTCCGGTTGCCGGCGAGGAGTTCGGTGCATCGCTGGCGCTCGAAGACGGCCGGCTTTTCGTCGGGGCTCCACGGGCAATGAGCGGGGCGGGCGCCGTGTACGTATTCGAACTCGACGCCGGAAGATGGACGCCCTCCGAGAAGCTGGAGGCCGCCGCTCCCATCGGTAACTCGGAGTTCGGGACGGCGCTCGACGTCCACGGCGACCTGCTGGTCGTGGGTGCGCCCTTCAAGCACACGGGGAATGCCTACGTCTATCGGCGCCAGGGGGACGGCGGGTGGGTACAGGACGTGGTACTCGATAACCCTCGGGAGGACGTGGGCCATTTCGGAAGTGCCGTCGCCGTAGCCGGACCGGGCGTGGTCGTCGGGGCGCGCTACAGCGACAATCAGTCCGGCCGCGCCTATTCTTTCGCCAGGGATGACGCTACGGGCGAGTGGTCCACCGGCGTCGAGTTCGTCGGCAGTGAGGTGGATGGAGACGACCGGTTCGGCCACGCGATCGACGGCGAAGGGAATCAGCTCGCCGTAGGGAGTCCGTACGGTTCGACCGTGTATACGTTTGCCTATCAGGAACAGACCGGCGTCTGGAAGGAGACCGACCTCTTACGCGATTTTGATGCGGGGTCTTTCTTCGGATGGGACGTGTCGATGGCTGGTGATGAGCTACTGGTCGGCATCTATGATGATGCTGCACACCTCTACATTCGGAATGGGGATGAAGAGGCATACGCTCTCAGCGAGATACTCGAGGACCCGTCGACATCCGCCGGCAGCGGGTTCGGCTACAGCGTTTCCCTTGCGGTTGATGCAGCGGCGGCGGGCGCCCGACGAGCGGAAAAGGCCTTCATATATGACCGGACGGGTTCCGGGTGGCAGCTTGCCGCCACGGCTGCGGGCGGAGCCGAGGGTCTCGGCGTCATCGAGGGGACCGTCACGTGCTCCGGGGGATATGCCTCCCATTTTCCGTGCCGCAGCGTAGATCTGCTGGCCTTCCTGCCCGCTTCCGAACTGGGGTCGGACGGGGGAGCGAAGCTCAACGACATCTGGGGGTGGACGGACCTGGAGACGGATACCGAGTACGCGCTGGTCGGCCGGACGGATGGAACGGCGTTCGTGGATCTGAGCGATCCGGAGCGCCCCGTACTCGTGGGCAGCCTGCCCACGGCGGCCGGCGCCAGTACGTGGCGCGACGTGAAGGTGGTCAACGACCACGCCGTCGTGGTAGCCGATTACGCGGGCGACCACGGCATGCAGGTGTTCGATCTCTCCCAGCTGCGCGACGTGAGCGATCCGCCGGTGACGTTCGAGCCGACCGCCGTGTACGAGGGTTTCGAGGCGGCGCACAATATCGTGGTGAACGACGATGCAGACTACGTTTACGCCGTAGGTATGTCGGGACCGCAAGAGGGTGCCGGATGCGGGCAGGGGCTTCACGTCATCGATATGAGCGATCCCGCGAACCCCGCGTTCGCCGGGTGCCACAACTCCAGCGTCGACCGCGGCTACACGCACGACGCCCAGTGCGTCTGGTATGATGGGGCGCACGAGAAGTACCGCGGCCGTGACATCTGCTTCGGTGCGGACGAGAAGGGCCTGTCCATCACGGACGTGACGGACCCGAAGGCGGCGGTTGAGGTGAGTACGATCTCGTATCCGGACGCCGTCTACACGCACCAGGCGTGGCTTACGGAGGACCAGCGCTATCTCCTGGTGAACGATGAGCTGGATGAACTTGCCGGCCACGCGAATCGCACGCGGACGCTCATCTTCGACGTAATCGATCTCGACGTTCCCGTGTACGCAGGATCCTATTTCGGCGAGACGGGCGCCATCGATCACAACCTGTACGTCCGCGGGAATCTCGTCTTCGAGGCCAATTATACGGCCGGCCTCCGCATCCTGGCTTTCGACGCGGCGAAGGAGCTAACGGACGAGAGTCTGGAGGAGGTCGCCTTCTTCGACGTCTACCCGCGGGGTGACTTCGTTCGATTCTCCGGCGCGTGGAGCAGCTATCCCTTCTTCGAGAGCGGCATCGTCGTCGTCTCGGGGATCGAAAGCGGGCTGTTCGTACTCCGGCCCACCCTTCCGACCGACGTGGCGGTCGAAGACGCGCCGGTTTCCGTCACGGAAGCACGCGACGGACTGCGCGCCTATCCGAATCCGGCCGCTTCGTCCGTCACGGTGGCATTCGAGATGGAGCATTCCGGCCACGTACGCATCGATGTCTACGACCTGCTCGGCCGGCGCGTGCAAACGTTGTTCGACGGCCGTGCGCCGGCGGGGCGCAGCGAGGTGACCGACGATCTTGGCGGGCTGCCGAATGGCACGTACTTTGTGAGACTGTCGGGCGGTGAGGTTTCTAACACGACCTCGCTCATCCTCCAGCGCTAGCGGGTGCTCGCCTCGAATTCCACGTCAAATTCCACCGTGGATACCACTCAGGACACCACTTACGAGTCCAAAGAGGTTTCCACGGCGGTTTCCACCGCGAAGCCGCGGAGCTCATCGAGAAACCTCGCGCCATACCGCTCGAGCTTGACCTCGCCCACGCCGGGAAGATCGGCGAAGGCGTTCAGGTCCAGCGGCCGGGTCCTCGCCATCGCCGCGAGGGTGCGATCGTGAAAGATGACGTAGGGCGGCACTTCCTGGTCACGCGCGAGGGCCAGCCGCAGCTCCCTCAGCCGCTCGAACAGGGCCTTACCCTCCGGCGTGTCGGGAAGGAGGTCGTCCGTCGATTTCGACGTGCGGGTGGATTTCCTGCTTTTCTTCGTGGGGGAGGGGTCCTCGCGGAGCCGCACCGTCCGGTCGCCCTTCAGGACGGGCCCGCTGGCCCGCGTCAGCCGCAGGCTGCCGTAGCCCGTCACGTCGACCGACAGCAGATCCGCGGCCACGAGCTGCCGGACGATCGAGCGCCATTCCGTCGCGCTCCGGTTCGATCCCACCCCGAACGTGGGAAGCTCGTCGTGTCCGTGCCGCTCGATCTTCGTGGTCGCCTTGCCCCGCAGCACGTCGACCAGATGGGCCGAGCCGAACCGCTGACCGGTCCGATAGGCGCAGGAGAGCACCTTCTGAGCCGCGGTCGTGCCGTCGAAGGTCTCGACGGGCTCAAGGCAGTTGTCACAGTTGCCGCACGGGCCATCCACCCGATCCCCGAAATAGTTGAGGAGCACCTGCCGCCTGCATTCCGGCGTCTCGCAGTACCCCGTGATCGCGTTCAGCTTGTGCCGGAGCGCCCACTTGTGGCGGTCGTCGCCCTCGGAGTTCTCGATGAACTTGCTGAGGAGCACGACGTCGGAGAGCCCATAGAGCATCCAGGCGTCGGCGGGGAGCCCGTCGCGCCCGGCGCGTCCGACTTCCTGGTAATAGCCTTCGAGGTTTTTCGGGACGTCGAGGTGCGCGACGAACCGTACGTTCGGCTTGTCGATCCCCATTCCGAAGGCGACCGTAGCGACGACGACGAGTCCCTCTTCGCGCAAGAAACGCTGCTGATGGGCCTCGCGGTCGGCGGATGAGAGTCCGGCGTGATACGGCACGGCCGAAAACCCCTGCTCGTTCAGCCACGCCGCCGTTTGGTCGACCTTCTTCCGGGAGAGGCAGTAGATGATGCCGGCGTCCTGGTGGTCGCGCTTCTGGAGGAAGCGCTTGAGCTGCTGCCTGGTATTGCGCTTCAGGTCGACCGTGAACCGGATGTTGGGCCGGTCGAAACCCGTCACGAAAAGGTCGTCGACATCCATCTGCAGCCGCTGAAGGATGTCCTGCTGCGTCGGCTCGTCGGCTGTCGCCGTGACGGCGATGCAGGGCACGCCGGAGAGGCGCTGCCGTACCGAGGCCAGCTCAAGGTATTCGGGCCGGAAGTCGTGGCCCCACTGGGAGATGCAGTGCGCCTCGTCGATGGCAAGGAGTCCGACGTCCAAAGCGTCGAGCCGTCCGAGAAACGTAGGCGTCATCAGCCGCTCCGGAGCCACGTAGAGCAGGTCGAGCTCGCCGGCGTGGAGGCGCTGCTGGACCGCCTCCTGGTCCGCTCGCGACAGGCCGGAGTTGAGTGCGGCCGCACGGATGCCCAGCTGCAGCAGAGCATCGATCTGATCCTGCATGAGCGAGATCAACGGAGAAACGACGATGGCGACGCCCGGCCGAACGAGCGCGGGAAGCTGATAGCAGATCGATTTGCCGCCGCCCGTCGGCATGACGACGAGTGCGTCTCGACCACCGACCACCCGGTGCACGATCTCTTCCTGCTTCGGACGGAAGGTGTCGTATCCGAAGATGGACTTGAGAAGGGCACGGGGCTCGCGAGGCATATCGATCATAACTCAGGCGTATCGATCATAACTACAGTATAGGGCGTGACGGTGTCGGCGTCGTGTCAGGGGTGCCGCGCAAGATTCATGCGGTTCCGGCACGGTTTCGCTACTTTGAACGGAGAAAAGACGGCCGCCGGGGCAGCCTCGCCGCAAGGTCTCCCTAACGGTCGGGTCAGCCTCATGGCCGAGTCAGCCCATCGTTTGATGAACCACCATTGGGCCGCAGTTGAACCACGTATGAACCACAGACGAACCACCCGCACGGATCGCTCATGATACAGAACCTGCTCACAGAAAGCGACGTGTACCTCCGTGTCCTCGCTGTGCTGGGCGGGGCGCTGGGGGCGGGCCTGCTCGTCCACTGGGCCGTCTTCCGGGTCCTGCAGCGAATCGCTTCCAGCCGGCCCGGTGCGCTTCCGCTCGACGATTTGATCGTCCAGCATACGAGGGCACCGTTTCGGCTGCTCGCACCGCTGGTTGCGCTGTACCTCGCGCATCCGCTGGTGCCGCTCGAGATGTCGGCCGACGTGCGCGTCGGGGTTTCCAACACGCTGTACGTGTTCATGGTCGTGTCCCTGGCCTGGCTGTTCATCCGGCTGACCCTGGTCATGCAGCAGGCCATCTCTCGCCGTTTCGACGTCGGCGTGGCCGACAACCTGGAGGCTCGTAAAGTACACACGCAGGCCGTCATCATCCGTCGGCTGCTCGTCTTCGGGATCATCATCCTCGGGCTGTCCGCCGTCCTGCTTCGCTTCGAGGGTTTCCGGCGGCTCGGAACGGGACTGCTCGCATCGGCCGGCATCGTCGGTATCATCGTGGGGTTCGCGGCGCAGCGAACGCTCGGGAATCTCCTGGCCGGGTTTCAGATCGCGATCACGCAGCCCATTCGGGTGGATGACGTGGTGGTCGTGGAAGGGGAGTGGGGACGCATCGAGGAGATCACCCTCACGTACGTCGTCGTGCGCGTCTGGGACCAGCGTCGCCTGGTCCTGCCGATCAGCTATTTTCTTGAGAGGCCGTTCCAGAACTGGACCCGCACGACGGCCGAGATTCTCGGGACGGTATTTCTGCATGTGGACTATACGGTGCCGTTCGATGCCGTGCGGGACGAGCTGCACCGGCTCCTTCAGGAGTCGCCGCACTGGGATGGCAACGTATGGCGACTGCACGTCACGGATTCCACGGACCGGACCGTCGAGCTGCGTGCACTCATGAGCGCGGTCGATTCGGGCACGGCGTGGGAGCTGCGCTGCGAGATCCGTGAGAAACTCATCTCGTTCATTCAGCGTGAGTATCCCCAGGCTCTCCCCGTCGTGCGTGCGTCGATGAAGGGGGAGCAGCCGGCGTCCGGCGGACGGCCACCCGCCGAGCCGTCACACGACGACCCGCCATCCGACAAGGAGAACGTCCGACATGCTTGAGTTTTTCGAACATCTTGACGCCGTCTGCCGGCGCGGCGAACCGGTCGTGCTGGCCACGGTCGTCGGCATCGAAGGTGGATCGAGCAGCCGAATCGGTTCGCGCATGTTCGTGACGATGGACGGGCGCCGCCTGGGTTCGCTCACGGTGGGCGGCTGCGTCGACGGCCGCGCGGCGGAGGAAGCGGTGGGGATCCTCGACGACGGCCGGCCGCGACAGATCCACGTGCGCCTCGGTGAGGACGAACCCACGTTCGGAATGAGCTGCGCCGGTGTGGTTCACGTATATATCGAGCGGGTGGATGAGCAGGCCGCGGAGCTTCGCGCGTTCGCCCGGGTGCGTTCATTGATCCAGGGAGGCGCGCGTGCGGCGGCCGTGACGCCGCTCGATGGCCGTGCGGATCGGTTCGTTGTCTCGGGCTCGGAATCGGGCGTTCCCTGGCCCGACGTGGTTGAGACGGCGCAGGCCGCGCTGGTCAGCGAGCGGGCTGTGCTCTGCCCGGCAAGCGGCGATCGTCCGGAGATCTTCATCCAGCCGTTCATGCCGCCGCCCCGCCTGATCGTCGTGGGCACGGGTCCCGTAGCCGGGCCGCTCGTGCGGCTGGCCGACCGATCGGGATACCATACGACGCTCATCGACGGAAACGAAATCGACGGATTCGAGGAAGCGGGTGAGCGCATCGTAGGCATCCCCTCCGAGATCTGTCGTGAGCTGGACCTCGACGAACGGTGTGCCGTGGTCATCGCCGCGCACGATTACAAGTATGAGGTACCCGTGCTTCGGGAGGTGCTCGGACGGGAGGTGGGGTACGTCGGATTCCTTGCGAGCCGCCGCCGCGGCGAGGCCGTGCTGCGTTTTCTGGAAACGACGGGCGTCGATGCCGATCTGTTGCAGACCGTGCGCGTGCCGGTCGGACTAGACGTCGGTGCGGAAACGCCCGCCGAGATCGCCGTCAGCATCCTCGCCGAGATGCTTGCCGTTCGCTCCGGGCGGCCCGGTACGCCGTTGCGGACGAAGCAGGCATCAGGGCAGGCGTCAGGGCAGGCATCAGGGCAGGCGTCAGAGCAGGCATCAGAGCAGGCGTCAGGGCAGGCGTCAGGGCAGGCATCAGAGCAGGCGTCAGAGCAGGCAGCGAATCACGCGGCGAAGGAGTCCGCGGGGGCGCGTCGTGGGTGACGCCGTGGGTGACAGTGACATGGAAGTCATCATGGATCACTATCGGCAACCCCGCAACCGGGGAAAGCTTACGGAGGCGGACGTCGACTGCGAGGATGTCAATCCGGCGTGCGGCGATCGCGTTCGGATGCAGGCCATACTGAATGATGCCGATGAAATCGCGGCCGTTCGGTTCGTGGGCGACGGATGCGTCATCAGTATGGCGGCCGCAAGTCTGCTCACCACGCTCGTCGAAGGCCGGTCGCTGAAGGAGGTCGTGCAGTTTCCTGAAGCGTCCATGCTGGAGGCGCTGGAGGCGTCGGTCTCGCCGCGCCGCTACGACTGCGCGCTGCTGGCGCATCGTACGCTCAAAGCCGGCCTCGTTCGCCTGGCGCACGACCGGCGCGTGAGCTCGTCGTGAATGCCATGATGGACCAGGTCCACCTCATCGTCCTCGCCGCCGGCCGATCGTCGCGCATGGGGCATCGCGACAAGCTGATGCTGCCGATCGACGGGGCGCCGTTGCTGGTGCGGACCGTCGAGGCGGCCGCGGCGGCCGGTCCGGCCGAGGTGATCGTCGTGACCGGCCCATACAATTACGAGGACGTGCTGTCTCGTTATACCGTTCGTCTCGTGCAGAATTCCGACTACGAAGAGGGGATGGGGGCGTCCATACGAAGCGGCGTGCAGGCCGTCGATCCCGCTTCACCCTTCTACGCCATCCTGCCTGGTGACATGCCGTTCATCCGACCGCGGACCATCGCCTCCGCGGCCGAGCACCTCGACGACCGGTCCATCGTGGTGCCGCATTTCGAAGGGATGCCCGGCCACCCAGTCTTCTTCGCCGCACGATTCCGAGAGGAACTGCTCTCGCTGCGGGGCGACGTGGGCGCGCGCGGCATCCTGCGGGCGCACGCAGAGCGCGTCGTGCGCGTCGACACCGAGGATCCGGGAATAGTGCGAGACATCGATACGGAAGAAGCGTATCGCCGGGCGTGAGGTCCATTCCATATTTGGTCGTTCGAATGCCTACCTTTGCTCGTGCCGACCGGCATCGAGAAGGTCTGCCTGCGGCTTCCAGTTTATTACAAAGGCTATCGACAAACGCTATCAACAAACAATGACGGGCTCTTCTTACATGCACGCCGCCTTTTCATCCCGGCATATATCTGCCTGGATCGTCCCGTTTTTGCTCCTGGCCGTACTGCTAACGGGTTGTTCGCCCGCCGATGAAGGCGCACCGGCATCCGACCGGCCTAATATCGTCGTCATCCTGGCCGACGACATGGGGTATGGGGATGCCGGAGCCTACAATCCGGACTCCCGCATTCCTACCCCGAACATCGACCGTCTCGCCTCGGAGGGCATGCGGTTCACGGACGCCCATTCACCGTCGGCCGTGTGCACGCCGACGCGCTACGGATTGCTCACGGGCCGGTATGCCTGGCGCACGCACCTGAAGGATGGCGTCCTGCTGGGCTACTCGCCCAACCTGATCGACACCACGCGCATGACGGTGCCGTCCATGCTGAAGCAGGTGGGCTACGTGACGGCCGGCGTCGGCAAGTGGCATCTGGGACTGGGGGATGAAGAGCGCACGGATTACAGCGAGCCGCTGCGTCCGGGGCCCGTATCGTTGGGATTCGACTATTACTTCGGGATACCGTCTTCGCTGGATTTCGAGCCCTACGTGTATTTCGAGAACGATCGGGTAGAGGCGCTTCCGACCGATTCTATCGAGGCATCGCGTGACTGCTGCACGGGCGATTTCTACCGGGGCGGGGCGATCGCCCCGGGCTTCGAGCACGAAGAAGTCCTGCCGCGCACCGTGGCCAACGCCCGGGCCTACATCGAGGACCGCCAGATGGGGCAGCCCTTCTTCCTCTACGTCCCCTTCTCCGCGCCCCATACGCCGTGGCTGCCAACGGAGCCGTTCCAGGGCATCAGTGAGGCGGGACCGTATGGCGACTTCATGGCTCAGGTGGATGCCGGGGTCGGTGAAATTCTCGATGCCATCGACGCGAACGGTCTTGCGGAGAACACGCTCGTCGTTTTTGCGAGTGACAACGGGGCCTACTGGCGCCAGGAGGAGATCGACGCATACGGACATCTGGCAAACCTCGACTGGCGCGGCATGAAGGCGGACATCTACGAAGGCGGGCACAGGGTGCCTTTCATCGTCCGCTGGCCGGGAGAGGTCGAGGCCGGTGCGGTACGCGACGAGGTCGTGTCGCTGACGGATCTTATGGCGACGTTCGCGTCGGTGACGGACGTCGTGCTGCCCGACGACGCGGCCGAGGACAGCTACGACATCCTGCCGCTGCTGCGCGGCGAGCCGGTCGAAGGAGAGCTGCGGGAGGCGACCGTCCTCCATTCTTCACGAGGCATGTACGCGCTTCGACGGGGTCCCTGGAAGCTGATAGAGGGGCGCGGGTCGGGTGGATTCACCGAGCCCATCTTCGTGGATCCGGAGCCCGGCGAGCCGGAGGGCCAGCTGTACCATCTCGAGGAGGATCCGCTGGAGACGACCAATCTCTACGCTGAGCGTCCGGAGATCGTCGAGCAGCTCTCGACCCTGCTGGATCGTTACAGGGATCAGGGATACAGCCGACCGATGTCACCGTAGCGATCCGTCTTCGACCACGACCGAGCGCGTCGCGACGCTCAAGAGTCGTTGTAGAGGATCGGGAAGAGCCATTTCGGATGTGCTGACATATTCAACTCCGGCTCTCACGTTCGGCTTTCGGATCGTTGCATGCATTTTGCATGCTATATGCATGCACCTTGCCTGCACCCTGCACGGGCGAGCGCATGCGCGCTATCGGCCGGCAGCCGACCATCCGTTCAATACGGATAGGGCGTCGCGCTCCAATTTCTCCGCCGCAAGAGGCGGTTCTGCGATAGCTGTCAAGATAATGTCATGTCGGGCGTCATCTGCCGGGATCAGTCGAGGAGGGACTGATAGACGAGCGCACGTATCCTGGCGTGCTCGTCGAGTCCGCCAGCCGGAATGACCTGCGTCATGTACGCGACGACGAGCTCTTCCGCGGGATCGACCCAGTAGGTGGAATGGTAGGCGCCGCCCCATCGATACAATCCGACCGACCCAGGGAGGCCGTCGTGGCCCAGCTCCTCGATCACCTCGAACCCAAGTCCGAAGCCCGAGCCGTCCCAGGGAGATACGTCGTGTAGATGGTCGACCGTCATGAGCTCGACGGTCTTGGGCGACAGAATCCGCGCATCATCCAGCGCACCGCCGCGACGGAGAGCTTCTAGAAAGCGCGCGTAGTCGCCGGGCGTAGAGATGAGGCCTGCTCCACCGGAGAAGCTCGTTCGCGGTCCATCCACATACATCCCCTGCCCGACCATGTGACCCGGGTCGGGCGCGCGCTCGAGCGTTCCGTCCTCCTGCACCGAATAGACGACTGTCAGGCGGTCGGACGCATCCTCGGGCACGTAGAAATGTGTATCGTCCATGCCGAGCGGTTCGAAGATCTCGGATTCCAGAAATTCATCGAGCGGGTGTCCGGACACTTTTTCGACGACGGCCCCCAGTATGTCGGTGGAATAGCCGTAGACGAAAGACTCGCCGGGCTGGGCGTCCATGGGCAGCGAACCCATGCGGGCAACCGTCTCCGCTATGGGCTCGTCGCGATCCGCAAAATACCACCCCTGTATGCCCGCTTCCTCCCATCGGTCCGCGGCGGGCCCCCCGCCGTATCCGATGCCGGACGTATGCGTGAGGAGGTCACGCAGCGTGATCTCCCGTTCGGCCGGTACGATCTCGTAGGTGTCGCCGGCAACGGCAACCGTCGAATTCTCGAATCCCGGGAAATAGCGGCTCAGCTCGTCGTCGATGAGCAGGGCACCTCGCTCCTGGAGCATCATGACGGCTGCCGATACGATGGCCTTGGTCTGGGATGCGATGCGGAAAAGGTCGTCGGTGGAGAGTTCGTCTTCCGCCTCCAGATCGCGCATCCCGAACGCCTTCTCGTAGACGATTTTGCCCCGGCGGCCGATGACGAGTGCGGCGCCCGGCAGTCGACCGTCGTCGACGTATTCCTGCAGCACGTCGTCGATGCGCTCGAGCCGGTCGGATGAGACGCCCACACTCTCGGGGTAAGTTTCCGTGAACGGCTGGGCCTCCGCCGGCATGCAGGCAAGAAGGGTCAGCAGAATGACGGGTAATGCGATGGAACGTCGGTATTTCTTCATGGCAGAATCGGCGGGTAGTTGAGCGTCGGTTCGGTCGAATATATCAAATCAATCGGGACCGGTGACGAGAAAGCAGGCAGAACGAGGTTCATCGACGGTTCAAGAAGTATCTGAATTTTTCGTATACTTCTCTGTGCCGTGGCCCGTGTCGCGGAACGCATGACCGTTTACCGACACCTCTTTCGACAACAGACTTCTACCCGCTCATGGAATCCCCGAAGAAAGGCATCTCACGCAGGACATTCTTGGAGGGTGTGGCCGCGGCATCCGGACTGGCCGTCGTTCCACGCAGTGTGCTCGGTGGACCCGGATACGTCGCTCCGAGCGACCGGCTCAACATCGCGCAGATCGGCTGTGGTACGCAGGCGCTGCGCCAGTTCAATGCCGGCATCATGACCCGGGACGACATCCAGGTTACGAGTGTGACCGATCCCAACGCGGACAGTCAGGATTACGTCGACTGGTCGCATATGGGAACTACGAGGCGGATTCGTGCTCTTCTCGAGGACGATTCCTGGGCCGAGGGCGATACGGGTACCCGCGGGGGGCGCGAGTACGCGAAGCGCGTCATCGAAACGTATTACGGAAAGACGAATCGCTCCGGTACGTCGAACGGCGTCCGGGCCTACGCGGATTTCCGCGAGATGCTTGCCAGTGAGGATGAAGCCGATGCCGTCGTCATCATCGTGCCGGACCACCTGCACGCGCACATCTCTACGGCCGCGATGAAGGCGGGGAAGGGCGTCATCATGCACAAGCCGATCGGACTGAGTCCGCATGAAGTGCGCCGCGTCCTCGAAACGGAAGAAGAGACGGGAGCCGTGACGCACCTTCTTGCCTACGGCAGTGCCATTCCCGAAGATCATGCGCGTCTGGAGTCGTGGCTGAAAGGCGGCATGATCGGTCCGGTTCGCGAGGTACATAACTGGACGAACCGTCCGGTCTGGCCGCAGGGTTGGTCGGACTATCCGCATGAAGAGGCGAGCATTCCGAACGGACTCGACTGGGACCTGTGGCAAGGCCCGATTCCCAACCAGCCCTATCATCCGCTGCTGACGCACACGCTTTATCGCGGCTGGTACAACTACGGCGCCGGTTGCCTGGGTGATATGGGCAATTACAGCCTCTGGCAACCGCATCGCATTCTCGATCTCGATCCGCCGAACATGGTTGAGGCCTACACGAGCAAGAGCGTTATCCTGACCCCGGAGAATACGTGCCGGAGCTCGGATGCCTCGCCGGTGGCCTATCCGAACGCGAGCCAGATCCACTTCCGGTTCCCGGCGAAGGGGGATCGCCCGGAGGTGGACCTGTACTGGTACAGCGGTGCCATGAAGCCGCAGACGCCGCGGGAGCTCATCGACGACGGCGAAACGCTTCCCGGCGAAGGGATGCTTTTCGTGGGAGACTATGGGAAGATTCTCTGCCAGTTCCGGGGCCACAATCCGCGCCTGCTTCCAGAGAGCCGCATGCGTGCCATGGGGGTCGGCGAGCAGGAGGATTCGGACATCGACCAGGATGACGAGTGGACGGAAGCTGTACGGACCGGCATGGAGTCGCGTGGCAGCTTCAGCAACGCGGCAAGTCTCGCCGAGACCACGACGTTGGGGATCGTCGCACTCCGCCATCCGGGCCAGCGCCTGTATTGGGACAGCGACAACATGGGCTTCACGAACAATGACTCTGCTAACGAGCTCGTGCGCCGTGAGTATCGCAACGGGTGGGAGCTCTAGCGTCGTCCTCTGCCGGCTCCGCTGGAGTACCGGCTTTCCAGCGGGCTGGGCGGACGTCGCGGCGGTTCATGAAATCGCTATCATTTAGTATACTTGATCGTACCTCGGTGCCCGTCGAGCGAATCCGGGGAAAGCTATACGTACTGCATCAACTCATATGGAAACCCGGATGGAATCCTCGAAGAAAGGTATGACGCGAAGGAAGTTTATGGAGGGCGTCGCGGCTGCATCGGCCATGACCATCGTCCCTCGAAGTGTTCTCGGCGGGCCCGGCTACGTGGCTCCGAGCGACAAGATCAACATCGCGCAGATCGGCTGCGGAACGCAGGCTATCAACCAGTTTAATACGGGTATCCTGACCCGTGACGACATTCAGCTGACGAGCGTCACCGACCCCAACCGGGACAGCCAGGACTACGTCAGCTGGGGCCCCTTCAGCACGCAGCGGAGTGCCCGCCGCCTTCTTCAGGACGACAGCTGGGGGGAGGGCGACACGGGCACGCGCGGTGGGCGCGAGTACGCCAAGCTGATTTCAGAAACGTATTACGGCAAGACGGCAGGGAGGGAATCGTACGACGGCATCCGCGCCTATGCCGATTTTCGTGAGATGCTCGCCCAGGAGGACGAAGCCGACGCCGTAATGGTCATCGTGCCCGATCACCAGCACGCCGGGATTGCGATCGCCGCGATGGAGGCGGGCAAGCACGTTATCATGCACAAGCCGGTCGCCGTGACCCCCTACGAGGTGCGCCGCGTCATGGAGACAATCGATCGCACGGGTAAGATCACCCATCTGCTTGCATACCATCCGAAAGAACAGTTCCGCCGTCTGGAATCCTGGCTCAGTGGCGGGATGATCGGTCGGATTCGTGAAGTTCACAACTGGACGAACCGTCCGGTCTGGCCGCAGGGGTGGTCCGACTACCCCCAGGAACGCGTCTCGGTGCCCGATGGCATGAACTGGGACCTGTGGCAGGGCCCAGTACCCGAGCAGAATTACCACCCGCTTCTGACGCACACGCTGTACCGTGGCTGGTACAATTACGGGGTCGGATGCCTCGGCGACATGGGGAATTACAGCCTCTGGCAGCCGCATCGTTTCCTGGATCTCGATGCACCGAATATGGTCGAGGCCTACACGAATAAGAGCGTCATACTGACCGAGCAGAATACGTGCCGGAACACGAACGCCTCACCCGTCGCCTTTCCGAACGCGAGTCAGATCCACTTCCGTTTTCCTGCCAAAGGAGACCGGCCCGAGGTCGACATGTACTGGTACAGCGGTGCGATGAAGCCGCAGACGCCGAAGGAGATGATCGACGACGGGACCCAGCTGCCGAGCGAGGGTATGCTGTTCGTCGGTGACCACGGCAAGATGCTGTGCGACTTTTATGGAGGCAACCCGCAGCTGCTCCCGCAGTCGCGCATGAAGGCACTCGGCGTGGGTGAGGAAGAAGATGTCGATTCCGACCAGAACGACGACTGGACGCACGCCATTCTGACCGACGGTCATACGCCGGGAAGCTTCAAGGACGCGGAGAGCCTGGCCTACACGACCGCGTTGGGCGTCATCGCGCTGCGCACTCCGACCGAGCGGCTGCACTGGGATCACGCGAATCTGGGCTTCACGAACAGCTCGGAAGCGAACAATCTCGTACGCCGCGAGCGTCGCGAGGGATGGGAGATCTAACGATCCACATCTCCGGTCCTATTGCAGGATGACGGATCGAAGGATGACCGTGTAGGAGCGAGTTCTTGATGCCCGTTCGTATCAGTACGTCCGGTTATGATCCTTTTGTGCCCTGAACGAATTACTCAGTAGACTGAGTAATTCGATAAAGAGAGGTCTGAACGTCCGGTGAAGAATCCAACGGTCCTCTAATGCAGTTGACGGGTTTGTAGCCGGACCGCGGCTCGGGCACGGCGTCGTGCGCCGGAAGTGAGAGAGGCTGCGACGCGCGCCGTTATCCAACGACTACCCGAGATAGGGACGAATCCAGTCCAGTCCGGCATCGGTGTCACCCCGCGGATTGTACTCGCAGCCCACCCACCCCTCGTAGCCGACGCGGTCGAGCGTCGCGAACACGTGGTCGTAGTCGATTTCACCCTCATCCGGTTCGTGGCGAAGCGGTACGGACGCGATCTGAACGTGTCCGAAGTCCATCTCTTCGGTGAGACGCGTGAGGTCGCCGTCCATGATCTGGGCATGGTAATAGTCCAGCTGCACCGACACGTTCGTGCGATCAATCCGACGGACGAGCTCGGCGGCTTCTCCTTGATGCGCGAAGAGATAGCCTGGGACGTCGCGATCGTTCAAGGCCTCGATCAAGATGGTGAGTCCGTGTGCCGCCGCGGCGTCCGCGGCGAAACGGATGTTCTCGACGAACGTCTGCTTGCAGCGCGCTCTGTCGCTGTCCGGGACGATGCCGGCCATGGCGTGCAGGTTGGTGCAGCGGAGCGCGCGGGCATATTCGATGGCTTTTCCGACACTGTCTCGAAATGCCTCGCGCCGGTTGGGGAGAGCGGCCGTGCCGCGATCCCCGGCGTCCCAGTCGCCCGGCGGCAGGTTGAACAGTACCTGTTCGAGATCGAGGTCGTCAAGCAGCCCGCGCAGCTCCTTCGGGTCGTAGTCGTACGGAAAAAGGTATTCGACGGCCGTAAAGCCGGCGGCAGCGGCGCGCTCGAACCGCTGGAGGAACGGGACCTCCGTGAAGAGTGTGGAGAGGTTGGCGGCGAACCGTGGCATGAACTATCCTCGCAGCTCCGTAATTTCGTCGTCTGTCAGGTAGCGAACGTCCTCGTCCCGAAGGAGGAACCAGAGGCGGGCCGTTTCTTCCAGCTCTTCCGCATTGTCGACCGCCTC
Organism: Rhodothermales bacterium; assembly: GCA_040904565.1. Classification (GTDB taxonomy): domain Bacteria; phylum Bacteroidota; class Rhodothermia; order Rhodothermales; family VXPQ01; genus JBBDTI01. The sequence goes on from JBBDTI010000054.1 coordinate 32,716, forward strand.
TTCGAAGTTGGACCCCAGCACGACCGGACCGTGAGAGGCGAGCAGGAAGGCTTCCGCGTCGCGCGTTCGGGCCAGCTCCGCAAGGTCGCGGCCGATGCGCGGGTCGCCCGGCCGGTAGTACGGCACCACGGGCAGCTCTCCGATGCGCATGACGAAATAAGGCGTAAACGGGCGGATCGCATTGTCGTAGTCGAGGTCGCGACGGCAGGACAGGGCGGTCAGGTACGTCGAGTGAAGGTGCACGACGGCCCCGGCGCCCGGCCGTGCACCGTAGAGATCGAGGTGGAAGGCGAATTCCTTCGTGGGCTTCGCTCCGCTCAGCAAGGTGCCGTCCGACGCGATTTTGGAGAGCGATCCGGCGTCGAGCCGGCCCATGCAGGATCCGGTGGGTGTGACGAGGTACGTGTCGCCGGGCAGGCGGAGCGACAGGTTGCCGGCACCGCCGACGGCGTAGCCCCGGTCGAATAACGTGCGTCCGAGGCGGCACATCTGTTCGCGAAGCTCGGTTTCCGTCATGGTACGTCTCTCTGGCAATCGAAAAAAAAGCGCTCCGAGCCGAAATTGCCGGATTTCAGCGCCATCGAATAGCTCCCGTCGATGGACCGCACCCACGGAACGCCGGGAGCGATCTGGGGTCCGACGTGAAATCCGTCGACGCCGAGGGCGTCCACGACCGCGCCGGAGGTTTCCCCCCCGGCGACTATAAAACGCGTCGTCCCGGCGTCTGCCAACAACCGGGCGAGCGATGCAAAGGTTCGCTCGACAGCCTCGCCCGCGTCCGGACCCATCCGCCGCTGGATCTCCTGCAGCGTACCGGGATCGGTCGTGGCATATACGAGGGGAGCGTGGCGGGACGATTGGTGGTCCTGCACCCATCCGGCCAGCTCTCGCGCGTAGGCCGGCGCGTCCAGGCACCGGTCGACGTCCATCGCCACGGCCGGTGCTGCTTCGGCATAGTGGCGGACCTGGGCGCGCGTCATGTCCGAGCATGAACCGGAAAGGATGACCGCTGGGCCGGCGTCCGGGCGGCCTGCCGCGGCGGCCTCGACGGGATCGATACGGTCGTCGACACACGCTCGCGCGAGTGCGGCGGCCAGCCCGGAGCCTCCCGTCGTCAGCGGCAGATCGCGGACGGCCCGGGCGAGTGTATCGAGATGTTCGGAGCGAAGCGCGTCGAGGACGACATAGCGGATGCCGGCCCCTGCGAGGGTGTCGATTTCTCGACGAACGGCCGTCGCCCCGGCATCGACGACATCCGCCGGCACGACGCCGGCTCGTCCACGAGACTGTGCTTCCATGAGCCGGCCGAGGTGGCTGTCGGTCATGGGTGTAATGGGGTGGTGACGCATGCCCGTCTCTTCGAGGAGGACGCCGTTCACGAAGAGATACCCGTGATAGATCGTGCGGCCGTTCACCGGCAGGGCCGGACAGACGACGGTTACGTCGGCCTCCAGCCGATCCATCAGCGCGTCGGCTACCGGACCGATATTGCCGTCGGTCGTGCTGTCGAACGTAGAACAATATTTCTGGTAGATGCGGTGCGCACCGTGCCGTTGCAGCCAGGCGAGGGCGGCGCAGCTGTGGCGGACGGCTTGCTCGGGTGGACAAGAACGCGACTTCAGGCTGATGACGATGGCCTGTGACGCTCCCTCCGCCTCGAAGTGTCTGTCATCGGCAGGTACTCCCACGAGCTGGGTCGTACGTACACCGGCCGCAACGAGAAATCCTGCCACGTCCGTGGCCCCCGTAAAGTCGTCCGCGATGATGCCGAGCTGCATGGCGACCTAACCGAAGAGTCCGTAAAGGATGAGCAGCATCACGAGGGAGCTGAGCCAGCCCAGCGTCGTGGGTACGGACCAGGTCAGCATCTGCTGCTTCGCGTCCGTTACACCCAGCATCCGGTTGACGACCCAGAAATAGCTGTCGTTGAAGTAGCTGAAGACCATCGAGCCGATGGCGGCGGCCTGGGCGGCGAAGACCATGTTGACGTCGGGCATCGCCATGAGAATGGGTGCGGAGATGGACGCGCCCGTAATCATCGCCACCGTGCCGCTGCCCTGTACGAGGCGCATGATGCTCGCGATGGCAAACGGAATCAGTATGGCAGGAATGGCCAGTGTGGCGATGGACTCGCCGATGACGTCGCCGGCCCCGCTGTCGCGCAGTACGGCACCGAGCGCGCCGCCCGCTCCGGTGACGAGCAGGATAATGCCGGCGCTTTCGACGCCTTTCTCCATGTCCCGGACGACCTGATCGCGCGAGCGCCCGGGAACGAGCGTATAGGCGGCGAGCACGACGCCGATGCCGACGGCGATCACCGGATTGCCGACGTAGGCGAAGAACCGTATCCACGCGGCGCCTGCCAGGTCGGGGTTCATGTCCGCGAGGAACGAGGTGCCCGTGTTTAGAAAGATCAGGAAGATGGGCACCACGATCGGGGCCATGGAGAGGGTCACCGACGGCAGGTCCCTGGACCGTTCCGCTACGTTCGACTTAAACGTTTCAAAGGCCTCCTCCGCACTCGGCACGTCTTCTTCCAGCGTTGTTTCGATCCGCGGGCCCATGCGGCGGGCATACCACACGATGACTCCGATGCCTGGCAGCGTGCAGAGCGTGCCCCACATGATCATCAGCCCGATGTCGACGTCGAAAATGCCGGCGATGCCGAGTGGACCGGGCGTGGGCGGTATGGCGTGATGCGTCAGCATGAGTCCACCCGCGAGACAGATGCCGAGCGTAATGACCGACTTCCCCGTCGTCTTGCTCAGCGCTTTAACGAGCGGGACGAGAATGACGAATGCGGAGTCGCAAAAGATGGGCACCGAGACGACGTATCCCGTCACGGTAAGTGCCCATTCCTCGCGTTTCTCCCCGAGCCATTCGATCAGGCTGTACGCCATACGTTCGGCTGCGCCGGAGACTTCCAGCAGGCGACCCATCATCACCCCGAACCCGATCACGAGACCGATCGTCGAGAGCGTATTGCCGAAGCCCCGCGTTATCGAAGCAACGACCTCGTCCGCCGGCATCCCGCCTACGAGTCCGGCTACCGACGCCGCGGCTACGAGGGCGAGTACGGCGTGGATTTTCGTCCGCAGAACGAGCAGCAAGAGCAGCAGGACCGCCAGCAGGAGTCCGCCGATGAGCTGCAGTTCGGATGGGGCGGCAGGGTCCATCACGCAGCCTCTCGTCCCAGTTCGTCTACGTACTGGCGCACGACATCGTCGAAGCCGGCATCGCGGCGGAAGCCGAGGGCGAGGGCCCGTTGGACGTCGAAGGCTCCGGGCCAGCTGCAGACGATGTTCTTGATGCGTTCGTCTTCCTGGTGTCGGACGAGCCGGCGGGCCTTTTCCCCGCCGATACGCTCGAGACTGTCCAGCATCTGCCTCGGCGTGACCGTCAGGCCGGGCAGGTTGAGCGAGCGGCGCAGTCCGATCGGCGTCGCGTCCATTCCTACGGCGTGCGCCAGATTTTCGATCGCGGTACCCGGCGAGCTGATCCACAGCCGGGTGTCGAGCGGAACGGGGCAGACGCTCTCTTCACCGTTCATGGGCTCTCGAATGATGCCGCTTACGAAGGACGAGGCCGCGGCATTGGGCGTACCGGCGCGGACGGTGATCGTCGGCAGGCGGCAGACGATGCCGTCGATGAAGCCCCGCCGGGTGTATTCGTTGAGTAGCAGCTCCGCGACGGCCTTTCCCGTTCCATAGGACGACTCCGGCGTGAGCACCATGTCGGGCGGCACGATCTCCGGCAGGTCCCCGCCGAACACCGCCAGGGAGCTCGAAAAAATGAAGCGCGGGGTGCGGCGTTCGAGCGCACGACACACCTCGAGCAAGTCCCGCGTCGCGTCGACGTTAATCTTCAACCCGAGATCGAACTCGTTCTCGGACTGTCCGCTCAAGACCGCAGCCAGATGAACGACGGCGTCGACGTCGTCGTCCACGATCCCCCGCACGTAAGGAGGATCTGCGATGGATCCGGTCCGCACGTCGATACGGTCGTCGTCGATCGCGCATCTGTTGAGGTCCGCGGCTATAATGGTATCGACGTTCGGCACCTGATCCGTACCGGACAACAGCATCTTGATGAGGCGGCTGCCGAGAAAGCCGGCGGCACCGGTTACCAGGATCTTCATGGATATGCTGGTGGTGAACTGCTGCACTCCGTACGGTAGGTCGAGGCTGCAAGAAAGGGTGAAGGGAGGATCCGCGCAAGCGCAACGTGCCGACGTCGACGACATTCGACATCGATCATGATGCTATTTGAACTACCTGTTTGGAAGCTAGATGAGATACGTAATAATCGGTACGGGAAATATTGCTCGAACGTACGTCTCGGCGGTCGACAAGCTCGACGGCCAGGAGATCGTCGGCTTCGTCTCGCGGAGCCCGCGACGGCCGTCGTTCGTGGAAGGAAACGTGGACGTCGCCGAAACCCTGGACGAGATCTCGGCGCCGTTTGACGCCGTGATTCTGGCCACACCTCCCGGCCTCCATCACAAGGGTGCTGCCGCCGCCGCGGCGCAGGGTAAGCACGTTCTCTCGGAGAAGCCGCTGGACGTTACGCGAGCGAACATGGACGCGATGATCGACGCGTGCCGGCAGGCCGGCGTGAAGCTCGCCGTCGCGTATCAGCGTCGGATGAGTCCGGATAACCAGGCGCTTAAGAAGGTCCTCGACGACGAGGGACTCGGACGCCTGTACGCGGCCGATCTTAGCGTCAAGTTTTATCGCGACCAGTCCTATTACGACAGCGCGCCGTACCGTGGTACGCTGGTAGAGGATGGCGGAGGTCCGTTCGTGCAGCAGGCCTCGCACAACATAGATCTGTACAGCTGGTTCTTCGGGACGCCGAAGCAGGTCGTGAGTATGATGGGCACGCTGGCGCACGACATCGAAGTCGAGGACCACGGCGCGGCGCTGCTCCGGCACGACGACGGGATGATCGGCACGATTGTCGCCTCGACGCTGGCCAAACCGGGCTTTGCGGCTCGACTGGAGGTGCACGGCGAACGCGGATCCGTCGTTGCCGAAAACGACCGCATCACGACCTGGGAGGTCGACGGGGTTGCGAATCCGTCTACAGAACCCGCCGGCGCGATCCACAGTGGGGCGTCCGTCTCCGTCGAAGACACGTTCGGACACGAAGCCATCCTGAACGATTTCGTGGAGGCGGTACGGGACGATCGCGATCCGATGGTAACCGGCGAGTCGGCCCGCGAGGCCTCTCGTCTCATCCTGTGTATCTATGAAGGCGCCGTCTGACGGGGAGGTAGCCGTATAATGATGGAGTGTCGAGCGATGATCGCGTTCACATATCGGAGCAACGAGCCATTTCAGGGCAAACATGATGACGAACATGCCATCGATTCGGTACATAACGACAATCCACAATATGGCCGTTATGGCTGCACGCGCGGGCCTTATCCTGGGCGTTGCCCTCGTGGCGGCCGTGACGCCGGCGTGGGCGCAGGACGCCGTGCTATCGCGGGGATTCATTTTCGAGGACGTCCCGTTCGAGAGCGCGCACGCGTCGACGATCGTGGAGACGGCGCCGGGAGAGCTCCTTGCGGCGTGGTTCGGAGGGTCGGATGAAGGGGAGCCCGACGTCGAGATTTGGGTCGCGCGGAAGTCCGGCAGCGAGCCCTGGACGATGCCGCGGGCGGTCACGTCCTATCCGGAGATGCCTTGCTGGAATCCGGTGCTCTATCACGGCGGCGAGACCACGACGCTGTACTTCAAAGTGGGACCGAGTCCACGCGAATGGGTTGGAGCGTACCGTACGTCGGAGGATGGCGGGCAGACGTGGAGCGACGTGACGTACCTGCCTGCCGGACTCACCGGACCCATTCGAGCGAAACCGATCCGGCTGGAGGATGGGACGCTGCTCGCCGGGACGTCGTTCGAGGCCGGATATACCGGCGGCACGCCGTCCGACGCCCCCTATCGCACCTGGTCGGTCTGGGTGGAACGGAGTACGGACGGCGGCCGGACGTGGACGAAGCACGGGCCCATCGGCGTGCCGGGCGAACTCTATGGCGTCATTCAGCCTACGCTCTGGGAATCGTCACCGGGAGTCGTACGGATGCTCATGCGTGCGACGGGCCGCATCGGCTACGTCCCGGAGGCGGTTTCGACCGACGGTGGCCGGACGTGGAGCCAGGCGCGGCCGACCCGATTGCCCAATCCGAACGCCGGGATCGACGTGGTCAAACTTAGTGACGGTCGCCTCGTCCTCATCTACAATCACACGGAGCGCGGCCGCAGCCCCATTCACCTGGCCGTTTCATCCGACGACGGCGCCACCTGGAGCGAGCCGCTCGTCCTCGAGGAAGGGCAGGGCGAGTTCTCCTATCCGGCCGTCATTCAAGCAGAAGACGGACGGCTCCACGTCACCTATACGTGGCGACGGGAGCGCGTCCGTCATCTTGTCGTCGATGCCGAAACGCTTCCGGGTGGGTGAGACCCCCGGGCGGCCTCCGGCGTCGATTCAGGTCAACCGAGAATGTCGCTCAGGTACATAAAGCTGTTCGCGATAGCCGCGACCGGATCGCGTCCCGGCCGATCGTGCTCGACGATGCCGTAGCGCAGGCCGGATTGATCGGCGTGGTCGAAGATGGTCGGGAAGTCGATGCGGCCGCTGCCGACGTTGGCGAGTTCGCCGTCAGTGGTGAGATCCTTGACGTGCCAGAGGTGGAAGCGTCCCGGATTCCGATTGAAGTAGGCCAGGGGATCGTGCCCGGCGTTCACGATCCACGCCAGATCGAGCTCCATCGCGACGAGGTCGTCGTCCGTCTCGTCGAGCAGAACGTCGTACGGGATCTGTCCGTCGATCTCCTCGAATTCGAAGCTGTGATTGTGGTAGCCGAACTGTATGTCATACTCTCGCGCTTTTTCACCGAGCTCGTTGAAGGTCTGGGCAACGGACTTGTACGCGTCGATGTCGGAGCGCATGCTTCCCGGAAGAGACGGTACGATGGCGTATTCCATTCCGAGCGTGGCGGCGCCTTCGAGCACCGCGTCCGCATCCTCCTGAAAATCATTCAGCCCGAAGTGTCCGGAGCGGGCGTGCAGGCCGATGTCGTCGATGATCTGCTTCATCTCGAGCGGTGAATGGCCGTAATAGCCTGCAAATTCCAGATTGCGGTAGCCGATTCTGTAGATGTCCTCCAGCGTGCCGACGACATCGTCGCCGATGATGCTGCGCAGCGTGTAGAGCTGCACGCCGATGTTGGACAGGTCGGCGCGGGCGACGCCGGCGTAGCCGATGCGGCTCCATGCCATGCCGCCGGCCAGGACGGCACCGGTGCGCTGTAAGAATGAACGACGATCCATAATGATACCTCGATGCGATGAGTAAGAAACCTGCGTATGGTTGATTCCGTGCGTCCGTGGGGCGCAGAGCCCCGGACTCATGTTATTCATCGGCGACCCAGCGGTAGCGGGTCACCTGGGCGTTTTCACCGGGATCCCGGAAGCCGTCGTATTCGGCGACGTAGATACTGCCGTCGGGCCCCAGCTCCATCGATATCGGCGTCGTCAGCGTAAGCTGGTCGAAAAGCCGAACGTCGGTCAGGCGCGTCGCCGAAATCTCGACGCGATAGGGCGGCGTCCTGACGTCGCTTTCCCGGTCGTTTACGAAGGTACCGTCGACCATGTCTCCGTATTTGATCCAGCGTCGGGACCAGTCGTAAACGAACACCTTTCCCTGGAGAAAATCCGGAAAGGCACCTTCACGTTCAAATCGATACGGCGGTCCGACCGTCGCCGAGCTGTGATCCAGCGCAGACCGGGCGAGCTCGTGATTGGCTTCGAGGTACTCCGCAATCTCAGCCGTCGACCGAGCCCGAAGCGGCGACGCCGCCAGCGCGAGGGCGACGATAAAACAGAACAGGGTTGAATTCCGCAATGCGGGTTCGATATACTTCATTTTCGTTAGAGACGTCCTGGTGTAACTGCGTCAAGGCGGCGTATGGACTCTACGCCGCACAGCCGTGCATTATAATCGCTACGTCGCGCGGAAGGTAGCGAAGTTGTCACGACTTGCACTATCCTGGGATGAAGTGAATGTGAGTCCATCGCGCGTACGTCCAAATGGATTCACGGATCCGATCGGGCGGCAGAACGCAAGCTGCCTGTGGCCCGGATGCGGTTCATTCCGGCCTGCACCGAGAAGGCTGTCTTCGACCTGCCGGCGAAAAGTGGTATCATCGGACGAGCACGGACCGCGAGAATCGTGTCACAGGAGGACGAGGTACGACGAGTATGACGTGGTACTGCCGCACAGGCTGGATGATCGCGCTGGCGCTCCTGCTTCCGTTCGTCGCATTTGGACAGGCGGAGGTGCAGGCCTGGGGCAACGTCACCGGGATTCGCATTGAAGGGCAGCTGATGGAGTTCGAGACGAGCCTCCGGGTCGTCGGCCCAAGGTGGAATGACATCAGCCGTACGGCGAAAGAGCGGCAGCGGCCATCCTACGCGCGACGGAACGGACGACAGTTCGTTTCGACGAGCATCGACAGCATGTTTTTCTCGCAGGTGGTTGAGAACGTGGGTGTCGGCGAAGCCCATGTAGACGTGGAGTTCACGTCGCGGGCCGATTCCAGCCTGTCGGGGGTGTATTTCAGCATCGCACTCCCCGAAGATCGATATGGAAGCGGAACCGTGCATCTCATCGATCCGGCGGACGTCCGCCTCTCCGACGCGCAGGCAGGCGGGCCGAAAGAATATATTCGGGTGAATGCACGCGGGCTCCGCGTGTCAGGCCGCGAACAACGGATCGAGGTGACGACGGATGAGCCGACGGAGATCGTCGTGCGTCGAGGTGAGGACGGAAACGTGCAGGTCTACCTGGCGATCGCGAGCGGTCCGGTATCGACGGGACAGGTCGAACGGAAATCGTTCTTGCTGCGCGCGAACGGCCACATCGACCGGCGCCCGGTCCACGTGCGCATCGATCCCTCGCAGCCGGGACGACGGTTCGTCGGGCTGGGCGGCAACTTCCGGCTTCAGAATCCCCGGACGGACCGGCAGGTGATCGAATACAGCCTGGAAAACCTCCGGGTCGCATGGGCGCGGGTGGACATGCCGTGGATGCTGTGGCACGCGGAAGAAGAGGTGGATCCCATCGAGGCGGCGCGTGCCGGAGAGCTGCATCCCAGAGTGGCCACATCGATGGAGATGGCGCAGCGCGCCTACGAGATGGACATCCCCGTCATGCTCGCCGCATGGTTTGCACCGGAGTGGGCCATCGAGGGCGAACGCCGCAGAGGCAGGGGACCGGACGGCCGCTTCGGCAACGCCCTCCGCCGCGACAAGATCGACCGGATTTACGCGTCGATAGCCGACTACGTCCTTTATCTGAAGGAGGAATATGGCGTAGAGGTCGAGATGTTTTCCTTCAATGAGTCCGATCTCGGGATCGCCGTGAGGCAGACGCCGGAAGAGCACGCCCATCTACTCCGGCACCTGGGAGTACTTTTCGAGGAACGGGGGCTGAAGACGAAGCTCCTCTTGGGTGATACGGCCGACATCACGGGATACGATTTCGTCGACGTAGCCGTGGAGGACCCCGCCACGCACCCCTATATTGGTGCCGTCTCGTTCCACTCGTGGCGCGGATGGTCGAGGGAGAATCTGAGGGAATGGGACGAGGTGGCGGAACGGATGGATCTTCCTCTCGTGGTCGGGGGAGGAAGTGTCGATGCCGGAGCGTGGCGGTATCCGGACATCTTTCTCGAGGAGACGTACGCGCGAGAGGAGATCAATCTCTACATGCGAATTATGGCTTTGTGTCAGCCGCTCACGATTCTACAGTGGCAGTTGACGGCGGACTATTCGCCGCTGGCGGGCGGGGGCATCTTCGGGAATGACGAAGATCCGCTGCACCCGACGCAGCGGTTCTGGAACCTGAAGCAGCTGGCCTCGACGCCGGAAGACGTCCGGTACCTGCCCGTCGAGGTCGATCGCTCGGATGTAACGGTGGCTGCCGTCGGTGACGTTGACCGCAGCGTCTATGCCGTGCATCTCGTCAATAACGGTCCGACGCGCAAGGTTACGCTGTCCGGCCTTCCGGACGGCCTCGACGCACTTCGCTTCTTCGTTACGGATGAAGAGCGCGGTATGGAAGAGGCGGACGCCGTGCGGGTCGTCGGCGGGGAGGCGAGCTTCACTCTTCCCGAGACCAGCTTTACGTCGTTGATGAAATCAGAATAGGGGCTTTAAGCACTTCCATCACATGCGTGCACGTTACATGCTTTCTGGCAACGTACATCTATTTTCGTCGCATCGTGCCATTCGGGGCGGTTTCTGCCAGTCTGCCGTCGCTTCGCGCAGCGCCGATGCAATGCGGGCGATGTCGCCGGTCGTAGTGCTGCAGTGGATCGCGGTTCTTCTGATCCTGCTGCTACCGCAGTTGGTGATGATTCAGGAGGTGATGGCTCAGGAGGTTATAACTCGGGAGCCCGTAACAAACCAGCGGCTGTTTGACACGGAGCCGTTCCTTCCGGAGCACTACGATAACCGCGTCGCATCCTTCGAGGCGCAGCCCGTGGAAATGGGGCGCACGGTCTTCCTCGGCGACAGCATCACCGAAGGCGGCGACTGGGTTTCGCTGACCGGCGACGAGACCGTCGTGAATCGGGGGATTGGAGGGGACATCACCTTCGGCGTGCTGGAGCGGCTCGACGACGTCACGCGGCGTCGCCCGTCGAAGCTCTTCCTCCTCATAGGGATCAACGACATCGGTAAGGATATCCCCGAAGAGGTCGTTGCCGACAACGTGCGACAGATCGTCGAGGAGGTACGGGCTGAGAGTCCGGCCACGACGGTATACGTTCAGAGCGTGCTCCCGGTAAACCCGTCGGTAGACCTATTCCCGCAGCATTACGACAAGGAGAACCAGGTCGTCCGCCTCAACCGGCTGCTCCGTGGAACCGTGGCGCAGACCGATGCCCATTTCGTGAACATCTACCCGCTCTTCCTCGACCGGATGGGACGGCTGGACGAGCGCTTCACGAACGACGGCCTGCACCTCAACGCAGCCGGCTATGAGGTCTGGGTCCGCTTTCTCGAAGAGAACGGCTACCTCTAATTCCGGCATGCGGCCGGGCTGTGTGACCGGGTGTGATCGGGCTGTCGGGCCGGGATGCGGGGCTGGGGTGCGGGGCCGGGATGTGGGGCCGCGCAGTGTGAACGCCGCCACAGCCCCACGCGCACGTTTCTTCCTGGTGCTACGAGCCGACGTTCGGCAGGGCGGCGAGGCTCTCGTCTACGGCGTCCTGCGAATATTCGTAGTCGGGAAGCTCGCCCGCGCGGTAGGCCTCGTAAGCGGAGAGGTCGAAGTGGCCGTGCCCGGACAACGCAAAGACGATGGTTTCGGCGGAGCCTTCCTCCTTGCAGCGGAGCGCTTCTTCCATGGCACCCCACACGGCGTGGCCAGCTTCGGGGGCTGGGAGGATGCCTTCGCTGTGAGCGAAGCTCGTGCAGGAGGCAAACATCGGGTTTTGCAGGACGCTCCGGGCCTCGATGCGCCCGGCCTCGAGCAGCGCGCTCACCTGCGGACTCATGCCGTGATATCGGAGCCCTCCCGCGTGGATGGGCGCCGGGACAAAATCGTGTCCGAGCGTATGCATCTTCATCAGCGGCGTCATCCGACCCGTATCGCCGAAGTCGTAGGCGAAGCGTCCTTTCGTAAGGCTGGGTGAGGCGGCGGGTTCGACGGCGATGATGCGCGTGGTGCGGCCGTTCGAGGCCGTTTCTCCCAGGAACGGAAAGGCGAATCCACCGAAGTTGCTGCCCCCGCCCGTGCAGCCGACGATCACGTCCGGCCATCCCGCACCGGCCAGTTCGAGCTGTGCCAGTACTTCCTGTCCGATGACGGTCTGGTGTAGGAGCACGTGGTTGAGCACGCTGCCGAGCGAGTATTTCGTGTCGTCGCGCGTCGCCGCCTCTTCCACGGCCTCACTGATCGCGATGCCGAGGCTGCCCGTGCTGTCGGGGTTTTTTGCCAGGATGTCGCGTCCCGCCTGGGTTTTATTACTGGGGCTGGGCGTAACCGAGGCGTCGAAGGTTTCCATGAGCACGCGCCGGTAAGGCTTCTGCTCGTAGCTCACCTTCACCATGTAGACGTGGCATTCGATGCCGAACACCTTGCAGGCAAAACTGAGGGCGCTTCCCCATTGTCCGGCCCCCGTCTCGGTCGCGATGCGCCTGGTGCCCTCCTTCGCGTTGTAGTAAGCCTGAGCGACGGAGGTGTTGGGCTTGTGACTGCCCGAGGGGCTGACGCCTTCGTACTTGTAATAGATCTTGGCGGGCGTGCCGAGTGCTTCCTCCCACCGGCGGGCGCGCACGAGCGGCGTGGGCCGCCACAGCCGATAGATCTCCCGGATCTCTTCGGGAATCTCTATCCATCGCTCGGTGCTGACCTCCTGCTGAATGAGGGCCATGGGAAAGAGCGGCGCGAGATCGTCCGGTCCGACCGGCTCTCCCGTGCCGGGGTGAAGTACGGGTGACATTTCGGCATCCAGGCCGGCCATGTCGGCCGCGATATTGTACCAGTGCGTCGGTGCCTTGTCTTCCGGTAAAAAAATTCTCGTCGGGACGGGCATGGGTTTATCTGGTGGGTGAACGGTGGTCCGAATTCAGCTGTCCGCGCTGGTAGTGGGGCTGGACGAAGATAGGGCCAATGCTCCTTTGGGTGCAAAGCCGCTTAGAACCGATGCGTGTACGTCAGCTTCGTCGCCGCTTGCTGCCCGAGGGGTCGTATTTCCATCACGTCGTTGATCCAGTTGTGCGTGTAGACGACGTAGAGATCGCTTCCCGGCTGGATGGTCCAGCGGAACCGCCCGTACAGGCCGATCAGCTCGGAGAGGTTGTCATACTGGACGTTCGACGTCAGGGAGATGCGGGGCGTCAGGTCGAGACTTCCTGATGCACGGAGCAGCCGGGCGGAAAAGTTGCCCTCCGGCAAGCGCACGTCGTCGAATCTCCAGAAGGCCGACAGATTGAGCCCGGGGAACGGTCGGACGGTGGCGACGGCCGAGTATCCCGTCTGCGTTCCCGTCCAGAAGCTGCCGTGGCTGACGGATCCCGAAAGCCTGACGCGGCGGTGAGCGGCGGTACTCGCCTCGGCCTCGCCCGTCCACGTCAGGTACCCGCCCGAAGGGACGATGATGCCGCCGTCTCGCCGAATGTCGAACGGTCCGAAGAGGCGTTCGAAATTGCGCGAGACGCTGACGCCGATTTCGTCGCCGGTCTCGAAGCGGATGCCGGGCGTAAAACGCGTTTCTACCGTAGCGGGCTCGAAGTCGAGGTTCGTCAGATACTCGAAACGCCATTCGAAGAGGAGCTCGCGCACGAGGTCGCTGTTTTCCATGAGGGGCAGGTATTCGAGGGTCGGCTGAAATCGGCGAAAGCCGCGCCGCTGTACGAAGCCCACGGCGGGGTCGAAGGCTTCGCCGAACTCACGGTACGACGTAGCGAAGGCCCAGGGGTCGTTGGGATAGTCGATTCGAATTCCACGCGACGATCGATCCCACAGGTTCGTACGGGCATCCGGCGCCGGATCGTTGTGCCCCACGAAGAAGGCCTGGAACTGGAGGATCTTGTCGCCGCGAAACCGCGACGTCGCGAGCTCCAGATCGGCACCGAACGTGTGGTGGTCGCCGGGGGTGCCTGATCCATGTGCGGCTCTGCGCGTGTAGATGAGACCGGCCATGCTCTCAGTGAAGATATTGCGCACGAGCCGGGCCGCGGTGAAATCCTCCGTCGGGAAGTCGCCGGATTCCTGCGTGCGCACCTGTATGAGTCCGATGTCGTAGTCGCCCACCTGGCCTGCCAGCCGCCCCCCGAAGAGAAGGGGGATGACCTGCCCTTGCTCGAGTCCGATGCGACGGCTGAAATACGGGTTGACGTTGCTCGACGGAGCGAACTCGAATACGCTGGATCCCTCCAGGAAGAAATCGCGTTGTTCGGGAAATTGCAGGGGAAAGCGCGTCAGATTGACCTGTCGCTCGTCGACCTCCGTCTCCGCGAAATCGGTGTTGATCGTGGCCGAGGCGCGGAGATTGGGCGTCATGCTGTAGGTCACGTCGAAGCCGGCGTCGGACCTCGTGCCGGTGTCCGTATCCTCGTCCACCCACGTACGCGTTGCCGATCCGAGGGCATAGGGCGCGACTTCAAGACCGAGTCCTTGCGACATCCCCTCAAGTCCGACGAGGTCGCCGGCGTTCTGCGGACGCCAGAGTCCCTGGTTGCGACGGTGTCCCGTCCACAGCAGCTCTTCATTTTTCCGCCGGATCGTTCGTTGAAAGTTGATGCCCCAGGTGTCCTGGTCCGGGTTGAAATTGAGCGTACGAAAAGGGATGAGAATCTCGGCGCTCCATCCGTTGGGCCCGCGACGGACGCGCACGTCCCACAAGCCGTCCCACGACTTATTGATGGTGGTCCCCTGTCCCGTTCGCACGAGCCCGTCGCCTAGGAGTCCAGCCGGATTAATCTCGAAGAAGTATGCCGAACGCCCGTCGTTGAAGGTGTCGATGATCCACATGAAGCGATCGTCCGTCGCGAGACTCATGTCGCGTCGCTTCTGAAAGGCGAGAATACCGTCGGGCTCGCTGTCGTAGAGCATCGCGCCGATGTACAGGTAGTTCTGGTCGTACATGATGCGGACTTCCGTTCGCTCGGTGGGCTCGCCGCCCTCCCGGGGTTCCTGCATCAGGAAACGCGTGATGGGCTCGGCATCCTCCCAGAACGGTTCGTCGAGCCGTCCGTCAAAGTGGAGCGTGGCGCCGGAGGGCAGGGGCTCGGCACGAACGGACGGAGGAGCATCGTCGGCGGTGATTTGCCTTCCGTAGACGGACACGGTGCCGGTCGGTCCGATGAGCAGGCAGCTTGCGATCAGAACGAACAGTCTCTGCGTCGGGTGCATCTATGCTTCTATACTGGCGGGTGATAAAGCGCGTACGGACGGAAAGGCCGCTGTCGCGACGCTTCCAGATTGTGTATAGTAGTATAAGGTCATTTGGTGGCCGCACGTCCACATGCCGGCAATGACCATAGACGGGCATTCACGGATGGCTGGGGTCTCCAATAGACAGGTAAAGGCATATGATCAAACGCATCGCACGGTTCTGTCTCACCATCGTTTTCTTACCGGCGGTCGTCCTAGCGCAACCCGAGACGCCTGTAGAGCAGTGGTCGGGGAAGACGATCCTCTTTGTGGGCGCCCATCCGGATGACGATTCGCGATCTCACGGAACGCTGTCTATGCTCCAGGATCGCGGCAACGACGTTCACGTGTTGCTCATGACGCTCGGCAACGTCGGGACCAAGGATCCGGATCTGTCCATGATCGAGCTTGCCGAGATCCGTCGTGGAGAAGAGGTCGCCGCGCTGGCCGCACTGGGGATTCCGGAAGAAAATTACATCAACCTGGGTTACGATGACGGTCGGCTCGAATACGCCGATCGTGAGGAAGCCATCGAGCGCATCGTATATCAGATCCGTCGCCTGCAGCCGAACGTGATGATGGCGTTCGATCCGGGGCAGCAGGAGCTTCGCTGGCACAAGTCAGATCACCGTTCGGCCTCGTATCTGGCCGCCGACGCGGCGAGGGCGGCCGAGTGGCCGCTGCTCTATACGGGTCACCTCGTCAATCACGGCCTCGAAGCGCACCAGATCGAAGAATACCTTTTCTACGACACCAACGACGGAAACACGGGGGTAGACATCACGGGCTACGTCGACCGGAAGGTAGCGGCCGGTACCGAATACGTGAGCCAATGGGGACCGGAAGGCCAGTATAAGTACTACCCCGAGCTGACCGACGAGCAGCTGGAGAACGCTCGCGAGCGGATCCGCAATAGGGTGATCCATCGAGACGGACAACCGGTAGAGGTATTTCGACACCATGCCGGCGTGCCTGATGCCATCGGCCGGTAATCATACGAATGCTACTCCATGCCCGCAATCACGCCGCGCATGTAGGCGAACGACCGCTGCATGCCTGGGAGAGGGTCGTCGGGATGTATCTCGTATTCGAGGTTGACGCTGCCGGCGTATTGCATATCGACCAGCTGGTGGAAAATGGCCGGCACGGGCAGCTTTCCTTCTCCGACGATGCACTGGCTGTCGCGATCGGTCAGATCCTGCAGGTCTTTCATGTGCATGTCGAGCACGCGGTCGCCGGCATCGGCGATCTCCTGTACGACGTCGTTGCCCGTTCGCGCCGTATGGCCGACGTCCACGCACAGTCCGATGCGCGGGTCCATATCGCCGATGAGCCGGAGCGCGTCGCTCGGGGCGGGATAGTGCGGGTCCTCCGGTCCGTGATTGTGGATGGCCACGCTGATGTCGTACTCCTTGACGAATTGCTCGATACGAGGCAAGGTGTCCGGATGCGGCGCGATGACGAGCATGGGAATGCCCGATGCACGGGCGTATTCGAAGAACATCCGGACGTGTTCGTCCGTGTCTTCGCTGATGGTGTTGTTGCCGCTGCTCTCGATGGTCAGGCCGGCGTCGTGAAACTCGGAGACGGCCGATCTGATCTCCGCGTCCGAGAGCTCGTACGGCAGGTGGAACGATTTCACGCTGACGGTCGTCGCGCCGAGGGCGTTCACCATCGCGATGGCCTCTTCACGGGAGAACTCCCGGAGCGAGTACGTCGCGACGCCGAGCCGCACGCGGTCGTCCAGGGACTCTAAGCCATGCTTGCTCGAGGGCGACGTCGTGCGGTCGGTCCAGCCAGGCAGGGCCGACAGAGAGAGTCCGAGCGTTCCAGCGGCTGCGTGTTTGAGAAAACGGCGACGTGGTGCGGCGTGGCGTCCGGTTTCGGTCTTCATCGTATCGTGTCGTTCGTGAGGACGCAGATCATCATTCAGTATACCAAGTCATTCCGTGGAAGTATACGAAGGACTGGCGTTCGTCGCTGAAATGAACGGCTCCATCATTGGTGCGTATTTTAGGACTCCTTTACGTCCGTCAATGCTCAAAAACCCCGTCTTGAACGCATGAGAAGGTTGTGGAGGGCGCTGCCCTTTGTCCTCATCCTCTTCGTTTTGGCACCGCCCCTCGTCCGCGCACAGTCCGATCAGGTCCCGTCTCGCGAGAGCCGGTCGTCGGTCATGACGGCGGGAGTACTGGAGGGAGACGTACAGATCGACGGACGGCTCGACGAACCGAGCTGGTCGGCTGCGGAGCGCATGGACGAATTCGTTCAGTTTGAGCCGAGGGAAGGAGACCCGCCCACGCAGCCCTCGGAGGTGCGCGTGCTGTACGGTCCGAGCAGTCTCGTCGTCGGGGCGACGCTGTTCGATGAAGATTCCGAACGCATTCAGCGTACGCTGGGGCGGCGCGACGAGTATATGCAGGCCGACTGGTTCGCGGTGTCTATCGACGCCCATCTGGATCGCCGTACGGCATTCCTTTTTGCCGTCAATGCCGCCGGCGTCGAGTATGACGCGCAGCAAACGGAGGGAGCCCGTCCGGCTCCCGGACCGGGAGACGGCGGCGATACGTCGTGGGATGCCATCTGGGATTCTGCGGTTCGCGTAACGGCCGATGGATGGGTCGTCGAGATGGAGATCCCGTACAGCATGCTCCGCTTCTCGAGGTCGGACGTGCAGACCTGGGGCATCCGTTTCTCACGCGAGATCCCGCGCCTCGGCGAGGTCTCCGAGTGGCCCCTCGTGCCGCGTACGGAACGGGCCAACCTGATCGCCCAATACGGTACGCTGCAGGGCATCCGCGGCATCGAGCCGCGGCGCAACGTGCAGATTACGCCGTACACGCTTTCGCGGCTCGACCGGGTGGAGGATCCGACGGAGTCGGGCACGGCGCTGCACGAGACGGGGGTGGACGTGGGAGGGGACCTGCGCGTGGGGCTCGGGTCGAACGTGACGCTGAACGCGACGGTAAATCCGGACTTCGGCCAGGTGGAGTCCGACCCCGCCGAGCTAAATCTCACGGCGTTCGAAACGTTTTTCGAGGAGCGACGGCCTTTTTTCGTCGAAGGGTCCCAGATCTATCAGTTTCCCCTCGTAAGTCGCGGCAATTTGCTATACACGCGGCGCATCGGGGCACAGAATCCGATTCTCGGCGCCGCCAAGGTTTCCGGCCGCACGGGCGACGGACTTTCGTTCGGCGTACTGGGCGCGGCGACAGGTCACGAACTGATCGGCGAATCGAACCGTCACTACGGCGCGGCGAGGCTCAGCCAGCAAATCGGACGCTATTCTACCGCAGGGGGAATGGTTACCGGCTTCAACGGACTTGACGGGCGGGTGGTCGCGGGCGGGGCGGACTGGGATCTGCGCTTCGCGGATAACACCTATGGGCTGCGGGGTTTCACGGCCTTTACGAGGGGAACGGATCTTGAAACGGGCTTCACGGGACAGGTCGCCGCCGGGCGGCGCCAGGGTACGTGGACGTACGAGTTCGGCGCCGATTTTATCGACGACCGGTTCGAGCCTAACGACCTCGGCAGGCAGCGCTACAATAACACCTGGGGCGTGGTCGGACGGTTCGGGCACGACCTGAATGCCGGGCGCGACTTCGGTCCGTTTCAGCGGGCCGAGGCACGTGCGTACACGTTCAACCAGTGGTCCTACGACGAGGGCGTCAACCTGGGCGGCCGGTTCGCCGTCAATTCGGAGTGGACGCTGCGCAGCTTCGAGACCGTCTCGGTGGATGCCTCCCTCGACAATCATTTCGGCGGATACGACCAATTCGAAACGCGCGGCCTGGGATACAACGCGATCCCGATGGCCTTCGAACTCGGGGGAGCGTTTGCGACGGACTCGCGCCGCGAGTGGCGGCTCGAACCCGAGGCCGGCGTACAGTTCGAGGACGACGGCGGCATGACGTATGCCGGCGGCGTAGATGCCGAGTGGAACGTGCGGTCGCGGCTTGGGCTCGGCGCCGAGGTTAACGTCGAGTGGGGCGACGGGACGCGAGAGTGGGCCGCCAACGAGGAATTCCGGCGCCAGGATGGCGGCTGGGCCATCCGCGAGTCGGGTGGCGTCGATCCGAGGTTCGTTCCGTTCGACGACGGCGGCCGGCTCGATGAGATTCTTGCAGGCGTGCTGACGACGGACGGCACCGACCGGTACCGCGTCCCTGTCTTCGGCGCTCGCGACACCCGTACGTTCGACCTCACGCTCCGCACGAACTACACGTTCACGCCGGACCTGGCCCTCCAGTTCTACAGCCAGTTTTTCGTCGCGCGGGCGCGGTATGACGATTTCCGTATTCTTACCGACCCGGATACCTATGCTCGGTTCGACGCCTTCCCCAAACGTTACGAGCTCGCGCGAAGCAGCTTTCAGTTCAATGCCGTGCTCCGATGGGAGTACCGGCCGGGATCGGAGCTGTTCGCCGTGTGGACGCAGAGCCGCCGTGCCGACGACGCCCTGAACCCGCTCGGCCCGTGGGATGCTTCGCCTTACGATCGCCCCTATTCCGAGCAGATCTCCGATACGTTCGGCATCTTTCCGGGTAACGTGTTCATGCTCAAGATCAATTACGCGTTCCTGTATTGAGGTGAACTACAAGGTTCCAATCTCATTCCAACGACCATGCAGATAAGACAGCTACTCGCAGCCATGATGATTCCCGTATTCATGATGACATCCAACGCAGCCGGACAGGACGTCGAGGCACGGCTCGCCGAGCTCGGGATCGAACTCACCGCGCCCACGGCGCCCGTCGCCAACTACGTAAACGCCGTCCGTACCGGCAATCTGCTGTTCCTTTCCGGCAAGGGACCTACCCATCCCGACGGCAGTCAGATTCAGGGCAAGCTCGGCAGCGACCTGACCGTCGAAGAAGGCTATGAGGCCGCGCGCCTTACCGGCATCAATCTACTGGCGGTGCTCAAAGACGAGCTCGGTGACCTGAATCGCGTCAACCGGATCGTCAAGGTGATGGGTATGGTCAATTCGGCGCCCGATTTCACGCAGCAGCCGGCCGTCGTCAACGGCTGCTCCGATCTGATGGTGGAGGTCTTCGGCGAGAAGGGACGCCACGCAAGGGCCGCCGTCGGGATGGGGGCGCTTCCGGGAAATATCGCCGTGGAGGTGGACCTGGTCGTGGAGGTGGCGGACTAGAGGCATCGATGCCCCGGCCGGCCACGCGAACGGCGAACTGATACCAGGCTCCCCGGTGATTCTCCCGAATTAGCGCGTCCGGCAGATACTAGGTTGTGACCTGAACGAATAACTCAGTCGACTGAGTTATTCGTTCAGGAACTCGTACAGGAACGTGTAGAGTGCCGTCAAGCCGACGTTGGTGCCCCGGATCTGTTGACGTTCAGCCAAAGCCAGTAATTCACGTCAGCTGCGGCCCGGACGACTACGCCGACGTGGCCGCGGCGTCCACATCCTCCCGAAAAAAGAAACCGAAGAGCGCCGTCACGAACGCGGCAAAGCCGAGCGGCATCAGCCAGAAGAGCTGCCATTCCTGGAGCGCCTCGCCGGTTACGACGCGGTTGAAGACGCCCCCGGCGATGAGTGTACCCATGCCCTGTCCGATTCCGTACGTGACCAGCACGAACAGGCCCTGCGCCTGGGCGCGAATGGTTGGATCCGCCTTCTTGTCGATATAGATCTGTCCGGCGATGTAGACGAAGCCGTAGCAGATGCCGTGCAGCGCGATCCCGATGAGGATGAACAGGGTCGGTGCTCCCATCGCGCCGGTCAGGAACAGACCGTACCGCACGACCCAGGCCGTCATGCCGATGAGGAGGACGCGCTTGACGCCGAACTTCGTGAAGAACCACGGCATCAGGAGCAGGAAGACGATCTCGGACATCTGTCCGAACGTCATCTTGAAGGCGGGATCCGCGATGTCCGCAGCGTTCAAGAACACGGGCACGTAGGCGTAGTATGTGGCCAGGGGAATGCTCGTCAGCACCAGGCTGACGATGAAGATCGCGAACGATTTCGACCCGAGCTGCTTCAGCGCATCGATGCCGATGATTTCCCGAAACGTCGTGCGCCGGCTTGCCGCGGGTGGCGGGACGTTGGGCAGCGTGAAGCAGTAGCCGGCCATGAGGATGCCGCCCACACCGGCGATCTGCATGGGGAGGGCGGTCTCGTCGGCGTGCAGGACGTAACTCACGAGCACGCCCGCGCCGATCCACCCGATACTCCCGAACGCGCGGATCAGCGGAAACTGCTGTTCGCGATCCTCCAGGTTATGAAACGCCGTGGCCATGGCGAGTCCGACCGTGGGCATGTAGCACACCATATGCAGCAGCAGCAGTACCAGGAAAAGCGGTGTGGAGACGAAGTCGCCCTCCGCGACGAACGGGGCGGAGAAGACGAACGTACCGCTCAACAGGTGCATCACGCCCATCACCTTCTGGACCGGGAAATAGCGATCGGCGATCATGCCCAGAAAGAAGGGGGAGACGAGCGATCCGATCGGGCTGGCCATATACGCCCAGTAAATGGCGTCGGTCATGCCCACGGCGGACATATAGTTGCCGGCCGTGGCATACCAGGCGCCCCAGACGAAGAACTGGAGGAACATCATGAGGCGCAGGCGCGCCGTCAGCCATCCGCTCATACTTCGCGTGCCCTGAACCGAACTGTAAAACGGGGGAGGTCGGTCGCGATCATGCGTGCACGTCCGCCGTACGCTGCACCGTCTCTTTGATGTACGCGAGCGAAAGACGCGTCGCCTCTTCGATGCCGTCCATGCCTGCGAGCTGATGACTGCGAAGGCAGGGAAGGCAGTATTCGGCGACGAGATAGCCGTCGTAGCCGAACTCCCAGAGCGCTTCGATGAAGGCTTCGTAGTTCACGCGCACCGCGATGTTCGGGGCGACATCCTGCACGGGCTCCCCGTCCTCGTCCGCGCTGAAATTCCACGAGCCGAAATGGGTCAGGAGGATGTCGTCGCCGCACGCTTCGACGGCCTCTCGCATGTAGTCGTTGGACTGCCGCCCGTCGAACAGGGGGGCGTCGATGCAGAGGCGGACGTTGTCCCGGTCGATCTCGTTCATCATCGCCAGGGCGTCCTCGTAGCCTGGACGCAGGACGGGCGCATGGTTCTGCAGGGCGAGCGTGATGCCCAGATCCTCCGCCCACTCCGACACCTCGCGGATGCCCTCGATGGCCCGGTGCCAGCGCCGAAGATCCGGCCCGTACTGCTGTTTGTAGTAGTCGCCGCGTTCGTACGGCGCGTAGAAGGACGTGTCTTCCTCGTCGTTCACGATGCCCGGCCAGGCGGCAAAAATCTTTACGAGATCCACGTCGAGGTCGTGGGCGAGGTCGAGCACCTCGCCCATCATGGCCAGATTGTTTTCGCGGTCTTCCATCGTGCGCCCCGCGAAGTTGGACATGCTCTCGATGGCACACAGCTCGATGCCTTCGCCGTCGGCGGCGGCCCTGATGTTGTCCCGGTCCGATGCCGAAAGATCGATCGGCGAGGCGACGGGCCGCTTGGTTTCGATCGCGAGTCCGTCGAAGCCCAGCTCGCGGGCTTTTCGGATCTGTCGTTCGAGAGAGAGCGGCTCACCGTCGTACCAGAGTCCCGAGTACGATACCGAGAGGAGGCCGAATTTCATGTCCTGTACCTGGAGTTCCAGAAGTCGGTTCAAACGAGGGTGGCCGCATGCCCCATCAGTATCCAGAATGCGGGCGTAAATCACAACCTGAGGGCGCGCCCCTCTGACGGCGGCCGGCAAGAAGGATGGGCGCGCGCGCCTGGTTCAGCGAATGTCCGTCCGCTCGCCCATCTCGACGACGTGATATCGATTCTGCAGCGCCTGCGACAGCATCGTCTTCACCTCAAATGGGTATCCCTTCGCCCAGAAGCGGTTGGCCTCGTCGTACGCCATCGTGCCGCGATGTGCCGTCGAGCGTGATGAGATAGCCGCAGTCCAGGAGATTCGCTTCGATGTAAACGGCAGACAGTTGATCGCCGTGGATGGCGCGTATCGCGTCGACCTGAACCCGACGCACGCTGAACGACGTACGCGGCTCGGCGATCACGAGGCGTTCCGTCGGGATGCCGAGCTCTTCGGCGATGTCAACCGTGCTGGCCGGGATGACGAAGATGCAGTCGGAATGCTCGAGCAGAATGCGCACCGTCCGCCTCCCGAAATGGTCGCCGTGTCCGTGTGTGATAAAGGCGACGTCCAGCTCGGGCGCCAGCTCCATCGCTGAAATCGGTGAAGGCTCCAGCCTACCCGGATATTCGAGAACGAGGTCGGTGCCTACGAGCAGATCTCCCGACTTGATCAACCAGCCGTTGTGTCCGGTCCACCACACGGCGGCATCACCCTCGTGGGTGCGGATCTCGTCAATGAGGCGCGGCGCATCCTGGGCGCGGAGCGATGCCGGAATCAGGAGCGCGACGGCCAGCAGTCCGACCGTTGCGAGCCGCCGCGTCATTCGCTCCACGATTTCACCCCCAGCAGGCGCTCGCCCAGCTCGTTCAGCTGCGCGCGGTCGTACCGGTTTTTCTCAAGATTGCGGGGGTCGCCCGGGAAGGCGACGCCCTTCGGATGCTCGCGATCGCGCCACAACCGGATGCGCTTCTGCCGCTGCTCTTCGTTGCCCTCGTCGGCCGGATACATGGACACGTACTGGGCGATGCGAGCGCGATCCTGGGAGCGATTCGGTTTTACGCCGTGCGCAAGTAAGGAATTCCAGATGATGAGGTCACCCGCCTCGAGCGGGATGAACTCTACGTCGAAATCGGATACGTCCGGATAGTAGGGATCGCGATCTTCCGGCTGCTGCGCCAGCCAGTCGTCGAACGTTCGAAAGAGCTCCGGCACGCACTGGAATCCGCCGACCTCGGGATCCGTATCCACCAGAGAAAGGACCCCCTGCACGTTGATCGGCAGCGGGTCTTTAGACGTATCCACGTCCCAGTGAATAAAGCCCTCAAACTGGCGCTCGCCGCGATTGGGCGTGTTGAGATTGGCCCGGTCGATGGTTACCCACAGGTCCTCGCGGTCCCAGATGTCGACGTAGGCGTCGTAGATACGCTTCGTCTGCCGGGTATCCCACAGCAGCTGGTGGTTGTAGACCTCCACCATGCCGGCGTTATTTAGTTCTTCCATGCCGTGACGGCGCCGGTCTCCGATCCACGTCGACGGATCGTCCGGGTCCATCTCCTGGAACTCCCACAGGAAAGCGATGAGCCGGTCCCTGTGATCTTTCGGAATGGCATCTGGCACGACGACGTATCCCAACGTCTGCCAGTGCTCCCAATCGGCCTCGGAGAGCACGCGCAGCGGAAGCGACTTGTCGATCTCCCGAAGCGGCACGTCGAGCGTCAGTGATGCATTGCCTTCGTGACTTGGACCCTTCTCCACTTCCGCCATGGCTCGTTCCGAATGATTGTCCGACAGGTACTCATCAAACCTTTTCACTGCGTAATATAGAACATCCGAGCGAGATGTTCGGCTCGCCCTCCCGCGAGTCCGTCGATCCGTATTTCGACTCGAACCTATACGCTGTTTTCATTTTTCAGGCATGACATGTTCTTAAAGCGCAGGAACCTCAATCGGCGTGTTTTTTTAGGCGGCGTGTTAGGTTGCGTAACCGCCTGGCTCTTTTTCGCAGGCGACGTCCGCGCGCAGGCTGACGGCGCATTCGAATGGCCGGCGGACAACGTGATGGCTCTCAGCCTGAGTTTTGACGATGCGCGTACGAGCCAGGTGGATGTCGGGCTCGATCTGTTCGATCGGACGGGTGGTCTGGTCACTTTCTTCGTGGTTCCGGGGGCCGTCGAGCAGCGCCTGGACGGCTGGCGGCGCATGCGAGCGGCGGGCCACGAGATCGGGAATCACACGCTCACTCATCCGTGTACGGGCAATTTTTCGTGGGCGCGCGACAAGGCGCTGGAATCGTACACGCGCCAGGCGATGCGTCATGAGCTCACGGCCGCTAACCGCCGTATAGAAGAATTGCTGGGCGTGACGCCGGCGGTGTTTGCCTATCCGTGCGGCCAAACGTTCGTCGGGCGCGGGGTCGAAACGCTGAGTTACGTGCCGCTCGTCGCAGAGCTATTCCTGGCCGGACGTGGGTGGTTGGACGAAGCGCCGAACGATCCTACCTTCGTCGATCTCGCCCAGGTGCTCGCCATCGAGATGGACGGGAAGACCTTCGAGGAGCTGCTGCCCGTTCTCGAACAGGCTGCGGCCGACGGGAAATGGGTGGTCCTGGCGGGCCATGAGATTGGAGACGGCGGAGCACAGACCACACGTGTTGACACGCTCGAACGGCTCATCCGCTATGTGAATGAGCCGTCCAATCACGTCTGGCTGGCCCCCGTCGGTACCGTGAGCCGGTATGTCGTCGAACAGCGAAGCTCCGGCCGCTAGGATGCGCTACTCACCGCCCTCTTCACCTTCTTCCGCCTCGACGGCCTGATTGATGCCCTCGAGAATGACGGCCTGCTTTTCGGCGTTCTCCACGCTGCCGAGGTAGGTGGACAGCGTGGCGAGCGCGTCTTCCGTTCCGATCGCAGCGATGCGGCTGACGGTGAAGGAGAGGATGCGTGGGAGCTGGGCGGCGAGAGCCACGTCCATCGCCCTGTTCAGGTCGGTCGGGACGACCGGTTCCATGGCATACCAGGTCATGAGGGGAAGATTGCGATCGCCCGCATCTTCCGCCCGCCGGGTAAGCCCCTCGAGCACGTCCCATCTATTTTCCGGTTCCGTTCGCTGCAGTGCGCTGGCGAGGTAGAGACGCACGAGCGACGAGGGATCGTCCACCGCCATCTGCTCGAAGCGGGCCAGGGCGGACTGCGGCACGTCCCGGTCTTCGGCGAGCAGCTGAATGGCCCAGCTGCGGAGATGCTCGCTCTCGTGATCGAGCAGTTCGACGAGATCCTGATCCTCGAGTCCGTCCGTCACGTGCAGCGTCCAGAGCGCGCGCAGCTTGCGCGTGACGTCCGGGTTGTCGTTCAGCATGGCCCACAGCGCATCGTGCACCCCGGCGTCCGCTCCGCGCTCCTGCAGGAGGAGCCGCGAGCGCCGTACGTACCATTCGTTCTGATGCAGCTGCAGCTCGGCGAGCTCCGCCGACGAGCGTTCCGCCAGATTCACGTCCACCCATTCGTCATTTTCATGCGTGATTTTAAAGATCCTCCCCGTCGAGTGGTCGTGGCTCTCCGGGTTGCCGTGGTGGCACTGGTTGACGTCGTACCAGTCGATCGTGTAGACCGAGCCATCCGGACCGTACTGCAGGTCGAGCATCTGCGAGTAGCTGTCGTTGGCCAGCAGGAAGTCGGGGCCGTGGCGGCCGACGTATCCCGATCCGTCGCGCTCCAGGATGTCCGTGTTGGCCCGGAAGCCGTGCACGTTGTTCATGAAAAGCCGGCCGTGAAATTCGTCGGGCCAGGAGTCACCGAAATAGAACATCGCTCCGGCATGGGCGTGTCCGCCGCCGGCCGCGCCGGAGCGGCGATTGCCCGCGTGCGGTCCGCGGTTTCCCACCCAGTGGACGTGGTCGCCGGTGTGATCGAGGTCGTCGTATACGTAGGGATTAAAGTGTTCCCCGGCCTGACGCATGATACGCGCTCCCTGGATCGCATGATGTAGATGAGGGATGACGCAGGCGGTCATGAAGCCGTGCCCGTATTCGTTCCAGTCGATGCCCCAGGGGTTGCTCGTACCGTAGGTGAACACCTCGAACTCGTGGCTGGTGGGGTGGAAGCGCCAGGTTCCGGCATTGAGCTTTACGCGCTCCTCTTCCGGCGTGCCCGGGGCGCCCACATTGGAATGGGTAAAGACGCCGTGCGTGCCGTAGAGCCATCCGTCCGGTCCCCATGAGAAGGAATTCAACGTTTCGTGCGTGTCGTGATACCCCCATCCGTCGAGGAGGATTTCCGGCTCACCCGCCGGCCGGTCGCCCGATGCGTCGATCGGAATGTACATGAGGTAGGGGGCGGCACCGACCCAGACGCCTCCCAGGCCAACCTCGAGGCCGCTTATGAGGTTAAGCCCTTCCGTGAACACCTTTCGGCTGTCCAGCGAACCGTCGCCGTCGGTATCTTCGAAGATGAGGATGCGGTCGCGGCCTTCGCCTTCTTCCGCGCGCACGGGGTAGGTATGGGCTTCGGCGATCCAGACGCGGCCTCGCTCATCCAGCGCCATCGCGATGGGATTGATCACGTCCGGCTCGGCGGCCGCGAGCTGGGCGCTAAATCCGTCGGGAAGATCCATGGCCGCGGCGGCCTGTTCGCCGGTTAGTCCGGCGTGGACGACCTCATCCCACGCCGGGAGTGCAGAGACCTCCGAAGACTGAATTTCGTTCGGGAAGGACGGCCGTTCCGCGTGGAAGCGGAAGTGATCGAAGCTGATGTGGGCGAATGGGTTTTCTCGGATGTACATGGCCGTGGAAGCACCCGCATCCGCGTCGACGAGGCGGATGAAGATCCGGTCGCCGACGTGATCGCTCAGATCGGCCACGACGGGGCGAAGTTCAAACGAGTTCGTGCCGCTCATCGAAAAAACGACTTCAGCGCCGTCCGTCAGAACGAGTTCCGCCCGGGTACTTTCGAATGCCCCGCCGGCGAGCAGGAAGCTCGCATACGGTTCCGTGACCTCGAACGCTACCGACGTAAGCTCGCCCTGTCCGCTCGGGCCGTGCGCGAGGACGGAACTCACCCAGTAGTCGCCCTCGTGACCGCTCCGTGCGTCCTCTTCGCGCTCCGCGACGATCTCGGCCTCACGCGAGGCGTACACGTCGCCCTGAACGGGCTGGCCTTCGAAGGCATCGCCGTCGGCCGTCCAGTCGGCCAGCGTGCCGGCCTCGAAATCGAGGTTGAGTGTGCGTCCGGCGTCATCCGTAGGGGCTACACCTGCATCCTGGGCCGCGGCGGGGGCGGCCGCGAGCAGGATGCAGGTCAGAACGAAAAGAAATACCTGCGGGAGAGACGTGTGCGTTGACATGATCATTGCGATTTAGTTTGCGTCTGAGAGCAATTGGGGTTGGGCATCCTCCCATTCCGAAGCGCTTACCATGCGCGTCTGGTGGTGGAAAACGAACGCCCCCTTCTTATTGACGACCAGGATGTCGGGCAGCCCGTCGTCATTGAAATGGCCGATCGTTACGTCGACGCCGACGCCGGAGTCGTCGTCGATCAGGTAGGGGATGAAGGACACGTCGCCGTCTTCAGAGCGGTCCAGCTTGAACCAGTAGAGGACGGCCGGCGCCTGTGATTCGGGGTCGCCGTGATCGCCGTGCGCGTACCAGCGCTTTCCGGTCACGATATCCAGGAGTCCGTCTCCGTCGATGTCGGCGACTTTCAGGGCGTGCGGCTGCGTGAATCGCACGCCATATGGACTGTCCTCGATCTCTTCACCCATGATGAGGTGTCGTTCGAACGTACCGTCCGGCAGCTGTTCGAACCAGGCCAGGCCGTATCCATGGGCCTCCAGGCTCGTGATGACGTCGTTCCGTCCATCTCCGTTCACGTCGTAGGCGTGCATGTGGGCACCGCCGGGTCCGAAGTCGACCTCGTGGTAGGTCCATAGGTCGTCCGAATCGAAGCCGGGATTCTCCCACCAGCCTTCGGCCAGGATCAGATCCGGCAGTCCGTCCCCGTCGACGTCGCCCGTGCCGAGGCCGTGCGTATAGCGGCCCCACTCGTGCTGCTCCGTCACGGGATGGAACGTCCATTCGTCGGTTGGACGATCGGGGTCGAAGGTCGTGTACCCCATGTATCCGTCGGCCAGGTGGACGATCTCGGGCCGCCCGTCACCCGTGAAATCCTCGATATGCACCGATTCGTCATCGATCGTAGGATAGGCCAGATGCCGCTCCCAGTGCCCGCCGTCATCCTGCGGATTCTCGTACCAGTACGCTGCCTCTCCGGGAAATCCGATCACGAGGATGTCGTTACGTCCGTCGCCGTTGAAATCGTAGACGTGCGCGAAAAACTTGTCGGAGTACTCCAGCACATCGAAGACGGTCGGTTCGATGAATTCGTGCCGCTCCTGGAAGTCGGGCCCCGCGTACCAGAACGGGCCGACCACCACATCCGGCGTGCCGTCGCCGTCGACGTCGCCGATGGCCCCGCCTTCCGCATAGAAGACGTCGGAGAGCTGGGTGCGCTCGAATTCGTGCACGGTCCGGTCTTCCGGACCGAACAGCAGATACCCCGAGGCGACGAGGATGATGGCTGCGGCGGCTACGTAGATCTTTTTCATGGCTTCAGTCTCGGTTGACGAGCTCGTTGATTCCGTTCAATATGGCACGCCGCTGCTCCTGCGTATCGGCCTGCGACAGACGGCCCGACAGGGTCTGCAGGGCCTGCTGCGATCCGATTGCCGCGATGCGGCGGATCGTAAATTCAAGAATGTTCGGCAGCTCCGAGGCGAGGGCCACGTCGAGCGCCCGGCCCATATCGAGGGGCACGGTGGGCTCCGTGGCATACCAGACCATCAGAGGTTGGTTGTGGTCATCGGCGTCCTCGGAACGGAGGTGCAGTTCTTCAAGAACGGTCCACCGGCGATCCGGTTCGATGCGCTGCAGTGCGGCGGCGACGTGGAGCCGTACCATGGCCGACTCGTCGTGGGCGGCCAGGCGAGTGAGAGCAGACATCGCGGCGTCCGAAATCTCACGGTCTTCAGCCAGCAGCTGAACGGCCCAGCTCCGGACGTATTCGTTTTCATGTGAGAGATACTCCACCAGCGCCGCGTCGGTGAGTCCGCCCGTGACGTGGAGAGCCCAGAGCCCGCGCAGCTGGTGTGCGGGCTCTGCTTCGTTGTCGATCAGGTCGTTCAGGGCGTCGTGGACGATTTCGTCGGCTCCCCGCTCTTGAAGAATACGCTGCGCGTGTCGGACGTACCACTCGTTATCGTGCGTCAGCAGGTCCACGAGCTCGGCGGAGGTCCGCTCCTGCACATTCACCCGCACGAACCGGTCGTTTTCGTGGCTGATCTTGAAGATGCGGCCCAGCGACTTTTCGTGGACGTCGGGATTCGGGCTGTGGCACTGGTTCTTGTCGTACCAGTCTATCGCGTGGACCGACCCGCCGGGTCCGTAGCGCAGGTTCAGCATCTGCGACCAGGCATCGTTAGCCATTAGAAAATCGTCTCCGTGGGTTGCGCGGTAGCCTGATCCGTCTCTCTCGAGAACGTCCGCGTTCACGCGGTACCCGTGGATGTTATTCATCAGGATCCGCGACCGGTACGTATCCGGCCAGCTTCCGCCCTGGTAGATCATGGCCCCTGCGTGCGCGTGCCCACCGCCTCCGCCGCGTCGGCTTCCGGCGGCCCAGCCCTTATCACCCACCCAGTGCACGTGGTCGGCGATCGTCTCGATGTCGTCGTACGTATATGGATTAAAGTGTTCGCCGGCCTGTCTGAAATAGCGGGCGCCCTGAACGACGTGGTATAGATGGGGGATGACGCAGGCCGTGATAAACGGCTGTCCGTACTCGTTCCAATCGAGGCCCCACGGGTTGCTCGTTCCGTGCGCGTAGACCTCGAATTCGTGACGCGTGGGATGATAGCGCCAGACCCCGGCGTTGAGGGGTGTGCGAAGCGAGTCGGGCGTTCCCGGTTCACCTACGTTCGAGTGCGTGAAGACGCCTTGCGTGCCGTAGAGCCATCCATCCGGACTCCAGCGAAACGAATTAAGGGTCTCGTGCGTGTCGTGATATCCCCATCCATCAAGCAGGATCTCCGGCTCGCCGGCGGGCCGATCGCCGGAGGCATCGATCGGGATATACATCAAGTAGGGTGCTGCGCCGACCCACACGCCGTCGAACCCCACTTCGATGCCGCTGACGAGGTTGAGTCCCTCGACGAACACCTTCCGGCTATTTAGTGTGCCGTCGCCGTTCGTATCCTCGAAGATGAGGATGCGATCCTGCCCTTCACCGTCCGGCGCCCTGCGGGGATACGTACGTCCTTCCGCGACCCAGAGGCGGCCGCGGTCGTCGTACGTGAAGGCGATCGGGCGAACGACGTCGGGTTCTGAAGCGGCGACCTGTACGGAAAACCCCTCCGGAAGGTCCATGGCCTCGACGGCCTCCTCGGCGGAGAGTCCGGCGTGCTCGGGAAGCTGCAGGGCGGGAAGCGGCTCGGTCTCCTCGCGGGTCAGCTCGTTGGGAAAAGATGGCCTCGTTTCGTAGAAGCGGAACCGGTCGAAGCGGATATGAGCCCACTGGTGCGGATCGTGGAAGGGGTTGGACCGTTCCCCGGTCTCTTCGTCGACGATCTCGATGAAGATATCTTCTCCCATGTATTCGCTTACATCGACGACGACGGGGCGCAGGGACGCGCCGTCATGGCCCGATATGGAATAGAAGATCGTACCGTCGTCGGCGCGGCGAAGCTCTACGTGCGTGCCTTCGAACGCGCCTCCGGCGATGAGAAAGGCCGCGTACGGATGCGTGACTTCGAAGGGGGCGGACTGAAGGCGTCCGGTAGGCGCGCTCCCGGCCAGGGCGCCCGTATCGATCCAGTAGTCGCCGTCGTAATTGGAGGCCGGTTCGTGTTCATCGCTCGCCTCGATATCGACGGACGACACGGGCTGATCGTCGAAGGCCGTTCCGACCGCCGTCCAGTCCGCCAGCGTCCCGTCCTCAAAGTCGACGTTGATCGGAGGGGCCTGGCCCGGATCCTGCGCCACGTCGCCCGAGACGATCTCGAAGCGTCCTTCCATTCCGGCGGCCCGGTGGCCGGGAATCGTGCAGAAGTAAATGTCGTCGGCGACGGCCGTGAACGTGACGCTGGCGCGTTCGCCGACCTCGAGGACCTCGTCCGTCTTGACCCCCAGTTCTTCCATCTTCAGGTCGTGAACCAGCGTCTCGCCGTTCACGATCGTGATCCGGACGACCTCGCCTTCTTCAGCGGTAAGGACCGGATTGCGTACGCCGTCGATCTCACCACCGATGCCCGTGTAGCCGAGCATGGTGGATTCCAGTACGTATTCCCGGTCGATCTCGGATGCGTCGTCGAGATCCTGCGCGCTCACGATGGAGGTCGTCGGCAGCCACGAGAGCAGCACGGAAAGGAGAAGGCGCTGAAGACAACGAGCGTACATCGGCGGGCAGTAGAGAAGGATATATAACTTGGAAAGCGAACAGGACCTGGAAGCCGGGTGGACGAGGAACACCGTCCCGCATCTAGGCCGCAGCAGCCGACCCACAATATACACGCGATGTGTCGACTTATGAAGGGTGGAGTCAAATGGAGCGCTCGTGCTCGAGCCAGGGCCTGTCTCGGCGCGGATGCGGAGCGGCTCTTGCCGTCCGGCTGGTGCCGCGCCGCATCCGTACCAACCGTTCTGCTGGTGCCGCATCGCATTGGCACGAACCGTTTGGTTATCTTATCGCGGCCGGCACGTCCAAAGAAAAGGCTGTGGACAGGGGCGGGGTAGTTCCGGCAAATGAAAGATTGCCCGAACAACTAGTCCGAGGTGCGTGATGTACAGCTTTCTCAGATCGGCCCTGCACGCAGCGCTCACCGCACTGTTACTCTTGACGGCCGGATGTGCCGGCGAGACGGACGACCCGGTCCGCATGCTGACCGGTGGCATCCGTCACGAGTCGAATACGTTCATCCCCATTCATACGACGGAAGCGGACTTTACGATACGTCGCGGCGTCGATGCGCTCGAGGACCAGCCGTGGGCCGTCTACCTCCAGGAGGAGGACGTCGACGTCGTTCCCACCGTTCACGCGTACGCATCGCCGTTCGGCGTCGTGGCGGCGGAGACCTACGAGCGGTTCAAACAAGAAATTCTGGACGGTCTTCGCGAGGCCGGGACGGTGGACGCCGTGTACCTCGACATGCACGGCGCGCTCCACGTGGAGGGGTACGACGATGCACAGCTCGACCTGGTGCGGTCCGTTCGCGAGCTCGCCGGGCCGGCTGCGCTGATTGGCGCGAGCTTCGATCTACACGGTAACCTGTCCGCCTCGTTCGTCGACGAACTCGATATGATGACCGCCTACCGCACGGCGCCGCACGTCGATGGGGACGAAACGCGTGTCCGCGCCGTAAGGCGGCTGCTCGAGGCGGTCCGCGAGGGTCTGCGTCCCGTCATCGCGCACGTCAACGTGCCGATTCTTATCCCCGGTGAGAAGGGTATCACGTCGGTCGAGCCGCTCAAGTCGCTCTACGAGCAGCTGCCCGAGATAGAAGGCAGGGAAGGACTTGTGGATGCCTCGATCTTCGTCGGCATGCCGTGGACCGACGTGCACCGTGCGGGGATGAGCGTCCAGGTCGTCGCGGAAGGCGAGCGGTACCGGGGCGCGGCCGAAGAAGAGGCGCGTCGTCTGGCCGAGGCCTTATGGGATCGCCGGCACGAGCTCAAATTTGACGTGCCGACGGCCGGCATCGATGAAGCGATCCGGATTGCCCTGAATGCACCCGAATCCACCGTGTTCATTACGGACTCGGGCGATAACACTACGGCCGGTGCCGCCGGCGACAACCCGCTCGTGGTCGAGCGGCTCCTCGCCCACGGAGTCGACGATGCGGTCGTTGCCGGTGTCGTGGATCCGCAGGCCGTCCAACAGTGCGAAGAAGCCGGCGTAGGCGCGAGCGTGAACCTGGTCGTCGGAGGCCGTCTTGATACGGTATTCGGTGAGCCGTTGGAGGTCACCGGTACCGTGAGATACGTGACGCCGCCCGATGCGCGCAGCGGCGAGCCTGGACCGCTTGAAGTGCGCCCCGCCGTGGTCGACCTCGGCGGCGTACTGCTCGTGCTGCTGAATCGCCGGCGCTCGTTTACGAGTCCGGCGGACTTCGAGGCGGTGAACATCAATCCCCTCGATCACAAGATCGTCGTCGTCAAGCTGGGATATCTGTTTCAGGGGCTGCGCGACATCGCCCCCCGGACGATCATGGCGTTGACGCCGGGTTTTGCCTACCAGGTGGTCGAGAACCTACCGTACGAGCAGGTACGTAGGCCGATCTATCCGCTCGATCCGGACATGACGTGGGCCCCTTAGCGGGGCACGCGCCGCTATGCGGCCCGGTCCCTCCGGGCCGAATAAACCGCCCACACCCACAATGCGATGCAAAGCACGCCCAGCGCGGCCGCGACGGGGCGTCCGAAGAAGGCGAGCGGGTCGCCGCCGGCGGAGGTCAGGATCTGAATGAACCGTTCTTCGAGCGGCGCGCCGAGAATGATGCCCAGGACGACGGGTCCGAGCGGAACGTCCATCCGCTCGAGCCCGAATCCGAGGAGCCCCATGCCCAGCATGACGGCGACGTCGAAATTGCTGCTGTTGATGGCGTAAGCTCCGACGATGCAGAGCAGGAGGATGATCGGCATGAGGAGTTTCTGCGGTACGCGCACGACGCGCGATCCCATCTTCACGGCGAGGAGTCCGACCGGCAGGAGCACCAGGTTCGCGACGATAAAGATCAGGTAGATGCTGTAGACGAGTCCGGCCTGCTCGAGGAAGATGTCCGGGCCCGGATTGACGTTCTTCATCAGAAGGACGCCGATCACGATGGCCGTGATCGAGTCGCCCGGAATGCCGAAAACGAGCGCGGGTATCCAGGTACCGGCCAGGGCGGAGGAATTTGCCGCCGTGGCATCCGAGATACCGTCGATGGAACCCTTACCGTAGGCCTCCGGCGTGTCGCTGGCTCGCTTGGATGCGGCGAGGGAGACCCACGACGCGATGTCGGCCCCGGCACCGGGCAGCATGCCCACGAACGAGCCGATGACGCCGGATCGGAAGGTATGGCGAAGCCGTCTGCGAACGACCGAGAAGCCCGGCTTGATGACGTCCACGATAGGGCCGATCAGATAGCGTCGTACGTGGGAGCGTCCCCGCCGTGCCGTCGACGGCGGCGTCATGCCGCCCAGGCCGGTGCCCCCGACGAGATTGTTGAGCACCTCGGAGAGTCCGAACAGTCCGATCATGGCGGGAATGAAATTGATGCCCTGATACAGCTCGGGCCGGCCGAACGTGAACCGGGCCTCCGTGTGTACGGCGCTGAGGCCGACGGTCGACAACAAGAGACCGATCAGCATGGCCAGCGAAGCCTTGCTGAGCGCGCCTCGGGAGACGACCACGGCGGAGCTCAGACCGAGCACGTAGAGCCAGAAATATTCGGCGATGCTGAAAAAGGTCGCGACGCGGGCGAGTTGATGACCGAGCGTCATGAGCACGACGGCTCCGAAGAGTCCGCCTGCGACACTCGAAACGAGCATCGTCCCGAGCGCGAGGTCCGACCGCCCTTCCCTGGTAAGCGCGTAGGCGTCGTCGACGTACGCCGCCGACGCCGGTGTACCGGGAATGCGCAGCAGCGTCGTGGGGAGGTCGCCGGCGAAGATGGCGCAGGCGACCATGGTAACGATGCCCGCGAGGGCGGGAATCGGATCCAGCCAGTACGTCAGCGGGATGAACAGCGCGACCGACATCGTGGCCGTCAGTCCGGGCATGGAACCCATGAAGACGCCGTAGAGCGCCGAGAAGAAGACGATCGCCAGGACCTCCGGACTGAGAACGACCTGCTGCAGGGCCTGAAGGAGGGCTTCACTCATGCTCGTTCACCATCCTAAAACCCCCCACGGAAGCGGCACGCGCAGCAGTACGGCGAAGAGGTGGTACGTAACGACGGCCGACGCGACGGACGCCGCGAGGGCCACGGGAAGACGGACCCGCAGCAGGAGGAAGAAGCCGAGCAGGATACACGCAGCCGTGACGACGTACCCCAGCGATTCCACGACGAGCACGTACAGGAGGACGGCACCTATCGCTCCGGCGGCGAAGAGGATCCCACGCCGGGTTACGTCATCCCGTTCTCGATCCTCCGACGTGTCGCGCCGGACGTGGGCCAGCACGGAGAGCACGAGCGAGACGCTCATCAGCACGCCGATCGCGGCGGGGAACAGCCAGGGCCCGTAGGTCTGCCGTCGCACGGACTCGAAGGCGGCGCTCTGAAAAATCTCCCCGAAGGCCCGGTTTTCTTCTTCCAGCGCCTCCGCGAACGCTTCGGGTCCGTCGGCCGCCGCACCGAAGCCCGCCCGCTCGGAGAACGCGAGATATTCGTCGCTCGTCACGACGTTGCGGACGGCCGATTCGAGTACCTCGACGCGGTCTTCCGGCACGCCGAGAGGAAGGGCGAGCCCGCGCCACGTAAAGCTCGTCCAGTCGACGCCCGTCTCCTCCAGCGTCGGCACGTCCGGTACGGATGGCAGCCGCTCTTCGGCCATGACGGTAAGGCAGCGAATTTCTCCGGCGTCGACGAGACTTTGCGCCTCCGGCACGCTGCAGCTGACGACGTCGACGCCGCCCGCCATCATTTCCTGCAGCGATGGGGCGGATCCGTTCAGGGAGAGCCAGACGATGTCGCCAGCGCTCAGGTCGTTGCGAATCAGCCAGCCGGCGAGTGCCACGTGCCAGATCCCGCCGAAGGCCGTTCCGGATGCGCGCAACTCGCCCGGCCGATCGCGCACCTCCGCCTCCAGCTCGTCGATGGTTTCCCACGGCGAATCGGCCCGAACGAACAGGGCGGCATAGTCGCGATTGACCCGCATCAACGGCCGGAAGTCGCGGTGGGTAATGTTCGTGAGGCCGCGCCAGTGGAGCATGTTCAGCTCGGCCGTGATCATCGTCATCGTATATCCGTTCGGCTCGGCGAGCGCGCCGCGGGTATGGCCTGTAACGCCGGCGCCACCGCTGGCGTTGACCACGTTGACGGGCACGCCGAGCTCCTGCTCGAGCTGGGCGGCGATCTGCCGGGCGACCCGGTCGGTACCGCCGCCGACCGACCACGGCACGATCATCGTGATAGGTCGGTTCGGAAAGGCGTCATCCGTCTGACATCCACCCGAGAAAAACCCCAGGAGGAGGACGAGCAGCAATGTGGAGAGCGAGCGCATGCGTGCGGGCAATCTACCAGTTCTGGATGGAACCGTCGGGGCGCCGAAACTGGGGGATCGGATCGTCGTGGTCGGTGATTTCCGCAACGAGCTCGGCCTCTGCCGGGTCGAACGTGACGCCGAGTCCGGGCCGGTCGTTCGGGCGGATCTTGCCGTCGATAAACTCGAACGTTTCCGGCAGATGAGCCTCCGGGGAGGGACCGCTTCCCCGCATCTCGATGACGACGGGGTTGGGGGAGGAGCCGCAAGCGTGCACGAGCGCGGCCGTGGAGATTGTCCCGGTGAAATGCGGCACCAGGCCCACGTAATGGGTTTCACACAGTGCGGCGAGCTTCTTGAATTCCGTGATGCCGCCGGCATTTGGGAGCGTCACGCGTGAATAGTCGATCAGCCGGTCTTCGACGAGCTCGTTGACGGTCCACCGATCGCCGTAGTGCTCGCCGACGGCGATCGGAACGTTGACCTTCTGGCGGACGGTCTGGTATACCTCCTTGTTCTCCGAGCGAACCAGGTCTTCGACGAAAAACGGTTCGTAGGCTTCGATGAGGGCGCTCAGCCGTACGGCCTGGGTGAGATCGAGTCGCGTGTGGAAGTCGATGCACCAGTGGCCCGCCGATCCGACCCCGCGGTGGACGGCTTCGCAGCGGGCGCGGTTGTGTTCGAAGATGTCGTTCGGATCGAACGTGTCGTCGCCGCGCGGATTGTCGGCCGAAATCCGATAGGCGTAAAAGCCGGCCTCTACGCAGGCACGGGCGGTAGACTCGAGGTCGCCCTGCCACGGGTAGCCGGTGGAGTAGCACTCGATATGGTCTCGCGTCAGCCCGCCCAGCATCTCGTATACGGGAACGTCGAGCGCGCGGCCCTTGATATCCCACAGCGCCATGTCGAGCGCACCGAGGCCGTGCAGCTTCTCGAGGCCTGGGGGATAAAACCAGCCGCGGTACATGAGCTGCCACAGATGTTCGATCTGGAATGGATCTTGGCCGACGATCTGGGCAGCCATCTGCTCGATCATGTCGGGCGTGCCGCCTTCGCCCACCCCCGTGATGCCGCCGTCCGTTTCGACGGTGACGACCCGGTTGCTCTGATTGAAGGTGCGATTGAGGTTGGATGGCTCGTAGACGCGAATCCGCGTGATGCGCAGGTCGGAGCGTCCGGGGATGGCACCGAGGCTTGCGGTGTGAGCGCCCGGCTTCGCATCAGCAGTTGCAGCGGCACGTTCCGGCAGGCCCGAAACAAGTCCGACACACGCCCCCAGCGCGGCCGTACCCAGGAAAGCTCGTCGATTCATGTCCGCGTCCCCTATGTTGGCATCACGTTCGAGATGGATTCAGAAGATATTGAGGTCCGGTCCCCCTATCAACTCACGTGGCAATTGCCGTGTGGATGCAGGCGGCCCCGGCGGAACCCGCCACCAGGTGGCGACGGGAACGATCCACGTCTAGAGGGAATTGAGCCCGCGTCGAGCCGGGAACGAGCTCGCGTCGGACCGAAAATCAACGTTCGACGAAGACGAAATCGGCCGGTGTCAAGAATGGACTGCGAAGTCTCCATGAACGTGTTATATTGGCACGCGTGGTAGCGTCCGCCTCACCCGACTTTGGGACGCCGCCGATGCCCCGGATCTCCCAGCGAGGGTGCTATAACGAGCGCTTTCTCGTGAGCCGGTGCGTTCCGGCATCAGGCCACCTCCGTGCGAACGCCGGTGGTCGATCCGGGCTGAAACCGTTTTTGCAAACGTCATTCTGGTACGTCATTTTCGGACAACCGTTACATAAGGAGGGTTGAGAGTATCTATGTCGAACAAGACCCGCGTCGCCATCGTCGGACTCGGCTTCGGGGCCGAGTTTATTCCTATCTATCAGCGCCATCCCGACGCCGAGCTCTGGGCGATTTGCCAGCGATCTGAGGAAAGCCTGAACGAAATCGGAGATCAGTTCGGCGTCGATCGTCGATTTACGAGCTTCGAAGACCTGCTCAAGGAGCCGGACCTGGACGCCGTGCACATCAACACCCCGATCGCCGCGCACGCTCCGATGTCTTTGGCCGGACTGAACGCAGGGAAGCACGTTGCGTGCACCGTGCCGATGGCTACGACGGTCGAGGAGTGCCTCGAGATCGTGGAGTCGCGGAAGAAGAGTGGCAGGGTCTACATGATGATGGAGACGGCCATCTATGCGCGCGAATTTCTTTATGCAAAGGAGCTGTACGATTCCGGGAAGCTGGGGACGATCCAGTTTCTCCGGGGGTCGCATCAACAGAACATGGGGTTGCCTGGGTGGCCGAGCTACTGGTACGGCTTTCCGCCGATGCATTATGCGACCCATGCCGTGAGCCCGCTGCTGCTCATGGCCGATGCCCGGGCGGATTCGGTCGTGTGCTTCGGCTCGGGGCGCATCAAGGAGGAATACATCCAGCATTACAACTCGCCCTTTGCCGTCGAGTCCGCGCTCATCGACCTGGCCGACTCCAACCTGGCCTGCGAGGTGACCCGCTCGCTCTTCGACACGATTCGCCAGTACCGCGAGAGCTTCGACGTATACGGGACGAAACGCTCTTTCGAATGGGAGCAGGTCGTCGACGAGGGGCCCGTCATCTATTCCGGGTACGAGGATGCCGAACGCGTCGAGGTGCCGGACTACGCGCATCTGCTGCCGGAGGAGATCGCCCCGTTTACAACGGGCGGCGTGTATGACGAGGAGCACGAACATACGTCGTTCATCCAGGGCGGCGGCCACGGAGGCTCCCACCCACACATGGTGCATGAGTTCGTCCGCGCCATCCAGGAAGAGCGTGAAGCGATATCCGATGCCGCGGCGGCAGCTAACTGGACGATGGCCGGGATCTGTGCCCACACCTCGGCTATGAATGGAGGAGAGCGCGTCCAGGTACCCCAAACATCCTAGGGTCGGTTGAGAGCGCACGCCGCGCAAGGTGGCCTGTCGGCCGAAATACCGTCAACCGTCAACCGTCAACCGTCAACCGTCTAACCGTCAACCGTCTAACCGTCATTCTTTGGAATCATGATCAATCGTAAACGACTATTCGTCGGCAGCTGGATCGCGCTCGTCGTGACCTCTTTCGGGTTTATCATCCGCGCCCTGGTGCTGGCCGAATGGGGCCGTGAGTTCACGCTGAGTCAGGAGGACCTCGGCTGGATCGCCGGTGCCGGACTCTTTCCGTTCGCCATCACGATCGTTCTTTTCAGCCTGGTGATCGATAAGATCGGCTACCACACGTCGATCCGGATCGCCTTCGTGGGGCACGTCGTTTCGGCGATCGTCACGATCTGTGCCGGACTCATTGGAGATCCGTTCTGGGTGCTTTTCATCGGTACGGTGATTCTGGCGCTGTCTAACGGTATCGTGGAGGCCGTCATCAATCCGGTTACCTCGACGCTGTATCCGAAGTCGAAGACCCACCACCTCAATATCCTGCACGCGGGATGGCCCGGCGGACTCGTGCTGGCCGGCATCATCGTGATCTCGCTCGGTGATGCGGACTGGCGCTGGAAGGTGGGCCTCGTGCTCCTGCCGACGTTCGTCTACGGCGCGATGCTGCTCAATCAGAAATTCCCGCTCAACGAGCGTGTCGCGGCCGGCGTACCGTATCGCGACATGATTCGAGAGATCAAGCGGCCGTTGTTCCTCCTCCTGCTGGCCATCATGGTCCCGCTTGCGGTGACCGAACTGGGTACGGACAGCTGGATCACGGCCCTGATGGAAAACGTGCTGACTTCAGGCATACATCCTGGATGGGTGCTCGTCTATACGTCGGCGATCATGCTGGTGCTTCGCTTTTTCGCCGGACCGATCGTGCACCGGATCAACCCGCTCGGACTCCTTGCCTGCAGCGCATTCATCGCGTGCCTCGGCCTCATCTGGCTCTCCAACGCGGGAGCAGCACTCGGCGCCGTTTTCGCCGCGGCGACGTTCTACGCGCTCGGAAAGACGTTTTTCTGGCCGACGACGCTCGGGGTGGTGGCGGAGCAGTTCCCGAAGGGCGGCGCCCTGCTCCTCAACACCATGGGCGGCATGGGCATGCTCGCGGCCGGACTCCTCGGCGCGCCTATCCTGGGTTCCATTCAGGACAAGGTGATCGACCAGGAGCTGCAGCAGCGGGCGCCTGAGGTGCACCAGCAGGTCACCGACGCCGAACGTCTGGGACTCCTCGGTGCGTACAATCCGCTGGACAACCAGGCCGTGCAGGAGCTGCCGATGGAGCAGGCAGAGGTCGTACGAGAGGTGCGGTCGGACTCGAGTCAGATCGCGCTCCGCTACGTCGCGTTCCTGCCGGCGTTAATGCTGCTGTGCTACATCGGACTGATCCTTTACTTCCGATCTCAGGGTGGATACAAGCCAGTCGAACTCGAAGGCGAACAGGCCACGGGGGGCGTGGAAGGCCCGGTAGAGGCCTGACTGTTCGTCCGCGCGTTCGTGCCTGTCAGCACACTGCGTTCACAGCAGGTGCGAGGCCGTTATCACCATGGTTCGAAGAAGGGGGGAGGCCGAAGGGCTTCCCCCCTTTCGGATCCGCGCGGCCGTTCCGCACGTGTGAGAAGCAGTAAGAGACTGTGCGAAGCCAGACACGCTGCCAGTAGGATAGTCCACCACATGCCCGTCTCCACATCCGATTCTTCGTATGCGCCGTTGCAAGCGGCCGCACGTATACGCTCCGTGCGTACGCCGATCATCCCGGTGGTCGCGGAGCTGATACGAGACCATCCGGGGACGATCTCGCTGGGTCAGGGTGTCGTTCACTACCCGCCCCCACCGGAAGCCGTGAGCCGTCTCATAGAGGCGGCCGGACGCGCCGAGGCACACGGTTACGATCACGTGGCCGGACGGACGGAGCTGCTCGATCGGCTGTCCGACAAGCTGGCGACGGAGAACGGGATAGATGTCGCGGACGGAGTCTCCGTGGTGGTCACGGCAGGCGCGAACATGGCGTTCATGAATGCCGTGCTGGCCGTGGCGGACCCGGGCGATGAGGTCATCCTCCAGACGCCGTTCTATTTCAACCATGAGATGGCCGTCCGCATCGCCGGCTGTCGCCCCGTCCCCGTGCCGACCGATGCCTCGTATCAGCTCCAGATCGACGCCATCGAACGGGTCGTCTCCGACCGCACGCGTGCTATCGTTACGATATCACCGAATAACCCGACCGGCGCCGTCTACGACCGCGCCTCGCTGACGGCCGTCAACAGGCTGTGCATCGACCGCGGCATCTACCATATCAGCGACGAAGCGTACGAGTACTTCACCTACGACGGCGTGGGGCATTTTTCGCCCGGATCCATTGCGGGCGCGGCACGTCACACGATCTCTCTCTTCTCCTTCAGCAAGGCCTATGGCATGCCGGGCCTGCGGATGGGGTACATGGCCTTCCCGGAGCACCTGCTCGGTCCGATCAAGAAAATCCAGGACACGCTGCTTATCTGTCCGCCGCTGCCCAGCCAGTTCGCGGCGCTCGGCGCGCTGGAGGCCGGGAGATCGTACTGCCGCTCCTTTATCGAAGGGCTCGGTGCAGTGCGCGAGCTCGTGCGGCGTCGTATCCGTGACCTCGGAGATCGTGTTCGGATGCCGGGCGTGGAGGGCGCCTTTTACGGATTCGTTCGCGTCGATACAGACCTCGACGATATGACGCTCGTGAGGCGGCTTATCGAGGATCACGGCGTGGCCGTTATTCCCGGCAATACGTTCGGTATGGACGAGGGGTGCTACGTTCGGATCGCCTTCGGCGCCCTGAACGAAGAAACGGTGGCGGCCGCGATGGACCGGTTCGTGAGCGGACTCAACGAAATACTGGGCTGATTCATGCAGGTCGTTCTCGTACAACTCGACGTGGCGTGGGAGCGCCCGGAAGCCAATTTCCGGGCCGTCGAACGGCTGCTCGGCCGGGTGACGGTCTCCCCCGGTTCTTTGATCGTCCTGCCGGAGATGTTTTCTGTCGGATTCACGATGAACGTAGCTGCCGCCGCGGAGGAGGAAGGCGGGCCGACGGAGCGCTTCCTGGAAGATATGGCCGCTCGCCATGAGGCCTACGTGGTGGGCGGCGTTTGCCGGATGGGAAGCGACGGCAGGGGCCGCAACGATGCGCTCGTCGTGGCGCCGGACGGCCGACGGGTGGACCGGTATACGAAGCTGCACCCGTTCTCGTACGCGGGTGAAACGGATCATTATGCGCCCGGTGACGACATCATTGTGTTCGATTGGGATGGACTCAAGACGGCGCCCTTCATCTGCTATGACCTCCGTTTCCCCGAGGCGTACCGGCACGCCGCCATGCGGGGCGCCGGCCTGCTGGTTACGATCGCCAATTTCCCTTCGGCGCGCGTACGCCATTGGACCGATCTTTTGATCGCGCGCGCCATCGAGAATCAGGCCTATTGCGTCGGCGTGAACCGCTGCGGCTCCGACCCGAATGTGGCGTATCCGGGCAGGAGCGTCGCAGTGGACCCGCTTGGACATATCGTGGCCGAGGCGGCGGCCGAAGAAACCGTCGTCGTCGTCCATATCGATGGGAAAGAGCCGTCGCGGGTGCGAAGCGCGTTTCCCGCCTTGAGAGACGCCCGGGCGGACCTGCTCGGCGGATCGTCGCGGTAGCAGTGATTGCTATCAGATACACATATCGGGTTAATCTATGTTGAGCCGCGTTTTCGCTTTCGTACTCATGATGTCGGCGGCCGCACCGGGTGTCGCTCAGGACGTGGATCCAGTTCCCGTTACGCTGCCGGGAAGCGATTTC
This sequence comes from Rhodothermales bacterium, assembly GCA_040904565.1. Lineage (GTDB taxonomy): Bacteria > Bacteroidota > Rhodothermia > Rhodothermales > VXPQ01 > JBBDTI01. The sequence continues at coordinate 76,295 of JBBDTI010000054.1, forward strand.
GTACCCAGCATCGCGCAGGATCAAGCCGGCGTAATGTGGATCGCGACGCAGGGCGGCCTGCTGCGCTACGACGGGGAGGACGCACGGTTGTACACGCACGACTCACTCGACGCCGCCTCCATCTCCCACAACTACATCGAGGAGGTGTACGTCGACCGATCCGGCACATTGTGGGTGGGAACGTACGGCGGGGGACTGAATCGATACATCCCCGACACGGACTCGTTCGAACGATTCCGGCACGACCCGGATGATCCCCGGAGCCTCAATCACGATAACGTGGCCGCGATTCTGGAGGATCGAAACGGCGTGCTCTGGGTCGGCACGCGAGGTGGACTGAACCGGCTCGACCGGAGCAGGGGCGGTTTCGAACGGTTCGAGCACGATCCGCAAGATCCCACGACCATCTCTAACAACTGGGCGCGAGCGCTGCATGAGGATAGCCGGGGGAGATTCTGGGTCGGGACGCATGGTGGACTCAACCTGTTCGACCGCAACGACGGTACGTTTACGCGCTTTACACATGATCCGGACGACCCGACGAGCCTCATCGAAGGCCGGGTGTCGGCCATCCACGAGGATGACGACGGGCGTCTGTGGGTCGGCACAGGTCGTACGACGGGCGGGCTGAACGTGCTCGATGTGGAAGAGGGGACCGTCAGACGGTATCGCTTCGATGCGTCGGCGTCGGACTGGCCCGCCGATCCGCGTCCGTCCGGGCCCTGGACCGGCGGAGGCGTGACGGCCATCGAGCAGGATGTCGACGGGACGCTGTGGTTTGCAAACTGGGAAGGATGGGTCACGGGATTCGATCCATCGACGAACCGGGCCGTAAATTACAACGTGCGCGAGCTTACAGAGGCCCCGGAGGCCCATCCGTTTACGATCTTCCAGTCGGACGACGGGACGCTCTGGTTCGGATCCGTATATGGGCCGCTGCTTCGGTCCGCTTCGCCATGAATCGGCAGTTTGGCAGCTTGTCGGCCCTTCGAAAGTCCGGCACGGGTGAGATTCCATCCATACTTCAACGGCACGACCTGTGAGAGCCCGTTGCCTGTGGGCGGTCTATTCCGTACCCTGAATGCTGACTGAACCGGGTATTTCGTCTATGCCGACGGGCGTCTTTATAGATTCCCATCACTCACCTCATCGTACTTGAAATCTTACTGCTATGAAATCAATCTATACTGCATGGCTACTTGCAGCCGCGCTGCTTCTTGGAACCGCCGTCGAGACCGCATCGGCGCAGGCCCCGGAGGGCTTCGAGTCCATTTTCAACGGGAGAAATTTCGACGGATGGCAGGTGCCTGAGGGCGACAACGGGCACTGGCGCGTCGTGAATGGCGCGATCGACTATGACGCTGAGAGTGAGGCCGAAGGAGATAAGAGCCTCTACACGGAAGACGAGTACGGGGATTACGTGCTGCTGATCGACTGGCGGATTAAGACCGTTGCGCCCTATACGAATCCGCGCGTCCCCATCATTCTGGGTGACGGGACGCACAAGAAGGATCAGGATGGAAACGATATGGTGATCTCCGTCCCGGACTCCGACTCCGGCATCATTCCGCGTGGGCACGGAAAGGCCCAGCACAATATCTGGAACTGGCCGTACGGGTCGGGTGAGGTATATGGTTATCGGATGGATGACAACCAGCCGCCGGCGGTGCGCAGCGCGGCCGTGCCGCTCACCAACGCCGACAACGACATCCGGGAATGGAATACGTCCGAGATCACCGTCCAGGGTCAATTCATGACGATCAGGATCAACGGTGAGCTGGTGATCGATCGCATTCACCTCAACGAGATTCCGGAAAGCGGACCCATCGGTTTGCAGCATCACGGTTCGAAGCGGGACGGTGAATGGGTCAGTCCGCCCTCCCTCGTTCAGTTCCGCAACATCTACGTCAAGGATCTCGAATAGCGCGGTGCGCAGGCGGGCGGTTCCGGCAGACCACCGGCACTGCCCGCAACGCGCATGCGCCTAGACGTTCCGGACTAATCGTGACCGGTTCACGTCCGTCTATGATATCGTCATCGCCGTTCCAGGCGCTTATTTTCGATTGTGACGGGACGCTGGCCGACACGGCTCCGCTTCACTACGATGCTCTCCTCGCGGCCTTCGCCGACGCCGGCGTCGAGTTTCCTCGATCGTGGTACCTCGAGCGCGTCGGGCTTTCCCGTCCCGCCTTCTTTAAGGAAGTCAGGGAGGTATTCGACGCCGAGATCGACGAGGAAGCGATCATGTCGAGGCACGAGCGGCATTTTCTCGGCACGGTGGCGGGCGTGGAGCCGATCGACCACATCGTTTCCGTGGCGCGTACGTTTTCCGCATCCGTGCCGATGGCCGTCGCGTCCGGCGGGCAGCGACGGCACGTCCTCGCGACGCTTGAAGCACTCGATTTGACGCACCTCTTCAGCACGATCGTGACGCTCGAGGACGTCGTGCGCGGGAAGCCTGCACCGGATCTGTTTCTTGAGGCGGCGCGCCGGCTCGACGTCGAGCCGGACGGATGCGTCGTCTATGAGGACAGTGAAGAAGGATTGTTGGCCGCCACCAGGGCAGGCATGCGCGCCGTGGACGTCCGCAGCTGACGCCCCTCGCGCATTCCACGTGCCCCCTTCCGCAGCCGTCGACGCAAGGAACCTGCACCTTTTTGGATATTAACAGTATGTTATCATTGCCGTATCAGCGGCTGTGTCAGATAGGAAACGCCGGACGGTTCTTTTCGAGAGGAGGGACCGCTCGTCGATTTCATCGTGCAGGTTTATCGGCAGGCCCGGTTTAACCGGCCTTTTCCCCTAGTCGTGTACACGTCGTCGTATACAATCGTCGGGCCGTTGGGCGATCTTCGAAACGCTATCTCTAGCTTCTGCCTCTCCGTCGTACATGATCCGATTTGTGTTGAGCGTCGGGCTCGTCGCCGCGATCTGTGCGGGCATCCTTTTTCTGCCCGTGGATGTGCCGTATACGGTTTCGGGTAATGGCATCGTTATGCCGGCACAAGAATGGCTGATCGTGCGAGACGCGGGCGGGTCGATCGGAACGATGCTTCGAGACCACCTCGATGGAACCGTGCGCAGCGCCGATCTGCATCGTTTCGAAAGAGGGGATGTGGTACGGTATCGTCTCCATCCATCCATCGGAGCGCGAACGCCGATCTCGGAAGGTGATACGATCCTGACCATTCGGTCAAACGAGACGGAGCGCCGGATAGCGGCCCTGAGCGGTGATGTCGCGTCCGCCGAGTCGACCGTCTCCCTGCAGACCTCCGGGGAAAAGGAGCCCGTTGTCGTGCGTGCCGAACGTAATCTGGCTCGTGTGATGGAGGAACTGGCGCAGGCACGCCGAGAGGTAAACCGTCTTGCGCCCCTTGCCGAACGGCGTGTCGTTGCGCAGCAGGAGCTGGATCTTGCCCAGAGCCGTGTGCAGGTGCTCGAGGCCGAGGTCGAGATGGCCAGAGCGGAGCTGGAGATGGTACGGACGGGCGCCAGAGACGAACAGGTGGACGTGGCGCGAAGCATCGCCGCCGCGCGCCGGCAGGAACTGGAAGCCCTCTCCGAACGCCGTGATATGCTGACGGTCCGCACACCGATCGGGGGCGTGGTCGTGCGTTCGTACGGTGCCGACACGCTGCTGACCGTACGCGACACGTCGTCCGCCGTCGCCGTCGTGCCGATTCCGGTGACGGACGCACGGTACGTACGGGTGGGGCAGCCGGTCACGCTGGATATGCAGGACATGTCCGTTCGACTCGAGGGGCGTCTCGTGCGCATCGACGAGACGGTTCGTCGCCTCCAGGGATCACAGGTTGTGATGGCCGTCGTGCGGGTAGACAGTCCAGTACGAGACACCATCGTCGGTGGTATCGTTCGCTGCACCATCTCGGCAGATTCCGTACGTCTGCTGGAGTACGCTCGCAGGAAAGTACAGTAGTATCCTAGTATGCGCGACGAATTCAAATATGTGCTGCCCGTGGACGCGCTGCCCGACGTACGTCGGGCCATCGAGCCCTTTGTACGTCTGGACGAGCACGGCGTGGGCTTCGAGGAGGTGGGGTACGCCGTGCGCAGCATTTATCTCGACTCCGCCAGGCTGCGATTCTACCACGAGAAGAGGGGGCATCTTCAGCACCGCAAGAAGATTCGAATCCGGGGATACAACGAGCCCGGGGTGGATCCTTCCGTCTTTCTGGAAATCAAGCGAAAATCGAATGCCGCCATCGCGAAAGAGCGGACGATGATGCCGTACGACGACCTGCTCGGGCTCATACAGACGGGACGGGTTGCGGCGCACATGGCTTCGTTATCGGTGGAAGACAGTGCCGTGGTTCGACGCGCCTTCTACCACATGTTCAAACACGACCTCCGGCCGACCTGTCTGGTCGTTTACGAGCGGGAGGCGTTCGAAGGGCGGTTCGACCGTACGTTTCGCATCACGCTGGACAGAAATCTGCGCGGCGTGATGTACCCGGATTGGCACGGGCTGTACGAGGAGGACGGCCTCGTCGATGCCTTGCCCGGATATTTTGTCATGGAGGTCAAGTTCGATATCCGCATGCCTGCCTGGATGCGTCAGGTCATCTCCGAGTTTGGGATCATGCAGCGGGCGCTGTCCAAATACTGTGTCTGCATCGACGCGTTCGAGCGACGAATCGATACGAAATCGGCCGTCCTGGCGTGTGCGCCGCCGATACGGACTGCCACTCAGGTATCCGTCCACGTCACGGGTTGATAACGGAAGCATGCTTCAAGACTTTCAGAATATATCGCTTCAGGCCGTGGATCTCGGCTTCATCCTGAGTGCCCTCGGGGTGTCGTTCGTATGTGGACTCGCGATCGCCGTGCTGTACCAGGTCACGTACAAAGGTTCGAGCTATTCACCGACCTTCGTGCGAGCGCTCATCTTCATGGCCATGATTACGGCCATCGTCATGCTGGCCATCGGCAACAACTTGGCCAGGGCGTTCGGACTCGTCGGTGCCATGTCGATTATCCGTTTCCGAACCGCCGTCAAGGACCCGCAGGATATCGTGTTCGTGTTTTTCGCCCTGGCGACGGGCCTGGCTGCAGGCGTGGGCATGTTCATGGTCGCCATCGTCGGTACGACGGTAATCGGAACCGTCGTGGCCCTGGCGTCCGGGACCGATTTCGGCGTGAAGAACCGCCAGTCCTTTCTCATGCAGCTGACGTACGATGCGCCGAAGCACAACGGGGAGGCATCGTACCTGCCAATCCTCGAGAGGTATTGCAAAAAGCACGACCTCGTGAACGCCAAGAGCGCTCAGGGTGGGGACGTGCTCGACCTTACATTTTTCGTGAAGCTGCGCCGCGACGATCAGCTTGAGGCGTTCACGCGCGATCTAGGGGGCGCGGAGCACGTCCGTCACGTCAATGTCTTCTATGACGAACAGGAGGCGTAACACCCTATCGTACGAAGGTCACCGTGCGCGTCACGCTGAACGATCGACCCGTCGCCCGCAGCAGGTAGATGCCGCTCGCGAGGCCCGCACCGTCGACCGTGATGGTGTGGAGGGCCCCTTCCGAAACAGAGCCGTCGTAGAGTACGCGCAGCCGGCGGCCCAGCATGTCGTACAGTTCTACGCGCACGGGCTGCGTCTCACTCACCGTCAGCACGCTTTCGGCGCGGGTCTGGGCCGGGTTCGGATATACGGATGTAAGTGCGTTGTCCCCACTCGGTACGGGCTCGGGCTCCGGTTCCGCGGGAGCCGCGTAGAGCACGAACGGCCGCGGCATGGCGCGCCACGCCGCCGGGTCGTCGCTGTAGGATGAGACCTCGAGGCGAAAGAGCGAGGATCCGCCGCCGTCGGCCGGCTCCGGCCAGGGCGAGGCATCGCCGAACGTGACGCGTTCTTCAAGCGTTTCCGGAATGAAGTCGGGATCGTCCGCGGGGGGCTCGTCCGGCCGGTTTAACTCCAGCATTTCTCCGTCATTGGCCAGACGGCCCTCCCATCCACCCACCAGGAGCGCGTCCCGGGTCCATCCATAAGCCGCCCGGAACGTCTCCGCTTTCTCCGGGGCGTTCTGAGGGTCGAAGGCGACGACGAAGAGGCTGTCGCCGGCACCCAGGATCAGTCCGTCAGGGAACGTGAAGTCGACGGCTTCTCGGACGGTCCACGCCGTCAAGTCTTCGGGCTCCGCGCCGGCGTTGTAGATCCCCACGTATTCCAGGTTTTCGTTATTACCGGGCGGATGGTACATGATTTCGCGCACGACGACGGAACCGACGCGCGGCGCGGCATTGGCTCGCCCCAGCGTGATTTCCGACAGCGGAGCCAGACGGCCGCTCCCGTCCAAACGTCTTCCCAGGGATTCTCCGTTGCGGGCCGGTCCGAAAACGACGTGATCCGCGAAACGCACGGGGCGGCCGTCGGCATCGGTTTCCACCAGCCAGACTTCTTCACCGCGTGCGCCGTCGAGGGCGAAGTCGTTCTCCGAGCCGGACGCATTGAAGTCGGACTCATTGAAGACGATGAAGTCGCCCGGCTCGATCGTCGTGCCGTCCGGTATGTGGTACTTGTCGAACGGCAGGCCGTCGCTGAGGAACCAGCCGCTTATATCGACGGGTTCCGTCGAAGTGTTGTAGAGCTCCACGGCATCCGTCTCGGGAGGGTCCGTGTGCGACAGGATCTCGTTTACTACGACATCTACCGCGACATCCTTCCCGGTGAATGGCCCGGCGATTCCGGGCGAACCATGGTATTCGGCGCTCGCCAGCCACATCTCCGCCCGATCCGCTTCCCGAGCATGCAGGACCGGTTCTTCCGTAAGAACGAGCGAGCTGCCGGCGCCGTCCGCGCGCGACGGCCACGCTCCTCCGTCGCCATAGTCGACCGTAAAGACGATCTCACCGCTGCGGTCTGCCAGCGTAACCCGCTCCCCGCCGTTGCTCAGACGTCCGTCCTCGAAGACGCCCCCGATCTGGATGTCTGTACCGAACCGGGCTCGAAAGGCGGTGGAGTCAGACACGAGAACGGTGCGGGCGTCCGAGGCCAGGGACGTCGACCCGAACGAGAAATCGATACCGTTCGTGAAGGAGAGTCCGGCCAAAGCCACGGCACGGTCGGAACGGTTATGCAGCTCGATGAACTCGAAATCATCGCCGTCCACCATGCCCGCGGCCTGTTCGCCGGGTGTTGGATCGGGCGGATGGTAGTAGATCTCCGAGATTACCAGGGCGCCGGGCGTGGGAGCGGCGGTGTCGACGAAATATTCGGCGTCGCTGCGGGCGGACCATTCCCCCTCGTCGGACAGAAAGCGTGCGCTGACGGTCTGCCGTCCGGCGAGCGGCAGTGCTTCACCGTCGTATTCGACGGCTGCACCTGAGACCGCACCGCCCAGCAGGCGTGGGTCGCTGCCGTCCAGCGTATAGTAGACGGATCCACCTGACGGTGCGTCGAGCGTAACCTGGTCGCTGCCGGAAATCTCGCCGCCGTCGTGGCTGAACGCGGGTGCGTCGACGGACGGATACAGGGGGGCGGGCGTGGTGCCCGCGCCCGACTCACCGCGCACGAATCGTTGGGCCGTCTGGAGCTGTTCGAGCAATACGTCACGTCGGGCGGGGAGAATGCCGTTTCGAAGCCGGGCCACCTCCGTTTTCCAGTCCGCCAGCCCTCTCGGCGGTTCACGTTTCGCGTCGCCCCAGCGCGCCGATTCACTGATCAGCACGTCTTCGATCTCCGCCTTTCGCGTATCCATGCGGGCGACGCTCGGTGACGTCGTCATAGCACCGCCGTCGAACAGATGCCGATGCGCGAAGTCGGCGAAGCGGAACCGGTATTCCGGCGAGCCCATTAATTGCTGGTGGATCCACTGCGGGTTGCTGAACCGAAACTGATCTCCGGCGGGGAACGGTCCGGTCCGGTCGATCGACGGATCCAACAACGCGTGCTCGCTGTCGTGCGCGAACCACTTGAAACCATGATCGCCGGTCCGATCGCGGTATCCGAAGAAATTGTTCGTACCCATGAACGGCGTGATCGGAGCGTCCGGATTGCCCGTCCAGAAAATGACGAGCATGTACTGGATCAGATTATCGGCGTCCAGCAAGACGGGATAGGAAGGATTGCCCGTTCCGTCGGGGTCGAGACCCTGGAGCCGCATATACCATGCATCGCGCTCTTCTTCGGACTCCGCGGCCGCGAGCGTGTTGACGCCGTTGTACAGATCACGCCAGGCGTCAACCTTGCCGGACGTCATTTCCATCTCGTACCCGTTGTCGAGTCCGGCCGACTTGACGACGTCGAAATCGTCGGCATTCCCCCCTATGTACGTGGCGCCATGATGGTGGTCGGCACGTTCCTGCGTCTGAAAGAGCCCCCAGTACTGCCCGTTGATGTAGAGATGGTAGTACCGGCTGCGCGTATACGGAACGTCGATGTCTCGCTGCAGGTCTCGCGCAAATACGTCGCGCAGCATCGTGTTGCGCGCGTCGCCGGTAAACGCCCATGAGTAGTTCTGGCTGGTACGAAGATCGAATTTGTCGAACTCGTTCGCCCCTTCGTCGCCGAAGAGGGGATACGAGAGGAGCGGCTCCCCATACTCGCCCCGAAAGAAGATTCGAAACGCATGTTTCGGATTGGGATCGTTGCGGCTCCAGCCGCCGCGAATTCTAATTCCGGCATTGGCCTGAAATCCGCTTCGGGGTCCGTGGTAGCTTTCGCCTCCCGTCGAGGCAGGAAAATCGCCCGGGTAAAACAGCTCGACCGAACCGGGCCGTTCCCAGTCGCGGCCGTAGCTGAGCGCGTTCGAATAGATGCCCCGCGTCGGTGAGAAGAGGGAATCGACGTCCATCACGAGAGAGAAAGAGGGGATGCGGCCGAGCGCTTCAATAATATCGGCCTCGTTCCCGTCTACGACGTTCGGGTCCATGCCGTAATCGACGTGATTGCTGCCCCAGAAACCGGGCCATCCCTCTGGCGGCTGCCCCTCGGGCGACTGCGTCAGGACGTCGGCCGGAAAAAGATAGGTCTGGGTCACGACGCCGGATCGCTGCGCGCCTTCCTTGAAAGCGGCGGCGCGCACGACCGTCGTCTTTTCAATCCGAATGGGGTTCGTATAGGCTCGTCCGGTAGAATCCGTCGGCTCGCTCCCGTCCAGCGTGTAGCGAATGGTACTGCCGGACGTCTCGGGGAAAAGGAAGAGCGAGAAGGGCTCCTCGTAGAGGCCGTGGACGGCACTGTACGTAGGCTCATCCACAATCCCGCCGGCACCGGGAGCGTTGGGCTGCCCCGGCGTGGGCGTGGTGAAATACGTGACACCGTCGCCCGCGTGCCCGTACGAGACGTCACCACGCTGCTCCGGATACGGCGCGAACTCGCTGACCACCACGCCGTCCGGGTCGACGAGCCCGAGGTACTCTCCGTCCTGGCTCAGGCTGAAATTTGTGTGGTACTCGCTATTTTCCAGAAATGACAGCTCCGGCGCGAGGCCGCGTCCGTCTGCCGCCGGAGCGTCTGTTTCGAACGTCAGAAAAGGGATGAGCGTCAGGTCGGACGATCCCTGATTCGCGTTGTGTACCTCGATTGCCAGAACGTTCGGCCCGGTCTGGAAGACGGACCCGGGGATGGAAATGTCGAACCGTTCCGGCGTTCCTCCCTGGTAGAGCACGGCTTCATGCAGGCCGTCCGCCGGCGTCTGATGGGTCGGATCGGTCGCTGACATGTTGCCTCGGGCGACTTCCAGTCCGTTGACATATGCGATGAACCCATCGTCATAATCGACGTGCAACAGGGCCTGTCGTATCGCGCTCGGGTCGTCTACCGTAAACGTCGTGCGCGCATAGAGCGCCATAATGCCGTCCTGCACGGACGTCTGGATGTCGGCTCCCCCCGAGCTGTTCTCATAGCCCAGGCTGCTCGGTCCCTCGTCCCACGACGAATCGTCGAAGTCCGCCGCGTACCAGTCCCCCGCAACGGATGCCGTTCCCGGATAGTATCGAAAGAGGTCTCCGCGCTGGACGATGCTGTTCCAGTTCGATGCGCCCGGCTGGCGATCCTTGCCGGAGGCGAAAACGACGAGATACTCGCCGGCCTGGAGTGTGGCGTCGGCGAAGGTCCATTGCGTTGGGTCCGACGCGTCGTCGGTCAGCGACCAGCCCGCAAGGTCGACGGCTTCGTCGGTCGGATTGTGCAGCTCGATCCAGTCGGAAAAGTCACCGTCCTCGTCCGCCAGTGTCGTGCCGTTCGAGGCCATGAACTCAGAGATGAACGGCAGGTCGCCGACTATCGCCGTGCCGTCGGTAACCACACCGTCGATCGACACGCCGTCCACCACCACGCGGTCGATGACCGCGCCGCTGAGCGCCAGGAAGCCAAGAATAACTAGAAACAGGCGTGCGATTCGGAGCATGCGGATGGCTGACGGTTTAGAAAATCAGTCGGAAAGGCGGCGGTACATGCTCGCGCCGGACGCTAGTCCGGAGTGACGCGGCGGCCGAGCCGCGCGGCGTCATAGGCGGCAAGGGCGGCGCCGAAGGCGCGTCGTGCGTCGTGGACCAACGCAATGGGGGTGTCTCCCGTTTCGAGGCATTCGATGAGATGAGCGAGTGGTGTAGGCGATGCAGGTCCGAACGGCACGCCGGCCTTCCGCTCGTACACCCACTGATCCGCCCCGGATGCGAGCACGGCGAGGCCGGGATCCCTGAACCACTGATCGATAATCTCGCCCTCCGTACCGATGAGCTCGGTTCGAACGACGCTGTTCTGCTTCGGAGAGGGCCCCGTTTTCGCGGGGGCGTTGATCGTCCACGCTCCTTCGAGCGTCGCGGTCACGCCGTTGTCGAATCTAAACGTGGCCATTCCCCAGTCCTCGACCGACAGGTCGGCGTGGACGAGGTTATCGATGCGCGCATCCACCTCGACGATCTTCGACCCCGTGATCCAGTGAAACAGGTCGATGGCATAGATGCCCTCGTCGATCAACGCTCCGCCCGGAACGTGCGCCGGATCGGCAAACCATCCCGGCCGACCGGACCGATACCAGTCTTCCGCGATAGACCATCGTGCGGTCTGGTGGATCACCTTCAGATCACCGATCGTGCCGGCGTCGATCCGGTCTCGCAGGGCAGATGCTTGCAGTCGCATGATCGCTTCGAATGGAATGCACGTCACGCCGGAGGCCTCGACGGCGTCGACGATGCGATCCGCCTCGTCGAGGGTCATCGCCATGGGCTTACCGAGAATGATGTGTTTGCCTGCTCGTGCAGCCGCAATCGCGCATTCCGCCATCTGTGAGACCGGCGGGGCGAGGTGGACGATGTCGATGTCGTTGCGCGCCAGGAGCGCGTCGTACTCCGTATGGGCATCCAGATGAAACGCGTCACAGAACTCGTTCAGCTGGTCCTGCCTGGACCACGCGGCCGCTACGAGGTCGGCTTTTCGATACTCGGGCAGCGCTCGAGCCAGCATATAGGCCGAATACCAGTGACCCAGACCGAGAATGCCGATGCGCCAGGATTTATCCATTAAATCAGGAAACGTGGGTTGCGAATAAGTACGGCGGAGTGGATGGGATGCGAATATACGGCGTCGCCGACACGATCGACAGCCTCCGCAACGGAGGAGGCGTTCGTAGCGATCGCCGAACTCGAGCCCTCCGCACGTGTGGCGTTCGTACCAGGTAAACCTGGCCGGCGTGGCATAGCTCTTCGGCACGATCTTACTGCTCATCACGTCGGCGCCGCTCGGCAACAAGATTCACGTAGACCGAGGCGGCGAACGCGGCGAGGCCGAGCGCCAGCACGCCGGCGTTTACGAAGGCCGCGTCCCAGCTTATCCCCGTCGCCAGATCCAGATAATACTTGACGTACGACGCCGGAAGATCCGTCTCCCCCAGGCGTCTTTTTACCTCCCAGTGCCAGTCCGTGCACGGACAATAGCCCCATCCGTAAAAGACGCCGAGTCCGAACCAGGACAGCAGCGTCAATCCCATCATCGCGAGATGCACGCGGCGGGTTTTCTCCCACATCCATCCCGTCAGGTTGAATACCGTCAGTGCCGTGTGCACGACGAGGAAGGCGATGTCGAGAAAGGCATCCATGGAGGCTCGTGGAAGGAGGTCAATCGGTGCAGCTACCCGTATGATACGTGCGTGGTTATAGTTCGGTCGTGAGGTGTTATGTAGATAAGCGCCTGATGCGTCGCAACGGCGGTCGGAAAGAACCGTCGCACCGCGCCGATCGGTGCGCTTATCTTCGACGTACCCTCATCCAGACGGCCTTACCCTATGCGCCTCAGATACGACGTCCTCACGTTCATCTGCCTGCTGTCCTGGATCGCCGCCGGCGGTGCGGGAGCACAGAGTCAGGTGACCCTCAATCCGTCGATGGACAACACCCTCTATCAGGAGTCCGGCAGTAAGAGTAACGGCGCGGGCTCGTATCTGTTTGTCGGCCGCACGAGGGGAACGGCCGGCACGGAAAGTCGCCGGGCATTGATCGCCTTCGATGTCGCGAGCTCGATTCCGGCCGGTTCGACGGTCGACAATGTGGAGCTGGATCTGAAGGTCTCGAAATCCCCCGGTGGATCCACCGTGTTTTCCATTCACCGCCTTACCCGGTCCTGGGGTGAAGGCTCGTCGGACGCCGGGGCTCCGGGCGGTCAGGGCACACAGGCTGAAAGCGGCGACGCGACGTGGACGCACGCCTTCTTCGATACGGAAAACTGGGCTACGGCGGGTGGCGACTACGCCGACGACGCCAGTGCGACGGTTTCGGTCGGCGGGGATGAATGGTACGCGGCCTCGTCGGACGGACTGGTCGCCGACGTGCAGGCCTGGGTGGATGATCCCGAGGCTAATTTTGGATGGATTTTCGTCGGGGACGAGCTCACATCGGGGTCCGCGCGGCGGGTAGACAGCGGAGATAATCCGGACGAATCCGTTCGCCCGCAGCTGACGGTCTCGTACTCGACCCCTACGGCCGCCGAACAATCCGAACAGCCGGAGCACCCCGGCACGTTCGTGCTCGAGGGCAACTATCCGAATCCGTTTACGAGCTCGACCGCGATCCGCTACGAACTCGGTACCGCCCAGGAGGTGGGTCTCGAGGTCTACGACGTTACCGGCCGGCCGGTGAAAACGGTACGTCGAGGGGTCCAGGTGCCTGGACGGCACGAGATGGAGCTTCCGTCGGTCGACCTTGCTGCCGGACTCTACATCTACTGCTTGCGTACGTCGTCGCATCGCGAGTGCCGGACGTTTACCGTGCTTCGGTGACGCTCTGACGGGAGACGATCAGCGGGCAGGGGATCGTTATCCGCCGGCCCGCTGAAACAGCGCGACGTCCGGCGCCGGTAGATGCAGCGTCCAGTCGAATTGCTCCTCGATCCAGTACATTGTCTCCGTACGGTAGAAACAGACGTGCGTCGCGTCGCGGACGTACCACCACGTCTCGAAGTCGCGATCCGTCACGAACCGCGTCATCACGCCCAGCCATCCCCCGGGACGCAGCAGGCCGTACAGGCGCTCGAACTCTTCGCGCGGGCGGAAGAAATGCTCTACGGTTTCGCTGCACGTGATGAAGTCATACGATCGGTCGAAGACCCGCTCGTCCGGAGCGAAGAACGGATCGTAGATCGCCATGGGATGGCCGCGCTCTTCCAGCATGACGGAGAGCGTGGGGCCGGGACCCGAGCCGTAGTCGAGTCCGGCTGCACCGGCCGGGAGCAGCTCTAGCAGCGGATCCGCCAGCCTGGAAAGGAAGGCGCGGTATCCCGCGTCGGCCGGGTCGTTTTCGTGGGTTTCGTAGCGGGCCTTTTCGTCGGACGGCGAGGGTCGGGCCTCCCGTGCCATGAAGATGAGCCCGCATACACTGCAGGCGTAATACGCGCGACCGTGCGCTCGGGCATGCAGGTGCGTATCCGTCGTGCGGCAGAGCGGGCAGGGGCGCGGCGCTTCCAGTGAATCTGATTGGAGCATTGGCCGTAAGGCAGGTAGGAGCATGTATTACGCAGTGTAAGATTACGTAGTGTAAGATGAGGCGTACCTGCCATGCGACGTTTTTCGATGATCGTTCTCCTGTGGCTTGCGTTCCTTTTGAGTACCGTGACGATCGGGTGCGACGACGACGCCCTGGGAGGTGAGGAATCGATCGAACGGACGTTTACGTTCGATGAATCGGCCGAAGGTTGGACCGGGGATATCGTCGACTATCCCACGTACCGAACGCCGGAGGAGCTGGAATTCGTCTTCGAGCGACGCAGTCTACCGCCCGAACTGGATGCCGAAGGCATGGGCCTGTATTTTGCTGGACGGAACACGCCGGACGACCTTTTCATGTACGCGAAGCGAAAACTGTCCGGATTGCAACCCCGCGCGACCTACCGGATAGATTTTCGCCTCGACATAGCATCCAACTCGCCGAGCGGCTGTGTGGGCATAGGCGGCCCTCCGGGTGAGGCCGTTCGGGTGCTCGTGGGCGCCGCGGACGTCGAGCCGACGGCCGTAGTCGAGGACGACTGGTACCGCCTGAACGTGAACAAGGACCCGAACGAGCGAGTGCCGGGCAAGCGCGGTGCGGTGGCCGAGGTCGGCAACGTTGCCAATGGGGTCGAACAGTGCACCGGGGACGTGCCGTATCGCACGATCACGCGCACCAACACGGGAGCACCCGTCGAGGTGACGGCCGACGAAAACGGCTTCGCCTGGGTTTTCGTCGGCACGGATTCCGGATTCGAAGGGAAGACCACGCTATTTTACGACACGATCCAGCTCACCATTACCGGATGAGCCACCCATCCACAGTCAGATCAACCATGCGTTCTTTTTGCCGCCTGACCTCATCGCTCGCCGCCTGTGTCATCGCAGCTTTCCTCGCCGTCGGATCGTCCGCCGCCCAGCCGGCGGATGCCCCCAACATCCTGGTCCTGATAGCCGACGACGCGGGGTGGAACGATTTCGGCGCGTACGGCCATCCGTCCATCCGTACGCCCAACATCGACCGGCTCGCCGCCTCCGGACTCAAAGTGGAGCATGCGTTCCTGACCGTGGCCCAATGCAGTCCGTCGCGCATCTCCATCCTTACAGGCCGGTATCCGCACCAGACGGGCGCCGAAGACCTGCACATGCCGCTGCCGGACAGCCTCCGGATCGTGCCGGGTTACCTTGACGAAACCGGGTACTTTACGGGGCACTTGCGCAAGACGCACTACGGTCCGAACGGCAACGCGCAGTTCGACTGGTATTCGGAGGCGGCGGACGACGACTTTACGGACTTCGAGGGATTTCTGGATGAAGCCGGCGGCGCGCCCTTTTTCATGTGGGTCGGCTTCACGGATCCCCATCGTGGGTACGGCGACGCGCCGCCGGTGCATCAACCGTCGGACGTGCGCGTGCCGCCGTACCTGGTCGACGACGTACCGACGCGGCGTGATCTGGCTCGATACTACGACGAGATCGGGCGCATGGATGGGCAGATCGGTTATTTTCTGGATGTCCTCGAAGCGCGCGGATTGCGCGAGAATACGCTCGTGGTATTTCTGTCCGATAACGGGCGCCCCTTTCCGCGCGATAAAGGCACGGTCTATGACGGGGGCATCCGGACGCCGCTGATCTTTTCCTGGCCGGATGTAATTCCTGCGGGATCGTCCTACGACGCCGGTATGGTGAGCGTCATCGACCTGGCTCCGACGTGGCTCGACGTGGCCGGAATCGACACGCCCGGCCAGATGCTGGGCGAGAGCCTGCGACCGATGTTTGCCGACCAGAGTGTGCCTGGACGAGCCCACGTCTTCGCGGAGCGCAACTGGCACGATACGGACGAGCATATCCGTGCGGTGCGGACCGATCGCTACAAGCTCGTGCGGAATGCGTACGTACAGCTGCCTCATGGTACGCCTGCCGACCTGGGAGGCAGCCCCTCCTTCCGCAGTCTCATCCGCAAGAAGAATCGGGGCGAGCTCACGCCGGCCCAGGCCCGCCTGTTCGAGGCGCCGCGTCCGCGGATCGAGTTCTACGATCTGGAGAAGGATCCCTTCGAACTAGACAACGTCGCGGCGCACGCCGACTACTGGCAGACGGCCCGCGAACTGGCGGCCGTTCTCGACGAATGGATCGACGAGACGAACGACTTTCCTCCGCACGTTCGCGTGCGCGACGACCACACGGACCGCATGACGGGCGTGTGGTTCACCCCGGAGATTCCGCCGCTGCGGAACGCGGAGTGGCCGTAAACGGTTGTCCGCACTACCGGCACGCTCCGCATGTGAGCAACCCTCTCTGAACAAGATGACCACCTCTTGATGCCCAGACCCGTTCGCCTCATCCTCTACATCGTCGTACCGCTCATCTTGCTGAGCGCGTCCACGAGTTCGATCATGGAGTGGCTCTGGATGAGCCAGCTGGGGTACGAGGGCGTTTTTTGGACCCTTAAGGTGGCCAAGTTCGCACTCAGCCTCGTCGCTTTCGTCGTTGGAAGCATCTTCCTCGTGTGGAATGCGCGCTTGCTGGCCGACCAGTTGCGGTGGGCCAATTTTGCGGGAACGCCGCTTCAGCAGGCAAATATCGACCTGGGCAATCCCGTGCAGCACCGCCGTGCGAAGCAGATCTTGACGGGTGCCGCACTGCTCGTCGCGCTGTTGTTCGCACTAGGATTTTATTTGAGCTGGGATGCCTCCCTTCGCTTTCTCTGGAACGAACCCTTCGGACAGGTCGATCCGATTTTCGGCAAGGATATCGGCTACTATATGTTCAGGCTTCCGTTCTGGGAGCTCGTCCAGACGTCATTTACGGTCCTCGTTTTCCTTGCCATCGTATTTCTCGGAGGCGTTTATGCGGTAACGCGGCTCATAGAGTATCGTCCGGGTGAGGGCATCCGCGCACGACCGGCCGTCATCAACCAGCTCAAGATGAATGCGGCGCTGTGGCTCGTGCTGCTCGCGGGTGGACTTTTCCTCGATCGATACCAGATCCTGTTTTCTCCGCAAGGTATCATCTTCGGTGCGGGCTACGCCGACGTACACGTGGTGCTGCCGGCATTGTACATCATGCTGGCACTTGTCGTCGTGCTGGCCGGGCTCCTCTTCGTCAGCCGCTGGAAGCGCGTCGGGAAGCTGATTCCGATTACGGCCGTGCTGCTTGGGTTGGCCTGGGTTCTCGGCCGCGTGCTGCTTCCCGGAGCCGTTCAGCAGTTTCGCGTCGCACCGAACGAACTCGAGCTGGAAAGACCCTATCTCGAGCATAACATCAGCATGACCCGCCTCGCGTACGACCTGCACAACGTCAGGGAGGTCGATTACGAGGCAGACGACACGCTTACGGTCGACGACATCCAGAATAACCGCGACGCCATCGACAACATTCGTCTTTGGGATCCGCGGCTGCTCATCCAGACCTACAAGCAGCTGCAGGAGATTCGCAGCTACTACGAATTTTACAACGTCGACAACGATCGTTACGTCTACGACGGGAGCGTCAATCAGGTCATGCTGTCGGCCCGCGAGATCTCTACCGACCTCCCCGGCGACGTCAGCAACTGGGTGAACAGCAAGCTGCAGTTCACGCACGGTTACGGGATGACCATGAGCCCGGTTACCGAGACCAACCAGCAGGGTGAGCCGTCCCTCATCATCCGAGATCTCCCTCCTACCTACGACTATCCGGAGCTGGAGGTCGACAATCCGGCCATCTATTACGGCGAGCAGAGCGGAGACTATTACATCGTCAACACGGGGATCTCGGAGCTGGACTTCCCCAGCGGCGATGAAAACGCATACACGCGGTACGCCGGGCAGGGAGGGATTCCCTTTTCGACCTGGTTTCACAAGCTCCTCTTCGCATGGGAGCTCGGCGACATCAACATCCTGCTCTCCGATTACATCCAGCCGGAAAGCCGCCTGCAGATCTGGCGCGGAGTGCAGGACCGCATCCGCCGCATCACGCCGTTTTTGCGCCTCGACAGCGATCCGTACCTCGTTCTGAGCAGCGGGCGCCTGTACTGGATTCAGGACGCCTATACGACCTCGAACAAGTTTCCTTATTCGCAGCCGTTTCAGGGTTTCAATTACATCCGAAACTCCGTCAAGATCGTCGTCGACGCCTATGAAGGGTCGGTCGATTATTACGTTATCGACGAGGAAGACCCCGTCCTGCAGGTCTACGAGTCCATCTTCCCGAACCTGTTCAAGTCGCGCAGCGAGCTGCCGGACCAGCTCGAGCGCCAGTTCCGCTATCCGCAGGACCTGTTCGAAGTACAGCTGCAGCGGTTCAACCGCTACCACATGACGAGCCCGCAGGTCTTCTACAACAACGAGGACCTCTGGACGCGCCCGATGGAGAAGTACGGCGGCCAGCAGATCCTCATGGAGCCGTACTACGTCCTCGCACGCCTACCCGTTGACGAGCCTAGCGAGCCTACGGTCGTTCCCGCGTCGGTCAACGGTGACCGCGCGAACCTCGAATTCATGCTTATCAGTCCGCTTACCCCAGAGAATCGCGACAACATGATCGCCTGGATGGCGGCTAAATCGGATCCGGAGGTGTACGGTGATCTCGTCGTGTACAAGCTGCCCAAGCAGCGCCTCATTTACGGCCCCGCGCAGATCGAGGCCCGTATCGATCAGGATCCTGAGATCTCCCAGCAGCTGGCGCTGTGGGACCAGCGGGGGTCGCGCGTGATTCGCGGTAATCTGATGATCATTCCGGTCGAGAGCTCTTTCCTCTATGTGGAGCCCGTCTTTCTGCTCGCCGAAGGCGTGGATATCCCCCAGCTCCAGCGCGTCATCGTGGCCATCGGAGACGACATCGCGATGGAGCCGACGCTCGACGAGGCGCTGTTTGAACTCTTCGGGGACGTCGCCGCGCCGCTTGCGCCGGAGCGGGCGCTGCAGCAGGGAATGCCCGTGGCCCCGCCCGATTCGGTCGTTCAGGTGGTCTCTAACGAAGAGCTCGAGCGCGTCCGAGAACTCTGGAGCGAGCTGCGCCAGGCGTTCGAATCGGGAGACTGGACCCGGTACGGCGAAGTGATGGGTGAGATCGACGGCGAAATCGGGGAAAATTAGGGCCCCGTTTCCGTATTGCCGCCCTTTCTACGCATGAAGCCCACCGTTCGCACGTGTACAAGTACCAGGAATTCGGACGCTATTTCGCGCAGATAGCGGGAGGGACCGAGGAGTTAGGGGCCGAAGAGCTCGAGGCGCTGGGGGCGATCAACACGGCTACGGCCTACCGCGGGCTCTATTTCGACGCCGATCCCGAGGTGCTCTATCGCATCAATTATTGCTCGCGCCTCGTTACGCGCGTCCTGGCGCCGCTCACGTCGTTCGGGTGCCACGACGAGGATTATCTCTACCGCACGGCGATGGAGGTAGACTGGAGTGATTTTCTGAACGTGGATCAGACGTTCGCCGTGTTTGCGAACGTGACCCACAGCAAGATCAGCCACTCGAAGTACGCCGCCCTGCGCCTGAAGGATGCGATCGTGGATCAGTTCCGGGAACGTACCGGCAAGCGGCCGAGCGTCGACACGCGCGACCCGCACGTGTGGTTCAATCTCTACATCGAGAACGACCACGCCACGATCAGTGCGGGTACGTCCGGCGGATCGCTGCATCGCAGGGGATATCGGGAGCGATCCGTCGAGGCGCCGATGCAGGAGACGGTGGCGGCGGCCATTATCCGCCTGTCGGGATGGGAGGGGGAGCGCCCGCTCCACGATCCGATGTGCGGCTCGGGCACGCTGCTCGCCGAAGCGCTGATGGCCTACTGCCGCGTGCCGGCAGCCTATCTGCGCGACGGGTTTGGATTCGAGGCGCTGCCGGATTTCGACGCGGCGCGGTGGGAACGGGTCAAGGCCGAAGCTGATGGGAAGATCCGGGAGCTTCCTCCGGATCTCATATCGGGGAGCGATGTGGATTCCGCCGCCGTGGAATCGGCGCGCATCAACCTGCGACACCTGCCCTTCGGCGACCGCGTCGCGCTTTCCACCTGCGACTTCAGGGATCTGGGTCCGCGGCACGACGTTACGCTCGTCATGAATCCACCCTACGGCGTGCGCATGGACGGCGGCGGTCGGATCGAGAGCCTCTACCGCGATATCGGGGACTATCTCAAACAGGAATGCACCGGCTCGACCGCCTATATCTACGTGGGCAAGCCGGAGCTGCTGAAAAGCGTCGGACTGCGAACGAGCTTCAAGCGGCCGCTCGTCAACGGCGCCATGGAAGGCCGGCTCGCGAAATACGAGATGTACTGATCGGCCGACGATCGCGTGGATCAAATGCCGCCCGTCGCAAAAAGGTCGCCCTGTCGACCGCGCTCCAGCTCAAGCAGGTACTTCTTGCGCCAGAGTCCGCCCGCATACCCGGTGAGCGACCCGTCGCTGCCGATCACGCGGTGGCAGGGGACGACGATGGCGATCGGATTGTCGCCGTTCGCACGCGCGACGGCCCGAACCGCGTCGACGTTGCCGACGGCGCGAGCCTGGAGGCCGTAGCTGCGTACCTCTCCATATGGGATCTCCGTCAGCGCCTGCCACACCCTTTTTTGAAAAGGGGTGCCCCGCAGGTAGAGCGGCACGTGAAACGTGCGTCGAGTACCCTCGAAATAGGACGCCAGCTGGTCGGACAACACGGCGGCCGCGTCGCTTCGTTCGAAGATGGCCCTACCGCCCGTCTTTCTTTCGATCTCGTCGACCTGCGCTTTCATCTCGCCGGGGCCGACCTCGTTGGAAGCCCCGTCCGCATCCGTGAACCGGAGCAGACAGACGGCCCCCCCGATCGTACCTGCCAGCATCGTCCCGATCGGCGTCTCGATGTACGAAAGCCGCACGAAGAGACCGTCTTCGGTGACCGGCTTAGAATCGCTCGTCGATGTCACATGCGTAAGGGGTCGGGTGTAGAAGGAAGGGCGCAAGCGGTCAGGGCCGCGAAGACCAATCTACGGAGACCATCCAACGGAGACCAGCCAACGGAGATCACCCAACTATGACTGGCCACCTTAGACCGGCTTCGGACCTCCGTCCGGTCGAACCAAACCGGTGGCTTGGATGGCCACAATTTGGTATCGTAAACGATCGCGGATTACACCGCGATAAAGGCCGTTCACTCTCCTTATCCAATCCGTTTTCGATCTATCCGAAATGTGTAGAAAAGGACGCCTGACGCTTCTTCGTTTCCTTTCGAGCGGCGGGCTCGTCGCGGTGCTCGTCATGACGTCGGCCTGCGGGACGCAGCCTTCGGGCGATGCGGAACGGATTGCGCCGCTGGATACGCTGCCGTTTACGATGTCGTTTTCGATGGCGCGGGAGCCGGCCGTAGAGCTGGAAACGGATCGTGCCGCGGAGCGGGCACGTCAGGTTCGGTCTACCGTCGACGTATCGGCGGCAGCCGGACTCTCGCTGGACGTCTGGGCGACCGAGGATCTCGTGCAGGATCCCGTCGCGCTCGACGTCGATGAGGACGGTTCGGTCTACGTGACCGTCTCCAGCCGGGCGGGCGGACTCCTGGATATCCGCAATCATCCCACCTGGCGTCACGACGCCCTCGCCATGCAGGACGTCTACGAACACGAGGCGCACCTGAGGCGGGTCCTGGCCCCCGAGCGCAGCGACGAAAATGACTGGCTGCCGGACCACAACGGGGACGGATCGCGCGACTGGCGCGACCTCATGGTAAATACCGAGCGCCTTTACCGGCTTACCGATCGCGACGGAGACGGCGTGGCCGATCGATCCGAGAAGCTGGTCGAAGGCTTCAACACGCCGGTGTCGGACGTGCTGGGTGGACTCCTCCTTCACGACGGCGACATCTATCTGTCCAGCGCCCCTGGACTCTACCGGCTCGTGGACGGCACGACGGACCCGAAGCCGGAGGTGTCGACCGTCAGCTGGGGCTACAACGTACATCCCGGCTTCAACGGCCACGGCATGTCCGGCGTGACGGTCGGCCCGGACGGACGCATTTACTGGGGCGTCGGTGATATGGGGTTCAGCGTGACGGCGCCGGATGGCTCGCACCACCATTATCCGAATCAGGGTGCCGTGCTGCGCTCCTTCCCGGACGGGTCCGGGTTCGAGGTGTTCGCGACCGGACTGCGCAACACCCACGAATTCGATTTCGACGATCGCGGCAATCTCATCAGCGTCGATAACGACGGCGACCATCCGGGCGAAATGGAACGCATCGTATACATCGTCGATGGATCCGACAGCGGATGGCGCGTCAACTGGCAGTTCGGAAAGTACGGCGAGGATCGAAACAACGACTACAAGGTGTGGATGGATGAGGAGCTCTTTAAGCCGCATTTCGACGGTCAGGCCGCGTATATCACGCCGCCCATCTCGAACTATCACAGCGGTCCGGCCGGGTTCGCATACAATCCGGGCACGGCCCTCGGCGAGGAGTGGAGCGGTCACTTCTTCATGTCCGAATATACCGGATCGCCCGCGACGACGAACGTTCACGCGTTTCGCCTCGACGAACAGGGGGCGGGCTTCACGCTGGCCGAGGAGCGCGTCGCCGTCAGCGGCGTGCTTACGGTCGGAATCGGGTTCGGTCCGGATGGGGCGCTGTATCTGGCGGACTGGATCGACGGGTGGGTGTCGAAGGGATCCGGGCGCATCTGGCGACTCGACGCGTCCGATTCCCCCGGGGAGGATCGCGCGCGCACCCGGGAGCTGCTGAACGCCAACTATGACGCTGCTAGTACGGCCGAACTGTTCGACCGGCTCAACTACGACGACCTCCGGGTGCGCCGCAAGGCGCAGTTCGAGCTGGCGGCACGCGGTGACGAGGAAACGCTCCTGCGCGCCGCTCGCGAGGGCGCCAGCCTTCACGCGCGGCTGCACGGACTCTGGGGACTCTGGCAGCGTGCCCTCCTCGACGCGGCGACGGCCGAATCATTCGTTGAATTTCTGGGGGATGAGGAGGCCGAGGTGAGGGCTCAAGCAGCAAAAATACTCGGCGACGTTCGCTACGCCCCGGCCGCGGAATCGCTCGTTCCGCGCCTCGCCGACACGTCCGCTCGCGTCCGATTTTTCGCGGCACAGGCGCTGGGCCGCATCGAGCACCGTCCCGCCTTCGAGGCCGTTGTCGCCATGCTGGCGGAGAATGATGGGAGGGACGTCTACCTGCGCCACGCCGGTGCCCTGGCTCTCGCACGCATCGGTGATGCCGGGGCTCTGGTTGCGCTCGCAGATCACGCGTCCGAAGCGGTTCGCGTCGCAGCCGTGGTGGCACTCCGCCGCATGAGACACGAAGGTGCGGCGGCATTTCTCGACGACGCGAGCGCGCACGTGGTCACCGAGGCCGCCCGGGCTATCAACGACGACGGAGGCATAGATGCAGCTATACCTGACCTGGCGGCGCTGCTCGGAGCGACGCCGCATTCCGGCGAGGCCCTGGAGCGCAGGGTGATCGGCGCCAATCTGCGCGAGGGCACGCCGGCCGCGGCGCAGCGGCTGGCTGAATTCGCCGTGGAGACGCGGCACGATGACGCGATGCGGGCGGAGGCGGTCGCCGTGCTCGGTGTGTGGCCCGAGCCGTCCGTGCTGGATCGCGTCGACGGCATCTATCTGGGTGAGGCCGAGATGGATACGTCTGCGGCACGCACGGCCGCTGCTCCGGCCATGGAGGCGCTCCTCGCCGATGCGTCGTCGACCGTACGTGAAGAGGCAGCCGTTACGGCCATGCGCCTTCGCATCGACGACGCCGTGCCGCATCTCATAGATCGCCTCGCCACGGATATCTCGGCGGACGTGCGCCTCGCGGCGTTGGAAGCGCTCGTCGTTCTCGGGACGTCGGACGACGAGGACGTGCTGCGGCTGGCGCTGGACGATCCGGAGGAGGGTGTTCGAAGGACGGCCGTGCGGCTCGTATCCGAGGCGGATCTGGACGACGAGGTGGTTGCGGAGATCCTCGCATCCGCGATCGCCGGCGAATCTATTGAGGAGGCGCAGAGCGCGCTGGCCGTTCTTTCAGAGATGCAGTCGGAGCAGGCGCGCGCCGTGATTGCCGACCAGATGAGCCGCCTCGAGAACGTTGAGGCTGCCCGAGAACTGGAGCTCGATATTCTGATGGCGGCGGAAGCGAGTGGATCCCAAACACTCGCCGAGCGAGCGGAGGCCTTCCGCGCGAGTCGCCCGCCATACCGTGCCGCTCTTTACGGGGGCAATCCGGAACGTGGGCGGAGCCTGTTCTACAACCACGACGGGGCGCAGTGTACGCGCTGCCACGGTGGGGCTGCGGAAGGGGAGAACGTAGGGCCGGATCTCGATACGATCGGTGCTCGGCTGGGCCGCGAGCAGCTCCTTGAGGCCCTCGTGGATCCCGCCGCCCGTATTGCACCGGGCTACGGAACACCGGGCGGCCCGTCCGCGATGCCGAGTATGGCGCAGATTCTCGCGGAAGATGAACTACGGGACCTCGTGGCCTATCTGGCCGCGATGGACTGACAGGGTGTCATTCTTCGTGATAGGCCTTCAGCACGAGGTATCGTGCATCGGCTCCGCCGACTTTCAGGCTGGGGTCGAATGCCCAAACCACCTGCGCGGACACGGAAAAATCAACCGTATCCACCCCGCTGTTCGTGCTGGCCGATGAATGGATGGTGACGGACTCACCGCTGGAAATGATACGGGCTTCATAGGTCGCGCCTTCATAGTCGCCCGTCAGCTGCACGCCCGGTGGGAGAAAGGCCTCGAAGGACTCGGAGTCCTCGACGAGGCGCTTCGCTTCCGTAAAGGCTCCGAAGGCTGCGTTGCGTGTCGCAATTTCGATCTGATCCCCGAGCGTCGTCCTGTTCGCGTCCGCCAGCGAGTCCGTCGCAACTACCTGATACGATGCCGCGGCGAGAATCAAACCGGTGACGACGAGCAGGGTTGCTTTCTCCATGATGGTCTATCGGGGCCAGCCAAATGAGGTAGACGACGCACAGGCGCTGCGACGGCCGGCAGGTCTCCATGCCCAGGGGTGGCTACCGAACCGCGCTTTGTACAGCATACGATACCGTATACGTTACAGAGCGCCTGCAAGCGTAGTATCGGCACGGCGCACGAAATCTTAAGCCGGCAACGATAAATTCGCCGTGGTCGTCAGCCACCGGACACGGACTGCAAGACGGTTACGAGGGCCTGCCAGGACGCACCACCGTCGGCCGACGCGAAGACGTCACCACCCGTCGTCCGGTATACCCCCGTGTGGTCCTGCCGGTAGATGCGATCGGGGTCGTTCGGCGAACGCGCCAGGCCGTGGACGCAAAATCCGATATCGTTGCGTTCCCGGTCTGGGAGGATCTGGGTGACGCCCTCGTTGCGTGCCGCCCACGTCGCGCCGCCGTCGTCAGACCTGAAGACGCCCACCGCCGAAATGCCGCACCATAGCCGTTCGCCGGCAGCAAGCACGACGTGCGCAGGTCGGACCCGACGAATGGAGAGAAGTACGAAGGGCGGTATGCGTTCTCCCGGCACCGCCAAGATACCACACGTCAGGTTATATTGGAGGGCCTACGGTGTCTGTAGTTGAAGAGGCGCTCCCGTTCATAAGACAGCGAGATACACGTGTTTGACCTGACCCCGGTTCGAGAAAATGGGCTTCGCCTGATGGACGAGTTCGGTCGCGACCATTTAGGACGTTCCCTGCAGGAGCTCGGCTGGCGCCTGCAATTTGACGGCGCCAAGCGGCGGCTCGGATTGTGCAAGTGGAAGCGGCGCGGCCGAATCGTGCGCATCCTTTCACTGTCGAGGCACTTCGCACGGCAGCACGGCTGGGACGTCATGGAAGACGTCGTTCGCCACGAAATCGCGCACGCCATCGATTACGAACGGCGCGGGAAGAGCCTGCACGACCGGACCTGGGAGATGCTCGCCGAGAAGGTCGGAGCGGATCCGACCCGCATTCTGGATAGCGCCGAACTCGACGATCCCGAATCCAAATACGTCGGCATCTGTCCATCCTGTGCCGCCGAACACCCCTTTTATCGACGCGTCAAGCGCGTCCACGCGTGTCCGGATTGCTGCCGCAGGCACAACGGTGGTCAGTTCTCGATGCGCTATCGCCTTCTTATCGTGGAGCGGGAAAGCGGACGCGTCATCCAGCGAGCGGCCTGACGCCGCTGCGCGCCGACCATGCTTGACATTGATCTACGCTCGCATTAATATTAAACCATATGGTTGAATATAATGACGACATACTGGACGAACTGTTCGGCGCGCTCTCCGACGCCACGCGGCGGGCTATCCTGGAACAGCTGCTAGACGGGCCGGCGACGGTAGGGGAGCTTGCCGAGCCGCACGACATCACGTTTCAGGGCGTGTCCAAGCACGTGCGGAAGCTCGAACGTGCCGGCCTCGTCCGGCGGTGCAAGGACGGACGCGAGGTGCGATGTGAGCTGCGGATCGAACGGCTTCGGCCGGTATCGTCATGGATCGACGAACAGCGCCGATTCTGGACGGCACGCCTGGATCGACTGGGGGAGGTGCTGGACGCCGTAGACCAAGAAAATGCCCACAAAGAAAGAGGAAAGACCGATGGAACAACCGACGACTGATACCACGACGCAGCTGCGACTGGAGCGTCACTATCATGCCTCCCCCGAAGCGGTATTTGCCGCGCTGACCGAGCCGGCGCTCCTGGCCCGATGGTTCGCGCCGACCGACGAGATGGAAGCCGTCATCGATCGGTTCGAGGCGCGCGTCGATGCGCCGTATCGCATCGAGATGCACGCTCCGTCGGGCGACGTCCATGTGGCGATCGGTGAGATCCGCGAGGTCGTGCCGAACGAACGACTCGTCTACACGTGGAAATGGGAAGGCGGTGAGATGGGTGATACGCTCGTTACGTGGACGCTCGAAGCCTCAGAGTCCGGCACCGTTCTTCGCCTGCTCCACGATCAATTTCCGGACGAAGAGGCGCGAGACCGCCACCTGGTCGGCTGGAACGGCTGCCTGGCTCGACTTCAGCCGCTGCTCGTTTGAGGAGCGGCTGGCTTGCCTCCTTTTCCGGGCACGAGGATACCTCGTCGACCTCCCGCGTGTTCGACGCATCGAAGTTCCTTATCTTTTTCTGCCGGTACGGCCGTGCGAGCAACGCGGCCCCGGACGACGTATCAGGAACGACGAATACCCGACATGATTCGACTGGCTATCTGCTGTCTCACGGCGCTCTCCTTCGTCGTCACCGACGTTGTAGAAGCGCAGGCTCGATGGGAAGCCGACATTCGGGCGTTCGAAGCGGCGGACGCGGCCACCCCCCCGGAGCCCGGAGGTGTTCTGTTTGTGGGCAGCTCCTCGATTCGCATGTGGACGACGCTCTCCGAGGATTTCGAGGGGATGAACGTCCTGAACAGGGGGTTCGGCGGCTCGCAGATGACCGACGTGATTCATTATGCGCATCGGATCGTCGTGCCGTACGCGCCGCGGCTGATCGTACTCTACGAGGGGGATAACGACGTCGCCGCCGGGAAGAGCCCGGAGGAGGTGTTTCGAGACTACCTGCGGTTCGTGGCCCTCGCGCGCAACCAGCTTCCCGATTCCCGTATCGCCTTCATCGCCGTCAAACCCAGCCTGGCTCGCTGGAATCTCGCCCCCGAGATGCAGCGCGTGAACCGTCTCGTCGAGAGCCACGCCGCCAATCACGCCTATCTAGACTATATCGACGTCTGGGAGCCCATGCTGGGGGAGAACGGCGAGCCGATGCCGGATCTCTTTCTCGACGATGGGCTTCACATGAACGAACGGGGCTACGCCATCTGGACCGAGGCGGTGGCACCGTTTGTGGAGTAGGAAGGAGCCGATGGGGAAGAATGACCGGGACGAGCACACCACGTGAACGATGTCATTCTTCCAGGCGGCTCGACGCGTGTAGCTCGGAGGTGAGCGTGGCGCCGTTGAGTTGAGGGACCGTGGCTACGGCCTTCACGACGAGCCGCGTCTCCGTGTCGATCCAGAGCGTCGTTCCTCCATGTCCCCCGTCGACGGCCGACACTTCCGCCCGAAACGTCTCGAAGCTTCCAGCCGGGACGGTCGTCGTATCGATGCCGGTCACTTCTACCTCCATCATCTTCCTTTGCTGCTGCATGAGGTCCAGCGTGGCATATTCCGCCCGGTATCCATTCGAAAGGGGGAGGGCGGCGAGAACCAGATTGGCCGCCGCACCGTCACTGAATATGGGTCCGCCCAGGTGTACGTCGACCGGCTGCTCGTCCCCCTGCATCGTGATCGTTCCTTCGACCGTCGAATCCGAAAACGCAAGTTCGATGCTCATCGCACCCTGCGTAACCGTGCGCGAGACGGGAGTGAGCGTTTCGTGGTGAAGCACCTCGACGTCGGTAGCCGTGCCCATGGGTCCCTCGGCCGTCTCGGTGACGCGCCATCCTTCGTCGACGTCTTCGATCGTATGTGTTACGTCCATCTGCATCTCCTGGCCGCCCATGGCGATCGTCACCACGTAGGTTGCCGTGCCCGCGTGCAGCGGCTGGGATGGGGTCGGCAGCTCCTGGGCGGCGGCGCCGGCGACGAGAAAGAAAACGAACGTCCCGAGAAGGCAAAATCGGGTCACGGCGTGGGTAGAGGTCATCGATCAGTGGCCGTTCGGGGCTGGTCAGTGCGGATGGAAGTACGGCGGATGAACGGTGCACCACCTCAGGAGATCCATCCGCCCGGGCAACGCCGTTTTTTGGCGATCTTGAGACCTTCGGGCCGGTTCGGACGTTGGGAAGGCGTATCCACGCATCACATGTTGAGAGGATGCCCCGATTGTTTTCTCGATGGCACGCCGCGATGACCGGCTTGACCGGACTCGTTGTGCTGGGTCTGGTAGTCGTAGCTCTGGGTCTGGCGGCGGCGACCGTCTACCTGGTTTCCACGCAGACACGCGGATTGCTCGATGCCTTTCGGCCTTCGGTGGAGTCGAACGTCGTCTTCGCGGGCTCGATCGACCGGCTGCAGGCAGAAGGGAAGCTGGTCGTCCTGTCGGCGGACGTTACGGCCGAGTCGGAAAGTAGCACGGCGCGCCGGATCTTCTTCGACCTGATCGACGCCGGCACGACGACGGTTCGCGTTCGCGCGCCGGCCCGCGTGCAATACGTGGTGTCGTTGGCGGATATAGGCCGGGAGGATTTTTCATTCGATCCGGAAATTCGTCGACTTCTCCTCGTGCTGCCCAATCCCCGGCTGGATACCACGATCGTCGAGGTCTCGACCGATCCGTCGGAAATCGAAGTCTATCGGGAGATTGGCTGGCTACGTCTCGACGCGTTATCGGGCCGATTCAATGAGGAACGCGCGCGCCGCCTGCTCCGCGACGCGGCCGTGGAAGCCGGGCGGTCCGGGCGATGGATGGATGAGGCCAGAGAGAGTGCCCGGCGCGAGGTCGCACGTCTGTTGACCCCGCTCATCGAGGCGCTCGACGAGGATGTCACGTTCTCCATCGCCTTTCACGACGGGCCGCTGCCGGTCGACGAATCGACCCATCAGCTTCCGTCGCCACGGGGGAGGTAATTCACGCCGCGTGCGCACCCGTCCGTATCTGCCGGCTACGTGCTGTATCACAGGCTCTGGAATCGCCATGCTCTCAAGATTCGTCCAGCTTTTTGCCTTATTGGTCGCACCGCTTCTCGTCGTACCGCAAACCGCCTCCAGCCAGGTTTTCGTAAGCGGGGGCGCGGCCTGGCCCCTTTCTCCGGAGAGCACGACGAACATATACAGGAGCGGTTATTCCTTCGCTGGAGGCGTTATCCTCGAGTTCGGCGCCTTTCCGTTTGCCAGGGTGAGACCGTTCGGCAGCTTCCAACGATTTCGAACGGACCCCGGCCCGTTCCTGGATCAGTTCGAGAACATCGACGAGGTAGAAGGCGGCGAAATGCCGGTGATTTTCGCGGGTGTGGATCTGCAGTTCATGCATCCGTTCGCCCGATTCAGGCCGTACCTCGCTCCGGCGATCGGCCTGGCCGTGTTCTCGCTCGACGATATTACGGCGGATGGAATTACGTTCAATCTGCAGGACGAATCGGCGGGTGTCGGCGTCGGCGTGGGCGGAGGCTTTGCCTACGAGGTGACGCGCAACTACCAGCTTTTCGCCGACGTGCAGTACGTCTACGTGGTTCTGGAATCGAACGACCGCACATTCGTGCCGGTGCGTGTGGGGATCGAACTCGCCTTCGATTACTAGCCGTACGACGAACTGGCGGATGTCGCGCGCGTCGCGTATCCGGCCGTGGCACGTTCCAGCCCGGCATTCATATATTCCAGTCGTTGTTGTTTTGCGCTCCTACCCCAAATCTATCGTACGGTCCAATGCGAAGCTCTCTCTCGTTCTACGTTGCTACCTGCCTCACTGCGTTTCTCCTGGCCTCCTGCGGGCCACCGGCCTCACAGGCGCAGCTTCAGGCCGGCTGGCAGATCGTCGAGACGGAAGGCGAGTATACCCCTCGCAGTGAAAACGCACTCGCCGAGGTGGACGGGAAGCTTTATCTCGTTGGCGGCCGGGGGATGCAGCCCGTCGACGTCTACGATCCGGAGACCAGTACGTGGTCGTCGGGCACCGGTGCACCCATAGAGATACATCACTTTCAGGCGGTCGAATACGACGGCAAGATCTATGTCGTCGGGGCGTGGACGGGCGGCTTTCCAACGGAGCAAGGAATCACCCACGTGCTCATCTACGATCCGGAGGAAGATGCGTGGACGACCGGTCCGGAAATTCCCGAGCCCCGCCGGCGTGGAGCCGCGGGTGCCGTCGTGTACGACGATCATATCTACGTCGTCTCCGGTAATCGCGGCGGTCACGGTCCGCATGCAACGGCCGTTACCTGGCTCGATCGACTGGACCCGCGGGCGGGTACCTGGGACGAGCTCGCCGATGCGCCGCACCGTCGAGATCACTTTCAGGCGGCGGTGGTAGACGATAAGCTGTACGCCGTGGGTGGACGAACCTCCGATATCGAGGGCTTTATCGACAGTACGGTCGCCGCCGTGGACGTGTACGATTTTTCATCCGACACGTGGTCTACCGTGCCGGATGCCCCGATCCCAACCCAGCGAGCCGGTGCAGGAACGGCCGCATTCGGTGAGCATATCTTCGTTTCGGGCGGAGAGGGGTTCGGTGAGGCATGGGGCGAAACCGAGGCGTTCGACACCTCGACCGGGACCTGGGAGTTCGTCGACATGCTGAACCGGCCCCGCCACGGCATACAGATGGTCCTGTTCGATGACAGACTCTGGGTCGCCGGCGGTGCCGGTGCACAGGGCGGCGGTCCGGAAGTGGAAGAAATGGAAATGATGGATCTATCCAACTGATCACTTCCTATGGTACGCCTAACACGTGTAGATTCGGTCGTCCTCTCAGGGCGTTGCCTGAGCTTCATGCTGCTGTTCGCATGGGTCACGCTGCCCGCTACGGCGCACGTGACGGACGCCGAGCAGCGGATGATTGAATATATCGACGCACACGATGCGGAGGCCCGTGCGCTTCTGGAGCGAGCCGTCAATATCAACAGCGGTACCATGAACGTCGCCGGCGTACGTGAGGTAGGGCGCCTGTTTCGATCGGCATTCGATAATCTCGGCTTCGAGACGCGATGGGTAGACGGCGAAGCGTGGGGACGTGCCGGTCACCTCATTGCGGAGCATCGGGGGTCCGGCCCGCGGATGGTGCTGATCGGTCACCTAGATACGGTATTCGAGCCCGACAGCCCGTTTCAGAAGTACGAGCTGCTGGACGACTCAACCGGACACGGTCCGGGCGCAGCCGATATGAAGGGTGGGATCGTCGTCATGCTTCAGGCCATGAAGGCACTCCGACATGCCGGTGTTCTCGACGAGGTCGACGCCACCGTGGTGTTGATCGGCGACGAGGAGAAAAGCGGCCGGCCGCTCTCGCTCGCACGCCGGGATCTGATCGATGCGGCGCGCCAATCCGCCGTCGCCCTGGGCTTCGAGAACGGGGATAATGATCCGGGTACGGCCGTCGTATCGCGCCGCGGATGGACCGGCTGGGTCCTTCGATCCACGGGGCGGCCCGCACATTCGTCGCAGATTTTTCAGGAGGATGTGGGGGCGGGTGCCGTATTCGAGGCGGCACGCGTGCTCAGCGCCTTCTATGACCGGCTGTCCGATCAGGAGTATCTCTCGTTCAATCCCGCTATTACGCTGGGCGGGACTCATGTCGAGTTCATTCCGGAAGCGGACCGTGGGACGGCTTCCAGCAAGATCAACATCGTGGCGGAGCGCGCCGTCGTCCCGGGAGATCTCAGAACCCTGTCAATCGAGCAGCGCGAGCGCGTGAAGGAAACCATGCGCGATATCGTCTCCCAGAGCCTGCCGCATACCTGGTCGGAAATCAGTTTCGACGACTCGTATCCTCCTATGGCCCCCACGGACGGCAATCGCAACCTGCTGAGTCGGTATGACGGGGTGAGCCGCGACCTCGGACTCGGTCCGGTGGAGGCCGTTAATCCACGCAACGCCGGAGCGGCAGACATATCTTTTGCCGCCCAGCATGTGGAGATGGCAATCGACGGACTCGGATTGCTGGGCGCCGGCGGGCATACCATCGACGAAACTGCCGACCTGCGACTGCTTCCGACGCAGACGAAACGGGCCGCGCTGCTGATCCATCGTCTCTCCACGACGCCGTAGTGCCCCTCCGCGACCCCGTCTGGTGGAGAAGAGGCCCTGCTGCCGGCGCTATGCGTCCTCGAACCGGGCGAACGTGACGACGTTGCCGGCCGGCTCGCGGACGATGAGCTCGTCGGCCCCGTAGAACGTCTTTCGCCGAGGAATGACGCGTTCGGCCGATGCGAGTGCGTCGTCGACGGCGTCGAGATCGTCGACTTCGATAAAGACGAAACTGCCCCGTTGGGGGGCGTCCGCCAGCTCGGGGATATCGTTTCGGACGCTCTCTAGGGTCTGATACATGAGTTCTACCGCGCCCTTGCGTAGGATAACGAAACCCAACCGGTCGCCTTCCGGCACCTCGGTGGTCACCTCGAAACCGAGCGCCTCGGTCCAGAATGGCAGGACCGGCTCGATGGCGTCGACGAGCAAAACTGGGGTGATCTTTTTCATAGCGGTAGGAGATGGGTGGAACGGATCGAATGCCCTTGCCGGGCATGCCCATGATACAATAGCCGAGCCACATATAATATATGTTCATACATATATTATCCGAGGTGCTCGCTGTTCAAGAGGTGTCTGTACCTCGTGAACGTGGTCACCGATCGGTCGAGGATGAGGTCCCGCTGGGCGAGTGGGCGCCGTAAGATGAGACCCTCGAGCGTTCGGCATCTGCTGAGCGCCACGTAAACCTGCCCGTGGGCGAACGTTCCCCCGGTAAGGTCGACCACGACGCGGTCGAACGTCTTTCCCTGACTCTTGTGGACGGTGATGGCATAGGCGACCTTCAGCGGCAACTGGATGAACATTCCGATCGTCTCCGCCTCGATGCGCTTACTGCGCCGGTCGTACTCGTAGCGAACCATCTCCCAT
Source organism: Rhodothermales bacterium (assembly GCA_040904565.1). Classification (GTDB taxonomy): domain Bacteria; phylum Bacteroidota; class Rhodothermia; order Rhodothermales; family VXPQ01; genus JBBDTI01. Next base: position 109,731 of record JBBDTI010000054.1, read on the forward strand.
TCGACGGGCTCGACCTCGACGATCTCACCGTCGACCTCCACCTCCACCGTTCGGTTTCCCAGCGCGTGTATACGCCCCATCGTTCCGTTCACCCAGCGACGGTGGACGTCGTTCTTGACGAACATGACCTGTGCCCCGACCTTGAGAGCGAGCGCTTCGGGTGCCGGAAGCGGCGGGTTTTCGGCAGAAGCGAACGCGCCCTCCAATATGCCGTCATAGCGGCCTGAAGCTCCCTCCAGACGATTCAGATTCTCGACGTTGATCTCGTGCGCCCGCGCGTTCGTCGTCGTCAGCGTTACGTACGGCTGGTCGGGTGGCGGCTCAAATCCCGGCCGGCACCGCGCATTGAGCTGCTCTACGGTCTCCGGCGTGACGCGCGCATGCCGAATGGCATTCAACAGATGGATGAAGCGGTCGTCGTCCTGACGGAAGATGCGCTCCAGCTCGATGGTCTCCATCCCCGACTCCTTCAGTACCGCCGCACTGAAGAAATACGGGGTCCGATAATGCGCTTGCAGGAAGCGGCGCTCGGCCGGACTCGACACGACGGGCGGCAGCTGATACGGATCGCCGACGAGAATCATGCGGATGCCCCCAAAGGGCTCGTCGCGGGTCGGTCCGTTTAGACGCAGAAACCGGTCCATCCCATCGAGCATGTCGGCCCGTACCATCGAAATCTCATCGACGACGACCGCGTCGAGCGCCTTGTAAAGTGATCGGTCCGGCAACTCCTCGACGTCCGTCGAAGCAATCGGGCGCGGAGGAAATCGAAAAAAAGAATGTACGGTTTCCCCATGCACGTTCAGCGCGGCGATGCCCGTGGGTGCAACGACCGCCATCTTAAGATCGGTTTCCTCACGGAATCGCCGAAGGAGCGTCGATTTTCCCGTACCGGCACGTCCCGTGATGAAGAGGCATGCCGGACCGTCTTTCATCAGTGCCAGCGCGTGGGCAAGCTCGGGCGTGGATGTAAAAGAAGAAGACAGCGAGCCCATGGTCGTTTTAATGGAGGACTACGGCACTGGACAATACTGAATGGCACCAACAAATTCTTTGGTCCGAGGTCATGTTTCGGTCGGCTCACGTGTCTGACGTAGAGAAGCGGGGAAGGTCCCCGTTTGCGGTCCGCCCCGGACCCTCATTTCCGGCGGCGCACGGATTCCCCCCGTTCACAACCTGCTCGGATAACCGTCATGGACTCACCGATCGAAGCGGCCGGACGCGTAGGAGCTCATTCCGTGAAGGCGGGAACGGATGCGGCCGCATGCACGGCGGCTGTGATGCTTCATTTCGGCGTGGCCGCACCTTTCATCGAGCCGGCAGGAGGCACGCTGCTGGATCTTTACAATTGCCTCGCCGGCTGCGACCTCGACGTCCACGCGTACGCTGGAACCGTTGCCGGACTCCGGGAAATGGAAGGCCCCAGCATCCTCCTGCTCGATGAGCCGGAGGGAGGCGTGCGCCCGGTCGTGTGTTTCGGCGTCGAGGCCGGAAGTTTCGTCGTTCTCGACGTGCGCAGCGGGGCCCAACCGTATACGGCGTCGGAACTCGTCTCCAGGTGGACGACGCGCGCCATACTTCACGTCGCCGGTGTTCGTTCTCGAACCGTGGGTCGGTTTCGTTCCTTCGATGTGACGTGGGCCCGATTCGGTCGAGAGCGGGCCTGCGTACGTGCGAACCGGACGAATACGATTACGGTAGTGTCGGGAGTCGAGCTGCGTCAGTTGCTTGCCGCCGGCGTCTTCCGCACCGCCAGGGCGCATGAAGCGAATGCCTGCTCGGCCATACGAGCACGTGATCCCGAAGGCGATGCGGGTAGCACCTCGGAGACGATCGAGCGGTGGATCCGCGACGGCCTGCTCGTCGATGAAGAACACCTCCAGAAGGAAGTGGGTGGATGTCGCTGCGATACAGACGCCTCAGCACGCCGGGAGGCCCGCGTGACCGTAATCGGCATTCCGACGCGGAATCGCAGCCACGCCGCGATGCGCGCACTCCGCAGCTATCTGCTGGATCTGCAGACGCACGGCCGAAAGCTACGGATGTCCATTGCGGATGCCTCCGGGGCGGCCGGCCAGCAAGAGCTGCGCGCCGGAATCGAGGGGCTGCGGGTCGAGTTCGGGATGCATGTCGAACATCTGGACGACGCGTGGAAGCGCCGCACCATCGATCATCTGGCGAGTCGCACTGACTGTCCACGCGACACGCTGACGTTCGCCCTGTTCGGCCATCCGGGATGCTCGACGAACTTCGGGGCGAACAGAAACGCGCTCCTGCTGGATTCGGCCGGGGAGCTGTCGCTGCAGGTAGATGACGATACGAAGGTTCCCGTTCTGCCCGTTCCGGCCTCTCGGCCCGGCATCGACATCTCGTCGTCCTTCGATCCGAACGCCTACTGGTTCGAGGAGCCCCAAGATGAATCGCGGCGGACCGACCCGGTGGATTTCGTGCGTCTCCACGAAGACCTCCTCGGGCGAGACGCAGCGTCGATTCTGGCCGATTACGATTGGAACGAGATCGGCGTAGATCATCTCGAGCCTCTGCTTCTTCGCCGGCTCGTTCGAGGTGATTCGACGGTCGGAATTACGTTTCTCGGCACGGACGGTGACACCGGCTCGGCGACGAATGCCTGGAAGTTGTTTCTGGAGGGAGACTCACTCGCTCGCCTGCTACACGCCGGCTACGACGGCCGTGTCCGGCGTCGAGAAGGTCTCCGAACGGTCGCGCGCCGGACGGTGAGCGACGGCACCTTTTGCTCAGGTATGAACGTGGGACTGGACCATCGTGACACGCTCGCCCCATTCATGCCGTCCGGCCGGAACGAAGACGGCGTGTTCAGTGCCGTGATGGCGGCCTGCTTTCCGCAGACGCTGAGAGGGTTCAGAGAAGGCTATGCGCTTCGCCACGCCCCCGTCGATCGACGCGCACCTTACGATAGACCCGTCCGCTTCGAGGGGCTTCGCAGCAACGATCTCATCGTACTGCTCGCGCAAGATCTTGCCGCAACCCGACCGTCCGGGGTCGCTTCAGGTCTCGGGTGGCTCGGTCAGCGGTTCCACGGAATGGCCCGGCTCGCGCAGGACGAGTTCGACGAAATCTGCTGCGGCTTAGCCCTGAAGAGCGTTTCGGCCGCGGCGATGCAGGTCGAGCAGTCGATCGCCTGCTACGGTAGATGTTCGCCGGAGTACGGCGCTGACCTGTACGCCTACCTTGAATCGATGGAAGCCTACGTACTGGGCGGTGCAGCGGGAATCCCGACCGACTTGGATGGGAGTGCTCGGGAACGATCCGTCCTCTTTCGAGACCTCGTCGGGCATTACGGCGAGCTGCTTATACATTGGCCCGACATCATACGCTGTGCCGGATCATCCAACACAATCGATCGGGCCGCGCACGGCACTACGTCCGCCAGTGCGGGATCAGATCCGACACGGATCCACTAACCAAACGAGGTGAACGTCATGAGAGAATTAACAGCAGAAGAGATGGTTCTCGTCGGCGGCGGACCTTGCGGCGGCGCATGGTCGTCGATCGCCGTCGAATCCACCTTCATGGCAGCAGCCGGATTCGTCGGATTCGGGCTAAGCATGGGTAATCCGGGCGCTGCAATCTTTAGCGCCGGACTCGGGCTGAAGCTTGGCGGCTTGATCTGCCGCTCCTCCTGACGGCCGTCGATCTCATCATCAGGATCTGAAGACAGACTCTAACTTAGACGGGGTATGAATCATGAAAACGATGCACGAAGCTGAGCTGGCGCAACTGGAAGCGGGAAGCCGCAACTGCGGGAATAGATGGCAAACCCTGTGGGTCACGTCCACGTGCTCACTGGCCGGTGGACTTATCGGACTCGCGGGTGGGCCTCTTGGGGCCTCAATCGGCTCACTGACCGGCCGGGCCGCCTGTGAATGGATCTGCCACTACGCATCCTGATCCGGTGCGCCCTGACCGGGTGCGGGCCCGGTACGTTCGACCGGGCCCGCACACCATTCCCGCGCACCAGTCCTGCACCACGCCAACCCCCTGCGCCGCTCGTGAACGCATCCATTATCATCTCCTTCTGGCGCCACCAGTACCTCCGGGCCGTGCGCGCCGGCTCGGCGGCTGGACTGTTGCTCCGGATCGGTTTTGTAACACTTTCCTTGTTGACGGTCGCAGGGATTGTCTGGACGTCTGTCGTGGTGCTGCCGCATCTGGATGCCATGACCGCGATTCAGCGGGCCGTAGGCGGATTTATGAGAGACTACCTCGTCGTCGTGGCCATGGCGCTGTTCGCAGGCAACCTCTGGCTATCCTCCTCGTCGCCATTTGACGCAGCCGCCTACCGTTACCTCCCTATCTCGATTCTTAGCGTCGCGCTTATGGTTCAGGCGGCTCGATTGATGAACGCTAGATATGCTACGCTGGGAGGAGGCCTCACGTGGCTTCAATTTGTCGTTGCCGGCGAAGGGCATTGGGGGCACGTCGCTGTCGCCGCGACGGTAGTTGTCATCCTCGATGCGGCGTCGATTATTGTTTCAAGCTCCCGGAGGCAGCGAGGTGCCGCGGCGTTCGCGCCGGGAATCATCTTTGCCGTCATCATCGTGCTCGATATGATAACGGAGCACGCGTTGAGTGGCCGCGCGTACGAGTGGCTATTTGCCGTCGATTCTCCGGTGCGTGACGTTCCCATACGAATGGCCGCTATCGGCGGCTTGCTGGTCTGGTTCGCCAACGGCGTGATTCAAAATGACCTGAGGTACGCGACATGATCGACCTGCGCGCCCCCATGCTCCAGGAGCTGGTCAAGGAGGAACTGAGGCTCATTCTTCGCAACCGAACGACCCGCTATGTCTTCGTTGCGTTTCCGCTCGTCCTGTCGGCGACGATGATCGGTATTCTGTGGATGCCGGACGACATTTCCGATCACGCACCGATGCTGTTTATGGTGAGTGTCTACACGCCGCTGACGTATCTCTCACTTGCAGTTTCGTGGAATGCAACGCACGCCGACGCACTGTTCGGCCTGCCCCTATCCACCGACATGCACGTTCGAGCGCGGCTCCTCGCAGCGGGGGTGCTCTCTATACCTGTTGGACTCCTGCTGACTGCGATGACGGCCATGATGAACGTTGAGCTCGTTTTGCTTCCGGCCGCCGCGACCATGTTCTCACTATCGGCGGCGGGACTGCCCGTCCTCTTCGTTGCCGTCCGCTATCCCAGCCGCTTCGACGTTAATGCACCACCGTTCGCGGACTTTCGCAAATTCAGGTGGCCGCATTACCTGGTTATGATATCCGTTTTTGCACCCGCCTGGGTACTGAGCGCCTTCCTTACGAACGGACAGTTCATTCTCGCGATAGCGGGGGTCAGCCTTCTTGCTGCGCCCGCCGTTCCCTACATGCACCGACGAACGGCAGCCAAACTGACGAAAAGCGTGCCTGCTATCTGCAGGCTCTACCGGAGATGAAAGGCGCATCGATCCATCCATAACCGTGCATCGGGCCATGGTGACGACATTTCGGGACTTTGAAAAGCGATATGACGACGGATTCACGCTGAGCATTCCGTGTCTCGAATTCAGAAGCGGACAGCGCGTCGGTCTCGTAGGCAACAACGGGGCCGGTAAGACGACGCTGCTCCTGAGCATGCTCGGACTGCTGCGGTTTCAGAAGGGCGACGTCCTGGTCGATGGGCGCTCCGTTCGATCGTTCGATGTAGGCTGGCGGTCCCAGTCGGCTGCCTATTTAGGCGAGTCGTCGCTCATACCCTTTCTGACTCCCTGGGAGTTCTGGCAGTTCGTCGGTGATGCGTACG
>JBBDTI010000055.1:0-2376 GCA_040904565.1 Rhodothermales bacterium
GCCTTCTGGCGGCGGCGTCCTTCGGTGGACATGGACTGGGCCTGAATGGCCTCCATGCGCGTGAGGCGTCCGATGGCCTTGTCCGGCGTGATACTATCCTTGGTCGGATCCTCGAGAGCCAGCTCCGCCTGGATGTCCAGACGGATCGCCTCCAGCTGTTCTCTGAATTGTTGGATCTCGGCCTCGGTCATGGATGTAGGTCGCCTGCGTCGAGTCTAGGGGCAGTTGCCACGGGACTGGACTATACGCCGACTTCTCGATGCAGTTCGTTGACGGCTTCGTCCGCCGGCTCGAGGCGGCGGTCCGAGAGGACGAACGCCGTTACGGCGAGCGCGGCGCTGAAGGCGGCCGTGGCGTAGAGCATCGGCCCGTAGCTGCCCATGAAATCCAGTCCGAGCGCGTAGACGATGGGACCGGCGGCCGTACCGCCGACGAAGATCGTTTTGGCGAATCCCTTGATGGCGCCGATGTGCTTCCGCCCGAAGTAGTGGGCGAAGCCGCTGCCCATCAGCGCGCCCTGCAGGCCCTGCACGACGCCGAACAGCGATCCGTAGAACCATACGTGCGTGGGGGTCGTCACCAGTGGAATGCTGGAAAGCATCAGCGCGAAGATGATCAGCATCGCGCCCACCAGGATGCGCGGTGAAATGCGGTCGGCCAGGTAGCCGGAAAACACGTTCGAGCCGGCCGTCACGAGACCCAGCGGCACGAACACGGCCGTGGCGGCGATGCGGTCGACGCCGTTGGCGTCCATGATGGAAAAGTGATGGAAGAGGAGCCCCGTGCCCAGGCTGGCCACGGAGACGCCGCTAACGGTCAGGAGCCAGAAGGCGAGCGTGCGCCTGGCCTCGGCCAGGGTGGACGTGGCTTCGGCGCCGAATCCGCCGCCGGCGGATTGACCGTCCGGTATGATCCCGTACTTCTCCGGGTGCTCCCGATAGAGCAGCCAGCCGATCGGTACCATGACGATCAGCAGGATGAGGCCCACGATCAGAAAGGATCCCCGCCAGCTGAAGGCGGCCAGCCCGTGTTCGATGAAAAGGGGATACACGGCCGTGGCCGCGGCAATCCCGACGCCCATGAATCCGATCGCCGTACCGCGCTTGCGCACGAACCAGATGTTGACCACGTGCAGGTTGACGAGGCTGAGCGCGCCCGGTCCGAGTGCGCGCAGAAGAAGAAAGCCGAGAAACAGCGTGGCGACGCCCGATGCCATGCTCATCACGCCGCACGCGATGCCCAGTCCCGCGGCGATGACGACCACGGCCTTGCGTGGTCCGAACCGGTCGATCCAGCGTCCGATCTGCGACAGGGAGGCCGCTCCCAGGATCGTGGCGATGGTATAGATCAGCGAAACCGTCGACCGCGTCACGCCGACGTCGATCATGATCTGGTCGATGAAGAGCGACACGCCCGCGGTCTGCCCCGGCATCGTCATCGCCATCCCGACGGTCGCCGCGGCGACCACGATCCACCCGTAATAAACGGGGGATGCGCTGACCAGCCTGCTTTCTTTCTCCGCCGGCCACTGGCTCAGTGAGAGTTGCGCCAAGTTGTCGTGACTATTGTTCTACTCTATCTCCGAACGTTTCAAGATGGTATCAACGACCGTGCCACGTCGCGGTTACCGGGTCTGGCTTGAATACTTCTCGGAGAATTAAAAAGCGGTTTCATGTGGCGGAGCGTCTCGAGAACACAGGGCGGCAAGGGCGGCACATCTTACCGATTCATCTGCTGCCGGATGTAGTCCGCCCGCTGCCGAATGTCGGCATTGTCGGGGAATTGCTGCAGGAGGCGGTCCGTGTACGTCAGCGCGGTCTCCCATTCCTCCTGCTGCGCGTAGAACACGCTCAGCGCGTTGAGATAGTCGGGATGATCGGGAGCCAGCCGGTTGGCGTTCAGCAGCAGCCGTTCGGCCGTCTCGGCATCGCCGAGCTGCTGGTGTGCGAGTCCGGCGTTGTACTGGATGCGTGGATTCGCCGTATCCAGCTCGGCGGCTCGCAGCAGGTGTCCGGCCGCCTCCTCGAAAGCCTCCGGTCGCTCGGCCAGGAGGAGACCGAGCGTATAGTGTGCCTGGGCCATCTCCGGCTGCAGGCGTACGGCCGCGCGCAGCGACCGCTCCGCCGCCGCGCCGAGCTCCTGCGCGTCCCCCGCTTCCTGACGCATCCGGTTGTACAGCATCGCCAGGTTGAGGTGGGCCGGAACGAACGTGGAATCCATTCGAAGCGCCGTCTCATAGCTCGTGGCCGCTGAATCGAGCGCGCCCAGCTGCTCGTGGATCACGGCCAGGTTCAGGTGTGCCGCCGCCTGCTCGCTCAAGGCGAGCTGGCCCGCGCGATATTCCTGCAGAGCGCTCCAGTAGGCGCGGGTGGTTTC
>JBBDTI010000055.1:2476-5250 GCA_040904565.1 Rhodothermales bacterium
ACCGCTCCGGCGCGATCATGGTGAGTACGCGAGCCGCCTCCGTTCGGACGAGCCGTACCGAGTCGGTTAGAAGGGGCTCGATGCGCGAGGCATGCTGCCGGTCGCTCTCCGCGCTCAGATTGCGCGCTGCCAGATTTCGCAGTGCTGTGGCGCGCACGACGGCGCTCGAATCCTGAAGCAGATCCACGGCTGCGTCCGCCGCACGCACGGTCGGATACCGCTCCAGCAGCGAGAGCGCCGTCGCCCGCACGATGTCCGGCGTGGCGAAGTCGCCGGCGAGGCGGTAGAGTTCCGGCTCGGCTTCGGGGGCGCCCTCGCGTCCTCCTGCGATGGCGCGTGCGAACGACGGCGGGCGGTCCTGGCCGTGCCATTCGGTGATATGCTCGGCGGCCCAGCCGGCAGATTCATCCGCGTGGCACCCGTTGCAGGCGTTCGGCGTGCCCAGCTCCGCCGTCAGATCCGGCCGCGGCACCTTGAAGCTGTGGTCTCGCCGCGGGTCGACCACCATATAGGTGCGCTCCGGCATGTGGCAGTCGACGCACTGCGCGCCCTCCGACCCCTGCGGATGGCGGACGTGCTCGAAGGAGTCGTACGTCGCCGGTTCGTGGCACTGCGTACAGAGCGCGTTGCCCTCGAACTTGAGGTCCGTCGAATGCGGGTCGTGGCAGTCCGAGCACGTCACGCCGTTGGCATACATCCGGCTCTGAAGGAACGACCCGTAGACGTAGACCTCGTCCCGGATCTGTCCGTCAGCGAAATAAAGCTCTTCTTCGAGCAATTCCGGCTCGTAGTGATCCAGGAACGGCTTCCCGGCCAGGTGATCCGGGTGGATGACCCGGCGCCGCGCGTGACAGGGCGCGCAGGTATCGACCTGGCGGTGTGCCTCGGTAAGGCGCACCGTAAGGCCGCCGTCCTCCGCGTCGTAGTCGTCCGACCGGGCCCGCTCGACGTGCGCCTCGCCCGGACCGTGGCAGGCCTCGCAGCTGACGTCGATCTCGCTCCACGTCGTCTCATACGTGTCGGACGCCAGGTCGAAATTGCGCTGCAGGTTCGTCGAGTGGCAGTCCGCGCACATATAATTCCAGTTCATCGCCTCGCCCGTCCAGTGGAGCCAGTCCGGCGGCTCGATGCATTCGTCGGGCTGCAGGGAGAACCAGCGCTGCCGCTCCGTATCCCACGCGATGGTAAAGGCCTGCATGCGCCCGCCGTCGAACGGAATGAGATACTGCTGGAGGGGTGTGTACCCGAACGTATACGCGACGGAGTACGTCTGCATGGTCCCATCCTCCCCCTGCGTGCGGATGAAAAAGTCGCCATCCTCCTGAAAGAAGCGCGTCGTCACGCCGCAGCTCGTGAAGGCGGCATCGTCGAAATCCCCCAGAACGGTCTCGGCGGTGGCTTCCTCCATCGCCCGGTCGTGATCGGAATCGTGCCAGTTTTCCGCCGCCCCGGCGTGGCACCCGGCGCACGTCTCCCGGCCGACGTACGCCAGCGTGTCCATCGCTTCGGAAGCTACCGGGGCGTCGGACGGCGGCGCGCAGGCGGGCAGCAGAACAATGGCGGAAAGGAGGAGGAAAACGGTGGCTGAGTGAAGGGCGTCAGTCAACGGTGGCGCGTACGGTGTGAGCTGGTTGGGCGGCGATTCGTATGATCCGTAATGTACGGAGCGAACGCAACCGGTAGGGCCCGGGAGGCTCGCGAACGATGAATGTCGGATACAATATATTGGTCGCTACCGGTTCCTATCGGCTGATAATGGCGCCTGTAGGCTGCTATTGGCGCCTATCGGCTGAAACCGGCTCGCGGACATCCACGAAAAGCATTCTCAGCACCCATACCATGAATCTCACCCGCTGCCTCTTCCTCGTGGCGTTTCTTCTCTGTCCTGCGCTCGTTCAGGCACAGCCGCAGAACGTGGTCTTCATTCTGAGCGACGACCACCGGTTCGACGCGATGGGCTTTCACGAACGGGCGCCGGATTTTCTCGAGACACCGCACATGGATCGCATGGCGCGCGAAGGCGTGCACGTAGCCAACGCGTTCGTGACGACGTCGCTCTGCTCGCCGAGCCGCGCTTCGATCCTGACCGGACGGTACGCCCACAATCACGGCGTGGTCGACAACAATCGCCTCGTCCCGGATGGGACGACCTTCTTCCCCGAGCTGCTGCAGGAGGCCGGGTACGAGACCGCCTACGTCGGCAAGTGGCACATGGGCGCTTCCAACGACAATCCGCGCCCGGGATTCGACCACTGGGTGAGCTTCCCGGGACAGGGCGTGTACTACAATCCCACCCTGAACGTCAACGGGGAGCGTTCGCAATTCGAGGGACATACGTCCGACATCCTGACGGAACACGCCATCGACTGGCTCGAAGGCCGATCGGGCGAAGAGCCCTTCTTCCTCTACCTCTCGCACAAGAACGTGCACGCGCGCTTCGAGCCCGCCGAGCGGCACGACGGGGTCTACGCCGACGAGGAAATCGATTATCCGGTGACGATGGCCAATACCGAGCAGAATTATCTCGGGAAGCCGGAGTGGGTCGAGGAGCAGCGCTATTCGTGGCACGGCGTGGACCACATGTACCACGGCGATCTGGTTTACGACCAGTTCTACCGGCGCTACAACGAGACGCTGCTGAGCCTGGACGACTCCATCGGGCGCGTGCTCGAATATCTCGAAGCTAACGGACTGGCGGAGAACACGCTCGTCATCTACATGGGAGACAACGGGTTCATGTTCGGCGAACACGGGCTGATCGACAAGCGCCAGGC
>JBBDTI010000056.1:0-29653 GCA_040904565.1 Rhodothermales bacterium
GATCGAGCACGTGCGAGTAACGCACGCCGTCGATCTCGACGAACTGCTGCGTGTCCCCCGACGTCGAGATGGCGGCGTTGCTGAGCGTGAATGTGCGGTCGGCGAGGGGGACGGTGACCGACCAGCCGGACGCCTCCGGTGGCGGATCGCCCGTTACGATGTCACCTCCAATCTCAATCAGCACGCGGGATACGCCGTGGCTCCTCAGTGCATCGAGAGCCTCATCGGCGGCGAAGCCTTTTGCAATGCCCCCGAGGTCGATCTGCATCCCGTTGACACCGAGCGTCGCCGTCGATCGCTGTTCGTCGAGCTGCAATAGCTGATATCCGCTGCGCCGCCGCGCCTCGCGAAGGGCATCGTCGGACGGCAGAGCGGTTCTCCGCCGGGCCTCACGCCAGAGTGCCACGAGCGGCCCGACCGTGACGTCGAAAGCGCCGTCGGACTCCCGGGCGATGCGCTGCGAGACCGTCAGGACCCGGAACAGATCGTCGCTCACGGGCACGGGTTTCGTCCGGGCGCTCGCGACGAGCCGGTTCAGCTCACTATCTCGCCGGTAGTCACTCATGACGCCGTCCAGCTCACCGATACGATCGAATGCCGCGCGTGCGGCACGTTCCGCTTCGGTGGTATCGCCGGCGTACAGCACCAGTCGAGCTTGTACGCCCATGTGTACCTGCGTATATTCGAACCGATGAAGTCCGGCCGAAGCGGCCGGTACGTCGACCGTCGATGCACGACCCGTTTCAGCAACTAAATCCAGCCGTCCGAGGCGTGTACACGCTCCCATCGACGCAACGAGGACCGGCGCAATCAGGAAAGGAAGTATGACGACGAAGTTTGCGCGAACGCTCATCGCTCTGTGTGTTGGTGCCTGTATGGCGGCTCCATGGACGGCGGCCGGACAGGCAGCCGGGCAAACCGTGGTGACCGTACCGGACGAGGCCGTTGACCTCGAACCGTATCAGGTCCAGGTCCACGCGTCCCTGGTCGATCTCGATATGATTCCCATCCCGCCGGGTTCCATCCGCATGGAGGTCGACGGCGAACCGGAGCCCGTCGACGTGGGATCGTTCTGGATGAGCCGTGCGGAGGTTCCCTGGGATCTCTTCGACGTATATGCATTCGGATCGGACCAGCCGGAGGAGACGGAGGACGGCGATGCCATTCTTCAGCCCAGCCGGCCGTACGGCGCTCCCGACCGGGGATTCGGCCATCGCGGTTACGCGGCCATCAGCATGACCTTTCTCGTGGCCGAGGAGTTTACTGAATGGCTCTCGACGATAACGGGCGATACGTACCGCCTACCGACGGAGGCCGAATGGGAGTACGCCTGCCGTGCCGGGCGCGAGGCGGATCTGCCTGAAGAGGAGCTCGAGGAGGTCGCCTGGTACTGGGACAACGCGTTCGATGAAACGCATCCCATCGGTGAACTGGCACCCAATGCGTTCGGACTGCACGACATGATCGGTAACGCAGCCGAGTGGTGCGTGGGGATGGACGGCGAGCCGCTCGCCTGCGGCGGATCGTATATGGACCGGGCCGAAGACGTCGGCTGCGGCGCGCGCAAGGCGCCGTCTCCAAAGTGGCAGGAAACCGATCCACAAATACCGAAAAGCAGGTTCTGGCTGACCGACGGTCCATTCATGGGCTTTCGCGTCATTCGCGTACCGTAACCATCGATTCGATCAAGACGGGAGAAACCCATGATTAACCGACAAGAGGAATCCTCGCTTTCCTTATCGAGGCGTAAATTCGTCAAGAGCAGTGCCGCCGCGGCGGCCGGCCTCGCGTTCATGAAGGGCGGGCATTTCGCCCATGCAGCCGGATCCGACACCATCCGATACGGGCTGGTCGGTTGCGGCGGGCGCGGCACGGGTGCGGCCGTGAACGCTTTCAATGCGGCAGAGGGCGTCGTGCTGGTGGCCATGGGAGATCTCTTCGAGGATCACCTCGACGAATCGAAATCGAAACTCAAGGAGCAGCTCGGTGACGCGTATCAGGTCTCGGCGGATCACGAGTTTGTCGGGTGGGACGCCTACCGCCACGTGGTCGACAGTGATGTCGACGTGGTTATTTTTGCTACGCCGCCCGTCTTTCGGCCCCAGCATGTACCGTATGCTATCGAAAAGGGTCGACACGTGTTCATGGAGAAGCCCGTGGCCGTCGATCCAGTCGGTGCCCGCGTCTTTTTCGACGTGGCCGAAGAGGCCGACCGCAAAGGACTGTCCATCGTCGCCGGAACGCAGCGGCGCCACGAGCGCCAGTATTTGGAGACGATGCAGCGTATCCAGGATGGCGCGATTGGCGACGTCGTCGCCGGTCAGGTCTACTGGAATCAAGGTGGACTCTGGAAGGTGGACCGGAAAGCCGGCTGGTCCGACGTCGAGCACCACGTGCGCAACTGGCTCTACTATACGCATATCTCCGGCGACCACGTCGTCGAGCAGCACATCCACAACATCGACGTGGCGAACTGGGCCTGCGGCTCGCATCCGGTCAAAGCTACCGGCGTGGGAGGGCGGCAGGAACGCGTCTCTCCGGCCTACGGTTACATCTTCGACCACTTCGCCGTGGACCTCGAGTATCCCAACGGGGCCCGCATTCTCAGCATGTGCCGACAGCAGGAGAACACGGCGCGGTACGTGGGCGAGCACATCATGGGAACGAAAGGAACGTCGAATGCGGCCTCCTGGATTCGCGGGGAGAACCCGTTCCGGTTCGATGGCGACAATCCGAACCCGTACGTGCAGGAGCACACCGACCTGATCGAAGCGATCCGGAGCGGAAACCCCATCAATGAGGCACGCCGAATGGCGGAAACGAACCTTTCGGCCATCATGGTACGTGAGGCCGCCTATACGGGTCAGGAGATTACGTGGGACGATATACTGAACTCGACCCAGAAGTTGACGCCCGATGCGTGGGAGTTCGGTGACGCTCCCATCTTTTCGGCCGCAACCCCCGGCCAGACCGAACTCAATCGCAGACCGTTCGAGTCGGCACAGATGGCCGCTTCCGACTCAGCGGGCTGACGCGGTCGACCATCGCGTTCACCGGTCGAACGCGTTGACCGAACAATGACGGTCCCGCCTTTACAGAAAGGACCCCACGATCAACGTGATGATAAGGCCCGTCACGCCGATGATCGTCTCCATCACCGTCCACGACTTTAGCGTTTCTTTCTCCGTCATCCCCATGAGCTCTTTGACGAGCCAGAATCCCGAGTCGTTCACGTGGGAGAGGACGGTAGCACCCGACGCTACGGCGATGGTTACGGCCCCGAGCATGGGAGCCGAGTAGGACCCCGCGGCGATGATGGGAGCGAGGAGTCCGGCCGAGGTCACCATGGCGACCGTTGCCGACCCCTGGGAGACGCGAACGACCGTGGCGACGAGAAACCCGAACAGGATGATGGGCAGGTTGGTGGCGGCCAGCATCTGGGTGAGTGCATCGCCCACTCCCGTTTCCACGAGTACGTGTCCGAATACGCCGCCGGCGCCGGTCAGGAGGATGATGATGCCGACCGGCTCCATCGATCGCGTGGCAACGTGCTGCACCTCGTCGGCCGTAAAGCCGAGTCGGATACCCAGAAAGTAAAACGCAAGAAGGGTCGCAAGGATGAGAGCCGTGAAGGGGTGTCCGACGAACGACATCCAGGCTCGTACCACACTGCCCTCCTGCAGGAGGATTTCGCTGGCCGTATTCGCCAGAATGAGGGCGAGCGGAAGAGCAATCAATGAGACGGCCATCCCGAAGGTCGGCGTCTTCGTGTTCTCCGCATCGACGCCCTCCGGAGCGTCATGGGACATCCCCTCCGGCACGGTAATGTGCATGCGGCCTGAAATGAACCTCCCGAAGAAGACCCCGCCGATGGCGGCAGACGGAACGCCCGCCAAAAGACCGAAGAAGATCACCCAGCCGAGATCGGCTCCGATGAGCGATGCGACCGCCACGGGACCCGGTGTCGGAGGGATACAGGCGTGTGCGACGGCAATGCCCGCGACGAGCGGTATGCCGTAGTAGAGCAGTGATTTGCCCGAGCGCCGCGTAAGGTCGTAGACGAGAGGGATGAAGATGATCAGGGCCACTTCAAAAAAGACGGGCGTCGCGACGATGATACCGATTAACGCCAGCGCCCACGGCGTCTTGCTTTCACCGAACGTCTTGATCAGCGTCGAGGCAATCTGCTTGGCGCCACCCGAGACCTGCACCATCTCGCCGAGCATGGTCCCGACTCCGATAACAACCGAGATGTAGCCGAGCGTGCTGCCCATGCCCTCCACCATGGCGTCCGTTACCGCCGATATGGGTACGCCCCCAAGCACGGCAGCCACCATGCTGACGGCCAGCAAGGCGATAAAGGCTTGAAGCCGAAGCCCGATGACGAGTACGAGGAGCAGCGCAATGCTGCCGACCGTGAGCAAGAGCAGAAAAGTGGTAGACACGGTGCGGGTGAGTGATGGTGATAAGGGATGCGAAGAACGGACGCCGGCTGGTCGTCCGGCGAAAGTATAGGAAATTCGTCGGCGTGGACGCAACGAATTGACGACGTCCGACGCGAAAATGGGCCGTAATCCTGCATTGCGTACCCCGAACGGATTACATTTATTGACCAGCACCAGCACCAGCACCAGCACCAGCACCAGCACCAGCACCAGCACCAGCACCAGCACCGCGTCGCGCTGGTCGATCGGCGTCATTTGTCGTCAAGCGTCACAACCAGCCGATGACGGACATCGGTTGCCGCAGCATGCATCGGATTCCGGTACGATAGATATGACCCGTCTCACCCCTGCCACGTACACGATATTGGGCGCTATTTTGCTCGCCGTCGTCGGCTTTTCGGATTGGATCCTGCCGTCCGGTGCATTAACCACGACGCCGACCCGGATCGTCGACGCGATGGACGAGCTGGTAATCGAGCCCGACATGCGACATCTGCGAAATGGCGATGCACCGGAGTGGACGGAGTTCGAGAGTGGCGACCCGGGCGGTCTGCTCGTGTCGACGTTTCAGGGCACGACGAATGCCTCGCCGGTTGCGCTGGAACTGACGCAGTACGACGTTCGACGTGCGTGGAGAATTCTACTCAATGGGGAAGACCTCGGAGCCCTTGAGCGCGACGAGCAGCTCATGACGATCTACCGGGCCGTGCCGGCTGGACTGATCCAGGATGGCAGCAACGAACTCGAGATTCGACAGGATGGAGAGGAGGTCGACGACATCCGGGTCGGCCGGATCACCCTGCACGATCGCCCCGTGACTGACGTGATCGGCGAAGGAAGCGTTATGGTGCGGGTTACCGACGCGGAATCACATGCGCGCCTTCCTTCCCGGCTGACCATCGTCGACGGACACGGTGCGCTGCAAACGGTCGGGGGTCAAGCGACCGACGCATCCAACCGGCACGTAGCCGTCCGCCCCGGCAACATCTATGCGGGAATGGGTGAGGCCACCTTCGCGCTGCCGGCCGGGACGTACAGAATTTATGCGAGCAGAGGATTCGAGTACGGTGTCGATTCGGTGGACGTCCACGTGCAGCCCGGCTCCCTTATAGAGCGCGATATGGCCATCCGGCGAGAGGTGCCGACGGAGGGATGGGCGGCCATGGATACCCACGTGCACACGCTGACGCATTCGGGACACGGCGACGCGACGGAGGCAGAGCGCGTGCTAACCCTCGCGGGAGAGGGTGTGGACCTGCCCGTGATAACGGACCACAATACGAACGTCGACCTTCGTCCGCTGGCCGTAGCGATGGGGTACGACACCTATTTTACGCCGGTAGTGGGCAATGAATACACGACGCCGTCCGGTCACTTCAATCTGTTTCCCGTGCCGGCCGGTGGGCCGCTGCCGGAACCGGATGTGTCGTCGTGGGACGGCGTTTCCGAGCAACTGGAGGCCGTGGGGCGACCGGACATCGTCGTGCTCAACCATGCGCGCAACACGCACGGCGGATTCCGACCGTTCGGTCCGCGGCGGTACGTCGCAGCCGCCGGGATGCCGCGAGACGGAGTACCCGTGCCGGCCAACGCCATGGAAGTTGTTAATTCGAGTGCGCAGCAGCACGACGTGCTTCGTCTCGTGAAGGACTGGCTGGGTGCGACGAACGCAGGCGCTTTCCTTGCGCCAGTGGGCTCGAGCGACTCGCACGACGTATCACGGTACCTGGTTGGGCAGGGCCGCACCTACGTGCGGATGGATGATGACGCGCCGGGCCGCCTCGACACCGAGCAAGCCGTTGCAAGCATGACGCATGGCTCCGTCGTCGCCAGTTTCGGCCTGCTGCCCATGATCGCGGTGAACGGCTCGTACGGTCCGGGAGACCTGGTGCCCGCATCCGGGGAGGTCGAGGTCGATGTGCGCGTGCTCGCTCCCCGGTGGCTCCATGCGTCCAGCGTCGCGTTGTACGTGAACGGCCTGGAGATGCGGGTGGATGAACAGCTTCGTGGAGGTCAAAGCGGGGAGAAGGGCACCGTGCGGTGGACCATCCCGCTGCCTGATCACGATGTGTTTCTGGCCGCGGTCGCCGTGGGTCCGGGCGATACGCCACCGTTCTGGCCGGTCCCCAAGCCGTACCAGCGGGAGTCCGCCGACTGGACCCCTCACCTTATCGGCGTCACGGGCGCCGTCTGGGTCGATGTGGATAGTGACGGTCGTCCCACTCCGGCCCGCACGTATGCCGAGCGTCTCGTCGATGCGGCAGATGGCGATCTGGAGGATCTCGCGGAGTCGCTCGCCGCATACGACGAAGCAGTTGCCGTACAGGCCGCCGCCGTGCTCTACCAACGAGGCCTGCTGACGGATGACTTCGACGTAGAGGCGGAGCTGGCAGACGCGCCGCATAGGGTGCTTCAGGGCTTTCGGACGTTCATCGACGAACTGCGTAGCCACTAGCCGAATGTCTCAGACGTGCCGCCGAGCCGGTTTCAGGCGGGGCAGGTACGTCGACACGCAGGCCCGGGCTCCGCGGGGCGTCGCTAGCGTGATGCTTCGACAAAAAAAGAGCCGCCCCATCCATCATGGCGGAGCGGCTCTTCATCGAAGATGCCAACCGATCGAAGACATCAACCTGACACCGTTCGCGGACGCGACTGATGTCCGAATCGGATTAATCGATCAGTCGAGGGGACGAATGCGCACATTCCGGAAGAACACGCCGGACTCGCCATGCTTGCCCTGAAGGCCGATCTGGCCCTCAGTCGGAAGCTCCGCAAGCGGGGTGCTCAACCATTCCGGAATTTCCGTTCCGTCCGGATTTACCTCGGCCGACGTGTACTCACTCATGTCGATTTCACTCACGAGAGCACCGTTTACGATGGTCCATAGCGAATCGCCGTGCGCGGTGACCGTGTACCGGTTCCATTCGCCCGGCGGGTTAATGCGCTGCTCGGACGGCGCGACGTGTCCGTACATGGCTCCCGCATGGTGGATCGTCGGTGTTTCGGCCGAGTCGGGATGTGCGTAGCTGTCGCCGATCTGGATTTCGAGCGAATTCGGAATCCAGTCTTCGACGTCGCTCGTGTGTACGATGATGCCGCTGTTGGCACCCGGCTCGAACCGCACTTCCAGATCCAGGATGTAGTCGTCGTAGGATCCCTGCGTGAAGATGGCTTCGTCTTCCGTAGCGGTAAGCACGTCGCCTTCCCAGGACCAGACGCCGGCCGCGTCAATGGCGTTGGAAAGATTGGTATCGAATAAAGGCTGCCATTCCGGCGCCGACGTATTCGGATGAGTTAGTGCGGGAACGTCGACCGAAGCCGACATGTCGGCTTCGTCGCCCGAACCGCAGCCTGCCGCGATAAACGCCAGGACAAGAAAGATGGAAATAATGCGATGACTCATGGTATGTAGTTCGTTGTTAAAGTATTGGGGGGGGTGATCAAGGGTATCGACTATTCAGTTCCGGCTGCGACCGTAAAGGTCGGGAGCTCCCATCCGCTGCGAGCCTCGCGGCGGAGGAACTGATTTGCATCGGAAATATTGGTAACACGCATGTTTTCGGCATCCCAGTGCAGCTTGCGGTTGCCCGCTTTGAGCGAGACGACGCCGAGCAGCACCGTTTCGGTGAGCGGAGCAGCGAAAGAGAATGGCGACGTTGCTTCTTCCTCGCCCCGAATGGCGCGGAGCCAGTTGTTCTCGTGGCTCTCGTTTTCAATCCGGTCGTAAAGCTTCGGGACCTCGGGAAGTTCTTCCTTGCGGCCGTTGCGCAGCAGCTGCAGTCCGTTCATGTGGAGCAAGGTACCGTTCGAGCCCACGTACATCATCCCGCCCGACTCGAGCCAATCGCCGTCGTCTAACCCATCGGGCCGCGGGGGTTTAAATCCACCGTCGTACCAGAGCATTTTCACGGGTGCACGATCTCCGCGTCGGGGAAAGTCGTAATGCGTCGTCGTCGCAACCGGGAACGAATCGCCGTTGAAGGCCGACGAGCGCGTCTCTACGGTGGTGGGCGCGTCCAGATCGAGTGCCGTTGCCACGTAGGCGAAGGAGTGCGCCGCGATGTCGCCGAGGGCACCGCATCCGAACGGTACCCATCCCCGCCAGGAGAATGGATGGAAAGCGGGGTCGTAATCCATCTCCGCTGCCGGTCCCAGAAAGAGATCCCAGTTGAGCGTGTCAGGTGTACGCTTCAGAACGGACGGCATTTCGATGCCCTGCGGCCAGATCGGCCGGTTCGTCCAGACGTGTACCTGCTGGACGTCACCGATCGTGCCTGCCTTAACCTGCTCGGCAATGTCGCGGGTGATGTCTTCCGAGCGGCCCTGATTACCCATCTGGGTTACCACGTCGTAGCGCTCCGCAGCATGGCCGAGCTGACGCGCTTCCCGGACGGACCACGTCAGCGGCTTCTGCGTGTAGACGTGAATGCCGTTCTCCATCGCTGCCAGCGTGATCAGCGCGTGGGTGTGGTCGGGTGTGGCAATGACGACGCCGTCGATCTGATCGCTCATGTCGTCGAGCATGCGCCGATAATCCCAATACCGGGCGGCATTCGGATACGTCTCGAAGACAGGTGCGCTGAATTCCCAGTCGACGTCGCAGAGCGCAACGACGTTTACGTCGTCCATATTGCGGAGATTGACCTTTCCCATTCCTCCGACGCCGACGCAGGCTACGTTGACCGTATCGCTGGGAGCCCGGTAGCCGGGCCCGCCGAGGACGTGACGTGGAACGATCGAAGGAGCGGCCGCAACGGCCACGCCTGCTTTACCGAGCGTTCCCAGAAATGAGCGACGGGATTGGGCTTTGTCGAACATATTCGTTCCTCGCGAAACCATTATTGCGTCAACATCAAATTAAGTTACGAAAAGTAAAGGACAGCGTAGTGCATACGCGGGGGGGCGTCCCCGTTGCCCTAGAAGTTCGTGTCCGGCTCCGTCAAATCCAGCTCCTTGATCCAGATGTTGCGGTACCGCACGTCGTGGCCTTCGGCCTGCAGCTTGAGCCCCTGTGGTGTATCCGTAACGCCGAGACCATTATGATTGCCACCATCGACACCGGAGTTCGGTCCACCCCATACCTTTAGGATGGGCTCGTTCTCGTGCACTTTCACGCCGTTGAAGTAGACCGTGACCAGCGCGCGTTCTACGCGCTCACCGTTCTCGAACCGCGCCGCTCGAAATACGATATCGTAGGCGTTCCATGCGCCGATGCCGTTGAAGAGCTCGTAGGGTGCCGAGGCTTCGTTGATCACGGCAGCCATGCCGTGAGGGCCTTCCTCTCCCTCGACGACCTGGATCTCATACCGATTCTGGAGATACACGCCGCTGTTGCCGCGCTCCTCCGTGATGAGAAACTCGACGTGGAGCCTGAAATCCCGAAAAGCCTCCTTCGTCACGATGTCGGCCTGGCCGTACGTCGTGGAAGCCGGATCTTTCGTGCTCAGGGCCATCCCGTCGTCCACCGGATCGGGGAGTACGCGCCATTTGATGGGCATTTCGGCCGCGAAGCGCGGCCCTTCCCAGTACTGCCATTTGTCGTGAAGCATCTCCTCCGTACCGTCGAAAAGAACGTCCGCATCGGAAGGCGGCGCCACGCCGACGCCGACCTGAGCCGTCGCGACGGGCGTCCAGGCAAAAAGGGCGGTGAGGCAGGCAACGACGAGAAGTATATGCTTCATGGCAGTGTCTTTAGTAATGTCTTCAGAAGTAATGTCTTCAGAATGTAGGATGGACGCCGGTATGCAAGTGATGCGATTCCATACCGCAAACGTACGGCGATAAGTTCGGCGATAATATCGAGGCCGGAGGGGCCGTATGCCTACTCGTTCGCCTACGCGTTTCGCGCACTTATCGCGCGCCGCGTCGAGCAATATATACAACAGGCGGGATCCCATAGGTGAAATTGTTGAATGGAAGGGCGAAATCCAGGCGCGGCGGCATCGTGTTCGTGCCGCCGTCAGCTCATATACCAACCGCCGTTGACGTTGATCGTCTGGCCGGTGATATAGCCGTTCCCGGCCAGCATGAGAGCCACGTCGGAGACTTCATCCACGTCGCCGAATCGACCGACGGGAATGAGGTCCGTGCTCGCCTTCGGGTTGCCGGTCACCATGTCCGTTAGAATGAGGGCCGGTGCGATGGCATTGACCGTGATCCCCGTCTCGGCAAGAAGGGCGGCGTACGACCGGGTCAGCCCGAGTATGCCGGCCTTGGACGCCGAGTAATGGGGACCGACGACGCCACCCAGCTGCGCGGCGACGGAGGATAGATTGATGATGCGGCCCCATTCGAGCGTCCGCATGCCGGGCAGCGCGGCCTGCGTTACGAGGAAATACGATTTGAGGTTGATGGTCAGTACCTCGTCCCAGTCTTGTTCCGTAATCTCCTCGAGCGGTTGAGGACGCGTGATTCCGGCGTTGTTGACGAGAATGGAAATCGGGCCCAGTTCCGATTCGACGCCGTCGACCAGTCGGTCGACGTCGTCCGCCAGAGATACGTCCGCCTGTACCGGGATCGCGCGGCGTCCCATCTGTTTAATCTCGTCGCAGATTTCTTCGGCTTCCGTCTCACTTCGAAGGTAGTTGACGGCAACGTGCGCGCCGGCGCCGGCAAGCGCGCGGGCTACGGCACGGCCAATGCCACGACTCGCGCCGGTTACGAGCGCCGTACGGTCGGTAAGTTGCGTGCTCATATGAAACGGATCTGTTTTCTTCTGAAGGTGTCGAGAATCTTAAGCCACGAGGCCTCTGGCTAAGGAACCGTACCGGGGTATCAGCCGATCGTACGCGGCCTCGACGTCAGCCGGAACGTCCACGTGCGCGATGAAGCCGCGGCCGAGGGGTCCGTACCCGTTCGCGTCGTCTCGCAAGCGCGGAATCTCACCCAGGGTAAGCGAAAGAAACCGAGGAATCTCCCAGGGGGGAGGGCCCGCCGGTTCCGAGTAGGCGAGGCGTCCGTCTCGAACGTCGACCACCGGAACGAAAGGAGGGCAGCTGATCAGGTGAACCGACGGACGATCCGCCCAGACCCTGACGAATGCGGCGTGCGTTCGGCGCTGGAGCAGAGGATCCTGCACGATGACGATCGACCGGGGATGGATACCGCGATGGTCGAGAACGCGTCGCGACGCCTCCGCATTGGCGCCGCAGTTCGTCGATCTCGTCTCTACCATGATCGCGGCCGGATCGACGTCCATCCAGGTAGCCAGGACGCCCTTCAGGATTTCCGCCTCCGACCGATCGTCGACGTCAATGTCACCAAATCGCTCCTCGGACCGCACGCTGGACCGCAGATCCGCTGTGGAGTGCCCGATCCCGCCGGCCACGAGCAGCGACTTCGCAGCGCCCGCGTGCCAGCCATCGGCGACCGCACGGGCGGACTGAAGAAGACTGTTTCCGGCAAGAATCATCACATCCGCGTGCTTGATGCCAAACGCAGCTTCCAGCTGTGCAGGTGTGGGCGCTGAGATGTCGCGGCGGCATAGAAAAGACGCGATCGTATTCAGGTCGCGCGCGTCCTTGACGAGCAGGCGTTCGTTCGTCCTCTGTCTGTGTGTCGACATCGTGTGCGCGGCTACATGGCGGCGGCGGACGGATGGACGTCCGATGGCGGAAGGTCCGCCCGTTCATGGTCGGCAACGCAGACTTCTAATTCAATCAAATGCCACATCGGGCCACCGCCCAAAATCGGTTTCAGACAGGCCGTCAAGACTTGATAAAGATCGCCGGGGGCATTACCCTCTGAACACCCCTTGCGGGATGCGCGCCACTGAGCGCAGGCGCGTTCCCGGTTCCGTTGACTCGAACGCCGAGCCGGTTTTCAGCCGAGGTGCGGAAACGACATCACGCGACGCCGGGAAGCGGGACCCGTTCGCTTAATGATGGGATGCTGCGGTTTTTAAAGGCGTTCGATGCGTTGAACGGGAGGATGAGAGCCCGCAAAATAAGAAGATAGTTTGAATACGAAGAATCTCTGAAACGGCCCGTATATGGACGTTATGGATAGCTCAAGCGGGCGCGTCGACGGTGCGGGCATTATCCCCGAGGTTCGAATCACCGTAGTTGGACGTATATTTTGCCTCGCATATGTAATACCGTTTCGTTCGACGTTCGAATCTCTGTGGACAGGCTTCATCTTTCGGTTAGGAAGTGGCGCCG
Organism: Rhodothermales bacterium; assembly: GCA_040904565.1. Taxonomy (GTDB): domain Bacteria; phylum Bacteroidota; class Rhodothermia; order Rhodothermales; family VXPQ01; genus JBBDTI01. The sequence continues at coordinate 12,605 of JBBDTI010000056.1, forward strand.
GAGCTGGGCACTGTCGCCGGAGCTCGGCCATGCCGCCGGAATTGGACCATGCTGCGGGAGCTGGGAAATGGCACCGGGCTGGGATCTCAGCACGATTTCGACGCTGTCGTCGTTGGGTTTTTCGGGCTCGGCGGTGACGGTAATGGTCCTGTATGAGTTCGATGCATGTCGTACGCTTTCCGAAAGAGAAACGGTATCCGTGCCGGACGGGCGGCGACCAGGGTAATCTAGCCAAGACGATTTGATAGTACTCACGTATCCCCTTGATAGTACTCACGTATCCCCACACCACGAATAACGAGGATTTCAACCATGAGAATGGATCTGTTTATCGGAACGCTCCTGCTAGGGATTGTTCTTGCCGTCCACCTGGGAATGAACGGAAGGGTCGGCAGTATTATGGATAATGCCAGGGTGGCTAACGCGCTGTTCTGGACGATCGGTGCTGTAACCGCTATCATCGTAGGCATCTCAGGTTGGGAGGCTGGAGTCCTGGACAACATCAGGGACATTAATCCCCTGCTCTTCACGGCGGGTGCGCTGGGTGCCGTGCTCGTGTTTACCATCGCATGGATGATTCCGCGGATGGGCGCAGGTCCCGTGTTTATCCTTTTGCTGACGGGTCAGGTTTTGGGAAGTCTCGTCATGTCGCACTTTGGATGGTTGGGGTCTCCGGAAGAACCGATCAGTCTCGTTCAGATTATTGGCGCGGCGGTTATGATCGCCGGGGCCTCTATCGCTACGCTGACGGGTTGACCCGTCCGTGGATACAGACTCCTGAGTGACGGTGAGAACGGCCCCGGTCTTCGCTGAAGACCGGGGATCGTTCATGTATTGACCGTAGCCGAGCGTGACCCTGTTCGATGAGCCTGTGCGTAGATCATGTCCGGTTACCATGCGCTGCTCCGTTTCATCGCGTTCATCGCGCGTGTCTGACTTCATCGCGCGCGTCTGACATCCCATGCCGCACGCTCCGCGCCCGATCTCCCGGTTCGTCGATAGCGGTCTTCCTAACTGAAGCATGCACATCCGAGAAGTAAGCTAATATGTATTCTGAGCATTCGAAAGAGACGATGAACGACGATGCAGGCGATCAGAGGGTGTCGGGGTGGTCCCGTGCGTCCACGACGCCGGCCTCTGAATTGACGGCCAAGCCGTCGGTCTCCGAAGCGCCGGCCGAGACGGGAACCCTGAAACGCATCACGGGCATGCGACTGCTGACCGCGGCGGTACTGGGGCTCCTTCTGGTTGGATGCTCGGGCGTGCAGCAGGCGCGCAACGGGTCGACGTCGGATATCGACGTACTTGTTTTCTCGAAGACGGAAGGGTTCCGGCACGATTCGATCGAGTCCGGCGTCGCCTCGGTTCATGAGTTGGGCGACGAGCAGGGCTTCAGCGTGACGTCAACGGAGAATGCATCCGAGTTCACGGCCGATAATCTTGCCCGGTACGATGTCGTTGTATTCTTGAACACGACGGGCGACGTCCTCGACGCCTCGCACGAGGCGGCCTTCGAGGGATTTATTCGCGCCGGCGGCGGATACGTTGGAGTGCACTCGGCGGCGGATACGGAGTACGACTGGGAATGGTACGGTGACCTCGTTGGAGGCTACTTCGAAAGCCATCCCGCCACGCAGGAGGCTGACGTGGCCGTGCTCGATCCGGCGCATCCGGCTACGGCACATCTTCCCAGCAGGTGGACGCGCACCGACGAATGGTATAACTATCAGGCAAATCCGCGTGGCGAGGTTCACGTGATGGCGACCGTCGTCGAAAAGAGCTACGAAGGGGGGGAGATGGGGCACGACCATCCCATCGTATGGGCGCACGAATATGACGGCGGCCGGGCGTTCTATACGGGCATGGGGCACACGCCCGAAAGCTACGCGGATCCGCTGTTCCAGGATCATCTTCTCGGCGGCATTCGATGGGCGGCCGGCGTAGTGGATGCCGACGTAGGCGCCACGCTGACGGGTTCCTACGAAGCGGTCGTTCTTGACGACCATACGACCTATCCCATGCAGCTGAAAGTGGCCGACGACGGCCGCGTGTTCTGGATCGAACGTACGGGTGCCGTCAAGATCTGGGATCCGACGACCGAATCCACCATCGAATCCGCTTGGATCCCGGTTACGGATATGATAGAGGACGGGCTCCTTGGCATCGAACTGGACCCCAACTTCGCGGAGAACAATTGGATCTATCTGTATTACACGCCGATCAGCGAGGACCCCAATCGGCTGTCTCGCTTCACGATGAAGGACAACAAGGTCGACCTCGATTCGGAGGTCATCATCCTCGAGGTGCACATGCAGCGCGAGAACTGCTGCCACAGTGCCGGCGAGCTTTTCTTCGATGAGGAAGGTGATCTGTGGCTGACGACCGGGGACAATACGGGCGGCAGCGCACCACGAACGGACGAGCGCCCGGGACGGGAGCATTACGACGCGCAGCGCACGACGGCCAACACGAACGACCTTCGCGGAAAGATCATGCAGATCACGCCGCAGCCGGATGGGTCGTATACCATCCCCGAAGACAATCTTTTCGCCGGCGACGACGATCCGCTCACGCGGCCCGAGATCTACACGATGGGCATGCGCAACCCGTGGAGGTTCTTCGTGGATCCGAAGACGGGCTGGGTGTTCTGGGGCGAGGTGGGGCCGGCGAACCAGTACCAGGAAGACGCCTTGGACCAGGGTCAGGAGGAATTCAATCTTGCGAAGGGTCCCGGCTTTTTCGGATGGCCGTATTTCATCGGGGATAACGGCCGATATCGTGATTACGATTACGAGACGGAGGAATATGGAGAGTGGCCCGATCCGGAAAATCCCATCAACGATTCTCCGAACAACACGGGGATACGCAAACTGCCTCCCTCGCAGCCGGCGTGGATCTGGTACCACTACGGACCGTCCGAGCGCTTCCCCGAAATGGGCGTCGGTAGCATCTCCGCGTCAGCGGGCTTTCGGTATCATTACGATCCGGCCCAGGCCGGGCCGCACGCGCTTCCGCCGTACTACGGCGGCAAGGTGTTTCTCTTCGAGTGGGCCCGCAACTGGATTCAGGAAGTGCTGATCGACCCGGCGACGGGGGATCCCATCGATATCGTCGAGTTTACCCCGGAGAACCCGTACACTCGTCCGGTAGACATCGAGCTCGGCCCCGATCAGACCCTCTACGTGCTCGAGTGGGGGCAGGAGTTCTGGGGCCAGAACCGGGACGCGCGGCTCTTACGGATCGACTACTACGGGCACGATCGGAGGCCTCCGGTGATCGCCGCTTCGGCGGAACCGTCGTCCGGCGGCACGCCGCTGCAAGTCACTTTCAGCGCCGAGGGATCGGAGAGCCGCAACGGCGGATCGCTGGAGTATGCATGGGACTTCGACGGAGATGGTACCATCGATGCGCGGACCCAGACGGCGTCGTACACGTACGACGCGCCGGGTGCCTATACGGCTCATCTGACCGTAACCGACGGTGAGGGCATGACGGCGGAAAAGGATGTCTCCGTTACCGCGGGCAATACGGCGCCGCAGGTATCGATCGCGTGGCCTCCCAGCGGCGGATTCGTTCCGTTCAACGAACCGGTTCCGTATCGCATCGAGGTGTCCGACGCGGAAGATGGTACGATCGTCAGCCCGGGCCCCGAGGTCACGGTGCAACCGAGTCTCTGGCACGATACGCACGTCCACCCTCTCCTCCTGCATCGCGGCATCCGGGGCACGTTTAACGTCGTGCCGGATTTTTCGCATATTCCGTATACCATCGATCACTACGTCACGCTCGAGGCGGCGTACACGGACGACGGAGCGCCGGGTGTTCCCGCGCTCACGTCGAGCGATAAGATCCGCCTCTATCCGCGCGTCGTAGAGGCCGAGAACGCTCGGCTTGTCGACGCGGCAGACCTGGTTATCACCGGGAATCGGCAGCGTCCGAACTTTGCAGATGAGACGGATATCTACATGGAGGTCGAGAACGGGGGCTACGTCGCCTTCGCCGACGTAAACCTGCACGGGATCGAGGCTCTTACGCTCGGACTGATCCCGGAGAATCGCGGCTCCGTAGAGGTGCGACTGGGCGGCGTCGACGGCCGGCTGATGGCAAACGCCACGCTCGTGCCGCCGGCCGAGGAGGACGTCATCGAAGAACGGGAAAGCGGGCCGCCGTTCATCCACTGGATGGAATACCGGCTCCCGATCGATCCGCCCTCCGGTACGCACGATCTATACTTCGTTTTTAGGGGCGCCGAGCGAGGCGCGGTCGCCCGATTCGACCGGGTTGCGTTCGAAGGTCCGGGCGTTCTGGCGGCACCCAGCGAGGCGGGGTTTGCCGCGGTGGACTGACTGTGCCTGCGCGTACCGCTTCCGAGATATCGGTACGTGATGGAGGGCCCATCTGAATCATCACGGCGCTGACGCGGCCAAGCCTCGGACCGGCCTAAACATTGCAATCCAGTAGTTCTGACATTCAAAACACACGGCTCCATACACATGAAGACCTATAAAATTGGAAACAGCGACGTCGATGTTTCGGCTCTGTGCTACGGGACGGATCTCATCGGCAGTCGCATCAAGAAGGACATGGCCTTCCGGCTTTTCGATATCTACCGCGACCATGGCGGCAACCTGCTTGATACGGCGAATTTCTATTCGAGCTGGTTCGAAGGCTGCGTGGGCGGTGAGAGCGAGACGGTCATCGGCGAGTGGATGAAAGACCGCGGCAATCGGGAGGAGATGCGCATCTCCTCCAAGCTGGCCTTCGACTATCCGGGCTGTGAAGGTGGACTGACCGCCGACGAGATCGAGCGCGAGTGTGAGAAGAGTCTGAAGCGGCTGCAGACGGACTACATCGATATCTACTATTCGCACCGCGACGATTTCGATACGCCGCTGGAAGAAACCATGGAGGCGTTCCACCGGCTCGTCAAAAAAGGCAAGGTGCGGACGATCGGGGCCAGCAATCTGTACATCTGGCGCATCGCCGAAGCCAACATGCTGTCCGAGTTGAAAGGATGGACGCCCTACCAGGCCGTGGAGCAGCGCTACACCTACCTCCGTCCCCGCCACGGAGCCGATTTCGGTCCGCAGATCTTCATAACGGAAGACATGAAGAAATTCTGCAAGCACCACAACGTCTCGCTGATCGGCTATTCCGTGCTGTTGCAGGGTGCCTACACGCGCGAAGACCGTGAGATACCGGCCCAGTTCGCCGGACCGTATTCGGACGAACGCCTGCAGGCCCTTCGCAAGGTTTCGAGGGATGTGGGCGCCACGCCCAACCAGGTCGTCATCGCGTGGATGCTCCACAGCGATCCCGTCATCCTGCCCCTGTTCGGAGGCAGCAAGCCCGAACATCTGGAAGAGAATCTCGGAGCGCTCGACGTGAAGCTGTCGGACGAACAGATGCGGATCCTGGACACGGCCGGAAATCCGAACGTCAAGAAGGCCTGGCTGCAGCCTGAGTAGCAACGCATGATAGACGCAGTCTGAACGGCGACGCCTTACAGACACAGTCTATCCGCCTCATTCCATCCGCCACACTCTATCCGCCACACTCTATCCGCTAGATCCCACCCGCCATCGTACTGGTGCGAAAGCTTATGAAACGACTATCCCGATACCTGTTTGTCTCTGTACTGATCAGCCTGATGCTGCCTTCGGCGCTTCTGGCCCAGCAGCCGGAACCCACGGTCATCTTCATTCCGGAGAAGATCGACGCCCCGCCGCACGATCCGGCGAACGATTCCTACTGGTTCGGACCGTTCTCGGAGACGGCGTCCCCGGTAGATGTCGACAACGACGGGGACATGGACATCGTGGCCGGACGTAACTGGTACGAAGCGCCTCTCTGGATCAAACACGAAAACTTCCGGCCCGGCGGTGACGTGAACGGGCCCGAGACGGAGAACAACAGTGAGTTTGCCGTAGACGTCAACGGCGATGGATGCACCGATATCGTCGCCTCAGGCTGGATGTTCATGAAGGGGGCGTACTGGTACGAGAACCCGTGCAACAAGACCGATACGTGGAAGTCGACCAAGATCCACCAGGCCTTTAATCTGGAAGGCGTGGAGGGGCACGTCGACTTCGACGGTGACGGCGACGACGACATCCTGGTTAACCACTGGGGTCTGGTGGACGGCCAGGGGATGACGTGGCTGGAGAAGATCGACGAGTATCCGTACTACGTCGAGCACGTCATCGGGTACGAAGTCGACATGCACGGCGACGGGCACGGCGACATTAACATGGACGGCCGTCCCGACATCGTGACGCCGCAGGGCTGGTACGAGAACCCGGGCGGCGAGGCCTCGAAGACGCAGGAGTGGACCTTCCATCGCGACTGGCATTTCGAATCGGCCAAGACGGAGCGGGCCGGATCGGGCTCGCACCCGATACTCGTCCACGACGTGAATGAGGACGGACTCAACGACGTCATCATCGGGTCGGCTCACTCATATGGACTCGCATGGTACGAACAGAAGCAGGGCTCCAGCGGCCGAGAATTCGAACGCCACTGGATTGAGACCGAGCACAGCCAGTTCCATACGATCGCACTCGGCGATCTGAACGGAGACGGCACGGACGATCTCGTGGCCGGACGGCGTCTCCTGGCTCACTACGGTGACGACATCGGTGCGTTCGAACCGCTCTTTATGTTCTGGTACGATCTCTCGAAGACGGCCGACGGCGACCCTCCGGCGCGCCACGTCGTCTTTTACAACCACCTGCCCCACTACGGCGACGAGGGCAGCTTGAATCCCCCGCCGAACTACGCCTTCGGGATGGGCATGAACGTGCATATCGCCGACATGAACGGCGACGGGCGCAACGACATCGTCAACCCGAGCAAGTCCGGCCTCAATATCTTCTACAACCACGGCATGCCGCCGTCGCCGGGCAATGCGTTCGTGGTGCCGCCCTACGACACCTACGAGACGTGGCGCTCCTGGGGCGAGTACCGGACCCTGTTTAATGGCCGGGACTTCTCCGGATGGGTCGTGCCTGAAGGCGACGGCGGTCACTGGACCGTCGATCAATACAACATCGACTACGACGCGCAGTCCGAGGCCGAGGGCGACAAGCATCTGATGACGGCCGACGATTACTGCGATTACAACCTGCACGTCGAGTGGCGCCTGAAGGACACGCCGGGTATGTACGACATGCCCAACGTGCTGCCGGATGGGACCTACGAGACGGACGTCCAGGGCAATGTCATCCGAACGCCCACGCCGAATGCCGATTCGGGCATTCTGCTGCGGGGAACGGACCACCAGGCTAACATCTGGAACTGGCCCATCGGCTCCGGTGAGATCTGGTCGGTTCGGACGAGCGACGACGTAACGCCCGAGCAACGCGCGGCGGCCGTTCCGAAAAAACGGATGGATCACCCCATCGGAGAATGGAATGAGTTCGACATCAGCATGATCGACGACCGCGTCTCCGTGATGCTGAACGGCGAGTGGATTATCGACGACGCCGAGATCCCCGGCATCCCCGACTGCGGACCGATCGGGCTCCAGCACCACGGCGGAATCGACCCGGAGACGGGAGAGCACGGCGGCGCGTCGAGCGTCGTTCAGTTCCGCAACATCTGGGTCGACGAGGTCGATGAGGAACAGAAAGCCGAGATGGCCGAGATCGAGGTGCCGGAGGGATGGAAGATCCTGTTCGACAGCCGCCGTCCGAGCCTGGACGCGTGGGAAACCACGGCACCGGGCCATGCGTGGGTCGTCGAGGACGACGTCATCAAGCTCGACCGCGAGTTCGACAACTCCATGCCGAACGAGCACTATCTCTGGACGAAAGAGAAGTACGGCGACTTCGTACTCGAATATGAATTCAAGACGGTGGAGGAGTCCAACAGCGGTGTCTTCATCCGCACGGCCGACCGCGACGATCCCGTCTATACGGGCATGGAAGTCCAGGTGAACAACTCCTACGGCCAGGAAATGACGAAGACCGGTACGACCGGAACGCTGTACGATCTACTGGTTCCGGAAGTCAACGCCGTGAATCCGCCCGGCGAGTGGAACCGCGCACGGGTCATCGCGGCCGACAACCAGATCGTCGTCGAGTTGAACGGCCGGCGGATCCTGGGAGCGGACCTCGATCAGTGGACCGAGACGGGGGTGAATCCGGACGGCACGGAGAACAAGTTCCACGAGCCGCTGAAGGACTTCGAACGGGAAGGCTATATCGGCCTGCAGGACCACGGCCGGCCGGTCGAGTACCGCAATATCCGCGTCATGCGGCTTCCAACGGATTGGCACGTGCTCCTGAGCGAAGACACCAATAACCTCGACGGATGGATTACCGGACAGGACAATGCCTTCGTCGTCGAGGACGGCATTCTGACGGTCGACCGTGAGTTCGACGGCGCCGAGCACAATCAGGATTACCTGTGGACGACGGAGGAGTACAGCGACTTCGTGCTCGAGCTCGAATTCATGACCGCCGACAATACCAATAGCGGCGTGTTCATCCGGACCTCCGACATCATGGATCCGGTGTGGACGGGGATCGAGGCCCAGGTCTCCAACTCGCACGGCAGCGAGATCAGCCGCACGGGTACGGCCGGGGCCCTCTATGACCTGGTTGCACCGACGGCCAATCCGATCAACCCGCCGGGCGAATGGAACGAGATGCGCATTACGGCGAATGGGCCGACCATCTACGTCGACCTGAACGGCGAGCGCATCACGGAGGCCAATCTCGATGAATGGCAGGAAACCGGCCGGAATCCGAATGGCACGGAGAATAAGTTTACCGAGCCGCTCAGCGATTTTGCCCGTATCGGCCACATCGGCCTTCAGGATCACGGCCGTCCGGTGTGGTACCGGAATATCCGCGTGAAGCGGCTCAAGCCGGTAATTACGGAACGTTAGGCTGCGTCTTGCTGCCGTGCGTCGCGTCCGGCTCCGTCTTCCTTTCCAGGTCGATGGCTCCGGACGCGGACGCGATATTGCCTATGAAGTACGTCTTATGATCATTTCACCTTGGTATTGATATCGCTAGCATGAGTCAGATTGGAGTAGCAGTAGCCGGAACCGGCTTCATCGGTCCCGTTCACGTCGAGGCGCTTCAGCGTCTCGGCAACGTACGCGTTACCGGGATACTGGGAAGCAGTCCGGAGAAGTCCGAGAAGGCGCGCCGGCAGCTCGGCCTTTCGAAGGGGTACGCGGACCTGGACGAGGTCCTCGACGATCCCGACGTGCAGGCGGTGCACCTCGCCATACCCAACGTGCTCCATTACGAGTACACCAAGCGTACGCTGGCGGCCGGGAAGCACGTGATGTGCGAGAAGCCGCTGGCGATGGATGCCGGAGAGTCGGCCGAACTCGTCGAGCTGGCCCGCGCATCCGGACTCGAAGCCGGCGTGACGTACAACATTCGGTTCTATCCGCTGAATCTCCACGTACGCGAGATGATCGCCTCCGGAGAGCTGGGCGCGATTCACTCCGTAGTCGGTCATTACGTGCAGGACTGGCTCCTGTACGACACCGACTACAACTGGCGCGTCCTGGCCGAGAAGGGCGGTGCCCCGCGGGCGCTGTCCGACATCGGCACCCACTGGATCGACCTCGTGACGTCGATTACCGGTCTCGAGGTCGAGTCCGTCCTGGCCGATCTCAAGACGGTTCATCCCGTCCGGAAGCGTCCGGTCGGGGAGGTCGAGACGTTTTCGGGCAAGAAAGGGGGACCCGTCGAGCGCGAGGAGGTCGAGATTACGACGGAAGACTGCGCCAGCGTGCTGTTTCGCTTCAAGGGCGGCGCGAAAGGGCAGCTCTGGGTGTCTCAGGTGACTGCCGGACGGAAAAACTCCGTTCGATACGAGATTTCCGGCGGAGAGAAAGCGGTGGCCTGGCACAGCATGGAACCGAACGAGCTGTGGATCGGAAATCGAAACGAGCCCAATCTCGAGCTCGTTCGCGATCCGGCCTTGATGTCAGATCTTCCGAGCGGCTTCGCCGACTATCCCGGCGGGCACAACGAGGGCTTTCCCGACACCTTCAAGCAGTGCTTCCGTGCGTTCTACGACGCGATCGAGAACGGAGGGTCGGGAGAGAAGCTCTATCCATCCTTCGAGGAGGGCCATCACGAGGTTGCCCTCTGCGACGCGATGCTGGAGAGCCACCGGCAGGAGCGGTGGGTAACCCTGTAATTGCGATCGAGGAGGACCAACCATGCAGCTGGGTTTTGTAAGTGCTATTCTCGCGGACCTGCCTCTCGAGGAGGTCGTTGAGACCGCCGCGCGAGAAGGATACGACTGCGTAGAATTGCTCTGCTGGCCGAAGGGCAAGGCCGAACGGCGCTATGCGGGTGTCACGCACGTCGACGTGACGTCTTTCGATGAATCGGATGCTCGCCGCGTCCGAGACGTGGTCGATGAGGCCGGCATCAACATTAGCGCGCTGGGGTACTATCCGAATCCCCTCGTTGCGGATGAGGACGAGTCGGCGGTCTACGTCGACCACGTCAAGAAGGTGATCCGGGCCGCGGCACTGCTCGGCGTGGGCACCGTGAATACGTTCGCCGGGCGGGACCCCGCGCGGTCCGTCGACGAGAACTGGCCGCGTTTTCTCTCCGTATGGCAGCCGCTGCTGGACGTCGCGGCCGACCACGACGTGCGCATCGCGATCGAAAACTGCCCGATGCTGTTCACGGATGACGAATGGCCGGGCGGCAAGAATCTGGCGTTCAGCCCGGCCATCTGGCGCCGTATGTTCGAGGACCTGCCCACCATGCATTTCGGGCTGAATTTCGACCCTTCGCACCTCGTATGGCAGCAGATGGACTACCTGCGGCCGCTGCGTGATTTTTCGAACCGCATCTTTCACGTCCACGCAAAGGACGCCAGGGTCGATCGCGATCGGCTGAACGACGTAGGCATTCTCGCCACACCGCTCGAGTATCACACCCCGAAATTGCCGGGCCTGGGTGACGTCGACTGGGGGCGGTTTTTTTCGGCGCTCACCGACACGGGATACGACGGTCCCGTGTGCGTCGAGGTGGAGGACCGTGCCTACGAAGAATCGCTGGAGGATCGCATCCGCTCGCTCCGCCAGAGCGCCGCGTATCTGCGTCCGTTTATCCCCAAATAGTGAAGCACGCGTCGGCGTCGTGGATGACGTTTTTGATGTTGCCGTGGCGGATGTCGCGCGCGTCCGACGTCGCGCTGTGTTTTCGAACGGCACGAAGTTTTCTCTTTCTCTATCAAGCACCATGCGACAGGTATCCACATGACACGTCTCTCGAACTGGGCTCTATTAATATTCCGGTTCTCAGCGGTACTCGGCGTCGCACTACTCATGGTGGTCCCGCTCCACTCGTCGTCCGCCCACGGGATCGCGGCCGACACCCTGACGGGACATTTCGAGAAGGTCATTCTCTCGGAGGACGTCACGTTTCCGATGGAACTGGACATCGCGCACGATGGCCGGGTCTTCTACATCGAGCGCGACGGCGCGCTAAAGATCTGGGATCCGGAAACGGGCCAAACCCTGATGGCGGGCTTCATCCCCGTGACGACGAAAATCGAAGACGGACTGCTCGGACTCGCGCTCGATCCACAGTTCGACGAGAACCAGTGGATCTATCTCTACTATTCGCCGCTGGACGAGGGCCCCAATACGCTTTCTCGCTTCACCATGAAAGGCAATGAGCTCGACATGAAGAGCGAGATCGTGATGCTGGAGGTGCCCGTTCAGCGCCTCCGCTGCTGCCACAGTGCGGGTTCCATCGAGTTCGGTGGAGACGGGCTCCTGTATCTCAGCACGGGTGAGAATTCGGGGGGATGGAATCGAATCGGCGAGCGGATCGAGGGACTGTATTGGTGGGATGCCTACTGGGACAACGAGCGGAGTACGGCGAACACGAACGATCTGCGCGGCAAGATTCTCCGCATCCGGCCCGAGCCGGACGGGTCCTACACGATCCCCTCGGGCAATCTGTTCGAGGACGACGACTCCCGTACGCGTCCGGAAATCTACACGATGGGCCACCGTAATCCGTGGCGCATCACCGTCGATGCGGAGACCGGCTGGGTATACTGGGGCGACGTTGGTCCCGGGAATCAACCCGATTCCGCCAGCGCTCCCGACGGATGGGAGGAAATGAATCAGGCCAAAGGCCCCGGCTTCTTCGGCTGGCCGCAGTTCGTGGGCCCGAACGACGCGTATCGTGATCGCGATCCGGAGACGGATGAGCTCCTCGAATGGGCCGATCCGGAGCATCCGATCAATGATTCACCCCACAATACCGGGATTCAGGAACTACCCCCCGCACAAGGGGCCTGGATCTGGTACATGTACGGTCCATCCGAAACGTTCCCCGAGCTGGGCGTCGGCGGCATGTCCGCCGCCGTCGGACCCGTCTACCATTACGACGCCGAGACGGTAGATCCGCACGGCCTCCCGGAGCACTTCGACGAGCGGGTGTTTGTCTATGAGTTCATGCGCCACTGGGTCATGGACGTGCGCCTCGACGCCGACGGCAATCCGGCGGAGCTCACGCCGTTTGCACCGGAGTTCACCAATATTCGTCCGATCGATCTCGAGCTGGGCCCCGATGCCCGCCTCTATATGCTGGAATGGGGGACGGAATTCTGGGGACAGAACCGCGACGCGGTACTCGTCCGCTACGACTATTACGAATCGGGTGACGCCGAAGGTGCCGCATCCGCATCGGGCGCCGAAGGTACCGCATCCCGACCGAACGCGGACCCGCAGCGGGCCTCACGGAACGAGTCGACGACGGCATCGACCACGGGCCCCGAGATCACGTGGCCTCCGCACGGCGGCTTCTTCGATTACGGACAGGGACTCATCTACGAGATGTCATTCGGTGGGGCGGAGGCGTCCCTGCAGCCGTACCTGGCACACGACACGCATCGCCACGTGCTGAAACCGGTAGACGGACGGCGCGGCGTCGTGCAGATCCTGCCAGACCTCTCGCACGCGCCCTACCTCGTGGCCGAATTTGCGGAGCTGGAAGCACGGTTCGCCGGCGAGGGTTCGGTCACGTCGCCGTCCGTGCGCGCCGACGGGCGAGTCAAGCTGAATCCGAAACTACTCCAGGCCGAAAACAACACCTCCAGCAGCAAAGCCGAGCTCATCGTTACGGCAAACCGGCAGCGGCCGACGTTCGCCGAAGAGACGGAGGTCTATCTCGAGATGTCGAACGGATCGTGGATCGCATACGACCCGGTCGACCTTCACGGCGTGGATTCGCTGGCTATTCGGTTCATTCCGGATGCCGACGGATCCGTCGAGGTGCGGACGAACGGCGTCGAAGGTGCACTGCTCGGGGAGGCATCCTTTACGCGCGCCGACAATGCCGATGGGGCGGATGACGAGCCGCACTACGATTGGGAGACGGTGCGCATTCCGGTGACGGACCCGGGCGGAACGCAGTCGCTCTTCGTCGTCGTCCGCGGCCCCGAGCGAGGGACGGTGGCACGCCTCGATCGCATCGATGTGATCGGACGCGGCATCATGGACGGACCGCCGCGCTAAAGCCGGTTTCAGGCCACGCTGGAACCACGTACCTTACAGTATCGCCCTGCTTCAACGGACCAGTGAATTCCTTGCCGATGCGAACCTACCTCAGCGCTTTTCTCACCCTACTTCTTCTCTTCGCCGCTTCGCCCACCGAAAGTGAGGCGCAGGACCTGCCCAAGCTGTACGTACCCTATCTCGCCGATGAGCCGACGATCGACGGAGACCTGGAGGAATGGAAGCGGGCCGCCCACCACGACGGGGTGTGGGACATCTACCGCCTGCGGCATGCGTCCTGGTACGACGGGGGCGCGCGCAACCGGCTGACCGACCAGGCCGCTAACGAGCCGCCTCCGGAAGACGACCTCCGCGCACGATATTACATGGCGTGGGACGAGGAATATCTCTACTTCGGTGCCGAGGTCGTGGACAACGTCAACGACGTGGACGACCCCAATCACGCCCCTCGGCGGTGGATGTACAAGGACGCCATCTGCTGGTATATGGAGGTCCCCAGGGACGACGCGCCGGAATGGTTCGAACGCGGTGACAATGCATTCTGCTTCGTAGCTGACGCGTCGATGCCGGATTACGGCGCCTGGTGGCGCTACGGTACGCCGACGGACACCTACCAGGAGGCGCCGATGCCGTCCGATGCCGTCGACTATGCACTGACGTTCGATCCGTGGGGAACCGGAGAAGCCGATTTTATCCTCGAAGCGCGCGTACGCATGGACGCTTTCTTCCCCATCAGCGAGCCCCGGTGGGAGCCGCCCATCAATGGGGATGAGTACAGCCTGATGATCGTGCATACCGATCCCGACGGCGGCGCCTACGGCGGCCATTTCATGGTTTACGGGGATGGAGACGACGACTCCACGTGGAGCCGTGTCATTCTCGTCGGCGAACAGGATTCCATCGAACGGCGGCCCGAATAGGCCCCCGGACCATGCCGGGAATCGTCGGTTCATCCCCGACACGTTCAACCTTCACACACAAACCGACGCACATGGAGCCGACACCCACGAGCTCGCTGGCCGAGCGGTTAGACGCGATCAATGAGTTCGACCGCGAACCGGTCTCGGAAGAGCGCCTGCAGGGCCCCGGCAATTTCATCGGGCTCTATGCGGGAGAGCACGTTGCGGGGACCGAGTTCGTCATCGGCCCGCTATTCGTCGCCCACGGCGTGGCGGCGGGGGATCTCCTGCTCGGACTGCTCGTCGGCAATCTGCTCGCCGTTCTATCCTGGGCCTTTTTATGTGCGCCCATCGCCACGAAGACGCGGCTGAACCTCTACTGGCATCTTCGAAAGATCGCCGGACCGAACCTCGTGTTCGTATACAACATCGTCAACGCCCTCATGTTTTGCTTCCTGGCGGGGTCGATGATTTCCGTTGCGGCGACCGCCGTCGGCATTCCGTTCGATATGCCCATGCCCGGATTGAACGACCTGTACCCGAGCAGCGTTGCCTGGGTCGTGACCGTTCTCCTGGTCGGCAGCGTCGTGACGATCCTGGCGATTCTCGGCTTCGAAAAGATCGCCCAGTTTTCGAAGATCGCCTCGCCCTGGCTCTTCGTCGTTTTTCTTGCAAGCGGAATCGCCGTGCTGCCGCAGCTCGGTGTGCATTCGATAGGCGACTTCTGGAGCGTCGCGAACGAGAGGATCTGGACCGGTGTGCCGGTAGAGGGGCGCGTCAAGTTTACATTCTGGCACGTCACGTTCTTTGCCTGGTTCGCCAACATGGCCATGCATATCGGGATGGCGGACATGACGATCCTGCGCTACGCCAGAAAGTGGCAGTATGGGTTCGCGAGTGCGTTCGGCATGTACCTGGGCCATTACGTCGCATGGGTCGCGTCGGGTATTCTCGTCGCCCTCGCGCTGCAGATGGGTGGAGAAGTCACGCCGGGACCCATCGCCTACCTCGGAGCAGGGGTAGCCGGACTCATCGCCGTCCTCATTGCCGGCTGGACGACGGCGAATCCAACCATCTACCGCGCCGGTATCGCCATGCAGACCGTCACGCCGAACTGGAAGCGCTGGAAGGTGACGCTGGCCGTCGGCGCCATCACGACGGTCGCGGCCCTCTTTCCCGCGCTGATGATGCGGCTGCTGGATTTCGTGGCGCTCTACGGGCTGCTCCTCATGCCGATGGGAGCGGTCATCTTTGCGGATTTCTGGATTCTTCCCAGGATGGGACTCCGGTCCTATTTTGCGGAGTGGAAACACCTGGCCTTTAGCTTGCCGGCCGCACTCGCCTGGGGTGTTACGCTCGGTGCGTGTTGGCTCATGAATGCGCTCTGGGGATGGCAGATATTCTTTCTCGGACTGCCGGGATGGTTTGTCGCCATCGGCATCTACGTCGGCGTTAGCCTCTATCAACAGCGGGACGAACGCGGGACCGCACGCTCACTACACACCGAATCCACGAACGCCTGAACCGGTATGAATATATTCTGGAAGGTACTGTCGGCCTTCGGGATCGGCCTTACGGTCCTCCCATCGTTTTTTGTGTTTGCCGGATCGATCTCGTGGCAGACGCACGCGAATCTGATGCTGGCCGGTACCGTCCTCTGGTTTGCGACGGCCCCGCTGTGGATGGAAGGCACGACACAGGCTCCCGCGACCGATATCGATCCGAATTAGACGCCGAGATGATGCTGACCGACGACGCCATCCACCAGGCAAACGACGAGGCGCTGGAGGCGCACCAGCGCGATTTCGAGCATTTGGCCGAACGGCTCGAACGCAGACACGTCGATATAGAGACCGTAACGGACCGCGTCACGGCCTTCGAAGTGGCCGTACCCTCGTGGGCCCTTGGTACCGGCGGCACGCGCTTCGGCCGGTTTCCCGGCCGTGGAGAGCCGCGAGACATCTACGAGAAGATGAACGACGTCGCGGTCATCAACCAGCTCACACGGGCGACGCCCCGCGTATCGCTCCATATTCCGTGGGATGAACCGGAGAATCCGGCCTCGCTGCGTGCCCATGCGAGCGAGCTGGAGCTCGGATTCGACGCGGTCAATTCCAACACCTTCCAGGACCAGGCCGAGCAGGCGCTGAGCTATAAGTTCGGCGCGGTCGGACACGTAGACGCCGACGTGCGGCGCCAGGCGATCGATCATATACGCCACGTGGTGGACGTCGGGGAGCGGCTCGGATCCGATGCCATCACCATCTGGCTGGTCGACGGTGGCAACTATCCCGGCCAGACGAACCTCCGCAAGATGTTCGAACGCGTTCGGGCCGGGCTGAAGAGTGCCTACGACGACATGCCGTCTGACTGGACGATGCTCATCGAGCACAAGCCCTTCGAGCCGGCGTTCTATGCGACGGTGGTGGCGGACTGGGGCTCGTCGCTCATGCTGGCCCAGGCCGTCGGCGCACGTGCCGAATGCCTGGTCGACCTCGGCCACCATCTTCCCAACACGAATATCGAGCAGGTCGTAGCACGCCTCATCACGGCCGAAAAACTCGGCGGCTTCCACTTCAATGACTCGAAGTACGGCGACGACGACCTTACGGCCGGATCGATCAAGCC
>JBBDTI010000057.1:0-5065 GCA_040904565.1 Rhodothermales bacterium
CTCGATGAAGATGGGATTCGAGTAGAACCAGAGATCGGTCCACGGATCCTCGCCGGCTGGGTCGTTCTCGGGCTCAAGCTGATCGCCCGTGTTGGAACCGCGCACGCGGAGATAGCTGCTGTGGTGGACGTCCTCGAGGGTGTGCGACATCGTGAGCACCTCGCCGTCGCGCGTCCAGTCGTCCGCCGTGAATCGCCTGACGACGGTCGTGGTGGGGTTCGTGTCCTGCGAGCGGTCTTCAACCGGACCGGTGATCTCGCCGACGATGAGGTCGACGCGCGCGACGGCCGGATTGTCGCCGTGGTGGTTCGTGCCGTTCGGGTCCCGCAGGCGAATCGTGACCGTGACGTCTGCCTGTCCGTCTACCGGCAGCGTACCGCCTATGGCAGCCTCCTCCCCGGACGCCTCTGCCGTCACGTAGAGCTCCGAGACGAGATCCCCCGTCGTGACGAACACGCGTCCGTTTCGGATACCCTCGAGAATGTCGTCATACGTCTTTTCCGCGTAGACGTACGTCTTCGAGTATTCGCCCGGCCAGAAGTCGCTGCCGCCCTCTCGCCAGTGCACGTGGGAGTCCGACGTCGCCGTGATCCACCACCGCCGGCCCTCGCCGAGCATGGAGTCCCAGAATCCGCCCAGGCGGGCCGTCATCTGATCGAATCCGCCCATGGTCGGATAGTTGCGATAGCCGCCGCGGGCCGCGTCCGGATCGATAGAGCCGTCCGGGTTGATAGCGGAGGCCTGGTGGCCGGGGGCTCCCTCCATACCGACGGACACGTTCGGTGCCGTGTCATTCCAGTCGCGCAGCTCCTCGGGATCGTCGAGCCCATATTCACCGAGACCTGTAGCGGACCTCGAAGCGTGGTGCGCGATGTGGACGGGGAGCAGCGGCAGCGTCTTGACGAAGTTCAACGTCTCGATCATCTTCTCCTCCGTATCCCTGGACGGATCGGTAGGATAGGCGTCCCTCTTGTTGTAGCGGTGCTCGATCTCGAACAGATGATCGGATTCGTGGTGCGAGTGGGGCATGATGAAGCTGCTGTGATCGGCGCCCGGCGTGTCGAATTCCATCCCGTAAAACTGGATGACGTCCGGCACCACGCTCCGTGACTGCAGCAGTTCGGGATAGGCCATCTCCAGATTGACCTTGCTGTGATTGGGTCCGCCGTGGTCCGTCGTCACCATCCAGTCGAGACCGTGGTGCCGGGCCATCATCGCATTCATCGGGGTGGGATAGATTGCATCGCCGCCGATGATCGGTGCGGGCGGGTCCTCCGAATCGTCCCAGCCGACGCTGTACCGGGAATGGACGTGGTGGTCGCCCGCGCGCCACGCAAGGGCGTCACTTCCGTCCTGCGCCTCGGTCGAAGTGGATTGCCCGAAAGCGGGAAGAACGAGTAGAAAACCCAGAACCGCCGCCGGCAGGTGCCCGGCGAGGCATTTCGGGTATATGCGTGGTGTGAACTTGGCGGTCGTACAAGTCATAGCGTACATTTTCGATGAACGAACGTAAATCCATGGCCGAGGAGGCGGCGCGGCGTAGCGGTACAATCGTAGAAGATAAGGACGTAGAAGATAAGGATACGGAAACCTTCCCGGCTACCGCGACGGCCGGTGTTAACGAAGCGTTAACGAGCTTCCGGGGCAGATCTACGGTGCGACGACGAACGAGTTGCTTGGGATGGTTTGCATCTCGCCATGTACCTCGACGTCGTGCGTGATGCGATACGAATCCCCCGGCAGATCCGCCGGAATGTGCGCGAGCCCCGCAGCTTCATCGCCCGGTGCCAGCGTTCTAAGCTCGGCCGTACAGGCGACTGAATCGTCCGGGCCCAGATCGGCCGTCACGTCGTGCCACTCATCCCCCGTCCTGCGCTGCAGATCCAGATAGGCAAAGCACAGGTTGTAGCCGACCTCGCTGCCCGACTGGTTTTCGAGGCGCAGCCGTACCTCGTCGCCCACGGCGTACGTGTCCGTGCCCGTCCGCAGCGTAATGTCGTCGTTCGTGCCCACGACGGAGCACCCCCACGCGGCGGCAACGATGAACGCGAGACCGGCCCATGAAAACCTCGATACATTTATGCTTGCCATGCGTACGTACATACGTATTTTCCCAGAAACCGCTCGGGAGATACTACTTGGGAGCGCTACTCGGCATCTTCTACCACGGGGCGGATGTCACGCACCGGCCGGGCCAGAAACGAATCGACAACCTGCGCGATCCGGTCCCGTTCACAGTTGAACGATACGTGTCCGCAGTGGTTCGTCGTTTCGAAGATCTCGCCGTCTACCAGGCGGGCGAACTCCCGCGAAGCGTCGGGGGCCACGAGATGGTCGTACGTTGCGACCACCACCAGGAGTTCAGCCTGAACCGCGCTTGCCGCCCCGTCCATAGAGCCGTCGAAGGCATCGCGCACGTCGTGGGTCCGCATGGCCCAGGTCTGGCTCAGCCGGTCGTCGATCTCGAAGGATGGATCCACGTCGTCGACCTCCGCAAGCATCTCGTCAAACGCTTCGCGCGTCGTCTCACGTTCGTGATACTGCGGCGTGCGCGTGAACAGATTCAGCAGCAGTCCGAAGCGCGCGGAGGCGTCGGTGCACTTAGCCGCCCTGCACCGTTCCAGCAGACGGATCGTGTGCGTCCACAGCATCAGATCCCATGACGACATCCACGGCGTCCCCACGATTGAAACGGCCTTGTCCACCCGCTCGGGATACGTCGTTATCCACTCGAAAACCTGCATGCCGCCCATCGAAATGCCGACGACCGCGTGGAGCCGCTCCAGCGCGAAGACCTCGTCCAGCAGCCGCCGCTGCGCGTGCACCATGTCGCCGATCGTATATCGAGGGAAGGCGGTGCCGGACTGCGCCGTACTGTTACTGGGGGATGAGGAGGCGCCGGCGCCGAATGCATCCACGGCGATCACGAAATACCGGGTGCTGTCCGCGTACCCGCCCGGACCCACATAGCCTTCCAGCGATCCGCTCGTCCCACCGTACCAGCTCGGGAACAGGACGACGTTCGAGCTATCCTCGTTCAGCTGCCCCGCCGTCCGGTAACCCACCCGGCAATCGCGGATGACCTCGCCTCGCTCCAGCTCGCAGACACCGAGATGCGCCACTTCGACGTCGAACTGCGCGCGTGCGCTGCCGATCGCAAGAAGAAAAAGGGTCAGCAACATGACGCCGCTTGCCGTCCACCCACGCGGGACGAAGCATCGACGGGAGCTGCGATGGTGCCGTATTTCGTGAATCATGCCTGCCTGGAACGATAGGTTAGCCATGAAAGGACGCCGTCGGATCGTGACGATCCCGTGTATAATCGAAACAAGCCCTTGGCGCAAGCCATTAAAACAATGACTTTATGCCAGGATTCGGCGTGCTCGCTTCGTCGGATCGGGAGGCTGTCATCTACTAATTAACGATTTCCCAAATCATGCCCCGCATTAAATCGGACAAGGTCAATCTTAAAGACAAGTACCCGCTCTACGTGGAGATCGGGCTGGTGCTTTCTCTGGCCGTCCTGGTGGTTGCGTTTCGGCTGGATCTGACGCCCGATCGGGATACGGATTGGGAGGCTCCGGAGCAGGAGCAGATAGAGATGGAGGAGATTCAGCAGACGCAGCAGCAAGAGACGCCCCCGCCTCCGCCGAAGCCACCTGTGCCCGTCGAGGTCCCGAACGATGAGACGCTAGAGGACGAGGCCCTTAATCTCGATGCCTCGCTCGACCTGGACGCGCCTGCGGAGTCCGCGCCGCCCCCGCCGCCGCCTGAGGAAGAGGAGGAAGAGGAGGAGGAGCCTGAGATCTTCGTCGTCGTCGAACAAATGCCGGAGCTCATCGGTGGCCTCCAGTCGATACAGCAGCATATTACGTATCCCGAGATGGCCAAGAAGGCCGGTGTAGAGGGACGCGTGATCGTCCAGTTCGTCGTGAACGAAGAGGGTAACGTCGTGGATCCGCAGGTCGTGCGTGGTCTCGGCGCCGGCCTCGATGACGTGGCGGTGAATGCCGTACGTCAGGCGAAGTTCGAGCCCGGCATGCAGCGCGGCCAGCCCGTGAAGGTCAAGATGTCTCTTCCGGTGACGTTCCGTCTTCGGTAGGAGTCTCTGCGGCCTGCGCGCTGAGAGGCTGTTACTAACCGGCTCGTTTTCCGGCTGTAGGACGTAACATTCTGACGCGATAAGCACGGAAAGTAGAAAGGCCCTCCGGCACGATCGCCGGAGGGCCTTTCTGTAACTCGTGTATGCCTGGACGTAGAACTTACTCTTTATCTTTATCCTTGTCCGACGCATCGCCGTCTTCCCCCGGCACCTTCGTCTGGTGTTCGAGCACGTTGTCGATGAGTCCGTAGTCCTTCGCTTCCTGGGCACTGAGCCAGTAATCGCGGTCGGCGTCCTTTTCGATCTGCTCGACCGATTTCTTGGTGTGGTGGCCGAGGATCTCGTAGAGTCGCTGCTTCAGCCACAAAATCTCTCTGGCCTGGATTTCGATGTCCGACGCCTGACCCTGCGCCCCGCCCAGGGGTTGGTGGAGCATGATGCGCGAATTCGGCAGCGCACCCCGCTTGCCGTCCGCCCCGGCTGCGAGAAGTACGGAGCCCATCGACGCGGCGAGACCGACGCAAATCGTCGCGATGGGTGCGGAAACCCACTGCATGGTATCGTACACGGCGAGCCCGCTGTAGATGACGCCGCCGGGCGAGTTGATGTACATATTGATATCCCGATCGGAATCCTCACTCGCGAGGTACAGGAGCTGCGCCACCGTAAGGTTGGCAATCGTATCGTTAATCGGCGTACCGATGATCACGATGCGTTCCTTCAGGAGGCGGCTGAAGATGTCGTACGCCCGTTCGCCGCGGGTCGTCTGTTCGACGACCATCGGAACGAGTCCACCGATCGACTGATCGCGGAAAGGGCCGCCGTAGATGCTCGTTGGCATCGAAACGTCCCGTGAGAACTTGAGAAAGTCTTCTACCATAGCTGCCGGTTGGGCTTCGTGATGTTCAAAAGCAGGTGTGCTACCGGACCCCGCGGAGCCGAGTTCCAGATGCCGTCGGCCGG
>JBBDTI010000058.1:0-29610 GCA_040904565.1 Rhodothermales bacterium
CGTACCATTCTCAGGCCACGGCCATGCAAACGGAAGCGCACCCCGTGTTGACTAGTCCCCGCTCGGCGGTCGTCCACGTAGCCCTTTTCACGCTCGTCGTACTGCTTACATCCTGCGCGTCCGTCGAGGACGTCGCCGCCCAGCGCCATGCCGAGGAGCCCGAACCGATTCAGGCAGGCGTGGCTCCCCCTCCCGGACCGTATGCACCCGGCTTCGATGCCGTTCACTACCATATCAGGCTCGTTCTCCCAGATGAGGGGAATTTCATCGAAGGCACGACGACCGGCAGGTTTCGCGTGGTGCCGCCGCAGCGCGATACGCTGTCGCTCGATCTCACCGGACTCGCCGTGACGAACGTGGAGGTAGGCGGACAGGCGGCAGCCTTCCGGCTGGACGCCGGTAAACTGCACGTTAAGATGCCGGCCGGCGTGAAGGTGGGGGACACGCTCGCGGTTGCCGTGGCGTATCGAGGGGAGCCGGACGACGGGCTGATTATCGGAGCCAACCTGCACGGCGAACCGGCGGCGTTCGCCGACAACTGGCCCAACCGGGCACGGTACTGGTTTCCCTCCATCGACCATCCGAGCGATAAGGCTACGGTAACATTCGAGGTGCACGTACCGCCGGCACCCGGCCGCATGGTGATAGCGAACGGCAGGATGGACGCCGGCACGGACGAATCCGTCTGGAGGTGGAGCAATCCGGAGCCGATACCGACGTATACGATGGTGATCGGCATGGCCGGTTTTGACGTGACGACGGTGGGG
Source organism: Rhodothermales bacterium (assembly GCA_040904565.1). Lineage (GTDB taxonomy): Bacteria > Bacteroidota > Rhodothermia > Rhodothermales > VXPQ01 > JBBDTI01. Next base: position 768 of record JBBDTI010000058.1, read on the forward strand.
GAGGCGTGCGCGGCGGACGTTTGCACGGACGTTACGACGTGGCTTTTTCCAGCCGATGCGGAGCGAGGTTCCGGCTCGTTTCGCCGGGCAGCACAGATGGTCGAGTTCTACAGTGAACTCATCGCACCGTATCCCTATACGAAGCTGGCGCACGTTCAGTCGTCGACCCGTTTTGGAGGGATGGAAAACGTGACGGCCGTCTTTTATCCGGAAGAAGCCATCTCTGAGGGACGAAACATCGAGACGACGGTGGCCCATGAGACCGCCCACCAGTGGTTTGGAAATGCCGTCACCGAATCGGACTGGCATCATCTATGGCTGTCGGAAGGGTTTGCAACGTATTTCGGCGCGCTGTTTTTCGAACGTGCGGACGGTAGGGAGGCCTTCCGTGAGCTCATGGAATCGAACCGGCAGGGATATCTTCGCTCGGGTGCGGCGTCGGAGCCGATCGTAAATCCGGAACAGCAGAGCCTGTTCGGACTCCTGAATGCAAACAACTATGCCAAGGGAGGATGGGTACTTCACATGCTGCGATCGCAGCTCGGCGACGAGGTCTTCTTCGAGGGCATCCGGTCATACTACCGACGGCACGAACATGGTACGGCCCTGACGGACGACCTGCAGGAGGCCATGGAGGCCGCAGCCGGCCGGTCGCTCGAAACGTTTTTCGAGCAGTGGGTCTTTCGACCGGGCCATCCTCGCCTGGCCGTGGAGTGGTCGTGGCGAGACGGAGAGGCCGAGGTAGCCGTCCGCCAGACCCAGTCGGCCGAATGGCCGGAATTTCGGTTTCCACTCGACCTTTCCTTCGAGACACCCGACGGCGCGGTACGACATACCGTGCAGATTGAGGACGGCGAAGAGCGGTTCGTTCTGGGAGTGCGTTCGGAGCCGAGTGCGCTCGACCTCGATCCCGATGGTGCGATGCTGATGGAGATCGAATCGATCGAAGGAGAGGCGTCCAGGTGACGCGGCCGATGCGGATCGACCGTGTACGGTGGGTAACGATTTCGTGCCCTGTGCGTCGAACCTGTATGCCGTATCATAAACGAAGATCGGCGTCGGGACAGAGCACAGCTGAATGACGGGCAGCCAGTAATGCATGAGACGATCGTGCCGGAAGGCGGCGCGGCGCCGCTCGCGGCGCCGCGGTGGCCATCAGCGGCCGCCCGCTTGGTAGCGATCGGGATCGTCATCGTCGCCATGGGTTGTGGCGAACGGCGGGCGATCGACGACGCCGTTTCAGACGACGGCGTCGTGGAGGTGGCCCAGCCGTCCTATCCGCCTGGATACGTAGTCTTCGGGGATGACCGGTTCGGGTACTCCTTTGTATATCCGGACACCCTGCTCGCGCTATCGGCCGAAGATTCCGTAGCCGGCGTCCGCCGCTTCGTTTCTCCCGAGTCGACCGTCGTCCTGACGGCATCCGCCGAACGTTGGGACTACTCCGAGGCCGTTCCGGCCGCGTTCCGGGAGCGAATTCGCCGCAGGCAGTCGGAGGGCGGCGTCGTCACGTATTCGACCCACCGGGATAGCTCCTTCGTCGTCAGCGGGACCGTCGACGCGCGGATTTACTATGAGAAGAGCATCTTTTACGACAGCACGAGTGCACGCATCGTCCTGACGTATCCGATCGGCATGCGATCGGCGATGGACTCCGTCGTCACCCATATCTCGCATTCGTTCGGCGGTCGGATATGGTAGGAGCTCCCCTCGGTCTCAACAATACGCAGGCGCAGCGATGATTCGAGTGACGGTCGACACGCCGCCCGATTTTCGATTTCGTGCGACGCTGCTGAGCCACGGGTGGGTCCAGCTCGCTCCGTTCGACCACGATGAGCGCTTCGACGAACTGGAACGAATCCACCGGTTGCAAGGGGGGCGGCTCGTGCGGCTGACATGTTCGGCCACGCCCGACGACGACCTTCAAGTGGTGGTCGAGCCGCTCGACGGTCAGACGGCGGCGCCGGACGATACGTCGACACCGTTGGACGATGAATCGGTGACGCTGGACGATAGAGCGGCACAGATCGACGAAAGACCGGCGGAAGAGATCTCGCGCGCCGTCCGTGACGTGACACGCCGCATCTTCAATCTCGACATCGACCTGACTCCGTTCTACGATCTGCTCGATGGTATGGATCGGTACGACTGGGTCCGGACGCACGGAGCGGGCCGGCTGCTCCGGGCGGCGTCCGTGTGGGAGGACCTCGCCAAGACCCTCCTCACGACAAATACGTCGTGGGAGATGACGCGTCGGATGGTGGCACGGCTCAACGAGATGGGAGATGGCCGCGGTGGCGAGTACGCCTTTCCGTCAGCCGCCCAGGTCGCCTCGGTACCCTTTGAGGCGATGGCGGCCCAGGTAGGGGCGGGGTACCGGAATGCCTATCTGTACGAGCTGGCGACGCGCATCGCCGAGGGCGACATCGACGTCGAAGCCTGGGAACGGTCCGATCTACCCTCTGAAGACCTCTTTCGAGAGCTGCGTTCGCTGTCCGGGTTCGGCCCATATGCCGCCGGCTCGACGCTCAAGCTGCTTGGCCGCTTCGATTACCTGGCGCTGGACTCGGTTGCCCGATCAACCTATCGAAATGCGTACGGAGATGATGGGCCCGATGCACAGATTCGCAGGCACTACGAGCCATACGGACGGTGGCAGGGTCTGGTCATCTGGATGGACGTGATGCGGGCTACACTGCTCGAAAACATGCGTTCGTGACGCGGTCGCATGGGGTCCCTCGACGTACCAGGTGGAACGTAAATTAATCTGTTTTGAGGGACCAGGCTGCTGCTTTAGAACATTTGCCAGGTTTCTTTGTTACCTTTAATTAATCGAAACAATTTAGATAGCTGCGAATGCCGGCGTTTCAGCTTTCAGATAGTACGGAAGGTTGATCGAGTGGCTCAGCGGCTGAAACAGACACTACGAGTTATGCCCCGCGGAAAAGTTAAGTGGTTCAGCATCGAAAAAGGATTTGGCTTCATCGAGCCTAGCGACGGCAGCAAGGACGTATTCGTCCACCGTAATAACATCTCCGGTCTAGGCTGGGATGAAGGCCTTCGTGACGGTGAGGAAGTCGAGTACGACGTTGAACGCACGGACAAAGGACTGAGCGCTACGAACGTCGAGCGCGTCGAAAGCGACCTGCTCTAAGCAGTCGTCGAGTATGTTATCACCAAAGCCCGGTCGTTCTCGGCCGGGCTTTTTTTTGTTGTAGGAATTCGCGCGGCGCTCGCTTGATGACCGGTAGCGTATTGCAGGAGGACGTCGACGTGGCCCGGCGCGTTATACTGGAACACGGGTGGAACGCGACGTGCTATCAGATCCTGAACCCAGGTTTCGAGCGGTGGTTTTCGGCGGATCGCGACGCCGTCGTGGGATTTGTACGGCACGGCCGCTACCACGTTGTAGGCGGGGCACCGATCTGTCCCCCGGAAAGACTGGCCGATGTGGCGGCGGCGTTCGAAGCGTGGACGCGGTCCTGCGGCAAGCGGACGTGTTATTTCGGCGCGGAGGCAAGGCTGGAGCGTATGTATCGCGACGACCCGGGTCACGCTGTGATGCTGCTTGGTGGACAACCCTGTCTCGATCCGGGCGACTGGCCGGCGCGAATCGACGCGCACGCATCCCTCCGCCGGCAGCTGCATCGAGCCGCGAACAAGGGAGTCGTCATTGAGGAATGGGATCCGGATCGCGCTCGGGATCACCCGCAGCTGCGCGCCTGCCTGAAGGACTGGCTGGCGACGCGCGGACTGCCGCCGCTCCACTTCTTGATCGAAACGGAAACGTTGCTGCGCGTCTACGATCGCAGGATTTTCGTCGCAGTACGCGATGGCGGCGTAATCGCATTTCTTGTTGCGTCACCGATTCCGGCACGTAACGGCTGGCTCGTAGAGCAGCTCGTTCGCGGACACGCCGCCGTAAACGGGACGTCGGAACTGTTGATCGACGCGGCCCTCCGGGCCGTGGCCTCTACCGGGAGTACCTATGTGTCGCTGGGACTGGCGCCGTTGTCGAACCGTGTCGTGACTCCTGGGCATGACAATCCCCGCTGGCTGCGATACGTGCTGCGCTGGCTGCGGACGCATGGGACGCGTTCGTATAATTTCGTCGGGCTGGAGGCCTTCAAGGCCAAGTTCCGTCCCGACCGCTGGGATCCGGTCTATGCGGTCGTGGACCGGTCGGCGATCTATCCGTCGACGCTGTATGCGATCGGATCGGCATTTGCCCAGGGTTCTCCCGTGCCGCTCCTTGGCCGAGCGCTCTGGAAGACCGTGCGTCGTAAACTGCACGCGTCGGCCGATCAGGTTCGCCGAGTGGGCGGGCCGGCGGGGGTGGACGAAGAAAGGGCGGGCAAAGAAAGGACCGGCTAAGCGCGGGCGGACTAACCGGCATCGGGGAACGCCCAGGGGGCTCGATAGGCCGGGCGGATGAGCTGATTGGCGGCACGATTGGCCGCAAACCGGCCCGTATCCTCGTTCCACACGACCCTTGATCGCGTGCGATACGCCACGTTGCCGAGGTGCGCCAGAAAGGCCGCCGCCCTTCCGTCTTCGACCGTGCATGTCGGTTCTCGGCGCTCGCGGACGGCCTCGATGAAATCGATGGCGTGCGCTTCGTGGTTGCTCCCCACGCCCTCGCTGAACGGGACGGATTCCACCAGCGGCGCGCCTTCGCGCTCCTCCGCGATGACCTCCCATCCCGCGCGGTTGACGACGAGTGTTCCGTTATTACCGATAAAGGCGATGCCGTAATGCCGGCCATACAGTCCGCGGTCGAGTCCAGCGAGGTGCTCCCACGTGATCGTGTAGTCGCCCATATCGTAGAGCACGGAGAGCGTGTCGGGTGTTTCGATGGCGCGATCGTGATACGTGTAGATGCCGCCCGAGGCGCTGACCGAACGGGGCGCGGCGTCGATACCCATGGCCCAGACCACGATATCGAGCAGATGCACGCCCCAGTCGGTCAGGAGTCCGCCCCCGAAGTCCCACTGGTGGCGCCAGTTGCTATGAAAGCGGCTCGGATTGAACGGCTGGTCGGGAGCGGGACCGAGCCACATATCGAAATCGACGTGCGCCGGCGGGGGCTGATTCGGTACCCGCGGCTGTCCCTTCCCGTAATCGAAGAATCCCCAGACCTTGATCTGGCGGATGTCTCCCAGCCGGCCCGACTGCACGAAGTCCACCGCCTCCCGCCAGTGCGCCCCGCTGCGCTGCTGCTGCCCGACCTGGACGACCCGCCCGTGTCGACGCGCCGCTGCGACCATGGCATCGAGCTCTCCGATGGAGTTGGCCATCGGCTTTTCGACGTAGACGTCCTTGCCGGCCGAACAGGCATCCGTCATCTGCAGGCAATGCCAGTGGTCGGGCGTGCCGATGATGACCGCGTCGACGTCCGATCGATCCAGGATCCTCCGGTAGTCGCTGAATGTGGGAGGGCGCTTTCCCGTCTGATCTTCCACGTCCGCCGCGCGGCCGTCAAGCACGTCCGCGTCGACGTCGCACAGCCCGCCGCAGAGCACGTCCGGCTGCCTGAGATGATTCGTGAGATCACCGAAGCCCATACCGCGACAGCCGATGAGGGCGACCACGAGGGCTTCATTCGGAGAGGCGCTGGACGTCCGGATCCAGGGTGCGGCCGCAACCGCGGCCGCCGCCTGTCCGGAACGACGGAGAAAAGAGCGACGGGAAAGAGGCATGTGGAGCTCGCGGTTTGTGAGACATGCGGCCAAGATAAGGATCGGACCCATCAATCGAGAACACGTGTCCGAGGCACGTCAGACTTGACGAATCCAGGCGTACAGCTGCATAAAAGGTGGTTGATGCCCCTTTCCGCCCGCGATATATTACCCGCAGCCTCGCCTTGATTACTCGGTCGTATATGCATCGATTTTTCGCTGCTGCCGTCCTGGCGTGCTTCATGAGCATTCCAGGCGTGCAAGCACAGCAAACCGCATCATCTCCTCCTCCCGGCTCTCCGTATGCGAGCTTCGTAGAGGACGACTTCCCCTTTATCACGACGGCACTCCGGGCGGGCGAGCTCTCGGATGTCACGCCGGACGATAACTGGAGCGTCCGCGGGATCGTCGTCCAGCTCGGTCACGATACGTATCTTTGTTTCGATCCGGATCTCTTGAGGATGGCCGTCGCCTGGCAGGGTGAGTTCGTCTCGCTGATGACGATGGCGCAGGTGTCCTATCATCAGCTCGATAAGGGTAACGCGAACCCCCGCGTTCTGGGCGAACCTCTGGCCGCGACGGGCATGTACGCCGGCTGGATGGCCGATCCTCGCTTCGAGGACCCTCGCCCACCGGGCGACTACCCGGCGGATCCGGGTAGAGGCCCTCTGCCCGCCTCAATGGGAGCCTACGAGGGGCTGTACGTGCACGGCAACGACGTGGTCTTTTCCTACCGGGTAGGCCGGGCGCATGTCGACGAGCAGCCCGGCCTGATTCGAGGAGATGTGCAGTCGCTCGTCACGCGAACGTTCCGTATGTCGCGTTCCGACGAGCCGCTGAATCTCGTCACCGCCGATGTCGACGGCGCCTCCGTACTCGTGGAATCCCCCGATGAAGTCGTTATCGCCCACGGAGATGGGAACGTGACCGCCGTTTTCTTAGAGGATGCTGCCGGACGCCCGGCAGGGTCCAGCGCGATCCGATCGGAATCATCCGGCGGGGGCCTCTTCGTACGGTCGGATCGCTACGTCCTGCTTCGCGTGCCGGCGGCGGACGGCGAGCGCCGGTTTCGTGTAGCGATGTGGTCGGGGCCGCGAGACGCCCTCGAGGCGGCGCGCGCCCTCAACGAAACCTCCGTACGTATGGTGGAGGATGTTCGCGAAGGCGGCCCCGGGCGTTGGCCGGAAGTCGTCGCGACGGGCGTCGAGGTCGCACCCGACACCAACGCGTTCGTCTACGATCACATCGCGTTACCCGACCCAAATCCCTGGCGGCGCAACGTGCGTCCGGCCGACCTGGCCTTCCTCTCCGACGGGCGTGCGGCCGTGGTGACCTTCGACGGCGACGTATGGATGGCGCGCGGACTCGCGTCGGAGTCGCCGGTCTGGCGTCGGTTTGCATCCGGACTCTACGAGCCGCTTGCCGTCGAAGTGGTCGCTGATGACGTCTACGTCTACGGGCGGGAAGGGATCGTGCGGCTGCACGACGTCAACGGCGACGGCGAAGCGGATTTCTACGAGGCCTTCGCGCCGGGCATCATCCAATCGACCGCCTCCCGCGAATGGCCGTTCGACCTGGTCGCCCGGCCGGAGGGCGGCTTCTACGTCACGCAGGGAGGTGCCCTCAGCAGTCCAGCAGAACCCGACCGAACCCCTTTGCTGCCGGGATTCCTGGAAGGATCCCCGCACAATGGCGCGGTTCTCGAGGTTTCACCCGACGGCCGGGAGGTCGCGCGATACGCGACCGGTTTCAGAGCGCCGTATATCGGCGTACACCCCGAAAGCGGACGGCTCACGGCATCCGACCAGCAGGGGAATTTCGTACCCTCCACGCCGCTGTACGTGGTCGAGCGCGATGGATACTACGGCGTGGCGGCGACGGCACATCGGCCCGATCCCCTGCCGCAGGCCCCGCCGCCGCTCACGTGGATTCCCCATCGCGTGGACCCGTCCGGCACCAGTCAGGTCTGGATGACGTCCGACGGAAACGGCCCACTAGACGGGGGCCTGGTTCACCTGTCCTACGGCCGGTCCGGCCTCTTCCGCGTGTACGTCGACAGCCTGGCGAATCCGGTACAGGGTGCCGTCACGCCGCTCCCCGACGACCGGCTCTCCCCGACGTTGAAGGCGGCACTGCATCCGGTAGACGGCAGGCTCTACGTCGCCGGCTTCCAGGTCTGGGGCTCCACGGCCGAAAAACTCGCGAGTCTCAGGCGCCTGCGATATACGGGCCGGGAGCACGGCCTGCCCGAGCACGTTCGGGCAGGAAAGCAGGGCGTGCTGATTACGTTCGACAAGGCCGTCCAGTCTCCGCGTCCGGATGACGTGACCGTCACCAGATACAACTACCTGCGCAGCGAGCGGTACGGGTCGGGACACTACCGGCTCGATGGATCGGAAGGCGAAGAAACCCTGCCCGTGGCCGCCGCGCACGTATCGGACGACGGCAGGAACGTGCTGCTGGTGCTTCCCGACATGCGAGAGGTCATGCAAATGACGGTCGACTACCGCCTCGTCGATCTCGGCGGGACCCCTGTGGAAGGACAGGTCTATCTGACGGTCAACGATGCGAGCGGGATTGATCTGTCGCCGTATGGTCTCGCCGGCGTCGACTGGGAAGCCGATCTCGTCGGCGTGTCGGACGAATTCGACAGCGAAGAAGGGGAGGAGATAGAGGCATCAGCCGTTCGCGGCCGGCACCTGTATCACGAGACCGGGTGCGTCGCCTGCCACAGCAGCGACGGCACGCAAGGCGGACGGCTGGGGCCGACGTTCGACGGGCTCTACGGGTCGGAGCGAGAGCTGGCGTCGGGGGAGGTCGTTGGGGTGGACGACGGATACCTCAGGAGGGCCGTCCTGGACCCTGGAGACGAGGTGGCCGTGGGATTTGAAGGGGAAATGCCGTCTTTTCGCGGTATACTTGGGGATAGCGACATTGAATCCATCATTCTGTTCATAAAGACCCTGACGGCGTCGGACTGAGGCATGAAACGAATGAACAGGCGCGAAGCACTGACGCGAGTAGGCTATTTGATGGGAGGCGTGCTGGCCGCGCCAACCGTCGCGGGCGTGCTCGGCGGATGTCGAACCGGAACGGATGCGGCCGGAGGATGGGCCGCGCTCTCCACCGACCAGGCGGGGCTCGTTGCCGCCGTGACGAATACGATCGTGCCGGAAACCGATACGCCCGGTGCCGGAGATGCCGGCGTGCCGGGCTTCATCGATCGCATGCTGGCCGAATGGTATCCCGAAAGGCTGCGAGAACGGTTCCTCACGGGGCTGGACGCGCTCGAGCGAGAAGCCCTGGAAGCGACCGGGTCTTCCTTCGTGGATCTGTCCAACCAGCAGCAGCGCGACCTGCTTGTCGGCGCGGCGCCGGACCTGTTCGGAAATGCGAACAGACTGTCCGGCGACGGAGCATCCGAACCGGCGGAGGGCGGTTCCGGTGAGACGGCGGACGGCGATGCGACGGAGATGCCGGAGACCGTGCGCGGCAGCACGCTCTCCGAAGACCTCAAGCTCAGGGTGACCTCGAGCATCCAGGGTGCCGCGCGCCGCGTCGCCGCCAGGCGGCCGGACGGCGGACCCGTCGTCCGTGCCGACGTCGCGCACGAGGGTGATCTAACCGGTGATCCGAGCTTTTTCCACATGCTTAAGGAGCTGACGCTCGTGGGATACTACACGTCCGAAGCCGGCGCGACACAGGAGCTGCGATTCGTCCAGGTACCGGGGCGGTGGGAGGCCTGTATTCCGTTTTCCGACGTGGGGCGGACGTGGGCGATCTGACGTGGCAGCGGATGGGTCCGGCATCGACGTTCGTGATACGCCGGCCGGTCCGTGCCGGAACGTCCAGCCGGCCAATCATAGCGACCTCTTGATTCGAAGGGAATGACATCGTGAACGTACAGACGAGACAGGAATACGACGCTATCGTCGTTGGTTCAGGCGTTGCCGGGGGCTGGGCCGCCAAAGAGCTGACCGAGAAGGGGCTCAATACGCTGCTGCTGGAACGCGGCCGGATGGTCGAGCACCAGGCGGACTACGTCACGGAGAATAAGGCGCCCTGGGAGCTTTATTTCCGGGGACGCGGTGACCGCGAGGAGTTCGAGCGCGACTACCCCGTCCAGCGCAAGGGGGGCGGTTTTGGAGAGGCCACATCCCATTTCTACGTGAACGACCGCGAAAATCCGTATACCTATCCGGAAGACAATCCCTTCATGTGGATTCGCGGGCATCAGGTCGGCGGCCGCTCCCTGATCTGGGGACGTCAGTGCTACCGCTGGAGCCGGCTCGACTTCGAGGCGAACGCGCGGGACGGATTTGGGGTGGACTGGCCGATCCGGTATGAGAACGTGGCACCGTGGTACGACTACGTCGAGCCGTTCGTCGGCATCAGTGGGCAGGCGGAAGGGTTGCCCCAACTGCCCGATGGACGTTTTCAGCCGCCGATGGAGATGAACTGCGGCGAGCGCCTGTTTAAGGAGCGCATGGAAGGCGCTTTCCCCGGTCGCCGCATGACGGTGGGACGCGTGGCCAACCTGACCCAGGGAATAAACGGCCGGTCGGCGTGCCAGTATCGAAATCAGTGTTCGAGGGGGTGCTCCTACGGCGCCTATTTCAGCTCGCAGAGTGCCACGCTCCCCGCGGCCTTCGCTACCGGGAATCTGACGCTGCAGCCGAACAGCATCGTGCACAGCGTACTCTACGACAACCGGAACGACCGGGCTACGGGCGTGCGTGTCATCGACGCGGAAACGATGGAAGAGCGGGAATATTACGGGCGCATCGTGTTTCTGTGCGCCTCCGCTCTGGGATCCACCCGAATCATGCTGAACTCGACCTCGCCACGGTTTCCGAACGGCATCGCGAATTCCAGCGGGGCGCTTGGCCACTATCTTATGGATCACTGCTTCCAGGCCGGTGCGTCGGGCGAACTTCCGGGGAATAAGAACGAGTATTTCTACGGCCGCCGTCCGAACGGCATCTACATCCCCCGCTTTCGCAATTTGGGTGATCGTGCGACGGAGCACCCCGATTTTCTGCGCGGCTACGGGTATCAGGGCTCTGCCAGCAGGGCGGGATGGGGCCGCGGCGCCGGAGTTCCCGGTGTGGGATCGGGGTTGAAAGAGACGCTGCGAGAGCCGGGCCCGTGGAGCATGTGGATCGGCGGATGGGGAGAATGCCTGCCGCGTGAAGAGAATTACGTCGAGCTGGATACGAACGTGACGGACGCCTGGGGAATGCCCGTGCTGCGGATCCACTGCAAATGGAGTGACAACGAGGACAGGATGCGGGAGGACATGGCGCTCTCGGCGGCGGAGATGCTCGAGGCGGTCGGCGCGCGCAACATCCAGCCCTTCATCGAGGAATCGCCGCCCGGACTCTGCATCCACGAGATGGGAACGGCGCGCATGGGGCGCGATCCGGACACGTCGGTGTTGAACGCGCACAACCAGGCGCACGACGTCAGCAACCTGTTCGTGACCGACGGGGCGTGCATGACGTCGTCGGCGTGCCAGAATCCATCGATCACGTATATGGCCCTGACGGCCCGTGCCTGCGACTACGCCGTCCGTGAGATGCAGCGCGGAAATCTATAGCCTCTCTGACGGCGGATCGCCGTCCGACAGCATGTCCGCATCTGCAGAAGTCCTCCGCCGGCCGAGCGGCAGCCGTCGCGCTACCAAAAATCACCGACCTTGAATCCACACGCCGACTTCCCCGTTGAGTTACGTCGGTCCGGAGCATTCGGCGGGCACTTCGTGAAACGGTGACGCATGCGTTGCCGGGCGGCGTAGAGGTCGATTGGAACGGGTGGGTCGACGATACCTGCGTGAATGATCGTGGTCAACGCCGCGGGACGTTTTTTTCTGATGAGTATCAACGAAAACGAGATAGATTCGGCATGAGAAGTTTGATCGTGATGTTGTTCCTGATTCCCGCCACGGCAGCGGCGCAGGGAACAGATACGTTGGAAGTCGTGCTTCCTGAATTGACGGTGGACGCCGTGCGCGAGACGGAGAGTACGGCCTCAGCGCCGTTCGCGCTGGGAATAGACGTTCGGAGTCCGGAGGAGCTCGATTTCGAGCCGGCCCTCGCGCTCGAACGGGTGCTGCGTTCGCTGCCGGGCATCTGGATCAACGACCGTGGCCATTTCGCCGTAGGGGAGCGCATCTCGGTCCGCGGAACCGGTGCGCGCGCGGCGTTCGGCGTACGCGGGATTCAGGTACTGCTGGACGGGATTCCGCTTACGATGCCGGACGGGCAGGCCGCGCTCGACGTCGTCGAGTCGTCGCTCGTCCGGCGAACGGAGCTGCTGCGCAGCCCGGCGTCGCTGTTCTGGGGGAACGGTTCGGGGGGCGTGCTCTTCCTTTCCACAGCCGTAAGGCCCGCGCAGCCGAACGTTCGGGCCCGCCTGCTGGGTGGCTCGTTCGGACAGCGTCAGGTACTGCTCGAAGGGGCCGTGCCCATTGGGGCGCACGACGTGCGCGTCTACGCGTCGAATCTCCGTCAGGAGGGGTACCGCGCGTATTCCGAGGGTACGCAGCGACGCGTCGGTGCGATGGGGCGCTTTCGAATTGGAGACGCCGCGCGGCTGCGGACGATGGCGGCGCTCGCCACGCAGGATACCGAGAGCCCGAGCTCGCTGACGCGAGAGCAGATGGCGGACGATCCGACGCAGGCCCGGCAGGCTTTCGTTGACAATAGGGCCGGAAAGCAGAGCCTTCACGCGCAGGCCGGCGCCACGCTCGATCGTGAGTCCGGGTTCGGAACGGCGAGCCTCACGGCCTACGGCGTGCGGCGCCTCGTCGAGAATCCGCTCCCGTTCGGGTTTATCGATCTGGATCGGACGGCGGGCGGCGTGCGGACGGCACTGCGCGGCGAAGAGGGACGTATCCAGTGGGGCGTCGGCGCCGACGGCGCCGTTCAGCACGACATCAACAAGAACTTCGACATCGATTTCGGTGAGCCGGGCGACGAGGTGGAGCTCGATCAAACGGAGGACGTGCTCTCGGCGGGCGCGTTCGTCTACGGCGGGTACGAGCTCGCCCCGTCGCTGAATGCGACGGCGGGCATGCGCTTCAGCCGGGTCCGGTTCGAGATGGACGATGACCTGCTCGCGAACGGGGATCAGTCCGGCGGTCGGACGTTTTCCGCCTGGAGTCCGACGGTCGGACTCTCCTACCGGCAACGCGGCGTGCTGCTATTCGCCAACTACGGAACGGCGTTCGAGACGCCGACGACGACGGAGCTCGTGAATCGGCCGGACATGACGGGCGGATTCAACCCGGAGATCGACGCCAAGATTTCGCGGGGCGTAGAGGTGGGAGCGCGTGGCGCCGTTGGCTCTTCGCTGCTGGTCGACGTGGCGGTCTACACGATGAACGTAAAGGGGCGTCTCGGATCGTTCGAGAACGAGCTCGGCCGCCAGTATTTCCGAAATGTCGGGGAGAACACGCACCGCGGACTCGAAGCGATGCTTTCCTGGTATCCGGCCGCGTCGTGGCAGATCGACGCTTCGTACACGGGAAGCCGGTTTGAGTTCGACGAAGACGAGCTCTCCGGCAATCTGATCCCCGGTATTCCGGAGCATCGCCTCTTCGGCGCCGTCCGGACGAACCGATCGGGCCTGTGGGCTCGCGTGGAAGGTGAGGTCGTGAGCGAGTATTTTGTAAACGATGCGAACACGGACGTGAATGACGGCTATGCCGTTTTCGACCTTTCGCTGGGCCACCGCGGCATCGCCTTCGGATCCGTGCAGGTAGCACCGTTCGCTACCCTTAAAAATGCACTTGACAAGCAGTATGCCGGATCGGTCGTGATCAATGCGTTCGGTGGACGCTACTATGAACCTGCGCCCGGCCGGGCCATTCTGGCCGGAGTTCAACTTAACTTCTTACCGTGACTATGAAACAGCTCATCCTACTTTTCGCCCTCATGCTCTTCGCCGCACCGTCATCGTTCGCCCAGGAGGGCCGCGACCCGGCTAACTGGGAGATCCATGACCGAGAGCGGCCGCAGCCGAGGGTCGTCATGCCGCCGACACCCGGCACGCAGGATAAAGCGGGCCGCCCGCCGTCCGACGCCATCGTCCTTTTCGGAGGTACGGGACTATCCGACTGGGAGACGTCGGACGGCGACCTGGCGCCGTGGGTATCCACCACGGAGTATTTTCAGGTACGCCCGGGGACGGGTGGCATTCAGACTAAAGAGGGTTTCGGGGACGTACAGCTGCACGTCGAGTGGACGGCGCCGAAGCCGCCCGTAGGGGAGGATCAGGACCGTGGAAACAGCGGCGTATTCCTGATGGGCCGCTATGAGGTACAGGTGTTGGATTCGTATACGAGCGAGACGTACCCGGACGGACAGGCATCCGCCGTTTATGGCCAGTATCCGCCGCTCGTTAACGCCATGCGCGCACCGGGAGAGTGGAACACGTACGACATCGTGTTCACGCGACCGCGGTTCGACGAGCAGGGCGAGCTGGCTTCCCCCGCTTACGTCACGGTGTTTCATAACGGCGTCCTGGTGCAGAACCACGAAGAGCTGACGGGGCCGTCGGGTCACTACGCGCGGCCGGACTACGAGGCGCACGCGGATCGGCTGCCGATCTCGCTGCAGGATCACGATCACGAGGTGCGTTTCCGCAACATCTGGGTTCGCGACCTCGAGTAAGCAACGCCGGCAAGCGAGAACGGGCGTGTCCGGCCCGATTCTTCTCCGTCACGCGATAGGCTGTCTGTAAGTATGGTGCGGTTCATGCGATCGGTAGCGGTTCGTTCAGCGCTCGCGGTGCTGACGGCGGCGATCGTCGCGTCGTGTACCTCCACGCCGTGGCCTCCCGGCGTTCAGGACGTTCCCGCCGAGGCCCCCGTGCTCGCGCCGGATCGCGCGCTGGAGACCTTCTACCTCCCGCCAGGCTTCGGCATCGAGATCGTGGCGGCCGAGCCGATGGTGGAGGATCCCGTTGCGATCGACTTCGACGCGGACGGACGCATGTGGGTCGTCGAGATGCGGGGGTATATGCCGAACGTCGACGGGACGGGCGAGCGGACGCCGAACGGACGTATCACGGTTCTGGAGGACGTGGACGGCGACGGGCGGATGGACGAACGGGCCGTCTTTCTGGACAGCCTGGTTCTGCCGCGTGCCGTCAAGGCGCTCGATCGCGGCATCCTCGTCGCCGAGCCTCCCTATCTATGGCTTGCGCGCGATACGACGGGCGATCTCCGGGCAGACGTAAAGGAGGTCGTCCGCGACGATTACGGCCGACGCGCGTCGAACCCGGAGCGGAATCCGAACGGACTCGTGTGGGGCCTCGACAATACGCTGCTCAGCGTATGGCACGACCAGGATCTGCGCGTCGACGCGAAAGGGAACTGGTCCGCCATTCCCACGCTGCACACGGCGCAGTGGGGCGTATCCGTCGACGACTTTGGCTATGCCTTCAAAAACTCGAACGCCGATCCTCTACGGATCGACCTGATCCCGGCGACGTACTACGCGCGGAATCCGAACCTGGAGCGCCGGCAGGGGGCCTACGTCGACCTCGTCGACGACGACAGCGTATGGCCCGTTCGTCCGACCCCCGGCATCAATCGAGGCTATCAGGATCACATGCTGCGCGAAGATAGCACGCTCGCCATCTTCACGGCGGCGGGGTCTCCCGTCGTGTATCGTGGAGACCGGCTCCCTCCCGAGCTGGTCAATGACGTCTTTGTGTCCGAGCCGGCGGGCAACCTGGTGCGGAGGTTCGCCGTGGAACGCGGTGCCGACGGCTCGATGACGGCGGCGAACCCGTATCAGGACGTTCAGGGAGAGTTTCTCGCGTCCACCGACGAACGCTTTCGACCGGTAAACCTGTACTCCGCTCCGGATGGGACACTGTACGTGGTGGATTTCTATCGGGGGATCGTTCAGCACCGCGATTATTTGACCGAATACCTGGAAGACTACATCCTGAAGAAAGGTCTGGATCGGCCTCTCGGGATGGGCAGGATCTATCGGATCACGCATAAGGACTACGAACGAGATGAGCGCCCGCGCCTATCCGATCTCAGCGCCGCCGAGCTCGCCGAAGTGCTCAGGCATCCCAACGGGTGGTGGCGGGACGCCGCGCAGCGGCTCATCGTAGAGCGAGGCGACACGTCGGCCGTCAACGTATTACGGGAGATGGTGACGTCGGCGGGCGACGAAAGCGTGCGCCTGCATGCGCTGTGGACGCTAGATGGATTGAATGTGGATGTGCCCCATGCGGCCTCCGAGGATGCCTCGCCGTACGTACGCTCGGCATGGGTCCGACATCGGGAGGGTACGCTCGATCTACTGGACGTGCTGGATGAGGTGGATCCGATCGTACGCCGGCAGGTTGCCGCATCGATCGGCACGCTGCCGGGTGCGCCGGCGCTGGAGTCCGTCGCCGCACTGCTCGTCCGACAGGGCACCGATTCTATCGCCGTAGACGCGGCCCTCAGCGGCGTGTACGGTCGCGAAGCCGATCTCCTGCTGCATCTCCTGGCCTATCGCGATGTCGTGGCTCTGCGCGATGCCCTCGCCATGACGACGGCGGCGGCCCTTAACGGTGGTGAACGGGATGTCGTTTTCGCAGCGTCCGGTGAAGAAGACCGGCCGGCGTGGCAGCGCCTCGCCATCCTGCACGGTATCCTCGCCTTCGCTCCCGAGCCGCCCGAAGACACGACGAGGTGGAGCGAGTTCGAGCCCCACGCGCTGGACGACGTCCCGGCTGGACTGATCACCGCGGCGGAGTCGGACGATGAGGACGTACGACGCGCGGCCGGCCAGGCCCTGGATCGGTTCACGTGGCCGGGAAAGCCCCGGCCTGATCGTCCGGATGTGCGACCGCTGTCCGCGCGGGAGCAGGAGCTTTTCGACCGGGGGCGTGATCTGTATCTTACGACCTGTTCGGTCTGTCACGGCACCGACGGACAAGGACGTGAGGCCGAGGGGCCCGCCCTCGCCGGGGCGCGATGGGTGAATGGGGACGAAGATCCGCTTATTCGGATTCTTCTGCATGGCCTCGAGGGAAATGGCTTGATGCCCCCGCAGCGGCGCCTCTCAGACGGCGAGCTGGCGGCCGTCCTGACGTACATCCGGCGTGCCTGGGGTCATCGAGGCAGTGTCGTTACGGAGGACGAGGTCGAGGAAGTGCGAGGCCGAACCGCGTCGCGGGACCGGCCGTGGACCGAGCAGGAGCTGGGAGAGTGAACTTCTGCGACACCGAGACGCCGACACTGACATTACGAAATCGAGACCACGACAGCGAGACCACGAAATCGAGACCACGAAATCGAGACCGATTCATAGAACTACAGGCATCGAAATAATGAAGACCGTGACCTTCGGAGAGATCATGCTCCGGCTATCCCCGCCGGGATACCGCCGTTTCATTCAGGCGCAGTCGTTCGACGTCACGTACGGCGGTGGCGAGGCCAACGTGGCCGTCGCGCTCGCCAATTACGGGTTCGACAGTCATTTCCTTTCCAAGATACCTCGCCACGAGATCGGCCAGGCCTGCGTCAACCATCTCCGGCGTTTCGGCGTGTCCGACCGCTTCATCGTGCGCGGCGGCGACCGGTTGGGGTTGTACTACCTGGAGACGGGGGCGAGCCAGCGCGGATCCAAGGTGATCTACGATCGGGCGGAGAGTGCCGTAACGACGATGACGCCTGAAGAGGCAGACCTTGACGCGGTGTTCGATGGGGCCGCGTGGTTTCACTGGACGGGGATTACCCCGGCGCTGGGTGAGCAGCCGCGCCGGACGCTCGTCGCAGCCTGCAAGGCAGCGAAGGCGGCCGGCGCCCGCGTGAGCTGCGACCTGAACTTCCGTGCGAAATTGTGGACCGAGAAGGAAGCACAATCCGTGATGCAGCCCCTGATGAAGTACGTGGACGTCTGCATCGCCAATGAAGAGGATGCCGAGAAAAGTCTCGGTTTCACGGCCGGCTCGTCGGACGTCGAGTCGGCGGCGCTCGACGAGGCGGCCTATTTCCAGCTGGCCCGGCAGCTCAAGACGGAATACGGATTCGACGCCGTTGCCATTACGCTGCGGGAAAGCTTCTCGGCATCCGTCAACGGATGGAGCGCCGTGCTGCACGACGAGCGGGAATGCGCCGAGCCGCGGCGTTCCTCGCGCTACGAGATTCAGCTGGTCGACCGGGTCGGCGGTGGAGATTCGTTTGCATCCGGTCTCATCGCGGGCCTCCTCACCAAAGACGATACCCGCGAAGCGCTCGAGTTCGCCGTGGCGGCCTCCTGCCTCAAGCAGACGATTCCCGGCGATTTCAACCTTGTTTCGACGGCGGAGGTGGAGAAGCTGGCAACGGGTTCGGGATCTGGACGTGTCGAGCGATAAACGGATGGACGAAGCGGCGTCAGCACGAGAGCGAATCCGCGATGAACGCCGGTAAGCGTGAAAGGTCTCAGATGTTTTCAAGCCCCAGTCGCTGGGCCAGCTCGTCGCGTCGCCCGCGGCTGACCTTCAGCCGCTGCCCGTTCTTGAGGGTTATCGCGTAATCTCCGCCCGGAGCGTGGTGCAGCGACTCGATGAGATTCAGACGAACGATGGTCGAACGGTGTATCCGGAAAAAATCGGCGGGATTGAGGCGCTCTTCGAGCGTCTGCATCTGTTCGCGGATGAGAAACGTATTTTCATCCGTGTGCAGCTCCGCATACGGACCGCTCGCTGAGATGTAATCGATCTGTTCGACGGGTACGACGCGCACCTTGCCCCGCATATCCACGGCAACCCGCTCCAGATACGGCTGCTGAGCTTTCTCTACCTCGTCGTCATCTCGAAATAAAGCCAGCAGGCGATCCTTCACCGCGTCGACCTCTTTGAGACGCAGCGTCTTTTTAGCGCGTTCGTACGCCTGCTCGAAGCGTTCGTCGTCGAACGGCTTCAAAAGGTAGTCGACCGCAGCCACGTCGAACGCACGCAACGCATAGCGGTCGTACGCCGTCACGAAGATCGTCAACGGCATGTCTTCCGCGCCGACCTCCTCGACGACCTCCAATCCCGTCTTACGAGGCATCTGCACGTCGAGAAAGACGAGATCTATCTCCTCGTCCCGAAGCACGGCGACCGCATCGGCGCCGTTATCGATCTGATCCACGATGACGGCTTCGGGATACGGAGACAGCAGATCCTCCAGCCGTTGGCGGGCCAGCGGCTCGTCGTCGACGATGAGGATGCGAAGGTCGTCGTTCTTAGGCATTCGTGTCGATGTCTGCGGTGTCGGTCCGTTTCGCAGCTGGAATATCCGCACGTGTATGATACGGAAGGACGACCTCGGCCACGAGCCCGCCACCCTCCGGACTCATGAACGAAAGCTCGAAGGCGCCACCATACAGTTCTTCAAGCCGTTCACGTGTATTCCTGAGGCCGAATCCGCGGTCTTCCTCGGGGATGGAATCGCCTTCCAGGCCCGGACCATTGTCTGCGATGCTTACGATGAGGCGATCGTTCTCTCGTCGTGCACGGATGCTGACGCGACCGATGCCCCGTACCTTGGATGCCCCGTGTTTTATGGCATTTTCGACGATGGGCTGGAGGATGAGGTTCGGGATGAGGGCGTCGACCACATCGGGAGCAATATCCTTCTTCACGTCAAGTCGGTCCTGAAAGCGGATACGCTGAATCTCGAGGTATCGGTCGAGGAAATTGATTTCCTGTTGGAGCGGGACCTCGGTCTCCGTTCCGTCTTCCAGAGTGTAGCGCAGCAGCTCGCTGAGCCGGGCGAGCATGCGCCGTACACCCTGGGGATCGCGCTCGACGAGCGAGGAGACGGCGTGGAGCGTGTTGAAGAGAAAATGCGGATTGATCTGCATCCGAAGGGCCTGAAGACGCGCTTCCGAAAGCTGGGCCTGCAGGCGGTCGGCTTGTGCCCGCAGCTCCATCGTTTCCTTCTGACGGGCCTGGTATCGGATGAAAAACTCTCTGGCAAAACCGGCGGCCAGCACGGCCGCATACGTGATCAGCTCGTTGAAAAACCAGAAGCTCGTCAGCGCGCGCAGGGGATCGAACGGCATGGGCCGATCGAAAAACGTGAGCCGAATCGCGTCGTCGTACAGATCGACGGAAATCGCCACGATCAGTGCCGCCGCGACGTGCAGAGGTACTCGTGCCATCCAGTTGTCCCGTTCTACGTTGAAGCGGCCGGCAAACCAGAAGATGAGCGGGGTCAGAAACGCCCACAGGTAGTAATTGATGAACACCGGTCCGGCCTCACGCAGGGCCTCGGCCGTGGTCTGGTCGGGATTGAAGGGGTCGATGACCCGGCCGCCGGCCGTCAGTACGGCGAGCAGCGTCCAGAAACCGAAGATCGCAGCGGCCTCCAGCCAGATATTCCGGCGTCGATCCGCGGGGGTATCGGAGATGTCGTGCGCCGCTCCGGTCATGAAAGGTTCGCGAGTAAATAGTTCAGAAGATGTCCATGCGCTCGGGTCGTCAAAATACGCGAACGTCGTGCAGATCCGATGCATTTCGTGACGGGCCCGTGCACTTCGGCTTACACCCCGCGTCTTGTCGGGAAAACTTACATAGAACAGGCTTCTTGTGTTCGATTTTATCGAACGCTGCCGCACACCTTTCGCGTCAGATCGATGAATAATTCCTGCAGACGGCAATCGTTCATCCTGCTGTGAATGGCCTAGGTCGAAACCCCGGCGCGGCACTGAATCGGGCGAAGGCGACTTCTACGGCGATTAGGCGTTTTTCCCTCCAGTGCCGTAGGTTGGGGTAAAGTACGCGTCGTCCTACACTCACCATCGTCAGGGACCCATGGGGAACACCGATCTCGATCGTCGTCGATTTCTTGCCACCGGAGGAGCAGCTGCCGCCGGCGCCGTGCTTGGCAGTACGTCACAGCGGTCTTACGCTTCGAGACGCCGCTCGTCCAATAAGATCCGCCTCGCGCTCGTCGGCACGGGCATCCGGGGCACGAGCATGTGGGGACGCGACGTCGTCCGGAATTATAGCGACGTAGCGGAGTTCGTCGGATTGAGCGACATCAACCCGGGACGGCTCGAATACGGCAGGGAATATATCGGCGCGGACTGCCCGACCTACGTCGATTTCGACCAGATGATGCGCGAGCAGGAACCGGACATGCTCATCGTCACGACGATGGATTCCACCCATCACGAGTTCATCATCAAAGGGCTCGAAGCGGGTGCAGATGTGGTGACAGAGAAGCCGATGACGACGGACGACGTTAAGTGCCGCGCCATCCTTGATGCGGAGCGCCGCTCCGGGAAGAAGGTTATCGTGACGTTCAACTACCGCTATTCGCCGAATCGGGCACGTATGAAGGAAATGCTCATGAACGGCCGTATCGGCGAGGTTACGTCCGTCGATTTTCACTGGTACCTCGACATCTACCACGGCGCATCGTATTTCCGACGCTGGCACGGCCAGCGCGAGTACGGCGGAACGCTGCTCGTGCACAAGGCGACCCACCATTTCGATCTCATGAACTGGTGGCTCGATTCAGAGCCGGAGACCGTCTACGCACAGGGTGCTCTCGAGCACTACGGTACCAACAATCCGTTTCGATCCACGAACTGCCGCGGGTGTCCCCACCAGGACCGATGTGATTTCTATATGGACATCACCCAGAACCAGCGGCTCATGGATCTTTACGTGGCGCACGAAGAGCACGACGGATATCTGCGCGACGGATGCTTGTGGCGGGAGGATATCAACATCTACGACAAGATGGGCGTGCAGGCCCGTTATGCCAACGGCGTGCAGCTCACCTACTCGCTGACGACGTATTCCCCTTATGAGGGGTATCGTATCGCGTTCAACGGGACGGAAGGACGTCTCGAGGCCTGGATCAAGGAACGGCAGCCGTGGGAGGCGGAGGACTACGACGAGATCCGCGTGACGGATAATTTCGGAGAGACGGAGCTGATTCGCATCTCACACGCCGGAGGTGGACACGGCGGAGGGGACGTGCGGCTGATGGACCGTGTTTTTCGTGAACCCGATGCCCCGGACCCGCTGCAGCAGTCGGCCGGCTCGCGCGACGGGGCGATGTCGATCCTTCTAGGTATCGCCGCACGGAAGAGCATCGAGACCGGTCAACCTGTCAATGTGGCGTCGCTGACCGACCTTCAGCCGCGGGCCGTCCGGCCGCGCGGTTAAAACCGATCCTTCAGCCTCGGGCCGCCCGGCCCTATACGCCGCTGAACGCGGAGAATCCGCCGTCAACCGGTACGACGATGCCGGAGACGAACGAGGACGCTTCACTGCTGAGCCAGACGAGGGTACCGACAAGCTCTTCCGCCTTGCCGAACCGGCCCATCGGCGTATGATCGATGATGGTCTGGCCGCGATCCGTCAGCGTCTCATCCTCATTGAGCAGCAGATCACGATTTTGCTCGCCGATGAAGAAGCCCGGCGCGATCGCGTTGACGCGGAGGCCGTCTCCGTAAGTGCGTGCAAGCTCGACGGACATCCACCGGGTGAAGTTCTCCACCGAGGCCTTGGCCGCCGAGTAGCCGATGACGCGGGTCAGTGTCCGGTCGGCCGCCATTGACGACACATTTACGATCGATCCGCTGCCGGCTTTCGACATCACCTCACCGAACACCTGCGTCGGGAGAATCGTACCGATCAGGTTGAGATCGAACACGCGCCGGAATGCCGCCTCGGATAGATTGAAGATACTGTCGCCGGGCTTGAGCGTCGCCGCGTCCACGTTCCCTCCGGCGCCGTTCACAAGAATGTCGATGCGACCGAAGCGGTCGAGTACGGCGTCTCGCACGTCCATCAGTTGATTCTTCTGGAGTACATCGGCCGTGACGCTCATAGCCGTCCCGCCGGAGGCCCTGATATCCCCGGCCACGTTGTCTACACGCTCCTGATTGCGAGCCAGGACGACGACGGTCGCGCCCGCTTCGGCAAGTCCGCGGCAGAATTCGGTCCCGAGGGCGCCCGATCCACCGGTGACGACGGCGACGCGGCCGGAGAGATTAAACAGATTGTCCATGTCGAATAGGTATGTTCTGGCTCCATCGAATTGATAATCGGTTCTCCAAACGTAGGCTCGGACGGCGGAGAGTTGCAATGGCGGGCGCGTATTACTCTGCGAGTCTTCACGTTGGAGTTCCGGAGCGCATGGTGATGGCTCCCCAAACGCTCACGTTTCTTACGGCATGCCCCGAGGAACGCGTTAGCGTATATCGAGCGGCGGCGGGACGCGTACCCGCGATGCCCGCTTCGATATCATTCCTCGCGATCGGCGTAAACGTGCGCGGCTGGTTCCATTGCGCGCCATGTCGTTTATTCTAGCTCACACGAGTATGGAATGAACGAGACCAGGCAACGAGGCGGAAGAATGGGATCACACATGGACGCGGATAAGGAAACGGGAACGGCAGTGCGTCTCGGTGCGAACGGTCGCGGGGCGGAGCCCGTCACCCTCGGCGTCGTCGTCGGCAATCGGGGCTTCTTCCCCGATCACCTTTGCGAGGCGGGACGGCGTTCGATCCTCGATCTGCTGGAACGGGAGGGGATCCGGGTGATCGTCACACCGGCGGATGCGACGAACAACGGTGCCATCGAGAGCCTCCAGGAGGCTCGGATGTGTGCCGATCTGTTCAAGGAGCATCGTGACGAGATCGCCGGCGTCCTGGTGACCCTGCCCAATTTCGGCGACGAGCGCGCCGTCGCCAACACACTTCGGTGGGCCGGGCTCGACGTACCCGTGCTGATCCACGCCTTTCAGGATACGGCCGCCGACATGTCGCTTTCCAACCGGCGCGACAGCTTCTGCGGCAAGATGTCCGTCTGCAACAACCTGCGCCAGTACGGGATCAAGTTTTCTCTCACGTCAAAACACACCATGGACCCGGAGAGCGATGCGTTCGTGCGGGACCTCCGCCGGTTTGCATCCACCTGCCGCGTCATCCGATCCCTCAAAAACCTTCGACTGGGACAGATCGGTGCGCGTCCGGCCGCCTTCAACACCGTTCGCTACAGCGAAAAACTCCTCGAACGGGCCGGCATCTCCGTCGAGACGCTCGACCTGTCGGAGCTTCTCGGGTGGATTCGCCGCCTGGGCGACGACGAACAGCCCGTAACTGAGAAGATCGCGGAGATGCGGGCGTACACGCGGGTCGACGGCATTCCGCAAGAAAGCCTGCTGAAGATGGCCAAGCTGGGCGTTTGCATCGACCGGTTCATGGAGGATCAGGGATTGTCGGCGACGGCGATCCAGTGCTGGACGTCGCTGGAGGAATTCTACGGGGTCGTGCCGTGCACGGCGATGAGTATGATGAGCGACCGGCTGATGGCGAGCGCCTGCGAGGCCGACATCGCCGGGACGCTGAGCATGTTCGTGCTTCAGGAGGCGGCCCGCGTTCCCGCCGCGCTGCTGGACTGGAACAATAACTACGGCGACGATCCCGATAAGGGCGTCGTGTTTCACTGTTCGAACCTGCCCAAGGCGTTCTTCTTCGAAAGCGGCGAGGATGCTCACCGGATGGATTTTCAGGAGATCATCGCCGGGTCGGTCGGGAAGGAGAACACCTACGGGACCATCGTGGGCCGCGTAGCTCCCGGGCCCTTTACCTTCTCGCGGATATCGACCGACGATCTCGAAGGACGTATCCGTGCCTACGTGGGAGAGGGTACCTTCACGGAAGACGAACTGCACACCTTCGGCGGCTACGGAGTTTTTCACGTGGAGAACATGCAGGCGCTGCTCCGCCATATCTGCGAGAACGGATTCGAGCATCACGTGGCTGCCACCAGAGCGACGGTGGCCGAGAGCGTCCGAGAGGCGCTGGGCAACTACATGGAGTGGGACGTCTACCATCACGCGTAGCGGATCATGAGTACGTTCTCCATCGGCATCGACTACGGCACGAATTCCGTCCGCGCCCTCGTCGTAGACGTAGCGACGGGGGAGGAGATCGGCGTGTCGGTCTACGACTATCCCTCCGGCACGCAGGGCATCCTGCTCGATCCGCGAGAGCCGGACCTGGCCCGCCAGCATCCACCGGATTACCTCCTCGGACTGGAGGCGTCCCTACTCGGGGCCGTCGGTGACGCCTCCCGGGACGAGCGCTTCGATGCGTCCCAGGTCATCGGCATCGGTGTGGACACGACGGGGTCGACCCCGATGCCCGTCGATGCCGGCGGACGCCCTCTGGCGTTCGACGATCGGTTTCGCGACGAGCTGGCTGCCCAGGCGTGGCTCTGGAAGGACCATACCTCCCACGAGGAAGCGGGCGAAATTACGGAGCTGGCCCGTAAGGAGCGCCCGGAATACCTGGCCAAATGCGGCGGGACGTACAGCTCCGAGTGGTTCTGGTCGAAGATCCTACGCTGCCTCCGCGTCGCCCCCGAGGTCTTTGATGCGGCGTACACGTGGGTGGAGCTGGCGGACTGGATTCCGGCCGTGCTTACCGGGACCGAGCAACCTTCCCGCCTCCGCCGCGGCGTATGCGCCGCGGGGCACAAGGCCCTCTTTCATGATGACTGGGGGGGCTATCCCGATGCGGCATTTCTCTCCATGCTCGACGGGCGGCTGGGCTCGCTGCGGGATCGCCTGCCGAACGAGGCGTTCGACGTATCCGAAAAGGCGGGTCACCTCACCGAGGGCTGGGCGAACAGGCTCGGGCTACCGGCAGGTATTCCCGTTGCCGTCGGTGCCTTCGACGCGCATCTGGGTGCCGTCGGATCGGGCGTGCGGCCCGGCACGCTCGTGAAGATCGTCGGGACCTCGACCTGCGACGTGACCGTGAGCCCGCTTGGCGAAGGGCTCGCCGACGTTCCCGGTCTCTGCGGCATCGTACCGGGTTCCGTGCTGCCGGATCAGTACGGACTCGAAGCGGGTCAATCTGCCGTCGGCGACATCTTTAACTGGTTCGTGGAGGTCGTCAAGCCCGATCGTCTCGACCACGACGACCTGACGGCCGGCGCAGAGGTGCTCCGGCCCGGCGAAAGCGGGCTCCTGGCACTCGACTGGCACAACGGCAATCGCACCGTGCTCGTCGACCAGCGGCTCAGCGGCATGATCCTGGGTCTCAACCTGCACTCTACGCCCGCGGAGATCTACCGCGCACTCGTCGAATCGACGGCCTTCGGTGCCCGTGTTATTCTGGAACGCTTCGAGGAATATGGGGTCCCGGTAAATCGAATCGTCAACTGCGGGGGGATTTCCGCGAAAAACCGGCTCGTCATGCAGATTTACGCGGACGTTACGGGCAGGCCCCAGCACATCTCACGAAGCAGTCAGACGCCGGCGCTCGGCGCGGCCATGGCGGGTGCCGTCGTCGCCGGCAGCGAGGTGGGCGGGCACGCCGACTTCGAGGCGGCCGCACAGGCGATGACCGGTGTCCAGGACACCGTCTTCGAGCCCATTCCGGAAAACCAGGAGATCTACGAGCGCCTGTTCGGACTGTACCGCCGCCTTCACGACGCCTTCGGCGAGCAGAATAGCATTGACAACCTGTACGACGTGATGAAGACCCTTCTACTCATAAGAGATCAGGTACGATGAACCATGAAGCCCTGAGACACGCCGTCTGGAAGGCGAACGACGATATCGTGAAGGCCGGCCTGGTCAAGCTTACCTGGGGCAATGCCTCGGGTATCAATCGGGAGGCAGGCGTCGTCGCGATCAAGCCCAGCGGCATCCCCGCCGCCGAGCTGTCCCCGGAGGATGTCGTTCTCGTATCCCTGGAGAGTGGTGAGACGGTCGACGGCGCGCTGAAGCCCTCCTCCGACACGCCCACCCATCTGCACCTGTATCGCCATTTTCAAAACGTTGGCGGCATCGTGCACACGCATTCCACGCACGCGGTCGCGTGGGCTCAGGCGAACAGCGAGCTGCCGTGCTACGGGACGACGCACGCCGACTATTTTCACGGTCCGGTGCCCATCACCGTCCGAATGCGCCCGGAGGAGATCGCGATGGATTACGAGCGGAATACGGGCATCGTCATCGAAGAGTGTTTCCGCAAGAATAACATCGATCCGATGGACGTGCCGGCCGTGCTCGTCGCCGGACATGGACCGTTCGCGTGGGGAGCGGACGTCGAACGGGCCGTCGAATGTGCCGTCGTACTCGAGTACGCGGCGCGCATGGCCGTCCATACGCTTACGATCAATCCGAATGCTCGTCCCATCAGCCGCCAGTTGGTCGACAAGCACTTTCGGCGCAAACACGGTCCGGATGCCTATTATGGCCAGGACGACGCGTAATCATCCCTCATTTACTGCGCCCTGAGATCTTCGCATGACCCCGATCGACTGGTACATCATCGCCGCCTACTTCCTGCTTATCGTCTGGATCGTCTGGTGGTCGGCCCGCAAGGTGAATACGTCGATGGACTTCTTTCTGGCCGGCCGTGACGTGAGCTGGGTCGTGGTAGGCGCGTCGCTCTTCGCCTCCAATATCGGTTCCGAACATATCGTCGGTCTGGCCGGCAGCGGGGCTTTAAACGGGATGGCGCAGGCGCACTGGGAGCTGCATGCGTGGATCATGATCCTTCTCGCGTGGGTCTTCGTTTCGTTCTACTACCGGTCGGGCGTGTTTACGATGCCGGAGTTTCTCGAGCGACGGTTCGACGCCCGCTCGCGCTGGATCCTGTCGATCGTCTCCCTCGTGGCGTACGTTTTCACCAAGGTGTCCGTCACCGTCTACGCGGGCGCCCTCGTATTTCGGACGCTGCTGCCGGAGACCTTCGGTACCCCCGACAACGCGTTCTGGGTCGGGGCCGTGACCACGGTGGTGCTCACGGGCATCTACACCGTTTTCGGCGGACTCCGAGCCGTCGTGTATACGGAGGTCCTGCAGACCGTGCTGCTGCTGCTCGGCTCCGTCTTCATCACCATCTTCGGGCTTTCCGAGCTGGGTGGATGGGGTGAGCTCCGTGCCATTCTCGGCCAAAACGCCGAACAGTTTGCGCTCTGGCGCCCGAACAGCGATCCAAACTTTCCATGGCTGGCCGTGATGATCGCCTCTCCGATCATCGGCATATGGTACTGGTGTACGGATCAGTATATCATTCAGCGAACGCTCGCCGCTCGGTCGCTCACGGATGCGCGGCGGGGCGCGATCTTCGGAGGCTTCCTGAAGGTGTGGCCCATCTTCATCTTTCTCATTCCGGGCATGATCGGTTACGCCCTTCACCAGCAGGGCTCGCTAAACATCCCCGTTTCCGCGGACGGCCAGCTTATGGGCGACATGGTCTTCCCGACGATGGTGGCCGAGCTGCTGCCGATCGGACTGCGCGGGCTGGTCGTGGGGAGCCTGCTCTCGGCCCTGATGAGTTCGCTGGCCTCCCTGTTTAACTCGTGCGCGACCCTCTTTACGGTAGACATCTACGAAAAATTGCGGCCGGGAGCCTCCGAGAAAATGCTCGTCCGCGTCGGCCGCATCGCCACGGGCGTCGTCGTCGGATTCGGCCTTATGTGGATCCCCATTATGAAGGTCGTCTCGGAAAACAACGAAGGGCTCTACGACTACCTGCAGAACGTGCAGGGTTTTCTGGCGCCGCCCATCACGGCTGTTTTCCTGCTGGGCATCTTCAGCAAGCGGATTAACGGAAACGGCGCGTTCTGGGGAATGGCCATCGGGTTTTTTCTGGGGATGGTCAAGCTAACGCTGCAAACGCTGACTCAGAGCGGCGCCATGGCACCGACCGGCGTGCTGGGAGCCATCGGCGCCTTCAACGGCTATTACTTCGCAGGCGTGCTGTTCTTGATCAGTGTGGTACTGATCGTTGGCATTTCGTACATGTCCGAGGCCGAACCGATCGAGAAACTGTCCGGATTGACGTGGTGGACCGTCACGCCGGAAGACAAGCTGGATGCGCGTGCAACCTGGGGCTGGAAGGACGTCGTGGGCACGGTGATCGTGCTGGGTCTCGTCGTCGGCATTTACATCTACTTCAGCTTCTGGCTGTAGGCTCGACGACCCTTGGTCCCGGTGCGTCACGTCACGCGTCGCGCGATTGTAGTTTCTCGGTTAGTTTTTTTGGGTAGCTTCTTGAGTCGGTTCTCAGCATGGCCCCACATTCGTTAGCGTCCTCACGCCCCGCGCCGCTGCGCACGGACGGCAGCAATGCCTTCGCGCGCCACTCGATGGCCGTGCGCGTCCCGTCGATTATCGACGACGTGATCGAGCG